>JANQFQ010000008.1 GCA_028277765.1 Desulfobacterales bacterium
CTCCACGCACCCCACAGGTGCCCAGTCACGCACATGTTCCAGGGGTATGTTATAAAGCGGCAATGCCGCGTAAGCGTATTTGTCCATAAAGAACGCTGGAATCCCGCCGCCGCCGCTCACGACCTCACAGGCCCGCAGTACAAAGTCTTCCGGTAATTTATCATTATAACGAACAGAGACTGTTGGCTGGGGAACGCGGAGATGCTCTGTCACGTCAAGGATGAGATAGGACATATCATTTACCGCACAAATCCCTTCCTGTGTTTCTCCTCCAACCGTCACATTCTGGTACATGGTGCCATGCGAAACCTGGGCAAGGGCTAAAGAACGGACCCTGGTGATCTGGCTGAACTTAAGCCAAAGGCATCCCAACAGTTCGTGGGCCTGTTTTTTTGTTATCATTTTATTCTCAATATCCTTTTGATAAAAAGGATACATATACTGGTCCATCCGGCCAGGTGAATAGCCCGAACCTGTGGCTTCAATGAGAATAGCCAGGTGTACAAACCAGAGAGATTGTATTGCCTCGTAAAGTGTCCTCGCGGGATTTTCCGGAACCCTTGAGCAGATTGCCGCGATTTTTGTCAGTTCCTTTTTACGTTTGGCGTTCTTCTCTTTTTTCGCGAGTTTTTTAGCCAAAGCCGCATGTCTTTTTGCAAACGCGATAACCCCCTCACAGCTGGTAATGATCGCTTCAAGAAAATACCGTTTATCCAAGTCCTCTTTTGTATCTATGGTTGTACTGGCAATCTCTTTTTTAACTTCCTTGATCAACCCTTTCAGTCCCACTTTCAGAACTTTAGCATAATCAGGATGGCACCTGCCGAGCACACCCCCTTTGAAGTCAAGAAACACCCGATATTCATTTGCATTGTAAATCCTGTCGCCTGAGATTTCTCGCCACAGGTCAACACCGACTTCTTCAAGGGATTTTCCCTCCCAGTATTCAATATCTTTAAGGATAATATCCTTGTCTTCATTACTTAAAAGGCGCTGCTCAGTCTCCCTGGATCCAAGCGTATCAAGCTCTTCCTTCAGCCATACACTCGAATATTCAGGATAAAACTGGCATCCGCGGATATCACTGCTCAGCCCTCCCACAATAAGCTCATCATCCCAGATAGCAATCCCCATATTCTCAAGCACTTCCTTAAGCGCCCTGGCACGGCGCAGGGGGGCTGGCACACCATCTGATCGCTTATAATATTCTGTAACAATATGGCATCGGTCTGCCAGTAAAGACATGGGCGCGCTCAAGATTGAATCTTTCAGCCGTTTCAATCTAGCTGCTCCAGGATAAGATTTCTGTGTTGCTGCTGCTGCAGACGTCATTCTGTTTCTCCCTTCAACCATTTAATATAACAGTTAAATCTTCTTAAAAAATATGCTTTAACCTACTGCATAATCAGTGTAAATAACCGTATCTTCAAAAAAAAATGTAATATATTATAAATCAGCAAATAAAGCAAAAAATATAAAATAAATCAATAGTTCTCTTTATAATGTTTCCCCGAAAGCGGGAGAGGAAGGAGTGAGGGCGGTTACCCCTTGAATCCCCTCCCGCCAGGGAGCTTTGATGCCTCAAAAACTCACTTTAAAATATTACAAAAGATATGCCAGAAATGACACGATCAGGTCTGCTATGGTGCGGTCATCTGTTGAAACAATGTAATGCTATAAAAAACAAATGGTTATATCAATTAGAATTATCGAAAAACCATTTTATCCGTATAAAACAAGGATCAGGGAAAAAACAGAAAAAGATGATGTCGAGCCATATCTCGCCCTTAAAGCGTTTATAACTTTCTAATTTAATAAAACATATTAAAGATAACACCAAATTCTCATCTTAATATATAATGAGACAGTATTGTCTTTTCGTGAAACAGGCGAAATGGCCTTATAAAAAAATTAATAATTACATGATGCTATGTACCATATTGTTTCCATATAGTTTGTCCAATTTGTCAGGATGCCCCCTATCTCTTATTATGTTTCTTTCTTTATTTCCATACAAATTCCCAATCCTAAAAAAACAACCTTGTATTTTTAAAATATATTCTTTAAAATAACCTTGTATTTTTAAAATATTAATTATTTATAAAGTGTTCAAGCCTACATTGATACCGGATCCTTACAGGAATCGTTTGAAGTACAAAAGGAAATTTGTGAAACATACCGGCTGGATTTTTCAAAATACAAGCCCCAGGCCGACAAGTTTTGTCTGAATTCAGTTTTAACATCCATCGCGAGGAATGTGGGGCAACAGATCAAATATTCCAGGCTGGCGGATGGCTTCTCTAATCCCACGTTAAAAAAAGCCTTTAATTTGCTCAATCTGGCCCGGATTATCAGGAAAGTCCCATCCGCCGATCCTTCCGGGATGCCCCTGGGAGCGACAGCTTCTGCTAAAATATTCAAGGCGTTTATGGTGGATATAGGCCTTATGAGACATCTCGCCGGCATGGCAATGGACGTGGAATATCAAAAGTAGGACCTTCTTCATATATTCAGGGGCGCTATGGCTGAGCAGTTTGTGGGCCAGGAAATGGTACTGTCTCAGAAAGAGGATATATATTACTGGTCAAGGCGTGCGAAAAGCAGTACGGCTGAGGTTGATTATCTGGTGGTGATGAACAACAGGATATACCCCATTGAAGTGAAAAGTGGTTCATCAGGAAGCTTGAAGAGCCTTCACCTTTGCCTGAACAAATACAAAAACTGCCCAAAGGGAATTGTATTATCATCACAACCATATGCAGCGATACCGGAGCAAAACATTATTTTTATACCGTTGTATTTTGCTTTTTCAGCGACTGGAGGAAAAGATGTTTAAGAAGCATATTTTACCTATATACGCTTATAAATTTCAGTATTATTTTTTTAAAACATCTTCAAAACATATCATTCGATCAAAATAGTCTTCTTCTGAAATAATTTGGTCCGGTTCTCCACAGTAAATTAAAACCGGTCTTATGGAAACCCCTTTGGGGACTTTTAATCTATCAATTTTTCCTTTTACTTCATTGATCACAGATTTCGGTATTTTTTTTCGAAATTTTATTTCACATACATATAATAAATATTTTGTCTGAATTAACAAATCTATCTGGCAGGCTTCTTGTCTCTGGGTCTTTCTTTGAAAATAATATCCTGCGGTTTTTATACTTGAAAGATTGATGTCCAGGAGTTTACAGACAGATCGGATGTTATTCAGAATAAGACTTTCAAATTGAAAGCCCATGATAATTTCCCAATCCAACAAATTTTCTAAAGCAATCCCTTTATATGTGCCTTTGCTGATATGTTCACTTACAGGTTCAATATATTTAAGATAAAATCTAAGATAATTGTCTTTTAGCCGAAATTTAATCAACCTTGATCCTTTAATCTGCCCAGGCTTATATACAATATCTTTTGAAAGAAAATCCGAAGCTGTCAGATCTTCAAGATAGCGGCTGATGTAGCCGCTTTTTTCTTTGTTCAATTCTTTCACAATTTCGCTTAATGTTCTACGTCCATTTGCCAGCACTGAGACGATCTTTTTATACGTCTGAGCGCGTCTCAGAAATATATCGTTAAAAATTCTATTAAATTCGGAAAAAAGAATCCCTTCTTTACGAAAGCAAATGCGTTTAATGTTTTCTTCTGCCGACAGATTTGGATTGATTTCTTCCAGATATCTTGGAACGCCTCCGGTTACGGCAAGAATTTTCAGTTTTTCTTTTGCGTTTATCCGGTCGGCTTTCTTTCCCCAAAAAGCATTGCAATGGCGGAGTTTCAATTCTTCCAGTGTAATTTCAAGGGATACCCTTCCCATAAACCCAGTACTGTTCAGTATATTTTTTTCAATCCAGGATGAGACAGAACCGCATAAGACAAGGACCAGTTTTGATTTTTTTTTCAGCTGTGTGTCCCATGCAATTTTCAACTGCCCTGCAAAATTCTTATCCTTTGCACCCATCCAGGATATCTCATCAAGAAGAATCACTGTTTTCTCATTTTGTATGATACTATTTAAAAGAGAAAATGCCTGATACCATGATTCAAGCTTTAATTTTGGAAGGGATGATTGGGCAGACAATTGCTCACTAAACGTATTCAGTTGCTCTGCATTGGTAATACCTTCTCCGGAAGGTAGTCCTTGAAATTCAAGAAAAGTTACTGCTTTTTTACCAAACTGCTGAATGAGTGTACTTTTCCCAATCCGTCTGCGCCCTTTGCACACCACAAGTGATGCTTTTTTTAAATCAAATAAATCGGAAAGTAGTTTCAGCTCCCGGTCTCTTCCTATAAACATCTTGTTTTCCTTATAAAAATATTCTCAATGTCGATTTGGTGCCCTAAAAAATATCAATAAAACATATCACTTAAATGACATTATGCTTATTAGGTATCAATAAAAATAATGACACCTAAATTACATTATGTGTATTAGGTGTTCAAAAAAAATAATGGGCCAGCATATCTATAGTTAAAATATTTACAAAAAAGTATAAACGTTTTAATTAAATTTTGCTCTGAAAATAGACCGTTTAAGAGCTAAAAAGATCTTTGTTGCCATTTTTTTCTACATATTCAATATGGTTAGCTCAGCCCGTCCCAGATGGCATTTTAAATATTAATCTGCTGTCTTTTTCAACCGCTTCAAGATGTCCATGCCGATTCTGTCTGCATCTTTATCCGGTACGTCAAAAGCAGAGAAAACAGAGCGCCAGTCCGAAACAATGGAATGAATTCCCTCGGCCAGGTTCATGGCCTGTTGCTGCCGCTTAATTCCAAAATGCTTTGCCTCTGCCAGGAGGGTTTCAAGATCCGGAAGAATGGTATCATGTCCGATGCGCAGGACATGTTCCCTGTTAAAACCGATATTCGGCAGTAGGTCAAATGCCGGACTCAGTCTCCAGCCTGTTTCATCATAAAGCATGACAAAGTTTTTCAAATGATCATCTGTATTGCCTATCATGACATTAAAAATCATTTGTTTATAAAGCCTGCGGAGATCATGCCCCGGATCAGCGGATATGTGTCTGATAACTGCTGCCAGGTCTCTATAGCTGGCATTGTAATATCCATCGGCCTTGAGCAGAGTCTGCATACTGACCATATGGTTGCGGCCGCCGGCACTGCTAAGATCAAAACGCTTTACCAGCAGACATTGGCCGGAGCCCATTGGAAAAAGACTGGTTTCTGCTGTTTCAATGCCTGCCTGTCGTGCCATTTCCATTACAGCGGCCTCCAGGCGAACCACATCAAACTGATCACCGGGATTGGCGAATTTAGCCAGATATGATCCGTTTTCGTCAAAAACAAGCGCCTTAGGCCTTGCCCCGCCCGGAGAACTGCCAGCTTGGAATAAAAGAGAAACTTCATCATCTTCCCCAATGTCGCCTTGCTCAAATTTTTCCGCAAGCAAAGCCAGTTCCTGTATATGCTGTATGGAAACACCCACTGTTTTTTCATTAGGCCTGCCTTTCACAGCGTAACTTAATGCACCTAAGCCCTGATTAGCAATCAGGCTCAAAAGCCGGGGGACACGCTGATCATTGCGGGCCAGTTTATAACGGCGAACCAGAATCCTTCTGCCCCAGCTGTCTGGAAGGCTGTCTTCAAAAACACCATGGACACCGGCATGGGGCCTGTCCGCGTCAAAGTTTTCTAAGGACAACGGCAGGTGCAGCGGATCTAGCGGAAAGGCTTGCGGATGTTCCAGGTATTCGGGAAGGTAGCGGAAACGACCTTCCAGTGCGCCTCTGAAATCCGGATCATCCACAACTAGTTCGCCCGCCTTGCAGACTTCATTTGAAGGAAAGGTCAACCATACCTGGAGCTTTATCATATTTGCTTTTTCCCTGAATCTGTTTGTCTCTTATTTCGCTTGCCGCCGGCCCGTTTCCTTTGGCTGTTTTTTTTCTCGAATTTTTCAAACAGGTCTTCTTTTTCAGCCAGAACATCCTGCCAAGTGTCCAGACGTCCCAGGATACTGCTTGCCGTCAGCCAATTACCGATGGATGTCAGGGGAGAACCTTTTTCCATTTTACTGTATGACTGACGGCTCAATCCAAGCCGCTGGGCAAACACGTCCTGGCTTTCGTTTCTGGACAAACGGGCCGCTTTCAATCTTTTTCCAAGCTGCAAAAGCAAGGATTCAATATTTCCTATATTGTTAATCATAATTTACTTTATATCATCGAAATCTTTTTTATGTAAAGAATTTTTAATAATTTATAAAATAAAATGATAAATTTTTAAAATAGCATAATTTTAAGGAAGACGACAAAGATTTCTAATTTTCATCATGAAAAGATTCGTGTTAATTCGACTGTTCGGGCGGAGCCAAAACTGAAAACACAACTTGTGCAGGCGTAGCCGGAGACGGAGCCCCATGCGGATTCGTGGAAAACATTTTTATAAATTTAATACAATCTGACAACCGAAAACAAAATTTCTTGGTACAAAATTCTTAAACCGTCTATTTTACCCTGTTAAATGCTGCCCAGCAGCCCCTTTCAGGGATTTAACAGGGTGAACCCCTAAAATATGCCTTTTAAGGGTTAATCAGGGGCTTTTTTCACGATATTTGATATTTTATCATATAGTTAGCTTGGTGTGACCCTATTTCCTGTTTCATTTCAATACCCACACCTTATCTTTGGGGCAATTAAAATTTCTACTCATTATCATATGCCTGAAAGGTATCCATAGCTACAGGATCTTTATCCGTCAGTTTTTCAGATATTGCTTTTAGCTCTTCTTCCACATCAGAATTCTTTAGCCTTTCCATAAATAGTTCGATGTCTTCAATTTCAATAACGTCAAAATCATAGGATTCAAGCCACTTCTTAGTTATAGATAAAAAGTTGTCAATTCCATCGGCTAAAGCTAAAATGGGAACAAATGCACCGATAGCACCTTCTAACAAATTGTTTCCCAACTTTGGTTTGACATGAGCTAATCCTATCCAACACTGTCTTATATTGTTAGTCTGGGTATTCATCATGTGTCCTTATTTTTGTACCGTCTTGTTTTTTCCCGTGAAAATGTCCTCTCCCTTTTTTAGGTGTAGCATGCTTAACAGTTGTGCCACCTTTACCAGCTCTTGCTCTTGCTGCATCCTTCGCTTTTTTTAAAGATGAATTCTTCTTGACATGTATTTTAGGTTTCCCACTAGGGCCAAGTTCATTCTCAGGAATTCCTTTTTTGATATTCTTCGCTCTAATTTCTGATGCTGATTTATTTGAGGCTCTTTTAGCAACATCTTCAACAGCATTATCGCTTTTCTTCAAGAAGTCTAGATTAAAAAATCCTGCAACAGTCTCACCAACTTTAACCCAAGTAGACACGCTCGTTGGGTCATCTTTTATTGCAGCTCCAGCTTCTACTGTTCCTTTTACATCACCTATTACAGGAGCATAGTCATAATAAGCTTCACCAACTTCATAAGCTAAATCTGCTGTTCCTTGAGCTACTTCAACCTTTCTTTGTTTCTTATATTGTAAATTCCTTATAGCTATATCATTTTGTAGTGCCAATTTTGCTGATCTCTTAGGCTTATGCCCATTTGGATCAACATATATCAACGGATTATTCCGGCAATAAGCATACCTATTCAAAGTCTGAGGGTCAAAATAATTCGGTACAATACTATCCGCTGAAATGAACATCCCAATCGCCGGATCATAGAACCTGGCATTATAATTATAGAGATTAGTAGAAGTATCGAGTTCCTGGTCCGTGTACTTGTAATCAGATGTGTCGGCAGACCCTGGGGGATATTGCTGATTATGTAATTGTAGACCATATGAAATATATGTTGTCTCTTCTTGTGTGGGATCGCGTTCAGTGGGGTTAAATTTTGTTAATACTGAAGAACTGCCAAGGTGGTCCTTGTGAAAGTAAGATATTCCGTCATCATCTTTTTTTGCAATTCTTAAACTACCGGCAAAGATATAATTGGTCGGCTCACCATTAATGCTTTCATAAGATTCATTAATATAACATGTCTCTGTATCTATATTACCATATCCATCACTAATCCTTTTTATTACCCTGTTCCCTTCCCCATCATATTTGAATTCCGTGTGAATATATTCACTGGGATCGGTCCCATGAGAAACTTTAACCGGCATGTTGTCGGCATTATAAAAAATGCTGCCTCTTGATGGTAGGGGTGATATATTAGGTTGTGTGAGGTCCGGACCTGATGAAAGGTTGCCATTGGCGTCATATATAAAATTTACAGAATTATCATCATTTATCGTAATATCTTGAACCGCATGGACCTGATAATTTGGATCATAGTAGTACTCAAGGTTGGTATTCTTTAGCCATTGGTATGGATATGAAATGGGGGAACCAGGGATCACTTCAAAATATTCATCAGTCAGACGGTGAAGCGTATCATACTCGTATGTGAATTCCAGATAATTTTCAAGGTCCCTAATTTCCTTGATATCTCCTGCCGCTGTATAAACATATTCAAATGACATCACCGGACCGTCATTTACTGGCGGGATAGTATTAGGATTGTCGTGCAGTGTTGCAAGTGCATCAAGACGGCCAGACCTTGTGTTATATGAGTACACTGTTGACAGGGTGCAATCACTAGGCCCCTGGCTGAATATCTTTCCTAACTGCCCGCCTGGCGTGTAATTAAGGAAATTCCCAATGGGAAAGAGCCCACCATCATGGATTTCACCTTGATGTCCTGATCCAGCCCAGTATTTATAATCCAAGGTGTATCCATTGGGCGCTACCATACGTTTCAGCTTGCCTGAAAAGGTATATTCATATGATGTAGTATAGGAACCAATATCAGTGAGATCCTTTGTAATGCTTTTCACCCGGACCATGGTGTCATATTCATCATAAGTTATTGTAGCAACCGCATTGGAAACCGAATACATATTGCCAATGCCGTTGTCCAAAGCTTGATCATAAACATAGGTAACATCATGATTGTCATCCGGGTTTTCCGTGATCGTATAGTTCTTTAAAGTTACACGGTCCAGTGCATCATAATAAAACGTGATGACCTGGCCTTTGGTGTCTGCCTGTGTTTTGAGGTTGCCGTTTGGATAATAGGTATATTGCCGTAAGCCAAGATCAGGATCATGCATCTCCCGCTGCCTGCCAAGAGTGTCATAGCTCATGATAATTTCATGGCCCAAATGATTCCTTACAACAAGAAGATCACCCACGGCATTGTATTCATAGGTTGTTGTATAAATATCAGGCAATGCAGCATGTTCAATCACGTTAATAGTATTGCCCAGATAATCATTAATCATTGTTGTCTCAGATCCGTCCGGATCAGTGGCTTTCGTCAAAAAACCATTATAATCAAATGATGTAACAATAACGGGCTCATCTAATGCATTGTTTGCTCTAGTTTCCAGTGGTCTTGATTGATCATCATATATTGTGCGCTGCCACGGGTAATCACTGTTTTCCTCAGGAAATTCAACATCACCCAGACTTAAATCAAAAGGCCCCACACCCCACTCTACCCTTCCCATGTTGTCATAATATGTTTTTGTTCTTGCTGTGTATATGCTGCAAGCAAAGGGATCTGAAGGATCAACGCATTTCGGGCCACTCTCGTTTTGGCTAATTATCGGCCTGTTATACCCGTCATATTTTACAATAGATTCAATCCATCCTTGTGTTACAGAACCAGATTGATAAACATGCTCCTTGACTCTGGTTGTTGTAGTTTTCGGATCAATGCCGTCGCCGGCAAACACTGCTTCCTCATAGGCCTTTGTAATTTCTCCGCCGTCAGGATAGTTCACACTGGTTACGCGGCCAAAGCCATCAAAGTTGTAAAGAGTTGTATTACTGTTTTCATCTGTTATGCTTTCAGCTTTCCCGCACCGGTAGTCATAAGCATCATAAGTAATCACATGGGATACTCCGCTTGTTTCCGGATAGGTGATGGTTTGGGGAAATGTTTCTGATAGGGAGTCGTATGCTGTTAATGTTGTGTTTCCATTTTCATCTGTCTCGCTGATGACATTACCGTACTCATCATAATCAAAACGAATGGTGGGATGAGGGGTATAGTTATCAGCGCCATTGTACTGGCACCAGAACTCTTGAGCCTCAAGATTAAAGCCCTTTGAAGCACCATAGTAATCGTATAATGTCTGTCTGACTGGAGTACCCTCTTCCACTATTTCAGATTCAAGCCTCCAGACCCAACCGTCTGGAAGATCTTCGTTTGTATAGTCATATATTGTTGTTATCTCACCTGATCTTCCGCTTCCAGATGTTGTCAGGGATTTCAGATTCCCGTGTGTCTGCGGATCGGATAGGTCTTCGTCATAATATGTGTAGACTTCATTGGATTCAGCATCTGCATCGCCTCTTGACGGGTTTGGGGCAGCAGCAGAATCATAATGAAATGTATCCTGATTTGTTAAAGTTACAAATTCCCACAGGCTTTCACCTGTCGGGCCGGCGTGTGTCCATGTGTACTCTGTCTCGTTGAGAAGATTGCCTCCAGGCTCTTTGAATTTCACCAGACGCGGGCGTCCTTTTGTAAACACATCGTCCTGATAATATTCGGTTGTCTCAGTTGTGCTGTCTGGATTTGTGCGGGTGACGTATTTAAATCCCCAGAACTCCCTTTCTTCCTTGCTGTACTTTGCGTCTGCATAATCAAAAGTCGTAACAGACACATTGTTGCAGTCAATCGCAGGATCGCATGTTGAATCTGAAATTAATGTGCTGACATTTGAGGTGATCTTTGAGACCGTATTCATTGCAAAAGGTAAGTAATCAACTGTTGCAGGCGTATCAATACTTGTAAAAACCTTGCCATACGTATAATCAAAAATCGTCTTAGACAGCAGATGGGAATCCTCCCAATCACCGTCAGCTGATATTGCTATTGTTTTTACCAGATCAGGATACAATGTTGGTGAAGGTGTTACAGGATCATAATTTAAATAAACAAAATATACGTTGCCGCTCCAGTGATGCCGCACAAGATCAGGTATGCCGTCTCCGCTCACATCAGGAAAAGCCGTATAACCGATGTAATCATAACCAAGGTCTGCAATAAATTGTGTGTCAGAATTATTATATGAAAATTCTGTCTGCTCACCAAATCCATATGATCCATCATCATACTGTTTGAAAAAATATGTGTGGAATGTATCAGAAGCAACTTCATCCATGATAATAAGATCAGTAATTCCATCCATGTTAGCATCCGTGAAATGCGTATGGGCCTTGATAACACCATCCTGTGCAACTTGCGTCGTAGCATTTGGTTCTGCATTACTACCACCTGTGTTATCTCCAAACGTGCCATCACCATTTGAGAAAAAAACATAAAAAGGTCTTTGATCCCCAGCCGAACCTGCTTTGATAAGATCAGTAAGCCCATCACCATTAAAATCACCATAGTTCCCAAAGCCCACTACATTACTACCGACCAGAGTTAACGTCTGTGCATCCCATTCATTAGGCATTCCATCAACTGGATTACCAAATGTTCTTTCTCCTTCAGGACTATCTGGATTGATTCTATTCAGGTATGAATAATATGTGCCACTTGATTGGTTTACCAGATCAGTATATCCATCACCATTTACATCAACAAAATGAATAACCCCTCGGTTTGATGCATTAAAGGAGAAATCCGGAGAACCTGCCGCTGCTTGCCCAAATATACCTGTACCGGTTGAATAGAAGACATGAAACTGTGACGAAAGATTATGTTTAACAAGATCATCCAGACCGTCTCCATTAACATCCACAAAATCGACAAACTCAGCATTGTGGTCTACTCCTCCTGCATTTGTTATTGCATTTGCTACTCCGCTAATTCCAAAAGAACCGTCTGGATTCGAAAAGAATGCATGATAACTACCAGTCAGTGTATGGGCAACCAGGTCCTTTATATTATCATCGTTTACATCAACAAAATCCACCAGTCCCAATCCTTGTACTGAAAAGCCGATAGTGGTTGTTTCATCTGGCGGGCTTGGGCTTCCTTGAGTACCACCAGTTCCAAATATATATCCCAATGTTGCGTCATTACTTGCCAAATACGTATAAAAATCAGTGGACCACCCGTGAGGAGTATGGGCAACAAGATCGTCCATTCCATCGCCATTCACATCAACATAATGATAATATTTTGCGGTCCCTGTCCCTAATTCTGCATATGTCATACCGTTATGATTTCCCGAAATATTCGGACCAAAGCTTCCATCCCCGCCTTCCTGCCATCCAAACAAAACAGGCGGTTTAGATATATCGATGCCTTCCCCGGCAGTTGTTTCCGCGCTTTCCTCTACCTTTATCAGTCTGGACAAACCGGTTGATTCGCTCAACTCATAGGTAAGATCATATTGCCTTACTAGATGATCATTGGCGTATGTCGCGATGCTCAGAAGCCTTTTGGCAGTTATGACTTCAAACTGGGTATTATATGCAGGCAGGATTTTTTCCTCTGCTGGCCTGTTTTCAAGCGTAAATTCCACATAATTGATATCAAGGTCTGATGTGCTATTGGAATGTGTATATTCAATCCTGTAGAGATATATCTGCGGCATTACGCCGTTGCTTATGTCTTTGTCATAGATAACCTCAAGATAATTACCGTTTGTGTCTTCAATTTTATCCAGGCACCATTTGAATATTCTTGGTTCAGGGGGACCGCCGCCTGTATCCACTTCCGTCATCAATTGGGAAGCTTCACTGGTGCCGTAATAATATTTAGTGCCATCCCTTGAGGTTGCTACCCAGGATGATCCATCAAAAAAGTATTTGGTAAAATTACTTTCAACTCTTGCGCCATACCATCCTGTACAATCTGGATTCGTTCCTCCCCACTCGGTTCTGGGACGAAGTTCCTCACCGTTTACTGAAAATTCGCAGTCAGCATAGTCGAGGCCGTACTTTGTATTCCGCTCTATGGATCCCATGTCGAGACTCCACCCCACACCGATCCATCCATTTTTGCTGTTGCTGCTGTAAACAAGAGAAAGGTCAGGCGCCATGCCGTTTCTTCCTGGTGGGACAGCTATAGGGATATTGTAAGAAGCAGCACCGGTATTGGATACATTTTTCGTAATATCCTCGATGCTCAATGTGTTTTTAAAGTTCGTCTCAAATAGAATGTCCGGCGGATCAACAGGATCTTCTGCAAAAGCGTTTACGCCTAAAAAAATGATCGCGGAAGATAATATTATCGCTGTCAACCGTTTCCAAAATGATTGATTCTGTTTTTTCATGATCCCTTTTCCCTTATATGTTATCGTTTCCCCTTGATGGTTTAAATTAAACATGTTCCCCCCTTTATGGCGTCACCGCCTCATGCTGCCGGACAATACTTTGTATCCGGCCCAGTGGATCATATTGGTAACTGATATGGCCTCTGTTTGCCGCGATTATATTTACCGTGCGTGTCACCTCTACAGCTGCATTGTGTGCACTATCTTCCACATTATAGGTTACTATGTATTCGCCGGGCGGTGATGTGTTATCAGGAAGCCCGGCTATTGCTATCAAGCCGGTAAGATCGCCTTGATCATCATCCCATGCTGTGGCTCCTTCGTCGACATAGTTATTGCCCTGCACCATATTGATTGTGACACTTCCATTAAGTGTAATTACAGGTTCGTTTTCATTGGTAACGATATTAACCGTTCGGGTTACTGTTGAAAGATTGCCAAGGCTATCGTTTACATCGTATGTAACAGTATATGGACTACCTGAAAGATCCGCTGTATTAACAGTGCTGTTTGTAATTATTACTGCCGAAAGATCCCCTTCACAATCATCCAAAGCTGTGGCGCCTGCATCTTCATAAATACAATGATGGCAGATACTGACTGGATTCTCGCCGTTTAATGTGATTACAGGCGGATTCGAACTATCCTCCACAGTTATCTGACGGTCGACGCTAGTTGAATGAGGACCGCTTACCGCGGTATACGTTAAGGTATATACGCCGGCGTTGCTGGTATCGACCGAGCCTGTTATCAAGATTTCTTCAATTGGGATAATGTTTCCACACGCGTCAATTGCTGTAACATTTTCTTCAACATAATTTTCACCCTCGCAAAGGGTAATAAAAGCTTCACCGTTCAATGTCACTGTGGGTGGTGAGGGATTATCGCGGACATAAACATCTCGCTCAACAGGAACCGCGCACCCGCATTCAATATTGCATACATTATATGTAACCGTATAATCTCCTGGCGTTGACATGTTGACCTGGTTGTCAGCAACAATATCAAATGATATGTCACCATAGTATTCATCCCAGGCCAGTGCCCCCTCATCATTATAAGTGCTGCCCACACATACAAGGGCAGGGTTTTCGCCTTCTATAGTTATTACAGGAATGGAGGCTTGGTCGTTTAATCTTATTATACTTGCGTTAGGTTCAGCGGTTCCACCAGGGTCAAAATGATCGCCTGAGCCAAAACGGCCGACAATAGCTGTATTACCATCATTGTCTACTGCGTGACCAAAATGAAGGATATGCTCAATGTCGTCATACTGTTCCGGAATGGAATGGATTTCCGTTAGATAGTTCCAGGTACCCCCTTCATTTTTATACACATAGATGGATCCAGCATCTTCCTCCTCATCACTGTCTTCACGAGCACCAACCACAGCGTATCCGTTATTGACAGATACTGAATAACCGAATTGGTTGGATATATCATATAGTCCAACATCTGGTGGGCCAAGAATGTCCGCCTGTTCCCAGTGGCCGGTCCCTGAATTACGCTCAAATATATAAGCCCAACCATGACGGCTCCAGGGCTGTGTACCGACGATGGCTGTATCCCCATCAATGGATACAGAATGTCCAAAGTGAAAATCAGATGGATATTGAGGTATAAGCTTGTCTTTCTGCTCCCATTGCCCATTGGATGTGTTAAGTTCAAAAATATATACTGCGCCCGCATTCGTCCCCACACTATCAACACCTTGCGCGCTGATTATCATGTGATTACCGCTCATACTGACCTTGTTTCCAAACCAGTTGCCGAACTCACCGTCTGAGGCTGTAAGCTTGGAATGATACGCCCAATTTGATCCGGTTCGTTTATACACATAAACCGCACCAGTTTTTATGCCTTCATCATTTGTTGCCCATCGTGATCCAGCCGCAGCATATTCACCGCTTATGGCCACGGTTTTTGCAAAATGGTCCCCAGGAAACCAATCGTGACTTCTTATCTTGTTATAAAATGGAATAAACTCTGATAGCCCAAGCATAGGTATCCATTCGCTACCATTCCAGTGGAAAAAACTGATTCCACCCGAAAGCGCGTAGTTATACTTAGTAGGATCTTGTCCATACAACTCTGCTGAACCAACAATAATATAATCTCCGTCAATATCGACCGCATATCCGAATTTTTCAGAAATATTATTTTGTCCATCTTCCTCACCGAGTACTGCAAACTTCTCCCAGCCTGAATTGTCTTTTCTCAGGATAGTGACCATTCCGGCATGTCGAAACTCTAAGGGATCCGCGTAAGGTGTTCCCACAACAGCCCAACTGCCATCAATGGCAACTGAATTGGCTATATCTTCTTCATCCATGACTGTGTTTTCTGTATACAATCTTTTGACCACCACCGGATACTCTGTGTAAAAGACGCTGTCATCAAGACCGTCATAAATCTCAGCACCAATATAATATGATCCTTCATCCGCTTCCCAGGTATCCCATATATACTCATCATTGCCAGGACCGTCTGGATCTTCCTCTGTTTCAAATAAATCGAATTCATCTTCATCATCAAAATTATTATTCGCGTCGTAAAACAGGTAAATGTCCGCATTATCATCCGGGTCTATATCCGTCCATTTTATAGTATATTCATCATAAGCAATCTGGCAGTCGCCACTTGGGTTTGTTATGGTAATGGACGGCGCGTAATTGTCGGGTGGTGTACCGTTATTATACTCGTCTATATTGGATTTCCCATCGCCGTCTAGATCTCCCGATGAATCATCTATTGTTGGATTTAATCCGTATTTATACTCCCATCCATCTGGCATACCATCTGAGTCAAAATCGGTTGTCTGGGCCTGGTCAAGATCATTGAAATATCTCCTTTCCCAATAGTCGGCTATACCGTCTTCATCTGTATCATTTAAAAGAGTTTCATAGGCACCCATATCAATTTTCGTGCCCTGGGGCCTTGCATGCCCCCAGATATCCGTGAGTGGCACATCAGTTCCACCCGTCCCGGCATCAAGACAAGGAGATCCATAGCCGGCCTGTGAAAGACAATAATCACCGTTTGCAGTAGTATAAAATTGCGGATCCGTATCTATGTTTCCTTCTCCAGCATACCCGCTCTCAATACAACTATAGGTCACACCGGGATCGCCGCCATATCCGCCTAGCTCGTCCGGCGAGTTGTTCCAGAAAATGGAATTTTTTATAGATGTAGATGGAGATGTCTGGGAATAAAATCCACCTCCGCTGGATGCAGCGGTAATGTTTTCCGTGACTGTACAGTTAATAATGGCAGGAGAAGATTCAAACACTGCTATACCCCCACCGCTTTGATCTGACGAGTTTCCGCTGATAATACAGTTCGTAATGATTGGTGACGAACCATTCGAACTTGTCACCCCGCCGCCTTTCTGTGTACATGTATTTCCGCTGATAATGCAGGCTGTAATGGTCGGAGAAGCCTCGGTACCGCTGACGGCAATACCGCCCGCATAGATGCTTGCGTTATTGCTGGTAATCGTGCAATCCTCGATTTTTGGTGAGGCATCACTAATAAAAATACCACCGCCGTTTACACTGGATGAATTATTGATGATCTTACATGATTTGATGGTAGCGGAGATGCTCAGGTACAGTCCGCTGCCATACATCTCGCTGCCGTTTTGAATAGTAAAACCGGATATAACCGAATTTTCTGCTTCCTGGTTATTGAGAAAAAATCCCCTGCCGTTCCCTTCACAATTTATGGTGCAGTTATCAGATCCGTTAACAGATCGTATAGTGATGGATTTGTCGAGCTGGATATCATAATTGCCTGTACCCGTGTAAATACCGTCTGTGACATATACCTTTTTCCCCTCATACGGCTCAGTCACAGCATCAATGGCTTCCTGAATGGATGCATAACAGCTTGTATAGCCGGGATTAACAACATAGACATCATTACTACTTAAAGTTGGATCAGTACCCACAGTATATTCGTCAATGTTCGTCAATCCATCAACGTCCGGGTCTTCTAAAGCATCATCAAAAGTCAGGTCAAGCCCATGCTCCCTTTCCCACCAGTCTGGCATGCCGTCATCTTCGGAATCACCGTAAGCAATATATCCTTCATTCGGTTCTTCGGTAATCGTGGTCCAATGCGGTTTGCTGTCTGGATCATAAACCTGGACACGACCCAAATTTGTCACAGCCACTTTGTTGCCTAAAACAATGGGATTCGAAACATTGTTCCCTGTTATTTCTTTTAGCGGCAATGTGCCATCATAGAACCAGAGACCTTGGGTGCCGTAGTCAATGGCAAGACCGTTTCCGCATTTAAAGTATCCTTCGTTCGGATCAGTTGCGATCTGTGTCCAGGGGGGGGAAACTCCGTGTGTGTAAACATACAGGCCGTCAGGATTCGGGTCGCACTTGTCATCAACGCAAGTCGCGGCAAGCTTGTCCCCAAATGCCACTATTTCTGTCACATCCACCCATGTCATCTGTTCAAGTGGAAGGCCGTCAAAAAAATGAAGCCCCTCTGTGCCTAAATCTATTACCAGACCACCATTATATGGGATGTATCCTTCGTTCGGATCAGTTGAGATCTGTGTCCATGGGGGATAAACGCCGTATGTGTAAACATACAGGCCGTCAGGATTCGGGTCGCACTTGTCATCAACGCAAGTCGCAGCAAGTTTGTCCCCAAATGCCACTATTTGTCTCACATCCGCCCATGTCATCTCTTCCCAGGGAAGGCTATCATTATAAAACCAGAGCCCTGGCCCTGGATCCGATCCTGTAGTACCGAAATCGATTGCCAGGCCATCAATGTATGCAACATAGCCTTCGTTTGGATCACTTGAAATCAGCGTAAATGGAGAAGATGGCGGTATAGGTGGTAAAGAAATCCATGGATCAAAAGAACATAGGCCGTCATAATCCATACCGCAGTTATCGTTAAAACAGGTAACCGCAATCTTGTCGCCAAAAGCGACCATGTCTGTTACATCTGATCCTGTGAAACGGTCTAAGTAAGGGCTTCCATCATAATACCAGAGTCCTGGTCCTGGATCCGATCCTGAGCTGCCGAAATCAATTACCAGTCCGTCTGCCGACTCTGCGGCTGAAAATGCCGGCACACTTAAATTAAAAAGTACCAGCAAACAACATATTGTCACATGATAAAAATATGTCTTGGCTTTCATTTGTTCACTCCTTAAATTTATTTGTTTTAATTTCAATTCAGTCTTTAAAAAAATTTTATTAATTCTGATTTTAATCGAATGATCGCCTTTTCTTTTTAACCCCATATTCGCAAAAAACTATTCGACACAAGAAAATACACACTCAAAAACATATTTCCGTGTACTTATGTACACACCAGGTTAATCAGTTTAATGAATGTTCATCTAGTTATCCAATACAACGAACCAATGGAATTGTATACCCTCAAAAAATGTCTGATTAATGGAGGTGAAACACCTCCATTAATGTTACAAACGCAATGATTTTAATTGGATATACGGGGACGGAAAGTAAGCTTATGGATACATCAACAGGCGAAATCCTGGATTATGATACGATCAGGCCACCTATCCGAGGATGGTTGAGAGGTGGGTTCTGAGATTAATTTTTTTATTTTTTATCCCTGTTTTTGTTCGGATATTCTTTCGGTAATACTCAACAGTTTTCATGGAAAGGCTTAATATTTCGGCGATCTCTTTGGTTCTTTTTCCCTGGACGATCAAATTCGCGATCTGTATTTCCAAAGGGGACAGGGTATTATATTTGGATGAAACACCTTGGACAAACGGTGAAATGATATTATCAATATTCTTCTCAATAATACCGACATACTCTTTTTGACGGTCAGTCAAGTTGGCAGCAGCTTTTAGTTTGTCTAGATACGGAAATATCAATGCTTTCATATTGGCTACGATATTATCTCCTGTCTCAATTTTTTCTTCATCCCTTTTTTTTAGCATCACACGCAATGCTGTGTTGACTTCTTCCAGTTCAAGGGTACGTTCCTTTATCTTTTCTTCCAACTCATCATTCGCTTTTTCCAACTTCTCTTCCATATCTTTTTTATACAAAGCGATTTCTATTGCCGCCTCAATCTGAACATCACTGAACGGTTTTATGATATATCCAAAAGGGCCAATCTGTTTCGCCCTTTTAATGAGTTCATCATCCGCATAAGCTGTTAAAAATATAATCGGGATTTTTCGCTCTTCTGTGATTTTTATGGCAGCATCAATACCGTCCATGAGGCCGGGCATTTTAATATCCATCATAATCAGATCCGGTAAAAGGTTGCTGGCGCTTTCCACTGCTTTTTCCCCTGAGTTGGCGCGGCCGACCACGTCAAACCCCATGGAGACAAGATATTCTTCAAGCTCGGTTAATATAACCGATTCATCATCAACGATCAGTATTCTTTTTTTCATGCTTATCCTCTTTAAATATTTTAAACCTGATAATAACTTCGTTCCCGAAAGATCGCTGAATATCCAGATTTCCGTTTAACTGTTCCAAAACAAGATTACGTACCAGCTTTAACCCAAGACTGTCTATCTCATGGATATCAATATGTTCCGGAATGCCCACGCCATCGTCTTTCACACCGAACAAAACGGTTTCATCAGAAAACAGTTCCCCCTTCACTTTGATGGCGCCCTTCTGACCTTCACCAAAGGCATATTTGTACGCGTTGGATATCAGTTCGTTTAAAACAAGTGCGCATGGAATAGCCTGCACAACAGGAAGAAGGATACCGGACGCGTTAATCGTTGTTGTGATATGTTTGTTCCTGCCATAAATACCTGCGAGGTTATTAACCAGCTCCTGGACATGGAGTCCCATGTCGATCTTATCAAATCGTTCACTCTGGTATAGCTGCGTATGGATAATCGCCATTGAATGTACTTTGGCCTGGGCGGCAGAAAGCGCATTAAAAGTCTGTTCATTATCAGACCGTCTGCTGGTCAAATTCAAAAGACTTGAAACAATCTGCAGGTTGTTTTTTACGCGATGATGCACTTCTTTTAACAGCATGTCTTTCTGTTTTTCTGCAAACCGACGTTCTGCAATTTCTGACGTGAGTTCCTTGGTACGCTGCTCAACGCGCATCTCAAGCTCATCATGAGATTTTCGAAGCGCTTCTTCGCTTTCCTGCAATTTCTGAAACGAGACAGCATTCATCATTCCGGTAGCTGTTTGTGAGGCAATCCCCATTAAAAGGTTTACATCGCTCTGGATAAATTCTCTTTTTTGTGCGACATTATCAACAGCAATGATACCCAGGAATTCTTCTTTATAAACGACCGGAACGCATATAAAGGCATGAGTATTCAGCCTTTCGGCAAAAGCCTTGGCTTCTTTGGAAATTTTTTTTCCATTTCATCAATGTTGTTAATAAGAAAAGGAAGCTGGTTGGTATAAGCATGGTGCAGTGCATCATTGCTCTTAAAACGGTCAAGGTGGAGGTCGGATCCTCGAAGAAGCCTTTTCTCCTCGTCAGAAAAACCGTAACCATTTTTATATAGCAACATATTGTTTTGTTTCAACAGAATCATGCCGCGGTCAAATCCCAAGTGCTTCTTCATCATATGAACTACTGTTTCCACAAGGTCATCAACACTCACAACCATTGCCGTGGCCTTGCCCACCTCTTGGATCAGCCGCGAATTGTCATGACGGATATTTATTTCATCAAGCAACTCCCTGGCAGTATCACCCTGGGAGCTGATGGCAGCGGACAGCTCTTTTATATCAAGATATGCTGCATAATATGATGTACTGGCAATGCCAAGCAGCTTCAGCAAAAGAACAACGCACCATGATAAAATTGGAAGAAAAAATATAAGCAATGGCAAAACAAGTATTGAAATCAATATAAGATAATTTCGTACCAGTTTCCAATCGGTTGAAGGTGTTTTCTTCCATGAGATTATATAGTGACAGCAGTCATCACCTTTATGAAGACATTTTGGATGTTCGACATGGGCGTACTTTTTCGTAAAATATTGTGCCATTGATTCAAAAGCGCCTGTCCGGTTTTGGCATTGGAAAGGCTCTTCCTTGACCCCGGGTTTTACAATGGTCGTCATTTCAATACTATTTGGACCGGTTTTTTTTGTTTTAAACGTTGCATGCCGGCTAAAAGCAGCATATATCCTGTTAAAGGACTGATACGCTGTCGCAACATTAATTAGTCCGATCGCCATCTGCTTTGCAGCACCGATCCCTTTGGAAGAGGCACAATATCTTCCCATTTCTCTGGATATATTCAAATTGCCTGTGATCATATCCATCTTTTCGTGAAAGCGGTTGATCTGTTTTTGGGTAAACCAGTGTCCTGGGTCATTGATTTCAAATTCTGTTATTTCTGCTTCATTCATTAATGCATGAATGTCTACATCAGGGTGAAACTTCTGGATATATTCCAAATACATCTTTGGTATTCGACTGTTATATAATGGTGCGTCATCATCCATAATCAGCTATTGAGAAGCCTGTCAGCTTTAAACCTTATGATTTAAGCTGAACACCTACTCACCTTATATAGTTATATTTACTGGTTAATGTTAGAGATGACATAAAATATATATTATTATATCTTAAATCAACACTTTTTAAAAAGAATCCTCTCTTTTTTGTATGACATACGGGTTATATCCTATCCTGGCAGGAGACAATATTAACTTATACCGAAAAGGGTATAAGTTTCGTTTGAGTTGACAGTGTTAATTTCATAACCCTGCAACTCAACTCAGCTTTAAAAAAGATTCAATTTGACAAATCTCCCCCAGCCTCTCTTTGAAAAAGAGGAGAGCAAATCTTCCCCCTTTTACAAAGGGGGATCGAGGGGGATTTTTTTGAAACAGTAAATATTTCATGCTTCGTTGTGATCTCTCGAACATGGTAGTTTATGTGAAAGCGGATTAGATCCGTTTGAATAGGATTAATCAGTCCCCAGCCTGTTTGAAAGCGCGATGAAAACCGCAACCACAAGATAACTGACAATACCTATTATAAAGGTCATTTGAAAGCCTGAAACCAGGCTCATCAATATAGCGAGGATTGTGCCGAATGAACCGGCAAGAAGGTTGAATGAAAACATCAATGGAACCGACCGTTCACCGAATATCTCTTTTGAGCGTTCAAGCATGTATGGAAACGGAAGCCCCATGAGAAAACCAAGCGGGATGATAGAAATCCCTACAAGTATTGAATTGATCAATGGCGTGGACAGAAAAAACGAAAGGATATATTTATTAATATAAAAATGGTAGCACAGGACCAGGGGGATAACATATATCATCAGACTTACTCTCTTATTACCTAGCCTTTTAACAAAATAAGCCCCAATCCCGGAAGAAAACAGCAGCGCGCCCATGATAAATATGAGAGAGAAGTTCGGCCCCCCCATGAATTTATGGTAATACTGCATAAAAAATATCTCTATGAGCAGGTAGGCACCACCGAGAAAACTGAAATATAAAATATAGATAATACCGGGAATTTTTTTAACAACACATTTCCTGGTTATGGCAAATATAAAAAGTAGCACAAAAATAGCCCCCAGCAAA
Organism: Desulfobacterales bacterium; assembly: GCA_028277765.1. Lineage (GTDB taxonomy): Bacteria > Desulfobacterota > Desulfobacteria > Desulfobacterales > SURF-7 > JANQFQ01. Next base: position 22,807 of record JANQFQ010000008.1, read on the forward strand.
TAAGCGCATTTCCAGAAGACACCTGATACAAGATCAATCTGTCCCCGCAGATCAAAGGGGAAAGGCCTGTTATCTGTTATGGGAGTCAGGTCTGCGATTTTAAATATCTTTTTATCTTTTTTCAGGGCATCCAAAAGGCTGAGAATTTCCGGATTATTTTTCTCTCCATCAGGCATGTACATAAAAGTGATTCTTTTATTTATTTTAGACCACGTTTCTATAATCTTTTTGTCTTTATCTGTTATCGGAGAGTTTTTGAACATGGCGTTAATATAACATTTGCTGGAGGGAATCTTTCTAATATTATCATAGGCCATCCGTTTCCCAAAGTGATAAAAATAGATAACCATATTTTTTTCCGGGTCTTTGATTCCCTGCTCCTGCATGACACGGTAAAAGGTCGAGACGATCCTGTAAAAGCTTTTTATGGCGATGTCGGTGTTTTCCCTTTCCTCGATCATGATATGGCCACCCTGTTTCAAATGATCAAAATACTTGTGTATGGACTCTTTTGTGTGCAGGTATTCGGGGCCCCCATAATAATGAATGGACTTGACCATATGGGTATTAATCAGTGTGATAAGATCGTATCTCTTTTCCGTATGGTTTAAAAAAGTATTGGCATCGTTCCTGATGATATTGATCCCTGAGTAAGCTCTTTGGGAAAGCTCATAATATTTCTCGAGCATAATATTTATAATCACCGGATTGATCTCAATGGCGTCAATTTTTTCCGGCGATGTCTCATTTTTTAGGGGCTTGATAATCCCTTCAGCCCCTGCGCCGATCACCAGTACATCAGGATCTTCAAGGATATTGTGTATGATCCTCGGATCATTCCTGTACTTTCTTGTCTTGTTACTATAAATCGAATCATTGGAAAACGCATCAAATGCCACGTTTTTCCTTTTCACTCCTCCTGAAGTTATATCAATCCGCTGTATAAGAGAATCTTTTGAATATTCGAGCTCCGGTTTTTTACCCCAGCAGAAAATCTTTTTCCGGTCACTGTGTTTCGTGCATTTTGCCACCTGCGCGATATTGAAAACATCTGTTCTCAGGTTGTAAACAAATAACCAGTTCATACAGACAAAAAGAATACCAGTAATCACGAGGAGAAGTTTGTCTCCTTTCATGGAAAAAAAATACACATAAATAATTCCCCAGAGAGAAAGGAGTACGCCGGCTATAAGGACACAGTTTTCCGCACGGATAAGAGGGATAAGGCTGACCGACAGAAGGATTCCGCCGACAGCGCCAAGCAGGTCGAAAAAATACATGACACCTGAATCATGAAGTCGGAAAAACTGTATTACAATGATACCAGCGATTGAAAATGGAATCCAGAGAGCGGGTGTAAAGAAAAACAGACTCGGGAAAAGAACAATATTGACTGCGGCAGAAAAAATAGACACCGCAAGCAGAGACAGCAGAACAACAATGATCTGCCGGCTCACTGTTTTTAAAAAATAGGAAATAAAGGCCCCGACCGCCAATCCGAACAGGACATTAACGATCACCATGTTTGCCCGCAGATAATCGGTGATGTATAGGGCCATGTGAAAAAAACAAGTCTCAAGGAAAAACACAATTGCGGAAACAAACATCAGAAAAATACCGTCAACATGAACATCATCCGCAAAAAACTGTTTTACTTGTTTAAAAGATATCATTATTCTTTATTTTCCGTTTCTGCCATTGCTTTTTTAAGTTTCATTGAAAACAGACGCGCCCCGCGCCGGTTCATGTGGTCGCAGTCAAAAAAGAGCCGATGTTTATCATACAGGTCTGGATCTTCCGAGAAATCATAATATTCCAGGCCGTGCTCTTCCACCAGCCTTTTCATGGCATTCTTCATAAAGCTGACGGTTTTATGGTTCCTCTCCTTTTGTATATCAGCATATGCTTTATACTGAGGTGCGGAGTAACATACAAGCCTTATATTTTTCGAATTAAGATAATTGATGATGTCAACAAAGGTATTATATGTGTCATCATGAATCCTTGGATGGTTCTTCATCATCTCCTTCTGCTTTTTCTGGCTATATGGAAACGCGCCCCTCTTCGCCATTATCGCCAGCTTTCTGGGGCTTTTAATCTGCTTCATCGACCTTCGCCTCAGCATGTGTGGCAGATAGCTGGGACTCCCTTTGTTTACATTTTTTATGACATCAGGTTTGAATAACGATTGATAAACAGATCGCCAGTGGTCCCTTCGGGTGATCGGCAGCATCTTCCCTTTGATAAAATTAAAATTTGCCATATCACCCGGGATCACCTTGAAGGACGGGTTGATTGCGTAAAAAAGTCTGCGTCGTGGCGCCCTCCCTTCAAGGTTATACACACCATTGTCTCCGTGAAATAACGTATAGCCTACACCCAGAAATACTGTTTTCAACTTTGGAAGCTTAGGAACATAAGTTTCAAGCTGAACCCTGGTTTCAAAGATATCCATCCCCAGCTGCCATATATCGCACCCGTCATACCCCATTGTTTCAAGATGAAGCGCGCATCCATAAGAACTCCCCGCAGAAAGCGTATCGACCTCATCCATATGATCTGCCAAGTAGTTCTTTAAAAGCACCTCCCTGAATATCTGGGCCTCAGGGTATGTGTGGTTGCTGATAAAACACAAAACAGCCATGCCTGCAATACCGATAACCACAAACAAAACAGCTTTTAAAACAAATCGTTTCATAAATAATCTTTTATCTACCACAGAGTAAAAACAAAGACTGTCCTCACCACGAAGCACACGAAGAGCACGAAGGGGGGTGTCGGCCCTCCGGGCTAAGGGTTATTTTACCTATATGCACTTTATATTCATTGCTGTTTCCTGACTTAATCATTTCATTACTAATATTTAGCTGTTATCTTTCGCAAAGCGATTAAAAAATTTCTTCGTGTTCTTCGTGTTCTTCGTGGTGAACATGTTTTCATCATTAAAACTGAAAATAAATAAATTCCGCAAGCTCGAATTCTCCAAACATAAAAATACTGTAAATAATAATATAATACACCGGCCACCTTATTATAATAGGCACATTGGCAAATACTTCCCTTAATCCTTTTCCTTTTTTAACATAAAAATACTCCTGCACAGCTTCAACACACAACATAAAACTGATCGCAATAAAGGAGATGGTCATCTCATATCCGTTGACCGCGTCAATCATAAAACCCTTGTGGACTGTTCCTCCGTAAACTAAATTTTTTATTACAACAAAAACATCGGAAATTGAATTGGCCCTAAAGAGTATACCCGGCAGGAAAAACAGATTAAAAACAATAAAAACCTGTAGTGCGTAATGAAAAACCGGTGCCTTTTCCAAGTGAAAAAAAACCGCCATCTTCTTTCTTATTTTCTTTGTCCAGTTTGAAAATACAAGATAAAAGCCATTCAAAGCGCCCCATAAGACATATGTCCAGGCAGCGCCGTGCCACAGACCGATAACGGTCATGGAGACAAAAATGATACTGTTCTTTCGCCCCTTCATCATTTTTGTACGGATAAGCGCCCATGTGAAATAGTCCCTGACCCAGGTTGTCAATGATATATGCCACCGTTCCCAGAACTCTGATATGGACCGGGAAAAAAAAGGACGTCTGAAATTCAGGTTCAGCCGGTATCCCATTGTCTGTGCGGAACCAATGGCGATGTCAGAATACGCGGAAAAATCGCAGTAGATCTGGAAGACAAACAAATAAGATGCCAGGATCGCGGATACACCGCTGTAATCACCAGGACTGCTGAAAACCTCGTTAACGTAAACCGCAAGCCGATCAGCGATAACCAGCTTTTTAAAAAATCCCCAGAGGATCAGCTTTAGGCCGTTCGTCACCCTGAGATAATCGAATGTCTTCTCTTCCCTGAACTGTGGGAGAAGCCGGGTGGAGCGTTCAATCGGCCCTGCAACCAGCTGGGGGAAAAACGCGACATAAATGGCGAATATTCCCAGGTGCTTTTCCGGCTCCCGTGTACCACGGTAAACATCTAATGAATAGCTCAATGTCTGGAACGTATAAAAAGAGATCCCCACAGGGAGGAGCAGATCAAATGCCGGCACATTATAAAAAATGTTGAAATGGTTAAAAACAGCTCTCGCGGAATCATTGAAAAAATTATAATACTTGAAAACAAATAAGAGCCCCAGGTTGATGACCAGGCTTAACACCAGGAATTTTCTTTTCCTCGATTTGTCCGTTGCCTTTCCCATTTGAATGCCGGCAATATAATCGACCAGTGTTGAAATGATGATAAGGATGACATATTCCACCTTCCAGCACATGTAAAAATAGTAGCTGGCCATAAGGAGAAACAGCCACCTGAACCTGTATGGTATGACATAATAAAGGAATACAACCGCAGGAAGGAAAAGAATAAACTCTATGGAGTTGAATGACATATTTCTTACAAATCCGGTCCAATAATCGTGTTAAATATAATTCATAGTTGAACGATAGTGAAAACTTGCGTACTCTAATTTAAAATAATAATTATGTCGCTCTGATTATACACATGTTGGCCCGCATTTCAATTTTTTCATGCCAATCTACGCTTTCTCTTTTTCATGTCTAATCTTTTTTGCTTTATATTCAAACGGTTGTAGCCATAAAACAAATTCGGGCACTAAAAATATTTTTTATATAAAAAGGAGAAAAAATACTTGAAGCCTAGAAAGTATCATGATAGGTAGTTCATTTCGTAATTTATACCGGAACTTTTCAAATGATAAACTTTTGAAAGGAATATAGATTCAATGGATCAAGAAAAAAGATTAAAATTGGTTAAAAACGTTGCAGCTATCCTTTTGATTGTTGCTTTTCTCTGCTATGCCAGCCCACCAGAAAAACCTGAATGTCCTACCAAAGTAGTAATGGATAATGATGGCGGCATGGTGGTTTTGAATCACCAGCAGCATTTTGACAGCTCCGGCTATGGCCTTGACTGCTTTGACTGCCATCACCATTTTGTGGAAGATGAAGCAGACATCACTAAATGTAAAACATGTCATTTAAAAGAAATTCCTGAGACACCGCCTGAAGCATGCCTGGATTGTCATGATGCAGATGAAATTGAAGATGCTGCGTATCCAAAAAGCAAAGACGCATTTCACAAACAATGTGGCGATTGCCATAAAGAGTATGGCTTGGGGCCATGGGATGTAAAAAGCGACGACAAATGCACGAAATGCCATTTCAAAGCAAATATATAAATATAAATTTATAAAAGGGTAACCCATGATAAAAAAATCGATTATCGGACTTATAAGGCCAAAGGTTGAATACGAGATGGTCGGTCCTACCACACCAGGAGCCCAAGCAATATCAGCCCCCATGAATGTCACCTTACTGGTGGATATCCCGCTGGAAAACCGGAACGCGCTCTTAATTAAGGCCGGAGAAAAAGTCAAAGAAGGACAGAAACTGACTGTATCTAAAGAGAGCGATGTATACGTGATCTCAACCGTTACTGGTGAGATAACCGCTATTAACCCGTTTACCGGGGACAGAGGCAAAGAGTATACAGCCATCGACATCAAGGCTGGCGGTGATGAGATTGATGACACATTCAGCGCTTTCAAAAGCAAGCCTGCCCTTGATAATGCCATCAACTTTCTGGAATGTGTTCCCGGCAAACCTGATCTGAAACGGCTGAACGATCCTGACAGGCCCATCAAGAAAATTGTTGTTGCCGGCATGGATCCTGACCTGCTGGTGGCAGCCAAACAGTATGCTGTCAGATACAGCTGTATCCCGATTAAAAAAGGGATAGAGATCCTGAAAAAAATAACCGGAATTAATGATGTTGTACTGGCCGTACCGCCCAGTCTTGAAAGGGACGCTCATACAGAAATGATTGATACCGTGGCAGTAAGCACCAAATATCCCTCAGCCATTCCAAGAATGATCGTAAAAGATGTATTGGGCCAGGAGATCCAGGCAGGAGTAAAACTTGAAGATATGGGCATCTGTTTTATCAGTGCTGAATCAATTGCCGCCATGGGGGATGCTTATAAAGACGGTAAAATCCCAAACAGGAAACTTGTCACCATTATTAATAAAGATCTTACCAAAACCGTTGTCTCAGCTGTAATAGGGACACCTGTGGGAAATATCCTTGCTGCCCTTGACATCACGACAAATGATCAGGACAGGATCATTGCCGGCGGCCCTATGAGAGGATCTGCTGTTTACGCAGGTGATTATCCAATTCAACCTGATACAGACGCTATCATGATACAGGACAAAGCTGACATACCAAATGTATCAGACAGTGCGTGCATCAACTGCGGCGAATGCATCAGAACCTGCCCAGTCAACGTACCGGTCAACCTGCTAGTCCGTTTCCTTGAAGCAGGCGAATATGAAGAAGCAGCTGATGATTATGACCTTTATTCATGTGTAGAATGCGGCCTCTGCAGTTTTGTCTGTACTGCGGAAATGCCGATATTTCAGTTTATAAGATTGGCAAAACATGAACTTGTCAGGATTCAGGAGGAAGAAGCAGAAGCTGAAGCAGCTGCAGAAGCTGCTGAAGCAGCAGAAGCAGAACAACTGGAGGCAGAAGAAAATGCTTAATCAGAAAAAAATGCTGGTTGTATCCCATCCTCCCTTTATACATATGGGGAGTACCATCTCGAAAAAAACTTACAACATATTTATTGTGGCGCTTATTGCTACTTTGCCTGGCTTATACAGATACGGTGCGCCGGCTGTCGGTGTTGTCTCCCTGGCTGTTTCGTCAGCAATCATCTGGGAATACCTGATGAACATGGCAAATAAAAGACCTGTATCTGTTGGAGACGGAAATGCCGCCCTGATCGGGCTGCTATTTGCCATGATGCTCCCTGCCACATCACCCTGGTGGTTTGTTGTTGTTGGTACCTTTGTAGCGGTTGTCATCGGCAAGGAAATCTTCGGCGGCATGGGCGCAAACCCGTTTAACCCCGCTCTTATCGGTATGGCCATCTTAATGGTATCATGGAGAAATTATTTTGATTTTGATGCTGCCCTTGCTAACTACACGTTTGAAACAATTAAGGTCTATCCCATGACAGCGATGAAAAATGTCGGACCGGAAGCTGTTTCTACCATAAACGCCTGTGATCTACTAATGGGTAATTTACTAAAACTCCAGATCGGCGGAATCGGAGCCACATGCGGTCTCTTCCTGATTATCGGCGGTATTTATCTGATCATCAGAAACTTTATCAGGTGGGAAATCTCTGTCTCTTTCCTGGCCGGGATATTGATCACAGCTTATATTTTTAACTGTTACGATCCGGCAAAATATGGCAGCCCGGTTATCCACCTCCTTTCAGGATATACATTACTCGGGGCATTCTTTCTTGCTACTGATGACTCATCTTCCCCTGTATATTTTATTCCCATGCTGATCTTTGGAGCTGGCTGCGGAATATTGACAGTCCTTATACGTAATGTCGGAATGTATGCTGACGGTGTGGTCCTCGCGATCCTGTTTATGAATCTCGCGAACCCGATTATTGATAAAATCAGGCCTAAAGCTATTGGAAAGGTAGACTAAAATGAAAGAACTGATAAAAATGGTAGTTGTGCTGACGATCATCAGCAGTCTGTCAGGCGGTGTCCTTGCTTATGTCAATGATCTGACAATAGATCAAAGAGATTATCAAAACCTGATCAATAATCAGGCACCAACCCTCAAGACCATTCTTGAAGGCGCATCAAACGATCCCCTAGAAAGCAAATTTGAAGTAAAATACGGCCCGAAAAAAATGAAATGCTATGTGGGTGTTTTTGACGGCAAACCGAATACGGTTGTATATGAAACCTATAAATCCGGATATGCTGACAAGGTCTATGTCATGGTAGGAATTAATCTTGAGACAGACAAGATAGTCGGCATTGGAGTGACCAAACATACAGAGACAAAAGGGTATGGTGCAGATGCCAAGGAAAAACCGGATCTAAAAAACCAGTTTCCGGGCCTGGACATCATGCAGGAGTTTAAAGTTAAAAAAGAAGGCGGTACCATTGACGCCATTAGCGGCGCCACAATAACATCAGCTGCGGTATGCAAAGCTGTTACAGAAGCCGGTATCAGATATAAAGAGCTGAAACCTGAATTAGAAACTCAAGTAAAACAATTTTCCAATTAAGTTGTCAGGGAGATAAAAATATGGCAAAATCAATTGCACAGGAGTTCAAAAAAGGACTATGGGATGAGATACCCCCATTCAACCTTGTTCTGGGATTATGTCCTGTTCTAGCTGTAACAAAAACCATTGCAGGCGGTATTGGTATGGGACTGGCCACAACATTTGTTCTGGTCTGTTCCAATCTGCTGGTCTCTTTACTAAGAAAGGTTATACCCCCTAAGGTACGTATCGCGTGCTTTATTATTATTATCGCCACCTTTGTAACTATTGTTAAATTTGCTTTAGAAGCATATGCATATGATCTTTATAATGAACTCGGCATGTTTATACCACTTATCGTTGTTAACTGTGTTGTGCTTGGCCGCTCTGAAGCATTTGCATATAAGAATAAGTTTGCGCCATCAATTGCTGATGGTCTCGGTATTGGGCTGGGTTTTACATTATCCCTGGGTGCCATTGGCGCTGTAAGGGAAATTCTTGGAACCGGCAATTTAACCTTTAACATTCTAGGACAGTTCAAATATGAGGCAACTGAAATTTTTGGCTCTTCATTTGAACCATTTACATTCTTAATAGAAGCACCTGGTGCTTTTGTCTGTGTAGGTCTGCTTCTCTGCTTAATGAATATTGTTGGGAAAAAATAGGAGATGAATAATGACTGAACCTTTTTTCGAACTAATGTTTGCAGGAATTTTTGTAAACAATATCGTACTTGCCCAGTTTCTCGGCCAGTGTCCCTTTCTGGGCACATCCAAGAAAATGTCAACAGCAACCGGTATGTCCATGGCTGTTGTTTTTGTTCTCATCCTTGCTGCTGTATTCACATGGTTCATCAATAACCTTTTGGTAAAGCATGATCTTGACTATCTTCAAATCGTTTCGTTTATCCTGGTTATTGCATCTCTTGTCCAGTTTGTTGAAATGTTTTTAAAGAAGATGGTGCCGCCGCTTTACTCAAGTCTTGGCATCTTTCTTCCCCTGATCACAACAAACTGTGCAGTCATGGGCGCATGTCTGATAAATGCCGGCAAGGAAGAATATCTTTTTATGGATTGCATAATTAATGCTCTGGCGTATGCCATTGGTTTTGGATTGGCACTTATCCTTTTTGCTGGTGTAAGGGAAAGGATTATCCTGGCCAGGGTACCGAAACCATTAGAAGATGCGTCAATTGGTCTTGTTACCGCTGGCATCATTGCACTGACGTTTTACACTTTTCAAGGGATGGTTTAGTAAAAAATTATAATAACACTATTATATTAATTATATGATGTAGGTATATTCGGAGGTTAAATGGAAGCTGTTTCTGGAGCAATATTTTTAATGCTAGGACTCGGATTTGGATGCGCGGTGGTGCTCAGTGTGGCATCAAAAGTGTTCTATGTCTGGGAAGACCCGAGGATTGCACAGGTTGAATATTGTATGGCCGGTGCTAACTGCGGCGGATGCGGATTCGCAGGATGTACAGCAGCGGCGGCTGCTATCGTGGCCGGAAAAGCGCCGCCCAGCGCTTGTATTGTCGGCGGTTCGGAATGCGCTGAAAATATCGCTGCTGTAATGGGCATGGAGGCTGGCGCAGCAGAAGCTATACTGTCTAAAAACACCTGCAAAGGCGGAGACAGGGCTGACGACAAATATTCATACATGGGAATCAACACCTGTGCTGCCATGGCTGAATTATACGGGGGGAAGCGTGTCTGCAGCATCGGCTGTGTCGGTTATGGGGATTGTGTCAGGTCCTGCCTGTTTGACGCTGTTGAGATCGGTGAAAATGGATTTCCGGTTGTTGATGAGGTAAAATGTGTTGGATGCGGTGCATGCCAGAAAGCTTGCCCCAAAGGCATCATCCACGTTAAGACCATGTCGGAACGGCTCCTCTCAATGAACCAGGAAGACGGCGCCCATGCACCATGCGCCCAGACATGCCCCGCGCAGATCGATATCCCGAAGTATATCAAACAGATCACCGAGGGTGATTATGAAGGGGCTGTGAATACGATCAGGGAACGGAATCCCCTGCTTCTCGCTTGCGGAAGGGTCTGCCCACATCCATGTGAGGATGAATGCCGACGCGCCATAGAAGATGATGAAGCGGTCTCAATCAACCAGCTTAAACGATTTGTAGCTGACTATGAAATGAACTCAGGGAAAAAGTTCCCGATTACCTGCGCGCCTGACACTGGCAAGAGAATCGCGGTTATCGGTGGCGGTCCTGCAGGTCTTTCCTGTGCGTATTTTCTACGCAGGCTCGGTCACAGTCCTACTATTTACGACATGATGCCGAAACTCGGCGGAATTATTCGCTACGGTATCCCTGAATACCGGCTCCCGAAAAAGGATGTCCTTGAGTGGGAATGCCAGAGGATTCTTGACCTCGGCATTGAAGCGAAAATGAATACAAAACTGGGTGTTGATTTCACGGTCCAGTCATTAAGGGATGAAGGGTATGACGCCATATTCATGGGGATCGGAGCGTGGAAGGATTATGAGCTCGGCATTGACGGTGAAAACCTGAAAGGCTGTTTCACAGGTATCGATTTCCTCTCAAGGTTTTCAGTGGCCCAGCAGGGTGACAGTGATGAAAAGATACCCATCGGCAACAACTGCATCGTCATCGGCGGTGGTAATACTGCTATTGACTGTGTCCGTACCTTAGTCCGGCTTGGTGCGAAAAAAGTCTCCATTGTTTACCGGCGGACTCGAAACGAAATGCCGGCAAATGAAGTTGAAATTGTTGCCGCAGAACATGAAGGGATCGACTTTACGTTTCTTGCCGCACCGAATAAGGTTATCGACGATGGCAATGGCCATATCAAGGGCCTTGAATACCTGAAAATGGAGCTTGGCGAACCTGACGCAAGCGGAAGACGCAGACCGGTTCCCATTGAAGGGTCTGAGACGGTAATGGAAGCAGACATGCTGATCACAGCTATTGGCCAGAAACCAGACATCTTCTTCAAGGAAAAGGAAGAACTCCTGGCTGACCTTCAAACAACCCGTTGGGACACCATTGATCAGGTGGATGAAGACACCCTCCAGTCATCTATTCCGTATATCTTTACAGCCGGTGACTCCGCCACTGGCGCCTCGCTTGTGGTTGAAGCTATCGGAGGCGGCCGCAGAGCTGCGCGGTCCATACACCAATACCTGAATGGTGAACCCGTCACTCCTGCGCCAAAATCACTATTTCAACGCCATATACCAGGAAGCCTGTTTGATTCAGTCCCAGGTGTTGGGAAAACCGAACGTACGCCAATGCCTGAACTTCCGGTGGATGAACGGATAAAAAGTTTTATAGAAGCTGACCTCGTCATCTCCGAGGACGACGCCAAACACGAATCAAACCGCTGCCTGTACTGCTGCAGGGTTTGCTACAACAAAGACACTGACGCTGCATAGTTAAAAGCAGCTGTCTTTATATATAGAAGGGCGATTACTTGCATTCTGAGAGTGATCGCCCTTTTTTGTTCTGGAAATTGCCGTCAATTCCGCAACAGAGCCGCCAAACACTAAGGTGCAGAAGAAAAAGATCGTTCTTACCACAAAGAGCACGAAAAACACGAAGATTTATTTTCAGGCTCTGCGCTACAGATTCATTATCATTTTCCCAGGCAGAGGTTTGCCAAGCAAGGTAGGGCTCCTTGGAGCGAAAATAACCTTTCCTTCGTGCCCTTGTGGTGGAAAATTCCTTGCACTGTCCGCAATCTTCAATATATATTAAAGGTTACGATAATATAAGGATACTTAATAATGAACACGGTCAGCCAGAGCAGCCATAAAGGGAAATTCTTTTTTGATCCCAAAGACCGCATCTACAAGGACCATTTCCCGTCAAATCCGGTTGTACCGGGTAGCATGATCATACACGCATTTATTGAAGCGGGAAAAAGCATTGATCTGCCGGGAACGGTGTGTGGAATGTCCAATTTCAAGTTCAAGAAGTTTATTCCTCCTGGTGAATATCCGTATCGTATTGATATCAAACAAAACAACATAAAGTGCTTTCTTTACGATGACACTGATACGACCGTTGCAACAGGCAAATTAACCTATGAAACTTAATTTTTCCGGAAACCGTGTTCTAATTACCGGCGGGACATGTGATCTTGCCGTCACCCTGGCCAAATTGACGGCAGAAACCGGACTCTACCCCATCCTGACGGCAAGGACTGAAAAAGGTCTCGCAGACATTGATGAAGTAATGAAACCCTTTTCTGGAAAATTTGAAACAGCCCTACTCGATTTCGCGGACCAATCAACTCTTGTTCCGCTTTTTGACCAGATTAAAGATGATCTGGATTACATGGTCGATTTTGCTCATACAGATTACGAACGGCTTGTGGCCTCGGCTGACCCGGATGCATCGTACAAGTATTTTGAAGAAAACCTCGCTTTCCGATCAGCACTTATCAGCAGATCAGCCCGGACCATGCTGAAGAAAAAAAGAGGGAGGATGGTGTATATATCTTCTTCCGCAGCCATATCACCAAATCCCGGTCAGGGTTTTTACGCGTCAGCCAAGCTGGCGTCTGAAGCTCTTTACAAAAACATTGGTCTGGAGCTTGGCAGCCGAGGTATAACAACTGTTTCCTTGAGACCCGGTTACATTAACGCGGGAAGAGGCAAAGATTTCATCAATAAAAATGAAAAAAGTCTGTTCAGTCGAATACCGATCAAAAGGGCTCTGGGAAATAAAGAGGTGGCGGAAACCATCCTGTTTTTTCTTTCTGATAGCGCAACTGGCTTTAATGCCGTAGAAATAACATTTGATGGAGGATTGTCAGCAGGAAAATAATAAAACAACATATTCACCACAGAGGCCACGGAGGTTGTTTATCACTTAAATAATTTCGCCAAAGCGGATTATTTAAATAACAGCAGGCCCGGTGGGCATTAGGATTAGCAGCGTTTCGATCATTTTTTCATTTGGATTTTAGATTTGTTTCGAATTTCGATATTCGGATTTCGGATTTGCCATTCATCTGTGTCTCTGGGGTGAAAAAAATAATATAAGGAGATGATGTAATGGATATTTTACAAACCATCCAGGAAGAACTGGCGGAGCTTCTTGATATTGAAAAAGAAGAGATCACGCCTGACGCGTATATGGTCAGGGATCTTGATGCTGAATCAATCGATCTTTTAGAACTTGCGGTCGCGATCAATGCAAGCTTTGGCATAGATGTAAATGATGATGAAATTTTTCTCCGCCTGCTCAGGGAGTTTCTGGAAGAAGCAAAAGATGCTGGTAAAGACGCGGGTGATTTTCTTGAAGAAAAATACAGGTTCCTTACCCGGGAAAGAATCGATGATATGCTCAATGACCTCCAGGGAGGTCCGGTTCTGAAAGTAAATGATTTGATCAGTTATGTTTCATGGAAACTTGAGAACAAATAACTAACTCTAATACAGCCAATGCTGTCTCTTGACGAACTGATAAATAAAAGAAGAAGTATACGGAAGTATAAACCTGATCCACCCGATCAAGGCCAGATTGAGGAGATGGTACACTGCGCCTCAATGGCGCCCTCCCCGTCTAACAGCCGGCCGGTCCGTTTTATCCGGATCATAACACCTGGCATCAGGAAAAACTTTTTTAAAGAGATTGAGAAAGGGTATCAAACATTTTTAGGAACTTGGGAAACAAAAAAAGCGTCAAAAAAAATCAGGAACCTGATTAACGCGTACTGGCGGTATTCAAAATTCATCATGGATGCGCCGGTTCTCTTTGCCGTAGGGACAATTACTGATGGTAACGGTTTTTCAGAAAAACTGGTTCGGGCTGATATTATTTCCCATTCTTCCCGAGGTGATACTGACTTTGATATAACCGTCGGGCTTGCCCTAAAAGGTTTTATTTTAAAAGGAGAAGAGCTTGGTATCAGCTCATGTATCCTGACGGCCCCTTTAGCCTTTGCATCAAACCCTGAAGATATTTTAAGGCTCGATAACATCAAAATTAAATGCTTTGTCACAGCAGGCTTTCCTGATGAGACGCCTGCCTATGTTGAAAGAAGCAGACTGGATGACATTTATAAAGAGGTCTGAATGCCGCGACGGGTAGTTATTACAGCTTTCAGTATTTTGTCCCCTCTGGGATCTTCCCCAGACACTATCATGGACAATTTTAAAAAAGGGAATGCCCCTTTTGAAATTTCGCCTATTGATGATGATATTCTCATCTGCCCGGTAAAAAACTTTAATCTCAAGGACCATATCGGCCGTTTCAAGCATGCCCGCTACCTTGAACGGGGAGCCCAGTTCTGTGTGGCATCAGCTGTTGATACAGTGAAAAACGCTGACTTACAGGATGACACCCTCGCTAAAGCTGGTCTTTTTATCGGCAGCGGTCCGAGCCTCGACTTCGGGGAAGAACTCTCTTATCTCAATCCTGACAACCCGGATTTAAGCAAACTAAAGGCTCTCTGGATGCTGAAGTATCTGTCTAACACAGCAGCCTCGGTCATTTCAAGACTGACAGGGATACATGGTGATAATGCTACTATAGGTACCGCCTGTTCCGCTACCCTACAGGCCATTGGTGAAGCGTTCCGGAAAATAAAGGACGGTTATCTTGACCTTGCGTTTGCCGGTGGCGGATCATCCCGTTTCAGTTATAGCGGTATAATGGCGTATAAAAAGGCCCAGGCCTTTTTCGTGGTCAAAAAAGGCAGAGATAATAATTACAGCCCTTTTGACACCAGCAGGCAGGGATTCGTGGCAGGAGAAGGCGGCGCTTTTATCCTGCTAGAAGAACTTGAACACGCGAAAAAACGGGGCGCTGAAATACACGCTGAGATATGCGGTTTTAACGCCTCTATCAGCGGCCACAGCATGACAGCGCCTGATCCCGAAGGCAAATATGAAGAGGCAACTGTTCGATCAGCGATTAATGATGCTGGTCTTATGCCCTCTGATGTGGATGTTGTATCAACACATGGAACAGGCACGCCACTGAACGATGATATGGAGGCAGAACTAATTGACCGTGTGTATGGAGACCACAAACCGTTTATACTTGCTCTCAAATCATGGATCGGCCATTTAACGCCTGCCTGCGGCGCGGTTGAACTTGCCCTCTGTATCATCCTAATGAAACACAAATATCTTCCGGAAATAAGGCATTTGACCAACCCGTGTCACAAATCTCTTAATTTTGTTCAAAACGGTATTAATTATCCACCAAATACAGTTTTGCTCGAAAATTTCGGCTTTGGCGGCCAGAACAGTGCCATTGTTATCAAACCATGGACAGAATAGATATCCACACAAATCTTGATGGTTTTGTTTTGCTTGACAGAATCAGCAGCATAGACAAAACAGCTGTTACCGGGCACAAGCATTTTACCAAGGCGCCCCTGTATTTGGGAATTGAAACCCTTGCCCAACTCGGGGCCTGCCATGTCCGGTTTATAACCGATTTTGAAAAACACGCGTTCCTTTTAAAGGTCAATCAGTGCATCATTTCTGGTACACATATATTGGATGGCAAATTTAAACTGGAAGGACACCTTCAGAATCACAGCCAGCTTGCTTACACATACAGCCTTAAAGCGTTCAAAGATAAAACATCTGTTATCAAAGGAGAATTTCTGTTTGCCCTGGCTGATTTTGATGAAAATTTTAACCGGGAAATCCTGCAAAAGAGGTATAAAGAATTGTTAACAACCCTTTCTGCTTCGAAGCTCCTTTAGGGATTTAACAAGGTTAATCCATGTGCTATATCAACTTTGCGCCTTAGCGTCTTTGCGTGATAAAAAAGTCAGAGCAAAGCGATACCTTAACTTTAGGCACTTGTAACTTATAACTTAAGGCACTTAAAATCATTAGCAACACATCCGTAACCCCCTAATGAGCTCTTCCATATCATCTGGCAGGGGCGCTTTAAAACGCATCTTCTCGCCGGTCACGGGATGATTAAAAGAGAGACTTTGGGCGTGCAGCATTTGACGGGACATTGGCTTGATAAGTTCAAGCGCTTCCTTTTTTTGGACAAAACCCTTAATAGCTTTTTTACCGCCGTAAACCTGATCACCAACCACAGGATGATGGATAGATGAACAGTGTACGCGAATCTGATGCGTTCGTCCGGTTTTAATGGAAACCTCCAACAAGGTAAATCCCTCAAACCGTTCTTTTATCTTCCAGGCAGTCTCCGCGGTCCGCGGATGCCTGCTGTTTGTCGACATTTTTTTTCTATCTGATGGATGCCGACCGATCGGTTTTGTAATACTCCCTGTATCTTCCTTCATGATGCCGTAAACAATCGCCAGGTATCTCTTTTCGATTTTACGGTCTTTGAAAAGAGAGGCCAATTGTAAGTGGGATTGATGGTTTTTTGCGACAACAAGAACCCCGGTTGTATCCTTATCAAGCCTGTGAACAATACCCGGCCGAAGCTCTCCATTGATATGCTTGAGATCAGGGCAGTGAAAAAGAAGCCCGTTTACTAATGTTCCGGAATAATGCCCTGGTGCTGGATGGACAACGATACCGGCCTGCTTATTCAGGACGATGATATGGTCATCCTCATGAATAATGTTCAACTGAATCGGCTCAGGTTCAAAAACCGGCTCCTCAGGGCATGGGATATAACCGGTTATTACTTCACCAGGTTTTATCTTGTAGCCGGGCTTTTTGACAATGTCATTGACCTTGATGATACCGTCTTGGATCAGAGAAGAGGCAAGACTGCGGGAGCAGTCAGGAATAGTGGATGAAACAAAAAAGTCAAGGCGCTTTTCAGAGTCTGTTTTATCAACAACAACATGAAAAGCACCTTGATCAGGCATTTGTAAGTAAACAGCTAATTTTTTCCAGGAAACAGCGACTCGATCTCAGCCATTATTTGATCTTCGTCTTTATCCTTTGCTATGCAAAGTTCCCTGAGCAGCAGCCCCTTGGTCGTATCCAGAAGCTTCCGTTCCCCGAAAGAAAGATTTTTTGTAAACTTTAACAGGTACAGGTCCCTGAAAACTTCGGCAACATCATAAATTGATCCAGTTCTGATCTTGTCCATGTATTCACGGTACCGCCGGTTCCATGTCTGACCGTCTATAGGATTTTCATTTTTCGTCTGCATCACCTTATAGACCTTACGGATCTCTTTCTTTTTAATAACGCCCCGTAAGCCGACTGAGGAAACATTTTTTGTGGGGATCATAATGACCATGTTATTCTCAATGATTTTCATTATATAGAAGTCCTGCTTCGATCCACCCACATCCTTGTTCTCAATCGATTCAATCCGGCCTACACCATGAGCGGGATAAACCGCCAGGTCACCTGCCTGAAATGAATTGTCCTCTTTGACTTCATCCTTAGTCTTTGCTTTTACTGCATTTTTAGCCATTTTTACCACCAAAAAATAAATTTATTCGTTGATTTTTTGTTTTTTTTTTAATGATATCAATACATAACAGATTTTTCACAAACAATCAACAAAAAAAGGACTGGCGCGGATATGCGCCAGCCCTTATAATTTCATGCAAAATACCCTGATTATGCGAGAAAGGGTACCAGCAGCAGTGCAACAACATTAAGAATCTTGATCATCGGGTTAATAGCAGGGCCAGCTGTATCCTTGTAAGGATCACCTACTGTGTCACCGGTGACCGCGGCTTTATGAGCATCGCTGCCCTTTCCGCCGAAATTACCGTCCTCGATGTATTTTTTCGCGTTATCCCATGCAGCACCGCCTGTTGTCATGGAGATTGCGACAAAAATACCTGTGACAATACTTCCGATCAGAAGTCCGCCAAGCGCCTGTCCACCAAGAAGCTTCCCTACGAGAACAGGTGTCAGAACAGGAATAAGCGCCGGAATCATCATTTCTGACAGGGCAAACTTGGTGACAATGTCAACACAGGCTGCGTAATCAGGTTTCTGCTTCCCTTCCATAATTCCAGGCATTTCAGCAAACTGACGCCTTACTTCATTAACAACCGCATGGCCAGCTTTCCCAACAGCTGTCATGGCCATTGAACCGAACAGGAACGGCAGTAGACCGCCGATAAAAAGGCCGATAAGAACCTTAACCTGTGATATATCAAAGTCAAATTTCAGACCATAACGATCGCAATCCTGTGTAAACGCAGCAAAAAGAACCAGTGCCGCGAGGGCTGCTGAACCAATGGCATACCCTTTTGTAACCGCCTTGGTTGTATTTCCAACCGCATCCAGAGGATCTGTGATTGCGCGTACGCTTTCATCCATTTCAGCCATTTCAGCAATACCGCCTGCATTGTCTGTAATCGGGCCGTACGCGTCAATGGCGATAACCATACCGGTCATTGACAGCATGGAAACAGCCGCAATCGCTATGCCGTAAAGATCTCCTAAATAATGAGCCACCAATATCGCGATACAAATAGCAATAACAGGAGCAGCTGTTGACTGCATGCTGATGGCAAGGCCCTGGATGATATTCGTACCATGACCGGTTGTGGATGCTTCCGCAATATCTTTAACCGGTTTCCTGAGACCTGTATAATACTCAGTGATAAAAACGATAACAACGGTCAGAACCAGCCCCACAATAGCACACCAATAAAGATTAGATGCGTTAATACCTTCCACACCACTCAATATATTCATTGTAGCCGGATAGAATACTGCGGCAGCTAAAATAGCTGCTCCGAACATACCCTTGTACAGAGCGCCCATAATATAGTCGCTTCCCTCTTTCATACGGACAAAGAAGACCGCAATGGCCGAGGCGACAATTGAGATGGCGCCAAGCACCAGCGGAAAAATGATGGCTGTCTCATTTCCTTTAAAAAGGAGTTCCGCGAGCACCATGGCAGCGACTGTTGTTACAGCGTAAGTTTCAAAAAGGTCGGCTGCCATACCCGCGCAGTCACCCACATTGTCACCCACGTTGTCAGCGATGGTTGCCGGGTTCCTGGGATCATCTTCCGGAATGCCGGCTTCAACCTTTCCAACAAGGTCGGCACCAACATCAGCACCCTTGGTAAAGATACCGCCGCCAAGACGTGCGAAAATGGATATCAGGCTTCCGCCGAAACCGAGTGCCACAAGGGCAACGGAGGTATTTTGTGAGCTAACACCTTTTGCAGATAAAAGTGTGTATAATCCAGCACATGCGACCAGGGCCAGAGCGGCAACGATCATACCGGTAACACTCCCGCCTTTAAATGCCATTTTAAGGCCTTCATTAAGTCCGCCCTTTGCTGCTTCAGCTGTCCTGACATTGGCTATAACTGAAACTCGCATACCGATATAGCCCGCGAAAAAGGACGCAACAGCGCCAAGAACAAAACCCAGCGGGCAATATATCCTGGCATCACCATGATTAATAAAGAATAGAATGACCGTTATGATTATACCAACAATAGCCATACTCTTCATCTGACGGTTAAGATACGCGATCGCTCCTGCTTTTACTGCATCAGCAATCTCATTCATTTTCTCATCACCAGCTGGCGCACCCTTTACAGAAGCGGCCATTACCAGTGCGAAAACAACACCTGCCACACCGACCAGAAAACAGACCAGCGGCAGATTCTCCATAATAGCTTCCATGTTTTTTCCTCCATTCCGTTAAAAGTTAAAAATTAATATTAATTCAATTAAATTGATTCATTCCTTTCTCAATACTGTCACAAATCACCGTAACAGTCGCCTCCTCTGCCATTTTAATGACGCGGTCAAGTATCTCTTTCTCTTTATCTGAAAATTTTCCGAGAACATGTCCCACGACACCTTTTTTGGTTTCAGGGCGCCCGATGCCGACGCGGATCCTTCCAAAATCACCGGATCCCAGGGCATCGGTTAACGATCTTACACCATTGTGTCCCCCGTGCCCTCCTTTCGATTTAATTTTTAATCTTTCGTACATGAGGTCAATGTCGTCATGAATGACAAGAATGTCCTCACATAAAATATTGAAATATCCTGCAAGCTTCTGTATCGGCGGCCCGCTTTTGTTCATAAACAGCATCGGCTTTGCAATGATCACGTCAACGCCGTTTATAACACCGCGGCCGAACAATACGTCAAACTTGTTTTTACTCAACTCTATTGAAAAAGCTCTGGCAATGCCATCCACTACCATGAACCCTATATTATGCCTGGTCCTTTCATATGATTTAC
The DNA here is from genome assembly GCA_028277765.1 of Desulfobacterales bacterium. Lineage (GTDB taxonomy): Bacteria > Desulfobacterota > Desulfobacteria > Desulfobacterales > SURF-7 > JANQFQ01. The sequence continues at coordinate 43,065 of JANQFQ010000008.1, forward strand.
CTGGATTGCCAAGCCCGACCAGTAGGCAAACTCTTTTATAGGGCATAAAGACCCTTCAGTATAAAGTCATCATAAACAGGCTGCTATTCTCCGTCCCCCTCTGCCTTCTCGGATTCAGCCCTTTCACCAGCTTCACCGGCTTCACCCTCTTCGCCTTCAACACCCTCTTCACCTTCAAGTGCCTCGTCCGTCACAGGCACTTCTTCTACCTTAGGCGCCACAACGGTAATGACAGTAAAATTCACGTCATGAATAATTTCAATCTCGTCCGAGAGCGGGATCTCTTCAACATGAACAGAATCGCCGACATCAAGTTCTGTAACATCAACTTCAATTGCTTCAGGTATGGAAAGGGGAAGGCAGAGTATCTCCAGTTCACGCCTGACAACCTGTAAAATTCCGCCAAGCTCAACCCCCACTGATTTGCCTGTAGTTGTGACAGGAACCATAACCTTGATTTTCCGGTCCATTGCTACTTCATAAAAATCAGCATGGAGAAAGTTGTTTGATACCGGGTGTGTCTGAAGTTCCTTGACCATTGCCGATTTCGGTTTATCAAGGTCCGGGATATCAAGATTTACAAGTAGCTGTCCGCTTCCGCTTTTTTTATACACCAGTTCAAGATCACTTACATCAACACTGATCGCGAGCGGTTCTGTATCCGGCCCGTAGAAAATCGCCGGGATAAATCCCTGGCGGCGTAGCTCCCGAGCAGCCCCCTTACCTTTTGTTTCTCTTTTATTAACTTTAAGGTCATATAGTTCCATTTTTTTTCCTTCACAAATTACACAAACAAGGATGTAACTGAATCACCCCTGAAACTGCGGATAATTGCCTCACCGACAAGCTCTGCGATCGACAATGTTATAATTTTTTTAGACGCTGAGGCCTTGCTGTTGAGCGGAATAGTATCTGTAACAACAAGACTTTTCAGTTCGGACTTGTCTATCCTGTCAACTGCGGGGCCGGACAGTACCGGGTGAGCACAGCACGCATGAACCTCTTCCGCCCCTTCGGATTTAATGGCGCTTGCCGCCTCTGTTAACGTGCCTGCTGTATCAACCATATCGTCAAGAATAATAGCGATTTTTCCTTTTACATCACCAATAACAGCCATCGCTTTTGCTTCATTGGGGGCTGATCTCCGCTTGTCGACAATCGCAAGATCAGCATCTATCCTTTTAGCAAACGCCCGTGCTCTTTCAACACCTCCTGCGTCAGGAGATACAATAACCACATTATTATTCTTGTAATTAGAGTTTATATAATCAAGGAGAACAGGGGCAGCAAAAAGGTTGTCAACGGAAACATCGAAAAAACCCTGAATCTGCCCGGCATGGAGGTCCATGGTGATGACCTTGTCAGCCCCGGCAACCTGAAGGAGGTCGGCCACAAGCTTGGCGCTGATAGGTACCCTGGGTGCAACTTTTTTATCCTGGCGCGCATATCCGAAATACGGAATAACAGCGGTTATCCTGTTCGCGGATGACCGTTTAAACGCATCGATCATCAGAAGCAGTTCAACAAGGTTGTCATTAACAGGACTGCATGTGGACTGTACTACAAAAATATTCTTTGATCTTACATTTTCAGTAATTTCTATCTGCACCTCTCCGTCACTGAAGGTTTGAACCTTGGCAGCGCCGAGCGGCAGTTCAAGATATTCACAAATTTTTTTAGCAAGTTCTGGATTAGAGTTCCCTGTAAAAACAGCAAAAGCACTCATAGCTTAATCCTTAATTAAAACTAATGATTCACACAAAATATTTGGCTGGGGCGGGAGGATTCGAACCTCCGAATGCAGGAACCAAAATCCTGTGTCTTGCCGCTTGACGACGCCCCATTATCAACGCTGAAAACTGGCTATGCAACAGCCTTAAATTATCATATCAGCAAGAAATTTATTCTCACTGCTGTATTGCGTCAGTGAACGGTATGCAGTTTCAGCCTGCCTGCTGTCTGAAAAAAGGCTGAAAACTGTCGGGCCGCTGCCTGTCATTAGCGCCCCTTCAGCGCCATACCTTATAAGCGACTTTTTTATCGTTTTAATATCTGGCTGCATTTTCAAAGTAACCGTCTCAAGATCGTTACACAAATGCTTACCAGCATCAAAACCCTGCTCATTAAAAGAGTTACTATTAAAGTTTTTTTCACATTTTGTCAATCCTAAATTCAGATTTTCATATACTTCAGCTGTAGAAACAGGATATCCTGGATTAATTATTAAAATATGATATGGTTTCAGACGGTTATAATGATCAAGCTGTTCCCCGATCCCAGTAGCAACAGCCGGTTTCCCAAACACAAAAAACGGCACATCAGCACCAAGAGAAAGCCCCATTTCCATCAATTCATCCTGGGTAAACAGGGAATCATAAAAACGGTTCAGGCTCAGGAGTACAGATGCTGCATTGCTGCTGCCGCCCCCAAGCCCGGCGCCAACCGGTATTTTTTTTTCAATGTCAATACCGACTCCTTCCTGTATACCGGAAGCTTTAAAAAAAAGATTGGCGGCTCTGAAGGCAAGGTTTGACTCATCTTCGGGAATCTCTTTTGAACTACAGGTTATGGTTGTCCTTTTCTGGTGGAAATTTAAATGAATGGTATCATAAAGGCTGATGCAGCACATCAGGGAAAACAGATCGTGATATCCATCCTTCCGTTTTCCCCGTATATGCAGAAAAAGATTTATTTTCGCAGGTGAAAGCGTTTTCTCATCATTCATTATTATTTGATTAACTTTATAACAATAAAGCCGGTGTTGATTCTTTTAATAAACAACTGAATGGTTTTTCCGGTTTTGATGCTCTTGATGACAGTCTCATAATCCTTAACTGAAACGATCTTTTTATGATTAATCTCCTTGATAATGTCACCGCGCATGATACCAGCAAGCGCCCCTTTACTGTCCGGTTCCACGGAAACAACAATAACCCCATCAGTATCGGTGATATTGAATTTCCGCGCGATATCGGTTGTCAGCTTGGTTACCCTGATGCCAAGTTCGTCTTCATGCTCCTTGTCCGGTTGCTTTGAAGCGATCTTCCCATCATCCCGTTTCGCGATTTTAACATTAAACGTCTTTGTCTTTCCATCACGAACGACTTTTATCTTGGCTTTTTCTCCAACCCCAATGCCGGCTATAGTGCTTGACAGTTCCCTGCTGGTTTCAACAGTCTTCCCATTAACCGCTATGATAATGTCCTTGGCCTTTATACCGGCAATGTCTGCAGGATCACCTTTAAAAACTTCAGTTACTAGCACACCTTTCTGTCCTTTGATGCCGTAGTACTCGGCAAGGTCATCCTTGACATCCTGTATGGCAACACCGAGCCATCCCCGAGTAACCTCACCAGCATCCTTCAGTTGCTCGATAATCCCTTTTGCCAGATTGATCGGGATCGCGAAGCCGATGCCCTGATATCCGCCACTCCGGGAATAAATCGCCGTATTGATCCCAATGACTTCTCCTTGCATATTGAGCAGAGGCCCGCCACTGTTGCCCGGATTAATCGCGGCATCTGTCTGGATAAAATCATCATACGGACCCGACCCGATAACCCGCTCTTTAGCGCTTACAATACCGGCGGTTACCGTATGCTCCAGCCCAAAAGGGCTCCCTATGGCGACAACCCATTCCCCCACCTTCAGTTTGTCAGAATTGCCGATTTTTATGGAGGGAAGATCTTTGTTCGATTTTATCTTCAGCAGCGCCAGGTCTGTATTAGGATCACGTCCCACTATCTCGGCGTCAAATTCCTCTTCACTTTTGAGCCTGACCTTGATCATGTCCGCGTTTTCAACCACGTGGTTGTTTGTAACAATATAACCATCCCTATCAACAATAAATCCAGATCCAAGGCTCTTCTGCTTATACTCCTGTTGCGGAATGTCTCCGAAAAACTTTTCAAAGAAGTCATTGAAAGGATCATCTTTTCCAAAGGGGCTTCCGAAAAAATGCCTGTACGCCTGGCCCCCGCCCTTTTCAGTCCTTTCAGTCCTGATGTTGACTACAGCAGGGCTGGCGTTCTCCGCTAGACCGCTGAAACTCCCAGGCACTATAAAAGAATCTTTTACTTCCGGTTTTGCATTCAGTTTTGAATCATGCCCTGTAACAGCTAGCAATATCACAGTGGTCGCAATAAGTGTTAAAACAATTTTTCCTGCAGCAGCGATTTTTGTTCTGGCAAGCTTCATTATATCGCCTCCCTAAATGTTTATTAAGTAAGAATACGTGTCGTTACGATTTTTCCTTTACATACATCATCCTCAAGTCATGCAGTATACTCTTTAAGAGGTTGTCCTCATCGTCTGTAAGGTTCCCTTTTGTCTTTTCAGCAAGTATGCCGAGGATATCTATTGTCTGCTTTGCCAGCAGGAGGTTTTTCATTTTTTTGTCGGTACCGGGTTCTTCTACCATCCCCAGATGAACAAGGGCTGATGAGTTAAGGGAAAAAATAAATGTCGCAAAATTTATTTCCGGGAGTTGCTCTTCACCGCTGAAACCACTTTCTGAAGAAGCGTCTGCCGCTGTTTCGGTTTTCTTTTCCTCGTCTGGATTGTCCTTTAAAACAAATCCTTTTTCTTCATCTGACATGTTTTTTTCTCCTGTTTCTATAAAAAAAGCATTTATTAAAAGTTGTTATATATCCTTGCAGAAAACACCGTTTTTGAAAAATCAATGACGTATACTGTTTCAAAAATGTTGACATAGTTTTTTAAATTATAAGGGGTATCACGGATTTAACCATTGACAGATCACTCAGTTGCTGAACCATAGTGTCACTCATCGGCACGTCCGTTTGCAGAAAGATGATATTCCTGTCGCCATCTTCTTCCTGTCCCACATGCATTCTGGCGATATTAATATTATTATTCCCAAGCGTCGACCCGATACTCCCTATTGCTCCGGGTTTATCAAGGTTATGAATGATAGCAAAAAATCCTTTTTCTATGATCATCTCCAAGTGAAATTTGTTTATCTGAACGACACGAGGTTCATTTTTGCCAAAAATCGTCCCGGCTATGGTTGTTACCATATCAGTTGTGATCACTTTTGCGGAAATAAGATTTGTGTAGTTAGCTGATTCAGCCATTGACGTTTCTGTGACTTTAATACCCATATCACTGGCAAAAACAGGCGCGTTTACTGAATTAACCTCATCCTTACCCAGTTTCCTTAAAAGCCCTTTTAAAACAGCCGTAGTGACTGGTGAAAGATCAAGTCCCTGAAAGTCGCCTGAATATTCTAAGACAACTTCCCGGATAGGACCGCTTGACAGCTGTGCCTGAAGGCTGCCAATACCATCAGCGAGTGTTAAAAACGGCTCCAGTTTCGCCAGAAGGTCACCAGTGACGGAAGGTACATTAACTGCATTAATAACAGTATCATTTTTTAAATACTCAATGATCTGCTGAGCAACCGCCACAGCTACATTGGTCTGGGCTTCACGGGTGGATGCGCCCAAGTGAGGCGTGCATATCACATTATCCAGCTCAAAAAGAGGAGATTCTCCTGGAGGTTCGGTTTCAAATACATCAAGTGCCGCTCCGCCGACCTTTCCGGATTTTATGGCATCATAAATATCTCCTTCATCAACAATACCGCCCCGGGCGCAATTGATAATCATCACGCCGTCTTTCATCTGGTCAAAAGCGTCCTTGTTCAAAAGGCCGATGGTGCTTTTCAGCTTTGGAACATGCACGGTAATATAATCTGACCGTCTGTAGAGTTCTTCCAGAGTGACACTTTCATAACCATCACTATCTATCTTCTCGGGCGTAACAATCGGATCATACACAATCACGTTCATCTTCAATCCCCTGGCCCGGTTTGCCACAATGGATCCTATGTTTCCGTAGCCGATAACCCCGAGAACCTTGTTGAAGACCTCCCTCCCCTGCAGTCTCTTTTTGTCCCACCTGCCGTCCCGAAGGGACGATGTCCCCTGGGGAATGTTACGGGTCAGGGACATCATCAGGGAAATGGCGTGTTCAGCTGTTGTGACAACATTTCCGCCAGGCGTGTTCATAACAGCAACGCCCCGCTTTGTCGCTTCCGGAATATCTACATTATCCAGGCCTATGCCAGCCCTGCCCACAACCTTAAGATTCTCAGCCGCGTCCAGAAGATCTCCGGTTACTTTTGTAGCGCTCCTGATAATCAGGCCGTCATAACCACCGATAATCGATCTCAATTTCTCAGGTTCCAGACCTGTATTGACATCAACTTCAATTCCTTCTTCTTCTTTTAATATCTGTATCCCGGCATCACCGAGATTGTCACTGACAAGAACTTTCATACCTCTGCTCCTTAACATCCCAACCTGCGGATGGATTTTTTATTTTTTTATAAAATCAATAGGTTAAAATCATAGCGCCTATCTTCAGAAAAAAACGCCACCTATCTGCTTATTGATAAACAGACAATATCTTATAAAAAAAAACTTCTAAAACAGCAAGTATATAATTGCCTATTTGAATAACAGGTTTTAGGCAAACCTTATGTTGACAAACCGATGTTTTGTGATTAAAGAAGCACCTTAGGAATAAACGTGGCAAAACTTTATAAAAAACTAATTTTTTTTTGTTTTTTATGCCCCCGTAGCTCAGTGGATAGAGCACTGGATTCCTAATCCAGGTGCCGCAAGTTCGATCCTTGCCGGGGGCACCATACCTCTCTTTTTACTCTCAAAAACCTCACGACATATGCTGGATGCCCTACAATTATAATCCTGCTCGAGAAGAGTTTAATATTGTATTATTATTTAATCAGGTGGTCCATAATTATTTTGCTTTGAACAAATAGTTTACCGAAAGCAACTTCTTTGTATGAAATAAATTTCTATTAAATAACTCTCCCCCACCCCCTCTTTGAAAAGAGGGGAGCAAATCTTCCCCCTTTTACTAAGGGGGATCGAGGGGATTTTTCTGAAACAGTAAATATTTCATGCTTCGTTGTGATCTTTCGAACATGGTAGTTTATGAGAAATGCGGACACAATTGTCTCATTGACTTGGATCTGGATTTCTGCCAATAATTAAAATGAGAATTGTCATGGTCGGGGCGAGAAGATTTGAACTTCCGACCCCTTGAACCCCATTCAAGTGCGCTACCAGGCTGCGCCACGCCCCGACATCATGATGCAGGAGGATTAGCATTAAAACTATTGCAAGTCAAGTACACAGTAAACACTGGAAGCCATCACATGGAACAGGCATGATACCTGAAACAAGCATGGCACTGTGGTGGGAAAGAACATGAACAGCCAGATAAGAAAAACACTTCCAAAACCATTAATACCGGGTGACACTATCGGCATCGTCGCCCCGGCCAGTCCGTTTGACAGGGACAAATTTCATAAGGGGATCATTGTTTTGGAGAAGATGGGATATAAGATCTTTATCCCTGAAGGTGTTTATAAGGAAGACATGTACCTTGCGGGAACTGATGAGGAGCGTTCCGACCTCCTTAACAGTCTTTTCATGGATAAAACGATCAAAGGGATTATTAGTGCCCGGGGCGGTTTCGGTTCCATACGGATATTGTCATCTCTCGATTATGAAGTCATACAGAAAAATCCCAAAATCTTTATCGGTTTCAGTGATATTACCGCCCTTCTGTCTGTTCTGAATACAAGATGCGGTCTGGTAACATTTCACGGTCCTATGGTGACAACTCTTGGCAAAGCCGATAGCAAAACCAGGGAATCATTTCTTAAATCCATAACCTTAAATCAAAAAATTAAAATCACGCCAACACCCGGTGACACACTTAAATCAGGCTCTGCCGTGGGAATGGTTGCAGGTGGCAATCTCACTACTTTATGCCATCTTGTAGGGACCCCTTTTCAGCCCTGTTTTAAAAATAACATACTCATTCTCGAAGACATCGGGGAAGCGCCATACAAAATTGACAGAATGCTGATACAGATGAAACTGGCAGGGTGCTTTGAAGGGGTGGCGGGAATGGCCCTCGGTTCTTTTAAAGATTGCGGAGAGGCTGACCAGATCTATAAAATTTTTGAAAAAATATTCAGGGAAGACAGCTTTCCCATTCTCGCTGGTTTTGGTATCGGCCATGGAAGAATGAACCTCACCTTCCCGGTAGGCATAAAGGCCACCCTTGACGCTGACAGGCATTTGCTCCTGTATCATGAACCGGCCATCAGTGCCGTTGATGATTAATCTTTTTAAAATAGCACACGGATGGCACGGATGTGACGGATTTACACGGATAATAAATGGTAGAACACATTAACTTAAGGCACTTGTAACTTATAACTTAAGGCACTTTGTTTCTTCACCTGAACATGACCGATGTACCGGACTATTCTTTTATGCTGCAACAGGGCAAACAACTATTATGAAAAAAGTAGACAAACTTATGAAGCAAGCCGTGGCTGACAGGGTTTTCCCCGGAGGTGTTCTGCTTGTTTCAAAAGAAAACAGAATCCTTTTTTTTGAAGCATATGGTGAGTCTGACATCTATTCAAAATCTCTAGTAACAACCGAAACGGTTTTCGACCTTGCGTCTCTGACGAAACCTCTTGCCACCGTACCTGCTATCATCATGCTGGTTCAGGATAACCGGCTCGCTCTGACCGACAAACTAGGACAGATCCTTCCGGACTTTGCCAATACCGATAAAGCAGATATATCCATCAGAAATCTTCTCTGCCATAATTCAGGACTACCTGACTACCAACCTTATTATAAAATACTTCGGAAACACCATGCCGATGATCGAAAACAGGAACTACAAAAACTGCTGGTCAAAGAACCGTCTGAATATCCAAAAAAAGAGCGGACCGTTTACAGCGATATCGGGTTTATGATCCTTGAATGGATTGTTGAAGCAGTATCAGGACACCGCCTTGACAGTTTCACGGAACGAGAAATATACAAACCTATTGGGCTGAACAATCTCTTTTTCATAGATCTCAACATCCAGGGCGCTTCACTTCCATTTGACAGCAGGAACATTGCCGCAACTGAACGCTGTCCATGGCGGAAAATTCTACTTAAAGCCAAAGTGCATGATGATAACGCTTTTGTTTCCGGCGGTATCGGCGGGCACGCAGGCCTGTTCGGCACTGCGGTTGATGTGCATAACCTTCTGTCTGAAATCATATCCGTGTTTCACGGACAAGGAACTACTGGCGTATTTCAAACCGAAATCATCCGTCTTTTTTTAACAAAACAAAAGGACTCGGAAAGGGCACTCGGCTTTGACACGCCCTGTGCCGAAAATCCAAGCTGCGGCCGTTATTTCTCCGAAAATACGGTGGGGCATCTCGGCTTTACAGGTGTATCGTTCTGGATCGACCTGGACAGGTCCATAACCGTCATCCTATTGACGAACCGTGTGCACCCATCACGGGACAACGAACGTATCAAAACGTTCAGACCTGTACTTCATGATGCGGTAATGGAGACCCTGCTTCACTGAAATGCTTCAAATTTAAGTAATATTTAAGCATTTTATGCTTGTAATAATTATCTTTTTTTGGTAGCGATTCATATAATATATAATACTTTTCATGCTTTGCTGTTGGTTCGTCTTCATCCGGAAATGAGATGACTTGTTCATATTTCAGGAAGATGAAAGCTTTAACCCATTAAATATTTTAAGCTTTTTAAGATTCAGCCCCCACCGCAGCGGAATTGAATCTGACATTGAAACAGAGCAAAATTACCATTTAATGAACAGTATCCTCTGGCAGCCTTACACCAAAAGACTCTCTGCCATGCGGTACGGTTCCCAGCCACGCTTTCTACGCGTGAAAATGAGGAGATATGAATCCGTTTCTCAGTTCTTTATTAGGTGCGTTCTCAAACGATCTGGCAATCGATCTTGGCACCGCGAATACCCTGGTCTACGTGAAAGGAAAGGGAATCGTACTTGACGAACCATCAGTTGTCGCTGTTCATGAAGGCAGCCGAAGGAAAAACAGGGTGCTTGCTGTCGGAAGTGAAGCAAAAAACATGCTTGGAAGAACTCCAGGCAATATCGTCGCCATACGCCCCATGCGTGACGGCGTCATCGCAGATTTTGAGGTTACCGAGGCGATGCTCAAGCATTTTATTCGCAAGGTTCATAACCGCCGTACATGGGTCAATCCCAGAATGATTATAGCTGTTCCTTCAGGGATTACCCAGGTAGAAAGAAGGGCTGTCAAGGAATCGGCTGAATCCGCCGGAGCACGGGAAGTGTTTCTCCTTGAAGAGCCCATGGCCGCGGCAATCGGCGCGGGCCTCCCGATTACTGAACCGACTTGCAACATGGTTGTCGACATCGGTGGTGGCACAACAGAAGTAGCTGTCATCTCTCTTGCAGGAATTGTTTACAGCAGGTCTCTCAGGGTAGCTGGAGACAAGATGGATTCAGCCATCGCCCAGTATATCAAAAGAAAATATAATCTGCTTATCGGTGAAAGAAGTGCTGAAATTATTAAAACCACCATCGGCAACGCATATCCTGATTCACAAAACCTTGAAACGATTGAAGTCAAGGGAAGAGATCTTGTTTCAGGTATCCCCAAAATTCTAGCCATTGATTCTGAAGAAATCAGGATCGCGATTTCCGAACAGATTGATGCTATTGTTGAAACAGTAAAAATCGCCTTGGAACAAACACCGCCGGAACTCGCTGCGGATATTGTTGACAGGGGGATAGTACTCACAGGCGGGGGTGCTCTGTTAAAAAATCTTGACAAGCTGCTAAGGGAAGAAAGCGGTCTTCCGATAACTGTAACAGAAGACCCGTTATCAACAGTCGCTTATGGATCAGGCAAATGCCTTGACTCCTTGGAAATACTTAAACAGGTGATGATCAGATAAATTCATGTTCCCTAAAAAAATTGTTATGATTGCCGGTTTGATCCTTTTGATCGTTGCAGGCATCATCTTTTTATCAATAGCCGTCCGGAACCCATCCCTTTCTTCTGGTGCAAAAAAGATAGCCATCGCCTTTTTAGGCCCTTTCCAGGGATCTGCAACACAGGTGGTCCGTTCTGCCAGAAATGTCTGGAAGCATTATTTCTCCCTTGTCTCAACAGCAAAAGAGAATGACCGGCTGAAAAAAGAATTGAGCCTAGCCGTAAAACACGACAACCTGTATAAAGAGACAAAGCTTTCAAATGAAAGGCTCCGTAAGCTTCTAAATTTCAAAAAATCGAAATTGGATAAAGTCGTCGCAGCTGAAGTGATCAGCAAAGATCCGTCCACGTGGTTCAAAACCATCATCATTGACAAGGGAGAAGCAGACAATGTGTCAAAGGGCATGCCTGTTGTTGTTCATGAAGGTATTGCCGGGCAGATTGTCGATACGTCACCCTTTTACTCAAAAGTATTGCTAATTATTGATCAGAACAGTGCTGTTGATGCTCTGGTGCAAAGATCAAGAGCAACGGGTATCATCAAGGGGAGATCAACCGGTTATTGTGTTTTTGATTATGTTTTGCGAAAGCATGATGTACATACCGGAGATATTGTTGTTACATCCGGGCTTGACGGCGTGTATCCAAAGGGCCTTCGAATAGGACATATTACCGAAATTGTAAGACGTAACTCTGGTATGTTTCAGGAAGTGACGGTAGAGCCGTTTGTCGATTTTGAAAAACTTGAAGAAGTGTTGATCGTACTTCACTCTCAGGAAAAAGGACAGGCCAAAAAATGATCCATCTGTTTTTTTATTTATGCGTCGGTCTTTTCCTTATACTGACCCAGACAACTGCATCCCCTTACCTGCCTATTCCTGAAAACAGTTACGACCTTACAGCCATATGTATTTTTTACCTCGGTATTTACCGACCGTTTTCAGAAGGCATATCTGTTATTATGGTACTCGGCTTTATAATGGATTCAATATCAGGAACCCCTTTTGGCCTCTATATTACAATATATTTCTGGCTCTATCTCGGCATCAAATGGCTGCTGCAGTATCTACATGGGGGCAGCTTAATCACACTGCCGCTGGTCGTTGCGCTGGGCATTTTGGTTGAAAATATTTTTATCATGAGCACATCGGCCGTCATGTTTCCGGACTGGACACTATCAATGTATATCGTTCGAAAAATTGCTTATCAGGTACTGTTTGCCGCGTGCACAGCCCCCCTGATCATAATGCTAATAAAAACCGTTCACCTGAGACTGGCCGGAATGATTTACGGCTTCTATGATAAGGAAAACGGCCAGGATTAACTCGCTGAGGGCGACCTTGAAACAATATTTACATGCCGCGAACACTGACTGGTATAATCAACGTCTAGCGGGACTGATGCTGTGGGTCCTGGTCGCATTTGCTGTGCTTATCATACGGCTCTTTTATCTGCAGGTTATCGAAGGGAGAGAGTTCCGACGTCTTTCGGAAAACAACTGCATAAGGCTTCAGAGTGTCCCTCCACAAAGAGGGTTAATATATGATCGTAACAGGAAACTATTGGTGGATAACCGCCCTTCGTTTGATTTAAGTATTATACCTAAAGACGCACACCCGATCAAACAAACCTTAAATAAACTGGCCCACTTAACTGGTATTCCCTTAAAAACATTTGAGACAAAGGTTTCTGGCAAAAAAGGGATACTCGCTTATAAATCTGTCCTTTTAAAAAAAGATATCGGACGAGATATGCTGGCCGTCATAGAAGTCCATAAATTTGATCTGCCGGGTGTGACGGTCGATATCCGACCACTGCGTCATTATATTACTGGCCACTGCGCTTCTCATCTGCTTGGGTATTTGAGTGAAATAAACGCTGAGGAACTTAAAAACGAACAATATAAAGGCTACAGGCCTGGTGACTTTATCGGCAAATTCGGCATAGAAAAAAAATATGAGAAGGCGTTAAGGGGTGAGCGCGGCGGGCGACAGGTAGAAGTTAATGTCACAGGACAGGTTGTAAGGATCCTTAAAACAGTCGGTGCGATACCTGGTGACAACATTGTTCTTACTATCGATGAAATACTTCAGAAAAAAGCCGAAAATTTATTAAAGGACAAAGCGGGCTCAGTTGTCGCGATGATCCCTGCTACTGGGGAAATCCTTGTTTTCGCCAGCAGCCCTTCCTTTAACCAGAATGCCTTTGTCAGCGGAATGACACATAAACAGTGGAATGCCCTTGTATCTAATCCATTGAGACCTATGGAAAACAAAACAATCCAGGCGGAATATCCGCCGGCGTCTGTTTATAAAATTATTACCGCTATCGCCGGTCTGGAAGAGGGAATTATTGATAAAAACACCAAGGTTAAATGTCAAGGATACTATAAATACGGCAACAGGAACCCGCGATGCTGGAAGAAATACGGGCACGGCACTGTTAACCTCGTTGATGCTCTGGCCCAATCATGTGATGTGTTTTTTTATCAGACAGGTCACAAACTCGGTGTAGACAAAATGGCGGAATACGCTAAGGCCTGCGGACTGGGAAAACATACGGGGATTAATCTTGATCATGAAGCGCAAGGTCTTGTGCCGACAAAGGAATGGAAAGAGAAACGCTTTAAGTCTCAATGGCTGGGCGGTGAGACTCTATCGGTGTCTATTGGCCAGGGATCCAACTTGGTAACCCCTTTACAGATGCTTTCCCTGATTTCCGCGGTTGCGAATAACGGCACCATCGTAAAACCCCAGGTAGTTAAATCGATTGAAACAATCGAAAGAATTGTTTTGGAAAAAAGCAAAATTGAAACCAGCAAAAAGCTTCCAGTAAGTGCGGAGAACCTTGAACTTATTAAAAAGGGGCTTTGGAAGGTTGTCAATGCGAGGAAAGGAACAGCTTGGAACATCAGAGCTAAAGGGATCGATGTCAGCGGCAAAACAGGAACAGCACAGGTTGTGAGCAGCCGGCAGGATGAAGATGAAGACGAAGAAAATATACCGTTAAAATTAAAACCCCATGCTTGGTTTGTTGCGTACGCTCCTACGTCAAAACCTGAAATAGCTATAGCGGTCATTGTGGAGCATGGGGGGCACGGTTCAAGATCTGCTGCACCTATTGCTGCCGATATCATCAAAACATATCTGGCCGGAAAAGAGAGCCCGGATAAAAAGTGATATATACGTTATACTAAATGGGAAAAAGAATTTATGTTTGACAGGCGTCTGATAGAAAATTTTGACTGGGGTCTGGTCGGCCTCACTGTTCTGCTGGGGAGCATGGGGCTTGTGATTTTATATAGCGCTGAAACTGCGGGCGCTTCAGCTGCTCACCAGATCCTCTTCTGGAGGCAGGTGATATGGTTCTGTATAGGTTTGACCGTTTTGATCATAGCCTGCTTGTTCAGCTATAAAAATTTAAACCGCTGGGGGTTTGAAATCTATCTGTTAAGCATTATTCTCCTGATCTGCGTATTGATGTTCGGAAAGCTTGTGGCTGGTTCCAGGAGGTGGCTCTTAATAGGCCCACTTACCATACAGCCTTCGGAACTAGTAAAAATCGCTGTTGTTGTTATTCTGGCTCAGTATTATTCAAAACGGGCAAAGATTCACGGCTTTTCGATTAGGGAACTTCTTACACCCATGGCAACTGTTATCATTCCATGTGTGTTGATTTTCAAGCAGCCAGATCTGGGGACAGCTATGGTAATTGTTTTAATAGCGGCCTCAGTGACTGCTTATGTTAAAATTGAAAAGCGGTCCCTTTTTTTAATAACCGGCGCATGTGGTTTGATCGCTGTTCTTGGATGGTTTTTTCTTCTCAAGGAATATCAGCAGCAGAGAATTCTGACATTTCTGGACCCTGACCGCGACCCATTCGGCGCTGGGTACCATATTATTCAATCAAAGATAGCCATCGGTTCAGGAATGATCTTTGGCAAAGGTTTTCTAAAAGGGACTCAAAATATTCTTTCATTTCTGCCGGAGCAGCATACGGATTTTATTCTATCTGTTTTGGCGGAGGAGTGGGGGTTCTTAGGCACAATTTTCGTTCTTTTTATCTATCTGCTTATCATTGCCTGGGGACTGAATACAGCTCATCGGTGCAGAGATCCCTTTGGAAAAATTCTTGCTGTTGGTATTACCGCCATGATTTTCTGTCAGGTTTTTGTAAACGCGGGAATGGTTATGGGATTGATGCCAGTTGTGGGAGTGCCGTTGCCTTTAATCAGCTACGGCGGTTCATCGGTTGTAACCACTCTTTTGGGTATCGGTTTTCTATTGAATATAGGTATGAGAAAGTATATAATAGATTAGATTTTTTTAAGAGATATATTCTCGGTAGTTTCACCCCATATAATTTTAATTTTTCTAAAGTAAAAAGCAGGTGCAAAAATGCGTAAATCCAAGCAGACTGAAACAGTTAACACTTTCCTTGGCTTTGATGCCAGCATAGAGGGAACAATAGAATTCAAGGGTACGATCCGGCTGTACGGAAGGGTCAAGGGAAAAATATTCAGCAGTAGCGGCACGCTCATCGTAGGAGAAAAGGCGGTTGTCGATGCTGATATCGATGTTGATATCGCCATTATTATGGGCCAGGTTAATGGCGTTATCAATGCTAAAAATAGAATTGAAGTTTATCCTCCTGGAAGTATTACGGGCGATATTCAGGCCCCAGTTGTATCAATTGATGCAGGAGTCAGGTTTAATGGAAACTGCTCCATGGATTCCGGTCCCACTGTTACCGTAAAATCCACACAGCCCCCAAAAGCGCTTTCTGTTGTTGAATAACAAAAATACTCTTTTTTAATAAAAAAAACCTTTGACATTCAGTTTGGTCTGATGTTATTAGTCTTTTTTTCTAAGTTTAGGGGCAATTTATGGCTGCGCCTAGCAGTACATAAGTATGTTTAATAATTATTGATATTATGTTTGGAGGGCAACCTGATGAGAAGTTCTGGCTCCAACCGGAATCATTATTTATTTCTAGCATTTACAGCACTTTATCTTTTTTTCTTTTCAAACCCATCCTCAGTTTTTGCTGCGGGTATCAAAGTTATTCCTGACAAATCGCTCATTATCCAGATTATCAATTTTCTTTTTCTCATTTGGGCTTTAAATGTTATTGCGTACAGGCCCATCAGGAATATCCTGATTCAGAGAAAAGAAAAGTTTTCTGGACTGGAGCAGCGTATTGAAAGCCTTGATAACGATGCCTTAGTGAAAGATGACGCTTATAATAATGGTATCAGAGAAGCCAGGGAAAACGGTTTGAAGGCAAAAAATGACGTGCTTGATGCTGCTGCTGCAGAAGAGAACAAAATTATTGATCAGATAAATAAAAAGGCTCAGGAAAACCTTGTGGAAATCCGCAATCAAATTGCCGCGGACACCGAGGGTGTTAGAGATACTCTTCAGCAGGAGATTGACGCCTTTGCCGAGCAAATCGGGGAAAAGATACTAGGGAGGGCTATATAATGATGATTTTTATGAGAAAAACACTGATCCTTCGAAAACAGTATCTGGCGATAACCATTATTCTGACCATAATGGTCTGTTTTGCCGCTGGAACGGCTGCTGCTTCAGAAGGAGAACCAAAAGGTTGGGTTGAAACCGATTCATACCGGATTTTTAATTTTCTTATTCTCGCGGCCGCCTTGATATTCTTGATCAAAAAATTCAACATTTCTGATATGGTCAATTCCCGCATAACTGACATTGAAAATCAGCTTATAGACCTTGAAACAAAGAAGAAAGATGCCCAGGAAAAACTGGCTGAATACAATGAAAAAATTTCTTCGCTTGAAACTAAAGCTGAAAAAATAATTGCCGATTATACGAAGCAGGGTGAAGATGCCAAGGCAAGAATACTTGAAGAGGCTGAAGCCGCGGCAGCCAAGCTTGAAGAACAGGCCCAGCGAACAATCGAGCATGAATTTACAAATGCAAAGCTAAAACTCCAGAAGGAAATAACCGAAAAAGCTCTTGATAAAGCAGAAGAGCTTGTCAAAGTTAAAATCACATCAGAAGACCAGGATAGGCTGGTAGATGAATATTTAAATAAGGTGGTGGCATAATGAAAAATATAGCTGTTGCACGGCGTTATGCCAAGGCGCTTATGCTTATTGGCAAAGAGGATGGACAGGCTGAAAAGTACAGAAAAGAACTTGCTGACCTGACAAATTTAATGGCCTCGGAACAAGCTCTTGAGCAGGCTATCTGCAATCCGTTGTATGATGCTAAAGAACGGAGAAGAGTGTTACAGACGGTTGTTGAAAAACTCGATTTGACAAAGGTTGTGGCTTCTTTTCTTTTCCTGCTTTTTGACAAAGGAAGAATCGGCTTTTTAGACAGTATAAATGAAGCTTATCAAAAGCTGGCTGATGAATTAAAAGGTATCGCAAGGGCGAGCCTTATATCAGCTGCCGAGCTTTCATCTGACGCTGTTGATAAAATCCAGGCTTCTCTTATTAAAATGACAGGCAAGGAAGAAGTAATGCTTGAAATAAAACAGGATCCCAGTCTTATCGGCGGTGTTGTGACAAAGATCGGAGACCTTGTTTTAGACGGAAGTATAAAAACTCAAATACTCAATATGAGAGAAAACTTAAAAAGGGGTGAGAGTGCATAATGGAAATTAAAGCAGAAGAAATAAGCCAGATTATTAAGGAACAGATTAAGGATTTCGACAAGAAGGTCGAGCTGAGCGAGACAGGTGTCGTCTTGTCGGTTGGTGACGGTATTGCCAGGATTTATGGCCTTGAAAAAGCCATGACAATGGAGCTAGTTGAATTTCCAGGTGGCATCCTTGGGCTTGTACTGAACCTTGAAGAAGACAACGTTGGTGTTGCTGTAATGGGTGAAGACGTCCATATTAAAGAAGGCGATATGGTTAAGCGTACGGGCAAAATTGCCCAGGTCCCGGTTGGAGATGCAGTCCTTGGCCGTGTTGTTGACACAACAGGCGCCCCCCTTGACGGTAAGGGCCCGATTGACGCTAAAGAGTTCAGCAGGATCGAAGTTGTCGCTCCTGGTGTTATCGCCAGAAAAAGTGTACA
This sequence comes from Desulfobacterales bacterium, assembly GCA_028277765.1. Lineage (GTDB taxonomy): Bacteria > Desulfobacterota > Desulfobacteria > Desulfobacterales > SURF-7 > JANQFQ01. The sequence goes on from JANQFQ010000008.1 coordinate 61,007, forward strand.
TGAGCCCTGTTATACCGGTCTGAAAGCTATTGACGCCATGACACCGGTTGGACGCGGACAGCGTGAGCTGATCATCGGCGACCGACAGATCGGCAAAACAGCTGTTGCCATTGACGCAATTCTTGCACAGAAAGATACAGATGTTTACTGTATCTATGTTGCGTGCGGGCAGAAAAAATCATCGGTTGCTCAGGTCCACGCTATTCTGGAAAAACACGGCGCAATGGAATACACGACCATCGTATCCGCCTGCGCGAGCGACCCCGCGTCACTACAGTTCCTGGCCCCTTATGCAGGATGCTCCATGGGCGAATATTTCCGTGACAACGGCAAGCATTCTCTTATTATTTATGATGACCTTTCAAAACAGGCTGCCGCGTACCGCCAGGTGTCACTGCTTCTAAGACGTCCTCCTGGACGCGAGGCATATCCCGGCGACATTTTCTATAACCATTCACGTCTCCTTGAACGCTCCGCAAAGCTGAACGATGAACTCGGAGCAGGTTCCCTGACAGCCCTTCCGATCATTGAAACCCAGGCTGGCGACGTGTCCGCGTTTATTCCGACAAACGTTATTTCTATTACAGACGGACAGATATACCTTGAACCAAACCTGTTCTTTGCAGGTGTAAGACCTTCCATTAACGTTGGTCTTTCGGTTTCCCGTGTTGGCGGTGCAGCACAGGTTAAAGCGATGAAATCGGTTGCGGGTACGCTCCGCCTTGATATGGCCCAGTTCCGTGAACTGGAAGCCTTCGCAGCCTTTGGCAGCGACCTTGATGAAGCAACACAAAAACAGCTCACACGAGGTGAACGTCTTGTTGAAATCCTGAAGCAGCCCCAGTATCAGCCGTTGCCCATGGAAAAGCAGGTGACCATTCTTTATGCGGGTACAAACGGGTTTCTTGATGAACTACCTATTGATGTTCTTGCCAAGTACGAAGCAGGCCTTTATCCATTTATTGAAAGTAAATATCCTGAAATTTTCTCAGGTCTTAAAGAGCAAGAAGCCTTTACTGAAGACATTGAGCAGAAAATGGAAAAGGCCCTTGCCGAGTATGGTGATGAATTTAAGGACACGATACAATAATTCTATAAAACCCTGTAACAGGGATTAACAAGGATATATTTTTATGCCATCGTTAAAGGAAGTTCAGTTAAAAATCACGAGCGTTAAGCAGACCAAGAAGATTACAAAGGCTATGAATATGGTTGCCACTTCCAAGATGCGCGGCGCTCAGACAAGCATGGAGGCGTTTCGCCCGTATGCAGCAAAGTTTGCCGAAGTGCTTGGCAGTCTTGCGGAAAAAGCAGGTGAAGATGCCAGCCCATTGCTGGTGCCAAAGGATGATGTCAAAAAGATCAATATCATCCTGTGTACATCTGACAGGGGACTTTGCGGCGGATTTAACATCAATCTAATTCATCTTGCTGAAGATCTCATCAAAAAGAACGCCGACCGGAACGTTGAAATTTCATTCACGAATTTCGGAAAAAAGGGCCGTGATTTTTGCAGAAAAAACGGTTTTGAAATAAAAAATGAATATCTCGGTGTTGTTGGCGGGAATTTCGGTTTTAACATCGCATCAACTTCCGGCCGGGATCTTATAAACGGTTTTCTCGACGGAACTTATGATGAAGTTTATGTTATTTTCAGTGAATTTATAAGCATGGCAAAGCAGGAGCCTGTAGCAAAGCAGTTGCTGCCGATCCCGCCCATTGAAATGGATAAGATAGATGAAGCTGGTGAGGAAGAAACAGGATACCTTGCTGAACACATTTGCGAGCCATCACCAGATGCGCTCCTGGGTAATATGTTGCCGCGCAATATTTTTATACAGATTTATAGTGCTCTGCTGGAAACATCTACCAGTGAACATGCCGCAAGAATGGCTGCCATGGATAACGCCACAAAAGCCTGTGATGATATGGTAACTGACCTTACATTACTGTATAACAAAGCAAGACAGGCTGCTATTACTGCGGATTTAATGGATATCGTCGGTGGCGCCGAGGCGCTTAAAGGCTAAAACCCGGCAAAACGTATGAATAAATACTTTATATAGATTTATAGGAGGTCTATAGATGAGTGAGAATATTGGAAAAATTGTACAGGTTATGGGACCTGTAGTTGACGTTGAATTTGAACCTGGTAATTTGCCTGCCATACTGACAGCTCTCTTGATTACCAACCCCGCTATCAATGATGAAACTGACAATCTTGTTGTGGAAGTTGCGCAGCACCTTGGTGATAATGTTGTCAGGACGATCGCCATGGACGTTACCGACGGCCTTGTACGTGGTATGGAAGTCAAGAATACAGGCGATCCGATCAGGATGCCGGTTGGTGAAGCATCACTGGGACGAGTTCTTAATGTTGTAGGAAGACCGGTTGATGGTCTGGGTGATGTCAGCCAGGAAAAAATGCTCCCGATCCATCGTGAGGCTCCGAAATTTACAGAACAGGACACCAGTGTAAATGTCCTTGAAACCGGCATTAAGGTTATAGACCTTCTGGTACCGTTTCCCCGTGGCGGTAAAATGGGATTGTTTGGCGGCGCTGGTGTCGGCAAGACCGTTATCATGATGGAAATGGTTAATAACATTGCCATGCAGCATGGCGGCATTTCTGTTTTTGCCGGTGTTGGTGAGCGTACACGTGAAGGGAACGACCTTTACCACGAGATGAAGGATTCCGGTGTTCTTCCAAAAGCTGCGCTTGTATACGGTCAGATGACCGAACCTCCCGGAGCAAGAGCACGTGTTGCCCTCTCTGGATTGACATGCGCTGAGTATTTCCGTGATGAAGAAGGTCAGGACGTACTTATCTTCATCGATAACATCTTCCGTTTTACACAGGCTGGTGCGGAAGTATCAGCACTTCTCGGACGTATGCCCTCAGCAGTTGGTTACCAGCCGACACTTGCTGTTGACCTTGGTGAACTCCAGGAGCGTATTACATCAACAGATAAGGGATCCATTACCGCTGTACAGTGTGTTTACGTACCTGCTGACGACCTCACAGACCCTGCGCCTGCAACAACATTTGCCCATCTTGACGGTACAGTTGTTCTTTCAAGGCAGATCGCGGAACTCGGTATTTATCCTTCTGTTGACCCGCTGGACTCAACCTCAAGGATTCTAGACGCTTCATATATCGGCGAAGATCATTACAACACCGCTCGAGAAGTTCAGCAGATTCTTCAGAAATACAAAGAGCTGCAAGATATTATCGCGATTCTCGGTATGGATGAGCTTTCTGATGAAGACAAGATTACAGTTGAACGCGCAAGAAAACTGCAGCGGTTCCTGTCACAGCCTTTCCATGTTGCTGAAGTATTTACCGGTAAACCCGGAAAGTATGTAAAAATCGAAGATACCGTACGAAGCTTTAAAGAAATCTGCGAAGGAAAACATGATGATATTCCTGAGCAGGCGTTCTATATGGTAGGCGGCATTGAAGAGGTCCTTGAAAACGCTAAAAGCAGATAATGTCCAGTAGGTGATAAAGGAAAAAAAATGTCTGATAATTTAACACTTGAAATTGTTACCCCGGAAAAAGCTGTTGTCAACGAACAGGCTCAGATCGTCATGGCGCCGGGTTCTGTTGGAGAGTTTGGTATACTTAAAGGACACACCCCTTTTTTGACAACCCTTAATACAGGCACGGTTCAATATAAAGATGAAAGCGGTACAGACCAGTTTGTTTTTGTCAGCGGCGGTTTTGCAGAAGCCCTTCCAGACAAGGTCACTATCCTGGCTGAAGCAGCTGAAAAAAAATCTGATATCGATGTCCGCCGCTCCCAGGATGCTCTGGAACGGGCAGAAAAACGGATTAGCGAAAAAAAAGAAGGTGATGATATTGATCTGGAAAGAGTTCACGCAGCTCTTGCCAGAGCTGTTCACCGGATCAAACTGGTACAAGGTTCAGACTGATAAAAACAAAATCTGTACACCTGTTTTTAACAAAACATATACACTCGGGCAAACCATATAATATGGTTTGCCCTTTTTATTCCCTCGATCTATAAAGGTAATAACCATGAAAGAGAATATTACCATTATCATCCTTGCTGCAGGACTTGGGACACGGATGAAATCGGATATGGCCAAAGTCCTTCATGAAATTAATGGCCGCCCCATGATACAATATGTGGTTGAGACATCAATCAGCATAGCAGGACAGAATGTAATTGTTGTTATCGGTCACCAGGCCGAACTCGTTGAAAAAACAGTAAATCGGTTTGCCAAGGTCTCTTTTGCGCTCCAGGACCGCCAGCTTGGGACAGGCCATGCAGTTATGTGCGCCCTTCCTTTTTTGCCGGAACAGGCTGAAAAAATTATTATTCTTTGCGGTGATGTGCCGCTACTTTCTGCGGATACTATCAATAATCTTGTTGAAAAACATGAAGCTGATAATAATGATGTTACAGTTTTAGCTGTTGAACCGGATGATCCTCACGGCTATGGACGAATCATCACAGATAGCACTGGAAATATCTTAAAAATTGTAGAAGAAGCGGATGCAACAGAAACTGAAAAAGCAATAAAGACTATAAATTCAGGCATCTATTGCGTCAGCCGGGATTGTCTAAAACAAACACTGGAAAAGATAACCGCTGATAATACTCAGAATGAATATTATCTGACAGATATTATTGAAATAGGTAAAATGAATGATATGAAAATAGGTGTTCTCGTGAGTAACAATACTGATGAGGTTATCGGTGTCAACAGTATAAAGGATCTTGAAGACGTTGAAGCAATACTGCTAGGCAATCAAAGTAAAACATCTTGACATAAATAAACATAAAATATTATATTCTTAAATATATTAACGAGGTATAAATTGGACAACTATTTGGGGGATAACAAAGAAATCTTTGATCAATTCGATGAAATAGAAGGAAAAGTCGAAAAATTAGTTGAAACCTGCAGATCTCTTCAGGCTTCAAACACAGAACTTAAGGATAAGGTTGAGAGATTAGAGCAGGAACTTCAGGGTAAAGCAGAAGACGAAAAACTTTTTACAGATCAGAAGGATCTGGTTCGGTCCAAAATTGACCGACTGTTAGCTAAACTGGACAGTTTTTCTGAATCTGAGCAGTAAAAAACAGACAGCATACAGGAAAGGCTTACGACACAATCATTGGAAGAAACAATAACAATCGAACTTTTCGGCCAGAGTTTTTCATTTAAAACTCAAATTGATGCAGAAACAGCAAAAGAGATAGCTGATCTGCTGGTTCGGGAAGTCGATAGTGTCACACAGGAACACACAGGCAAAACATCAGGTATGAACAAATTAGCTATTTTAACAATAGCTGCAATGAACATTGCAAATGAATACATCGAACTTAAGCGTAATCATATGATTTTATTGGAAAATATTTCTAGCAAATCAGCGTCTTTGCTGAAAACAATTGATGTTAGCCTGCACTGATATTTTAATACATGTTCATACCGGTCCAATGACGAACGTATCTGCCCTGCTTTTGATGAACCCTCTTACCGCTGAAGTCAGCAAGATCCGAGATGCATATTATGTTTTTAATTTAAGTTAATTACCCCTGCCGTGTCCGTGATTGGAAGATGTGCTTTGACCCGATACCTACAGAAAGGGAGCTTTCACTGGTTTTGGTGAGCAAGTTCTGCTTGTACAGAAAAGCCTAAAGAAACCACAAAGCGCCCACCTTGAACCTTTGGTTCAAAGGTCTGACAACACGGCACTATGGCAGGGGTTCTACTTATGATTGGGAACGTGCATCAATCTATTTATCATATTATGCCATCCTCGGATTTTCTACGGACAATAAATGTTTAGTAATTATTGCCTTTCCTGTTTATCAAAATTTCTCCCAAGTCCATCAAATTTTTTTATCTTTTAATAACGAATAATTGCCGGGGATCTATTCATCCAGCATTTATATCGAAAATGGCATAAGTTTCGTTTGAATAGTAAACGACACTATTCAACTCAGCTTTATACCGAAAATGGCATAAGTTTCGTTTGAATAGTAAACGACACTATTCAACTCA
>JANQFQ010000051.1 GCA_028277765.1 Desulfobacterales bacterium
ACGGCAGGCGCACTGGTCAGCCTTGAGCCGGATCATTGCGGCATGCTCTTCAGAAGCACCGGATTGCCGCATATAAGAAAGGGCCTGTTTCGCGAATTCACCGATAGCGCCTGTTACAGCGCCCTTGCCCCAGATGGGCGTACAGGCTGCTGTAATAGCCGCGGTAGTTTCACCTGCATCCTGTTTTTCAAAACCGATGACCATGGCAACGTCAAACAAGCCTGACGCGACCATGTAAAAGCCTTCACATACAACTGAAGCGCCGCTGGTTCCGCCTGTGGCGACCTTAAAACCGGGCCTTCCATAAGCGCCAATTTCAGCCGCGGCAATATGGTCCGGAAGGTAGATACCTTCAAACGTTTCCATGTTGCTTGTGAATACTGCTTCTATATCCTTCATTTTTAAATCAGCATCTTGCAGAGCTATCCTCACAGACTCGCCAATCATCTCCTGCTGATTAACATCAGGGCGTTTGCCCATGTGATCTGTCTGACCGATACCGACTATAGCTACTCTGTTAGGCATATTTTACCTCCGATTACTTTTTACCAAGTATCATCACACACTGATGCTGACCGCAAATGCCTGTCATACCGTGTGCGAGAGCAAGTTTCGCACCTTTAACCTGCCTGTTTCCGGCGTTTCCCCTGAGCTGATGTACACATTCCGCAACCCTATCCGCGCCGGCAACGCCGTTGGGAACACCTGACAGCATGCCGCCTGACGGGTTTACCGGGAGCTTGCCGCCCAGTTTAGTCCTGCCGGAATCTATCATCCTGCCAGCTTCTCCCCGGCCGCAAAATCCGAGCCCTTCCATCCAGAGAAGTTCCTGGTATGTGAATTCTTCAGAGATTTCAGCCACATCAATTTCTCTGGCAGGATTTTTAATCCCGGCCATTTTATAAGCTTTTTTCGCGGCCTTTGTTAAGGCATCGCAGTCAGCAAGGTCCCTGTCTCCAAGATAGTGGGTTTCATAGCAATTTGAAACGCCCTTGATATAGACGGGTTTCTTTGTCAGTTTTTTCGCGGTTTTTGCATTGGCGAGGATGATAGCGCACGCGCCGTCTGCAATCGGTTTTGTATCCAGCTGCCGGATAGGCGATGACAGCATTTTTGACCCGAAGACATCCTCTACGGTAATGTCCATCGATTCCAGCGCGTTTGGATTGTTTTTCGCGTTCCCCCGGTTTTTTACCGCCACTTTCGCGCATTGCTCCGGAGTGATTCCGTACTTATACATATACCGCTTTGCCTGAAGCGCGCCTGCGGAAAGATTATCCAGACCCAGGTTACGCAGAAAAATCGGATCAAAAGAGGCGTTTTCCACAAGTGCTTTTTCGGTCTGGGATTCTTTCATGTGTGTGGAAACAAGTGTTATCCCCACGTGCCCTGAAAGGATCTGGGCCATTGCACAGAAAACAGCGTTAATGCTGTCTTCAGCCACCTTGTCTTCATGGGACAGATGCGCGCCCACATACTCCTGAAGATTCATACTGGAAATTGTTCTGCCATCCCAGAAGTCCTGGGAGCTGGTCACAGCAGAATCAATGTCGGACAGCTTCAGCCCGGTTTCTTCAAGAACCTGCTTAATCGCCTCATAAGCCAGTTCGCCTTCATGTGAGTCTCGCCTGTCAGGACTGTATTTCGTCTGGGCTACCGCACATATTGCTACTTTATCAGCCATACATTCCTCCTTACCTGGTCAGCCATATTTATTATTGTTGAAGCCTGCCTGATCGCAGTTTTTTTTAAAACAGTTTCTGTCTTTTCAAAGTAATTGAAATGAAAAATAGCAGCAGATTCATTTTTGTTGATTTTGGAAGTGTGAACATGCTGTTTTTTGAAGAGCATCATAATTTACAATAAATAAATATTATTAAATACATAAAAAAGGTGTAGTTTGCCAATCAAATAGAAAACTGTCAATACTTTTTTAAATGCCGCATCCTTATATATCCATCAAAAGAGCGTTAGGTTATTCTTTCTGTTAACAAAATCATTTCTGTTGTGTAATCCCTGATCTCCTTTTTTGGTTAAACCAATTAATCCGTCGTTGTTAAAAAAAACACCTGCTTTGGGACAGCCCTGTCTTTATTGTGGACAGAAACATCCACTAGATACTAATTCTGAGATAATTTGTCAAGAAAAATATTTCCGAAAGAAAAAGGATGTTAACCATCATAAAATATTAGACAATAGCGCTGCCAATGTTGGGGATGATAAAATGTATTAGCCCAATTAAGTTGTTTTCGAAAGTTTAAAAGTTCATATTGGATAGTGTTTTATGGGCGCATTAGATACTTAGGTGCTACAGAGTGTAAAAAAACAAGTTCCGAACAAAAAAAATTTTTAAGTCTCCGGGCATAGTAATCCAAAAAAATCATGACATGCTTTCAATATCTTTTAAGCGCTGCCATAGGGTTGTTGTTCCGATACCTAAAATGTCAGCGGCCTCTTTTTTTTTGTTGCCGGTGTGTTCCAGCACCAGCTTTGTATATCTGAGATCAAGTTCTTTCTGGGTAGGAAAATCAGTAGTTAAGTTATCAAGAAGACTCACAACATCCTGAATAATTGAAGGGGGCAAATGTTCCGGAAGAATCCGTTCATCACCAGCTAAAATAAGCGCATATTCAACACAGTTTTTCAATTCACGAACATTTCCTGGCCATGAATATTGTTCCATTCTACGGATAGCTTCTGGTGAAAACCCAGGATGCTTTTCATCTGTGTCTGAAAGGAAATGTCTTGCCAACAAAAGGATATCCTGCTTTCTTTGCCTTAGCGGAATGACCTGAATTGGAAATACAGCAAGACGGTAGTACAGATCCTCCCGGAATCTATTCTCCACAACCATCAATTTCAGGTCTTTATTTGTGGCAGCTATTATCCGGGTATGTATCGGTATCGGTTTTATTCCGCCAACAGGCCTTATTTCCTTTTCCTGCAGGGCCCTAATCAATTTTGCCTGAAGATCTATGGGCATGTCTCCGATTTCATCAAGAAAAAAAGTACCTTTGCCGGCTTCAGCAAGCAACCCTTTTTTGTTTGTTTCCGCGCCTGTAAACGCTCCTTTTACATAACCAAATAGCTCTGCTTCCAGCAGGTTCGGCGGCAGGGCAGCACAGTTAACAGCAAGAAAAGGGTATTGTTCCCGGCCGGATTTTTCATGAATGAACTTTGCCACAATCTCTTTCCCTGTACCGCTTTCACCCTGTATAAGTATCGTCGCAGTGGTCGGGGCTGCTTTTTCAGCTAAAATGAGTGCCTGAGACATTGATTCACTTCTATAGATTATGCTGCTTTCTGTTATTGATGAACGGGTTTGCTTTTTCAGGCGGCGGATTTCAGCTCTTTGCATTACCAGTTCATCATTTGTCTGTTTAATCACCGTCCTCATATGGTCCAGCTCGTTATCAATTGTTTCTAATTTAAAATACTGTTCCACATTTTTTTCCGTTAACCCCCACCCGGCAATACTTCTCCCTTCAAACGTACAGAAATCATTACCCTGTGCCTGGCAGGTCATCTCTCTTACAAGTACTTTTTGACCCGCTACCGTTGTTATGTAGCCGCTGGTCATACCAGCAAGGATATTGCAGACAGGTGTTGGACTCAGTTCTTTATGCCTGTAACGCCATGCTTCCGCCTCAAATGAATCCCGCCAGATCCCTGTAACAGAGATGTTTTTTTCCTCCGGGTTAAACACAAATTCTTTAAATTCTTCTATGGCAATACCTGCCATTGGATATAAAACATTGCTCGCCTTTAACCATTCTTCCTGTGAATCAAAATCATACAATTCAGAAATATACATGGCTACGCCGGTTCCTATTTCATAACCAAAACGATTCAGGATGATCAGCATTTGTTCGTATCCAACACTTGTGGTCAGGTCTTCAATAAAACGGCACAGGGGCTCACCGCCCATTAGCATAATGCGTAAAGAACCAAAAAGGGGAAAGCCCTTTTTATTATCCATACCGAGCAATTCTTTAAAGCGCAAATCACATGCACGCATATAAATACTCCTCAATTTCCGGAAAATAGAACGTTGTCTTCTTTTATTGTATAGCAGCCAGCAGCATTCTTTTCAAGTTGAAAGGGTTGCTTCGAAAAATGAATGCTGACAATTCGATGGATATATCCCTGTGAAAGATAACCATCTGAAAATTCACAATAATATTTTTCGGCACAACAATTGCTATAAATTACTGATGGCATTGATGGCGGGGTTTTCAGCATGGTTTTGCTGGAAGAATAAAGCAGATTGTTTAGACCATAGGTATTAAATTGTAATAATTGTTCGACAATTATGTTTTAGATAAAGGCGGAATCGTTTTAGATTTTATCTTGACAGAATTGCTACTTAATGGCATATGATAAGATTTTTGCGGGAATACGATCAATTTTAAAACAAAATTATAGAAAAGCGTACAACACTCATTTTTTGTACTAAATAGAGATAAAAAGCTGTATACATAAAAATATAGCCAGAAGAAAGAAGGATAAACTGAAATTATTTTAATAGTAATTGCCAAAGGAACCTAACGTTAAGGAGAAGGAAATGGCAGAAACTTTTGATATTATAATTATTGGTGCAGGTCCAAACGGTCTGGCGACTGGCGCCTACCTCAGCAAGGCTGGAGAGAAAGTTTTGATCATTGAGAAAAGGCTGGAAGAAGGCGGTGGGCTGATGACCGAACAGGTAACACTCCCTGAATTTTACCACAACACACATGCTTTATACATGATGATGGTGGATATGGCTCCCATCTATGATGATTTTAAGTTTGAAACAGAGTGGGATGTTCACCATGTTAAACCAGAAGTTCAGGTCGCACTACCCCTTTCGGACGGGAGCAAATGCCTGTGTATGTATACGGATGTTGATAAGACCTGTGAATCCATAGCGCAGTTTTCACAAAAAGATGCTGATACGTACCGCCTCATGCATGATGAATATAAAGAGTTCATGGATCGTATTCTCGGTCCGCAGACATATGCGCCAATGCAGGCTGCGCCGATAATGGCTGCAATGATGGAAAATTCAGAACTTGGAAAAAAGCTGTCTGAACTTGGAGAACAAACACCATATGAAATCATAACCGAGCTTTATGAGAGTGATACGGTTCGTACCCTTATGCTTTATATGGGAACCCACTGGGGACTTGACTATGGTCAGTCCGGGGTCAGCTACATGGTTCCGATTTACCTGAACAGGATGGTGAATTATCAGATAACTTGCGGCGGCAGTCATAGGGTTTCAAACGCTCTTTACAAAGCTCTCTTCCGTGAACAGGGACAGATCAGGCAGAGCGCCACGATCAAGCGGTTTATCATTGAGAACGGCGAAGCAAAGGGCGTTGAACTTATTGACGGCAGAACCTATATGGCCAGCAAGGCTATTGTATCAACCATTGATCCGCAAAAGACGTTTTTGGAATATGTAGGCAGGGAAAACCTTGAAAATGATTTTGTGGATATGATTGAAGCCTATATGTGGGAAAAGTGGAGCCTCAACAATCTTCACTTAGCCCTGGAAGAACCGCCAAATTTTAAGGCAGCCGCGAACAATCCTGATGTAAACCGCGCGCTGTTCACGATCCTTGGATATGATTCACTTTCAGACCTTACCACGTATTATGATGAGTTGCTGGAAGGTAAGCTTCCTTCAAAAATTGGTCTTACATGTACTTTTCCAAGTATTCATGATTCATATCAGGCACCTCCAGGAAAGGCATCTGCTTATGTTTCTCAGATGGCACCGTTTGATCTTCATGATGGCGGTAGTGAAAAATGGATGGACCGGAATTTCAGGGAGCAGCGCAGCAAAGAGATGATTGATCTCTTAAAACAGTATATTGAAAACATCAACGAAGATACAATTATGGAAACATATATGACCACCCCCATGGATATTCAGAACAAGTATGCGAACATGGTTAAGGGCGGCTATAAACAGGGCGCATATCACCCGCTTCAGATGGGTTTTCTCAGGCCAAACCAGGACTGTTCTAATTACAGCACGCCTGTTAAAAACCTGTATCTTGGAGGGGCCAGCGTGGCTCCAGGCGGAATGATCATATGGGGGCCCGGCTATAACTGTGCTAATAAAATCGCTGAAGATTATAACGTTAAGAAGTGGTGGAAAGAACCAGAGTCTGTAACAAAGGCGCGCGAAGACGGTTTTGTAGCTTAACTATAAAATTATAAACCTGTAAGGAGTATTGATAAAATGCTGATGAGATCAACCGGGCTCGGGAAAACAGAGCTAGTAGCTGAAATTAAAGACTGCGGTCCCCAGGGGGATCATCTTATTCTTTATGTTGACACCGTAGAACCTGTTAAATGGAAAATCAGGTGTACACTGACCTTGAAGGACGCAAAGGTGCTGATGAGAGTCTGTCTGAAATTTTCCATTATCGCTTTTGTTTGCAGTATTCCAAGGTGGTTCAGAGAACCAGAACACCCGGGAGATTTTTAAGCGTTTTATATTACTGTGTAGTATTACTTCTACCATTGATGTCAATTTGTTAAGGAGGAATAATGGCAGATAAGACCTATGATGCTGTATTTGTCGGCGGTGGAAACAAAGCACTTCTGCTCGCCTTATACCTTATAAAATACGCTGGAATGAGTGTCGGCATATTTGAAAGAAGGCATGAAATCGGCGGATGTCTTTGCACAGAAGAGATCTCTGTTCCTGGATTCCGCGGCAATCCCCATGCAAATATTATCCTGCCTTGGTACTATTTGCCGGTTTTACGTGATTTCCCTGAATTATGGGACTACGGTATCATGTGGGATCAGCATCTCTGCAGTGATGGATTTGTTTTCAAAGACAAAGAAAATTGTCTGGCAATATATAGTGACAAGCATGATCCTAACCAGGAAAAGACATGCGCGGAGATTGCGAGATTTTCAGAAAAAGACGCGCAGTTGTGGCGACAGATGTGGGACCTTGAGCAGGATGACGCGTTTCAGCGATGTATGATGGATATGATCTTCACGCCAGCTGAGGTCAAGATGGCTGACGCATCGATAATTGAACGACAGGCGGAACTCTATCCCAAAATGATTGAGGCTGGTTTTGAGATCGATGATCTTCTCATGAAAGCGAGCCATCTGCGTATCGCCAGAGAATGGTTTGACAGTCCGGAGCTCCAATCCTGTGTTCTCAGATTTTGTGTTTCCTCTGTGATTGATATCACCGATGCTGGCCAGGGCGCGGGTTCTTTTCTGGGTATGGCCTCAACCCTTCCCACCATCGGTTTTACACGCGGCGGAACCCATATGGCTGCCCATGCAGTGCACCAGCTCCTGAACCAGATGGGATGCGATTTTCACATTAATAAACATGTTGATAAAGCGATTATTGAAAATGGCAAAGCCACAGGCATCCGTCTTTCCGACGGTACAGAAATTAAGGCAAACAAGCTTGTGATCAGCACACTCAGCCCGTGGCAGCTTATTGACGATCTTATTGGTGCAGAGCATGTTCCCGCGAAACTTAAAAAGCGAGTTGATATTTTAGACAAGGAATTCGGATGTCTGATGTGGTACAGTTTTGCCGTTCATGAAGCCCCTAAATATAAAGCTGAAGCCTTTAACCCTGATATTCACGAATGCCAGTGGCTCGGCCTTCAACCAGACCCGGATCCAATGCATATCGCCAGGGAATGTCTTTATGAAAAGCTTCACAAGTTTCCGCCGTTTGAAGATTTTGCCCCGACAGTTGGATGCCATAGCCTGGTTGATCCAAGTTTCGCACCCCCGGGCAAGCATGTTGTACAGAACGAACAGCTGTGTCCGCCCGCAGGCGCTTTTACTGAAAAGGAATGGCTCGAGATTAAAAACAGGTATGCGGACGAACTTATCCAGATATGGCAGGACTATGCAACAAATATGTCCTGGGATAATATTATCGGCATTGATACAAACAGCCCTTATGACGCGAACCGTCAGGCCAATCTCTTGCCTAACGGCACAATGGCTGGAATAGACCGGGCCGCGTATCAGGTTGATGAGAACAGGCCCACACCAGAACTAGCCAACCACAGGACACCGATTGAGAACCTTTATGCAACAGGTGGATGCTGGCATGTTGGATCAAACGCGGGATCAAGCGAAGCATACAATTGCTATAAAATCATTGCAAAAGATCTAAAACTTGATAATCCATGGGGCAATCCTGATGGTATAGAGGATCCACAGTCACTTGTTGATGAACTCAGGAAAGTAAGAAAAAGAGTTCAGGACACTGCGGTTGATACTGAAAAATACCGCAAATAGAAAATGCGGACTAGAAACCAGTATCCAGATCCTTATAGAAACAACTAAAAAGGCTGCTGTTCACACAGCAGCCTTTTTCTGTTTAATATATTTCAGCTGGATTTGTTTTTATCAGGCAGTTTCAATTTTAAAATGCCGGTTCAGCCTCATTGTATTTAATAGGTTATAAATTTCATTTGATGTATTAATCACTTTTACTTCACCGCCCGCCCTTGTCATAGAGTTATGTGTTGCGATCAGCACTCCTATCCCGACAGAATCTACCATCTCAACATCTTTAAGGTCGATGACGATCATTGCTGGTGATTCTTTGACCAGGTCATGCAGGTCGGATCTAAATTCATTTGCCATTGATGCGATTACGTCCTGACGTGGTTTAACTATAAACGTATTGCCGTCCTTAATTATATCGCTCATTTACCACTCCGTTATTATCTGACTCTGTAACGAAAACGCTTTAGAATGTAACTGGGTATTACACAAAAAAAAATTTAAATCAACTGAAAAGATATTTATAAAATCGTAACATAGAAAGATAAGAATCTCAAATGAAAATTTTAACATTTTATAGAGATTTAGGGCTGGGGCTTTTCATGTAAAAAGTCATTGACACAAGTATATGTAATGCTAATTTGTTTTAAACAAAAAAAGATTCAGCCCATTAGTTATCGTTTGGCAAATAAAATTGATTAAAGACATCAACAAAAAAAGATTCTTCCTTGCCGCGTTAAGCGGTTTTCTGCTTTCCGCATCGTTTCCAACTGCATGGTTCCCCAATGGCGGCTTAAGCTGGCTGGCATGGATGGCGCTTATGCCACTGTTGTTTTCCCTGAGGGACCTACCCATTAAAGACAGCTTCCACACAGGCATGGTTGCGGGTACAGTTCATTACCTGACACTTATATACTGGCTGGTTCCCACCATGAGAACTTACGGCGGTTTGACCATGATCCTGTGCGTTATAATTCTGCTGGGTTTCTCTTTGTATTTGGCTTTCTATATAGCCTTGTTTTCAGCGGCAGTTACAGCTTTTTGTCGCAAACCAATAACCGGCCTTGTCATGATACCGGTGCTGTGGGTAGCCCTTGAATACATACGGGCATATCTGTTTACAGGCTTTCCATGGGAGCTCCTTGGACATTCACAGTTCAGCAGGATTTTCTTGATACAGATTGCGGATATTACAGGTGTATACGGGATATCCTTTTTAATTGTATTCGCCAATGCTGTCATTTTTTTTGCGTTCCTTTATTTAAAAGGGCTTGACTGGCAGGGTGCTGATATCACAAAAAAAGCGGTAGCGGTATCGTCGGGTGTTCTTGTCTTCCTACTTGCATTAGTTGTTTTATATGGCTATTTGCGTGTAAAGACGGTTGACCGGGAGATATCAATATCTGAGAAAATTATTATCTCAGCAGTTCAGGGAAATATCCCCCAGTCTTTAAAATGGGACGATGAATACAAGAGCAGCACAATTAATAAATATATCCGGCTTTCCAAAGCAGAGAAAAAAGATAATCCTGAACTGATCGTATGGCCAGAAACAGCAACCCCGTTTTATTTGGGTTACGATGTTGCGATGACAAGCCTGTTGAAAAAAGGTATCAAGGAGACAGGTGTTTATTGTTTGACAGGAAGCCCCGCGTTCAATCAGGTGAACAAGACGATACAGTATTATAACAGCGCTTATCTGATAGATCCTAAAGGCGTACCTGTGGCAAGATATGATAAGGCGCACCTTGTCCCTTTTGGGGAATATGTACCGTTTAAAAAATGGCTTCCTTTTATAAACAAGCTTGTTGTGGGGGTCGGCGATTTTGGCCCTGGCATAAAAGGTAAGACAATTTTTATGCAAGAAAAAAAACTCGGCATACAGATTTGCTATGAAATAATTTTTCCCGGACTTTCAAGGGCCATTGTAAAAAACAGAGCAGCCGTCATTGTTAATATTACTAATGACGCCTGGTATGGCAACACCAGCGCTCCTTATCAGCATTTTTCCATGACGGTTTTCAGGGCAGTGGAAAACCGCCGGGCTCTTGTCCGGGCTGCTAACACCGGAGTAAGTGGATTTATTGATCCTGTAGGAAGAGTGGTTGAGAAAACACCGATTTTTAAAGAGGCTGCGGTAACACAACCTTTGCCGGTTCTCAAGTGTATGACCGTTTACACCTCATATGGAGAGGTTTTCGCGGGTATCTGTCTTGTTGTTTCACTTCTACTTTTTTTACGTAAAATAGTTATTGCTTATGGATCGAGGAAGCATTAGGTTATAATTAATTTGATACTGATTCTTTTTCCATAAAGAAACCGGAGGTAAATTATGTCTTCAGAATTAAAGCAAAACATAAAGGATTATTTCCAGAAACTTGAACAGTTAAAGGAGTCTCTTTGACGTATCTGGAAAGAAAAAACGGCTTCAGGAGATTGAAGACATAACTTCAAAAAAGGATTTCTGGGATATTCCTGAGAAGACCACGGGGATTCTCAAAGAACGTACCTACCTTTCAAACCAGCTTGACCGTTGGCAATCGCTTTATACTGACCTGGAAGAGAGTGAGATTCTGCTTGATCTAGCACTGGAGGAATCCGATTCCAGCATTATTCAGGAAGCAACGGAAGGATTAAAAACACTTGAAACAAGGATAAATACATTTTCTCTGGACATCATGCTTAATGGTGAAGATGATCGCAACAATGCCATTATTTCTATCAATGCGGGCGCGGGAGGTACTGATTCCCAAGACTGGTCAGAAATGCTGTTCAGGATGTATACCCGGTGGATAGAAAAACGGGGTTTTAAATTAAGCGTGATTGATTATCAGACAGGTGATGAAGCAGGTATTAAAAGCGCTACATTTACCGCATCAGGAGAGTTTGCCTTTGGTTATATGAAAGCGGAAACAGGGGTTCATCGTCTGGTAAGGATGTCTCCGTTTAATGCCAGCGGAAAACGGCATACTTCTTTTGCTTCGGTTTTTGTATATCCTGAACTTGACAGGGAGATTGTTGTTGAAATCGATGACAAGGATCTCAGAATAGATCATTTCAGGGCCAGCGGGGCAGGCGGACAGCATGTAAACAAAACAAGCAGCGCTGTAAGATTGACACATCTTCCAACAGGTATTGTTGTTCAGTGTCAACAGGAATCTTCCCAGCACAGGAACAAAGATATTGCTTTAAAAGTTTTGAAAGCAAGACTCTACCAATATGAGAAAAAGAAACAGGATGACAAGCTTCAGGAAATGCATGATGGCAAAGAAGATATCGCATGGGGCAGCCAGATTCGGTCATATGTCCTCCATCCCTACCAAATGGTAAAGGACCACCGGATTGATCTTGAAATCGGAAATGTAAACAGCGTTCTTGACGGCGCGCTGGATCCGTTTATAGAGGGTGTGCTGCTGGCGGGGAAGAGCTAATCATAGAGCAACAGTAAAAGCTTGAAATAAAATTTAAACGTTTAAGACAGGATGAAGACTAAATTATAGATACTAGATACTGGATCCTAGATAACAACTTGTAGCTTTTTCTAAGCTATCAGCTTTCAAGCATCAAGCATCTAGTATCTAGCATCTAGTATCTAGATTATGATCCCAATTGATATTATAAATGAATTCTACAACCCGGGTAGTAAGGCTCACACCATTCTTATAAAACACGGACAGCTTGTGGCTGCAAGAGCTGTTGATATTGCCTGTAAAATACCTGAGCATAAACCGGATCTGAAATTTATTGAAGAAGCGGCCATCCTGCATGATATCGGGATATTTAAGACAAACTCGCCAACAATCGGCTGTACAGGAGATCAACCATATATCGTACACGGCGTTCTTGGCCGGGAGATTCTTGACAGTAAAGGGATGGAGGGGCATGGGCTGGTTTGTGAGCGTCATGTCGGGGTTGGCGTTACTATAGAAGATATCAAAACACAGAACCTTCCTCTTCCGGAAAGAGATATGTTACCGGTCTCCATTGAAGAACAGATCATTTGCTATGCTGATAAATTTTTTTCAAAAGATTCAAAAATGGGCGAGGAGCGGTCAGTAGATGAGGTCGTGGCTAAATTGCAAAAGTACGGCCAGGAGAAAGTTAACAAATTTATGTTGTGGGCGAAAATGTTTAGTGAAGTTTAAGGACGGATTTAGATGCTAGATGAAAGCCTCTTGGGTGGGAATACCCCACCATACAAATCCAAAAGCGACACACCCGCCACCCTATTCCATCCACCCTTCTTTTACTATTTGACACCTGAGTAAATTTTTTTTAAAATTATATAACATACTTGTTTTACAAATCGTTCCCTCAACAATTCGGTTATATACATGTTAGAAATTTCCTCAAATCCTAAAAAAATTCTTACTAAGGATGAACTGTCTAGGGTGGGCATCAAGATTAAAGGGGCTGAGAAGATGACGATGTCCAAAAAACAATGATTGACTGCCCCAAATGCGGACACAACCAGCCATCATCCCAGGAATGTGTGAAATGCGGCATCATTTTTTCAAAATTTTCTGACGTGGAGGAGAAAAAGGAAAAAGACGCAAAAGCCTCTGAAGACATGAGTGAATCAATTTATCCATCAGGAATAAAAGGTGTTCTTCTTAAGTTTATTGACTCAAGTCTAGCAAAATAGATCAAAATTAAATCCCCGAACTATTTTAGCGGCGCGGGGATTTTTTTGTTTTTGTAGATGCTTAGCCAAGAAATGCTGTTACCTGTGGGATCAGATTTTTAATTGATCTTGCAGCATTATCCTTGCCAGAGGGCATATTAAAATAGATTTTTGCTACCTTTTTCCCTTTTTTTCTGGAAACAAAAAGAGTGGACACCTTTCCTGTATTCCTTAGCAGCGCGATAGCTTCATCATTATGGCCCACATTCATGTTAAGGGCGCCCCGAAGCTTTTTTGCGGCTTCTTCAAGGGCCGGTGTTTCATAATAAACAGTATGGGCTCGGAGGTGTTTATATAACATTTTTGCCGTGCTTTTGGCCATTTTTTCATATTTATCAAGATATTCATTATTCGATTTTTCGGTTTTCCACCCTTTTAAGCCTTTTTTAACCGCGGCTTTTTCTTTTGATACTGTATCGTCATTCTTCTTCTTTAAAATAGCACCGATCTTTTTCGCAACATTTGTTAAGTTGTCAGGTGTCAGCTGGACGGAAAGCTGCAGGGTTTCGCCGTTAATCCCGATGAGCGCCTGGCACTTGAGATCTTCCTGAATACAGAAAACCGCGTCTTCATCAGCCCTGAGAAGCGGCTCAATAAGGTCGATAAATTTCCACCCTGTTGGACTCCCCACAGCCGCTGCCTGAAAGATGTGATTCGCGCACCTTGGTTTTTTTGCCAGGGGCATGCCCTGGTATTTACTCATAAAATCATAAAAATATTTCAGATTATCCTTCCCTATGGGAAGTTCTTTACAGGTCATTTTTATACTTTTTTTGCTTTTTTTAACGGCCATAATCTTTGCCTCCTGTTAACCTATTGAATATTTTATTGAACAGACAACTGTTCCCATATTATACAATAAAAATTTCAAAAGTTCCGTGTATCATAATATATATGCATAAATCAATTATTATTTTGCTTCATAGCCGTTGAATTAAATAAATATAAGTCGGCACCAAACAAGCGTTTTTCATTGCTGTAAACTTTTTCTGCACCTCTCTTGTTGTCCCGCCATTTTCAAGAGGCGACAAATAAAAGCTCCCCTTGCTGTAAAAGTGATCCAGCCTGGTTTTTGTCAGCCTGGAGATGGAATCATAATGGTCATCTGGCAGGTCCTGGCCCATAACAAAATTAGCGGTAATCTCCACATTGCTGTAGCACCTGTTGATTTCCAGCATCCTATCAAAGGCTTTTTCCACCCTTTGGACGGTGACCGGCTTTTTAAGCATTTTCAAAGTCTCCTCATGGGCGGATTCAAGGCCGATATTAATGTATGTGTAAAAAGGGAGATTATTAAGATTTTCAAAAAGGATTTCTTTTGCCTTTAAAAGGGAATCAACACTTCCAAAAAGAAACAGCATGGGTTTTTTCATGAATGAAGTCTCAAAATTAAATGTATCATAAGCGGTTCTGGCAGCATAAGTGATGATCTCAGATCCGGCATTCAGCGCGTCATGCTGTCCCAGAAACACAGAATTGTAATTTTTAATATCATATCCGTAAAATTGTTTGAGCGCTTTTATCTGGTCCAGTATATTTTCTTTATCCCGTGGTTTGAATCTGTTCCCTGTTTTAATAGAGCAGAAACCGCAATTATAAAGGCACCCGTCCGCGACATTAACCGGTATCACATCATAATCCACATGCCTGGAATCAGGCGGAAGCACTGTTGCCGGGCCTGATGTTATGGCATAAAAAGTGTCTGCTTTTTCTTTATTACACCTGGAGTTGTTTTGCACAATCGACTCAACAGTGCTCATTACGTTGTCCGACAATTTGTATCTGGGGGACTTGTTAAGCATATCCATTAGGTCGTCAAACGCAGCAAGAGCCTTGTTGATAACATCTTTATCATAAGTATAGATATTAAATATTGGATTATCAGAATAGGAAAAGCAGGGGAGATAATATTCGCCGATAAAGCTGTGAACGCCTTTGTATCCTGCAGATGAATAATAGATCCAGTCACCAGCCGCATTTCTCTTTAGCCATTCATTAGGATCAGGCCAATCGCGTCCCAGTCCCTGGATGATTTTGATCTCATGGTTCAGGTTAAAGATGAAAACATATTCCTGGTTTCTTATTTCCGTAAAACAGCCGAATCGTAAAGGATAGCTCCCTTTGGAATAATAGGGACTCCCCTCCTTGTTGATGGTGATATTCAGATTTTCAACGTTAACATTTTCCACAGGAATATGTGATACAAAGTATTTAAACAGGAAGCAAGGAGGAAAAAGAGATGAAGGGTAAGCTGAAAACTTTTGGTTCGTGTTAATTTGTGTCATTCGTGGCTAAAAAGAATTAAATCAATCCGTGAAAATCAATTTAATCCCCGTCTTCCGCGTGCTATCAAAAATTAATATTGAAATTTTCTCTCGATGAAATATATTTTAGTAAAATAACATTTATCAGAGGTGGTATATGGCAGAGATAAAAAGCACTCTTGATATTGTAATGGAAAAAACAAAACACCTGACCCTCACCAAAGAGGAGAAAGAGGAACAGGTCAAGAAAGAAGTTGAAAAAGGTGTGGCCGGTCTTTTACAGAAATATCTAGACCAGCTTTTGAATGCTAAACAGGTTAACGAGGAAATGAAAAAACTAGAGGAGAGGCATGGCTTTTCATGTCAAGATATCCTCCTGAAAGAAACCTTGGATAGAATAGAACTGGATAAAGACAACACAAGACCCCTCTTCCTTTTAACGGAAGTGTTTGGACGTGATGTGGGTATATGCGTACATATTATTGAAGGTTATGAAAAAACACTTAAAAGGGTTGCTGATAATCGAAAGCATATTTTAAAACAGAACCTTAAAAAAAGGCATTCGATTTCAGGAGAAGCAGTTGTAACCAACCTTGAAGCGGATAATAAATGGATAGAAGATGCTGAAGTAATCAGGACAAAATTTGAAAAGGACCTTGCAACAGAAAAAAAGAAGCTTGCTAGACTCTAAATCTGCACAGGAATTAACTGAATGTGGGTGTTTCTAATCATTATCATGATTTTATTCGGTATTATGTTTGCCGTTAAAATACTATATGTGATATCAACGACAATTGTACTCCCTGCTACAAAAGGAGCGCTTTATGTATCAACATCGCAAAACAGAATTTCAGCTGTTCTGGACGCTGTTCCAATATCAAAAGACCAGCTCTTTGTCGATCTTGGTTGCGGGGACGGGCGCGTGCTCCGCATGGCAAAAAAACGGTTTAATACAAAGGCCATTGGATATGAAATAAATCCCATGGCATATTTAAGGGCAAGGATACAATCTGTCGGTAAGGGAATTAAAATAAAACACCTAAATTTTTTAAAAGCAGACCTGTCTGACGCTGATGTGGTATTCTGTTATCTTTTTCCTGATGTGATGAAGGATTTAGCTGCCAAGCTACAATCTGAACTGAAAAAAGGGGCAGTGGTTATCTCTTGTAATTTTACTCTCCCAGGGATGACATGGGAGCAGATCATCAGACCGGAAGGGGAACTTGATCATGATCCGATTTTTGTTTATAGAATAGCATAGGGAGAAGAGAAAAGAGACTTAACTGGTTGCCTTTACAATAGGAGATTAATGAAACATCTTTTTTTAATATTCCTATTTCTTCTAACCTACACTCCCGGTTTTTGTGCTGAAACACCGTGGGAACTGATCCGTAATGAAGATGGGATAAAGATTTATAACCGGCCAAAGCAGGGCTCGGATTATAATGAGTACAGAGGGGTTGCTGTTGTAAACGCCCCTATGGAAGTTGTTATTGCTGTTTTAACTGATGTTGCTGCCAATGCTGAATGGGTTGAAAATGTTCAGGAGGCAAGGATGGTTAAACAGATTAACAATTACACTTCCATTAGTTATATTGCCATAGATTCGCCGTGGCCTGTGGCAAACAGGGATCTAGTAATAAAAGGGATCGGTTTCTTTGACAGGAAAACATCGACTTATAATATCTATGTGGAGAGCCTGAAAGACCCGGTTGTTCCCCTGCGAAAAGGGTATGTGCGAATAGTTGAAACAACAAACCAGTGGACCCTGAAATTTTCTCCCAACAGTAAGGATAAGACGATGATCGATTATTCATGGTGGGTGGAGCCCGGAGGGCGCCTCCCTGTCTGGCTTGTTCAGCTATTTTCAAAAAAACAGCCGTACCTCACCCTGCAGGCCTTGCGTAAAATGGTAAAGAAAAAGAAATATATCGAAAAAGCCGAAACATCAGGACTGAAGAAATATTTAGAAGGAACAAAGTAAAATTTAAGCTTTAAATGTATTGATCAGCACTTGATTTTACACTTAATTGAAAGACATAGTTTAATAAAATCTGACACTGTCTGAATGATCAAATCTGGTCATATACACTTTAAATCCTACAGCTTCTCTCAAACTTCATAATCAGCCTGTATGAATCGCCTTTTTTTTCAATCTCAAGGCCCAGCCTTTTAATGGTTTCCGTAAGCGGTTTGCCAAAAAGGAAATCTGTCATTTCAAGATCAATGCCGGCCTTCTCCACAGCGAGGTTACGTACGCTGGTATCATATCGGATAAGTTCAAGGATTGATTTTTCATTTTCCTCATCAAGAGCTCTGGCCATGATCTGTATCCGATGATATGAACACCGGTTGTGGTGTTCCTGAACAAGATCCCACAGCCCGTCAATGTCGGATAAAAGGTCTTTTCGTGTAAGTCTGTCTTTAGAATATATCTCTTCTATCTCCAGTGTGTCCCAACATTTCAGCGCTCGGCATTCAACAGGCCTGTTGTCATATATATTGCAGGATTTTTCTCTGGCATTATAATAGATACATGTTGCAGTGTTGTTGACACCTTTAATTTTTATTATATCTGAATCAGCAAAGATAATGGTGTCCTTTACATTATCACGGGCTGGTTCGCCCTGCCTGATGGTATAAATGTATTTTGCCGGGATGACACCTTTCTCAATCAATTCCACATCTTCAATGTGAAAAGAAGGCCCTCCCTTTGTACAGCATGTTCCGCACTTTTGGCATTCTGTTATTTGTGTTTTATCCATAGCCACGAAAGTCACTAATTAACACTAATGTTTATAAAAAATCAGGACTGAGAACAGGACTAGATATTAGATACTGGAAACTAGATACTAGATGAAAACCTATTGGGCGGGTTATGAACCCGCCCCTACACCCAATACCATACACCTTTTACCCTTTTTATACTCTCTCCCAACTTGCCACATATTCAGTCCGTTTTGGAAGTGGGCCGATGTTAACTGGTTTTATATCCCATTTGCCGAACATACCAGCCTCATTTGCGGCAAGGTCAAAATGACACATACAGATGCCCATGTCAACACGCTGGAGATCAGCTTTGTATAATTTATCAACACCAGGTGTGCGCCGGAGAAACAGATGAAATGTATGGCCGTCCCTGACCAGGCGCCATGGCTGGCCATTGCTTGATGACGGGGCCAGCTGTACCATTTCCAGCGATCTGTTATAATCGTCTGCTCCCATTTGATCAATAGGCATCGAGAATGTCTGGTCAAAGAATATATCCGGCCAAGACTTTCTTTTGGTTGATCCTGCGCTTAAAGAAATCATTTTATCCATAAACGTGCGTTTCTGCTTTGGATAGCCAACCGGGCTTATGGCCGGAAGCGTTTCATCCGGCCCAAGTCCTACTTTTTTAGCAAATGACGTTCGGCTAAAAGTACCGCCCATCCAACATGTAGAAAGACCAATATCTGTGGCAAACAGGATAATAAGTTCAAACAAATAACCAAAATCTTCAAGATCTTTCTCGCCTTTTTTAACTGTGCCGACTAAGAAGTTTTCCGCTCCTTTGATAACACCATATGTTCCGGGAACTGTATTTTTCCCGTCCAAGCTGTCATAAATAAAAGAAAACGCCGCCCTGGAACCAAAAGGGGGCATTGGCAGGTCTTCCATAAACGCGTTAAGGCGTTTGATTTTCCCTTCTTCTACTGGCGTACTTCTATAATTTCTCCATGAGCATCGTGCTCTAATGAGTTCTGCCGAAGGCCTGCTGAAAATTACACTGTTTTCCATATCAATCCTGTTTCTCCAAAAAAGATGTTTCTGCCTTCTCTTTGAAGAGCCTGTATTCATAGCCGGAGGCGATGTGTAATTATTTTGACGAAAGACTCTTTATGCCCATGGTATTAATAATATCATTAATATTCGTTGTCTTTAGATTCATGCCACCTTCAGATACTGGCAGAAGGACGATCTTTTTACCTTGAATAGCTTCAGCGATCTGTAGTTTTACAAGCGCCTCACCACCTGCACTCGCCATCGCTTTATTCATCTCACGGATACCCTTTGCTTCAGCAATACCCTCAGCTTTAATAGCATCAGCGATAAGCTTCTGCTTTTCATAATAAGCATCCACTTCAATCTTGGCTTTCATATACACACCATCAATATCAGCCACTAACTTATTAACTTCACCCCTTGCCTCTTCAAGCTTCTTTTTGTATTCCTCCAGTGCTGCATGCTGGGCAGATTTGTTCTTCTCCATTTTCTGGTCAGCCACTTTTTTATCTTCTATCGCTTTCTGGTAGTCTGGATTAAAACCGTAGTCTTTGGTCAGGACTTTTTCAACAATTATACCCATTGGCTGAAACATGTCCTGAAGTATTTCCTTTGCTTTTTCAGCTTGGGCTTCACGCTTTTCAGCGATATAGAATTCTTCTGTCTTAAGTTCTCCAAAAATATCCCTGGGCTTACTTCTTGCTATGGTCCTGACAATTTTATCCCTAAGCTCATCATCATTTCTGGCTACTTCCTGGACGATTTTCCATGCCATTTTGGGATCAATTCGGTATGCAATGATAACATCAAGACTGATATCATTTCCATCTATTGTTTTAAAAAGCAGGTCATCTCTTGTACGTCTGTCACCCCGCCCTGTTTTTCTTGTCATCTCCAGGTTCTGCAGCTTGGTATCAAAAGTGTGCCAGTCATTGATAAAAGCCAGGAAGAAAAAGGTTGATCCCGGTTCATACACTTTTTCTTCAACACCTTTTTTGCCAAAAAGGGCCAGTTTTTTAGTCCTTACCCCGACTTCCGTTGTCCCTGTTGTACGGGGGACAATGCAGCCCTGAACAAAACATAAAATAACAGCCAAAATTATGAAAAATGAAAGGTTTCTCATCTTGCACCTCCTTTCCTAACATCAAAAAGTTTGAGCGCATTATCCAGATCAAGCGGGTTGACACCTGAAGGTCCGTCACTCGGGAGTATGATAATATCAAGCCCTTTGTAGACATCTGCCATTTTCAGGCCAACCATCCTTTCAGCGCCTTTTCCTCTAAGAGCCTCATTTTTAAGGCGTATTTTTTCTGCGTCTGCAAGTTTTACTAAAAGATCCGCTTCCGCCCTTTTTGTTCTTACGTACTTGTCTTTTAGAGCACGTTTTTCAGTTACATATGCCTGACCTTTTTCCATTTCAACCGAGACAGTTACTTTCCCTTCCTGTTCGATCTTTTTCAGAGTAGCCTCTTCAATAGCAGCCCTTGCCTGGGCCTGGTTCTTGAAAACAAGCTGGTCTTTGAGTTTTTTCTCTTCAATGTTCTTCTGTATCTCATCACTGTATTTGAAGTACCGTACAAGAACATATTCAACTTGAAGGCCTTTTTCCATGAGTTCTGCATTCAGTTTATCTTTAGCTGCCTGTGCTTTCTGAACACGGATGGGACTATTGTAAAATTCTTCAGTTGTCAGTTCACCAAGAGTTTCTTTTAAGGCTGGTTCAGCCTTGGGTATAATACCATTGTCCTCAAAAAGAGTACCAGGACCAATTTTTGTAAACACTTTATAAGGATCAATAATACGGTAGAGTATCGACACATCCACATCTACAAAAAATCCGTCAGATGTCTGTATGTGGGCTGCTTTTTCCCGCCTGGAAAATGATGATGCTGTTTTTGGATAATTTGTCAGTTCAAGCACCTGCATGTCTTTGGGTAAATAGTGCATGACCTGGAAGATGGGAATAATTACGTGAAGGCCTGTTTCATATGGCTTTGATTGTATACCGTGTTTTTTTCCCAAACCGATCTTAATCTGCTTGATACCAAATTCGTTAGGTTCAACATATTTAAAGATTAAGTTGTATAATAAAATTATAATAAGAAGTATTATGACAAGTAAAATAATCTTGCCTGAAAACGGAAACTTCAGTCCGGAAATATTCTTATTCTTCATCCTCTCCGCCAGATTACTGACGCCTTCATCAAAATCCATGGTTTTTCCCTCCTTTTAAAAATTTGGTTAAAGGATTTATTTGCAAAAATGCTTCTCGTTAAAATTAAAAAAATCAATCAAATAAAAGAAAACAAAAATAACAATTGGTATAAGCCAGCTTGTTATTAAAAAGTATAACTCAAACGTCTGGAAGAACATGTACACGAGGTATACAACCGCCCCTGCAACAAGGAACAGGAATTTGTTTGTTTTAAATGTTTTTTCCAGGCGTAGGGCAAATAAGATAAAGTAAACAAACATAGCGATCGCTGTTGCTGTCGCTGCACCGTAAATCCCGGAAAACGGGACAAGGTAAAAATTTGCTGCAAGGTTTACAATGGCGACTTTTATGATCAGCTTCTGCAAGAGGTGAACCCGGTCGATGGCTTCATAAATCGGTTCCTGAACGATAACCGCTGAAAACATCAGCAAGCCGGGCATCAGCACAGTAAATATCCTGAACGAGACCAGTTCAACACCCCATGTTTTAAAGAGCCAATGTATAATGTCGGAAAAATGAAGCAGGATATAAAGACCCAGTATTGAATGAAGAAAGAAGATAAGAACAGCGGTTTTTCGCATTGAATTTGAAACCATTGTAATGTTTCCCTGTGAAACAGCATCACAATAGTTCTTTCTGAATATCGGTTTGATGCTGATCGGAATAAGAAGAAAAATCCTTGCCAGGATCGCAGCTTCAGCATAGACACCTAAATCATAAGAACTGACAAAAAGACCCAAAATTAAAAAATCCAGGTAAAGAACGATATCAAGAGTTTCATCTGTAAAAAGGAATCGAACACTTTTTTCCAGCACAGACATAACACTTTCTGGCACATAACCCACTGTATCCAGGTTCGGAGAACCGACCTCTTGCCTGGCAGCGATCATGAAATATATTTCACTGATAAGGATACCGATAAGAAGATAAGAAGGGGGAATCTTTATGCACAACATAAAGAATAGGATGACAACCATGGCAGCCCGTTTTTTTATCAGCAATTTAGACGCAACATCATGCATGCCGGTAGCCTGAAAAAGAGCCAGTTTGATTCCATTAAAATTCCGAAAGGGTATGATAATCCCAATAATAATATAGGCTGCCATTTTTTCAGAAATACTGGTGTGGGTAGCATCATAATAAGATGAAAAAAGAAAAATAGTCGCAAACAAAATACTTGACCAGCGCATTGCCCTGACTGCCCCGGCAAGGATCATCTCCTGTTTATGTCTATCGCCGATATGTAAAGCAATCTCCTTTTCCACATAACCAGAGATCCCCAGGTCAGAAATAAACGAGAATATAAAATAGAGTGACAGCAAATAAGAGAAGGTTCCCAGGGCTTCCTCTCCCAGAAACCGGGCAACCATGATCAATATAACCAGGTTAACCACAAGATTGATAGCGCTTTCACTGATGGTTAGCGAATAATCTCTGAATTTTTTTAAAGCTGTATTTTGCATGATTAAAATTCTAGATCCTAGATATTAGATGCTTGATGTTTGTCGGAGTAAAGATCCGATCCCGTAGATTTTTTAGCAGGGATTCTGGATACAAGACTTTGTTGAGATGAGTCAGTTGTTCATTTTAAAAAGTTTTTTCTCTACGCTCCTACTTCTCAGCTCTAAATGCGTAACAACGCTACAAGTTCTCTAATTAAAACCATCCAGCATCCCTGCTAAAAACCAGCGGGATCTATGCTTCGCTTCGACCAGCCATCTAGCATCTGCCTTTCTACATCATCCCAATAATCCCGCTTCCCTCTTTAATCCTGCCGGAAAGTTCTTTTTCAAAAACGTCAAAACCGCTGAGGCTGTTTTTTAGCTTATCCAGGTCGTCTTTGGTTTTTGCGAGTATCTCTTTTTTCAGTTTTTCTTCAAGGACCACGGCCTGCTTTTTGACAAGGTCGGACACACCGTTTTTAATGGCATTATCAAGATCTGATTTGATCTGCACGTCATGATTTTCCAGGGTTCCTTTTATTGTTGCTGATACTGAAAACGAAGAAACGCCTGAAAGAGCGGAATGTACTGCGCGGGCAATCTGACTGGAACCTTTTCCTTTATCTGAAAAATTGGCTCCTTTCACGGAGAGCAAAATACTTGAATCTATATCCTCCCCTTTAATAAAAGCGCTAAGCCTCATGTCTGCAATAGCATTCTTCAGAACCACAGGAATTTCAGGATTGCCGGATACGGACAGATCCTTTACATTGTATCCTATCAACTTGGCCTGTGCCTTATTAAAAGATTGTTCGGGTACAACATGATTGCAGGTGCCTTTAATCTCAGCTTCATTAAGGCCCTTCATTTTTTCTCCAGACAGATTAAAGGTTAACGGCTGGCCCAGGATATCCTGGTCTGGTGTGATATTATTTATTATTCCTGCTATGGTGCCGACATCCAGATCCAGGGAAACAGCTGCTTTCCTTATAAGCAGGTCAGGCAATGGCGTATGTTCTTTAAAACGGACAGTTATCCCTTTGCCCCGTTCAGGCTCAGCAGGTTTTTCCTTTTCAGTCTTTTCCCGAGCAAGATACGGTTTAAGTTTGTGAAACCAGGTAATCCCTTTATTAACCCACTTTGAATATTCAGGGCCAAAAATCAGTCCGGTCATGTTGCCCAATCCCCGGGGGGAAACAGCATACTTATCCTTGATACGCTTTGCGTCCTTCAAAGGGGCTTGTGAAGCATCCTTCAGCCGCTGCTCATATTCTTTGACCTTATCCCTCAGGTCATTCCGGGCTTTTTTAACCTTTTTGATATCCTTTTTTATGTCCTTTTTCAGTTCATACGCTCCGCCCAGCTGGCCCAGAAACTTTCCAATTCCATTGCCACTCCCTTCTTTTATCTCTTTATAACGTTTCTTGTGTTCCTTGAAAGTCTTTTTATCCGGCAGATTTTTAAGCTGTTTTTTCAAGTCTGCTTTATCTTTTTCCATATCCGCTTTTATACGATTGATTTCCTCAATGGTCGTAAGCTTCTCTTTTGCCAGAATCGACTTTACATCTTTTATGTCAAATGAAGGGATCGCTTTCTTTTTTTTAGCTTTTTCCAATGCTTTCTTCTCAGGATCTTTTGTTTTGGATAACTTTTTTACAGCTCCTGACTTTTTTCTTGCTGTATTAAATTTAACCCCGGTGACTGACATCTCATTAATAATGACTTTACGCCTAAGAAGATTTAGCGTATCTAAAGAGAGATCCATGTCAGCAATCTCAACGGCATTTTTCATTGGCGCTTCAGGATCGGTTACCTGCAGCGTGGTCAGTTTAAGTCCTGTTGGAATAAAAGAGAAATCCGCATCAGCAAGTTCAACTTTTGCGCCAACAGCCTTTGTTCCTGCTTTTTCAATGGTTTTTTCAACAATCCCATCAACAAAAAACAGTGAAAAAACAGTCAGAAGTATAAAAAAAATAAGGAATGCAACCAGACCAGGCAATCGTATAAATTTTTTCATTACACACCTCCTCCGGAAACTGACTGGTAAACAGAATATAGCTTGCTTGATTTGAGCAAAGCCACAAGTTTTGTTTTTTCTATCCAGGCAAGGAAGTGTTCCCTATATTTGTTTATGAGGTTATTGAAAAGAAAATAAAATGGCACAAAAAGGAGTATGGATATGACAAGACTGCCCATTACAATTGAATTGTTAAAATTTTCAAGCCGGAAAAGAGTCATGTTATATAATGATGTCCACAAGCCATCTAAAAAAGATGCTGTCAGTAAGCTGTATCCTATTGCACTGAAAACAGGATCAAGAATATACGCAACACCTGAAAACACGGCAAGACCGAGTAAAAAACCAGAAAGATTGACACGCAGGATTAAGATGCAAAAAATTACCAGCAGGTTATGAAGGCTGAACAGAGGTGTAAAACCTGCTATCATGGCAAAGCAAAACGCAAGGCTTATCTGGTGCGGTTCTGCTTCTGAATTTAGTATCTTTAAAAGACGGGCCAGCATTGTTAGCATTTTTTCCCTCCATGTATGATGAGGATTTACAGGCGCTTAAGTTTTTGATACTAATAAAAATCTTTGGCAAGGTCAATCCTTTATGGATAAACCAAAGAACAGGCTCACCATTGCTAACAACTTATCTACTCTCCCTTTTGGTTATATTTTCAACAGCTTCGGTTGCAGCTTCTTTTGTTTCCGTGTCATAATCGCCCGACATGATGGATTTAAGTCTATGGATAGTTTCATTGTCTCCAACTTTACCGATAATATAGGCGATATCCCCCTTAACCTGTTCATCAGCATTGTCAAAAAAATCCCACAGGGGACTGACAGCCTGGGATGCAAGATCAATATCCTTATCTGCGATTTCTTCCATTGCTACCATGGCCCCGAGCCGGACCGGCCATTTTTCATGAACAAGCAGTTTTATAAACTCAGGAAAAATCATACGGTTGTCCAGCATCATTTTTGCCACATCTGCGGCATTCCCTTCTTGGATAATCCCTTCAAGAGATTCAGCGCTTAAAGATGCTGGATCACGGTTGATAATTATTTCTGCGATCTCTTCAAGGGGTATTGAACCAGTCCATCGGAAACTATCATCCAATAAAAGAGTGGGGGCTGACAGGATATTTTCCGCCTGTGCTTTTTCATGAAACAAGGTGCCGTCAATAACTGTCAAGTGTATCTGATCAGAAACCAGAGTCAAGGGTGCCAGCTGCCGGAAAACAACCGGACAGTGTGGACACATTTGAGTGATAAACAACCGAAGAAAGGCGGAAACGGTTATTTTTTTAAGTTTTTTTAGTGTGTTATCGTCAAGAATCGGTTTTTTGGCAGGGTTTGAAAGTATATCCAGAAATGGTTCAAGCTCTTCGCCAAGAGGTATTGCATGATACCGAATATTGTTGTTGATCATAATATATGATGAAAGGATGTCACCGGCATCAGTTTTTTTAATTCTAACCTTTGGTGCAAGAGAAGCCAGTTCTTCACAAAAAGAGCTGAATGAATCCTTTTGCTGGTCATCGGACAGGGCCAGAGTAATATTAATACGACGATTAAGGCCAGAATTCCATTTACTTATTCTCTTTTGTTCAATGGGTGTCATCTTTTTTTGACCTGTCAGTTTTTCATACAGAAAATATGTTTTATAACAAGATTTTTATTTATTTTACAATATTTTTTAAATTAAATCCTGGAATTTGCAACTAAATTCCAGACGTAACAACAGGTTTTGCATTACGAAATATGCTTATTTTCTTGAAATATAAGCAAGCCAACGAAATATCGTTATGTTTTCTACTTAAAAATATTGCTGTCAAAATAAAAAAAAGCAAATGTCCAAAGTATTCAGATGGTTATTATACAATCAAAAAGTTGGCATAAAACATGAAATATCAATTTTGAGCACGAGGGAAAACCATTTTAAGTCAAACATTTTAAGATGTTAGACTCAAGAAAGGAGGGAAAACATGGACAATATATGCCTGGAAGAAGCAAAAATTAATTTTGAAGGGACATGGCTGTCGGTTGATGATATGGCAAGTATTATCAAGAGAAAGATTAACGATGATGATTTAAAATTCGCTAACCTTGCCGTTGCCCTGGAACAACTTAATCGGGCCATTGATAATACCTATACCATTGAAGGTTTTAAGTTTGTAATTTCAAAAGATGAGTATGAAAAACTGACAGCTCTTGGCGGCAATGATGTGTGTGACTGTTTAAAAAAGGCGGTAAAAGCTTATATTAAACAAGGGAATAAAAAGGAAATAACGCACCCTTTTTACTCTAAGCATTCAGTGACTTTTGATGCAGATAAAAAGGAAAATAAAGAGAATAATAAGAGCAAGAGAAAAACAAATCCTTTTTATAAAAAGCATTCTGTGACTTTTAATACAGAAACAAAAAAAGCCGCTGAAGTGAAATGTATCAAGTGTAAAACAAAAATAAAGACCAGCGGTAAAAACTCTTATTACCCTCTGTTGTGTCCTAAATGCATAGCTTCGAACCAGCTCGAGCTATTGAACAATAAACATTCCCTTCGCTATAGGGACCATTATCTAGGCTAAATAATTTTTCCAGGCATATTTTATAAAGCGGATCGATGTTCGATCCGCTTTTTTATTGGGGCAATCCTTGTGATCGTCTAAAGCATGATGTTGCGCTTGACAGTTTTTTATAAAATCAGTACAAATGATAATTGTTTGTTTCTTAACCTTTTTTAGGAGATTGACACATGTTCAACATGGGGCCGGTTGAATTAATTATTATCCTGGCAGTCGCCCTGATTATTATAGGCCCTAAAAAGCTGCCAGATCTTGCTAGGTCTTTAGGCAAAGCCCTTGGTGAATTTAAGAGGGCCACAAACGACTTCAAAAACTCTATAGATGTAGATACTACCATCGGAGATGTTCATACAGCCATAGACGAGATTAATGATGATGTAAGGGACGCAGTAATCACCAATGAACCGGCTCCTGAAGAAGAAACTGAAAACGCGCTGGAAAATGATGAACAGGATATAGAAGATAAAAAAAAGGGATCAGAAGATGAATGAAGAAGAAAAGGTCCCCTTTACCGCCCATCTTGAAGAATTAAGAACACGTCTTATTCGGTGTTTTATAGCGATTGGAATCGGTTGTGCTGTTTCATTTTGTTTCAAAAAAGATATTTTTGACATACTTGCCCTGCCCCTAATAGACGCACTGAATATTGACCAGGGAGACAAGATTATTTATACAGGACCGCCTGAAGCGTTTCTTACTTATCTTAAGGTAGCTCTGCTGACAGGCATCATGCTTGCGGTTCCGGTTATCCTTTATGAATTCTGGATGTTTGTCTCTCCAGGGCTTTATAAAAAAGAGAAAAAAGTACTCCTGCCAATAATTTTTCTCTCCTCTTTCTTTTTTCTTGGCGGTGCTTTTCTCGGTTATTTTTATATATTCCCTTTTATATTTGATTTTTTCTTAAGCTTTGCTTCAGATACAATAGTGCCACGGATTACCATGAAAGAATATCTGTCTTTTTCAGCCAAACTGCTGTTCGCGTTTGGGATTGTGTTTGAACTTCCCCTGGTAATCACGTTTATGACGAGGATGGGGCTTGTTACGATCCCTTTTTTAAAGAAAAACAGGAAATATGCCATCCTGCTATCTTTTATCGGGGCCGCGATGATTACACCACCTGATCCGCTCACTATGTTCCTGATGGCCATTCCACTTGTTGTGCTTTATGAGATCAGCATTCTCGGCGCGATAATTTTTGGAAAACCAAGGCCTGAACAGGATGAATTAGTCTCTGAGTAATCCCTTCTTTTTTAAATTGACTTGAACCGGTTTGGTTGTTATTAATGTCCTTTTTTGTTCTCAAATTGTTTTTAACTTTAACACAAAAAGGCTGGTTTATGGAAAAGAAACTTATTTTTATATCTATTTTTTCGTTATGTTGTGCTGTAGCTGTTTTTGCCGGATCAGAAGTAAAAGACGTGATCAATATGGACAATAAAGCCTACGCAAAACATAAAAAAAGCATCGTGGTGTTTCCTCATAAAAAACATATTGAAGATTTCAAGATCAATTGTGGTGGCTGCCATCATGATAAGGATAAAAAGCCGCTGAATAATTTAAAAATGGGCGATGATGTTCAGAATTGTATTGAATGCCATAAAAAAGCTGGAATGATCAAGGGCAAAGCAGCTAAAGGCCTAACTGACGTTCAGAAACGAGAGTATCACGCGAACGCGATTCATGACAGTTGCAAACCCTGTCACAAAAAAAATAACAAGGAAAAAGGACTGGATAAAAAAGATCCGGCTGCTGCGCCCACAAGCTGCGTCCAATGCCATCCCAAGAAAGGAAAGTAATCTTAGCTTTTTCTTGCTGAAGCCACGAATGGGCACTAATGTTTGTTTGCATTGATCAGTACTTGATTTTACATACAGTGTAAGATCTCATCAAGTTTCATTTATTTCGGATTTCGGATTTTTAACACTTAATTGAAAGACATGGTTTAATAAAATCTAACACTGTCTGAAAGATCAAATCTGGTCTTATACAGTTTTAGTCCTTACTCCTTTTATATTCAACAGCATTTCTAACCATTGCTTCTGCCCAAAAAGGCGTACCAAGAGAATGAAGGTGGGTATAGCTGGCAAGGACATTTTTATAACAGATCCCATCTCTTTGATTCATAAAGCCGGTACCCCTGTTTGTGGAAAAGACCATATCCTCATCCTGTCCGTTCCATTGCAATACTGTTGAATAGCGGAACTCATGTCCGCGGAGTTCCGTGCCGATGTCAAACCATGGGTTCTCCTTGTCAACAGACGAGATAGTATACCCATGCCCCTGGGGACGATTTGAAATTCCGAAAACAATCGGGAGAGTACCTGTCATAGGATATGTTTTTTCATCAAGGATCAGTTCTTCGCCAAGATACATCAAGCCTCCGCATTCAGCATAAACAGGCAGCCCGTTTTCTACCAAATCTTTAACTTGTTTACGGAAACCCTTATTCTCTGAAAGTTCTTTTGCGCTGGTTTCAGGGAATCCGCCGCCAATGTAAAGCGCGTCAATATCTGGAAGCTGTTTATCTGCAATAGGGCTTAAAAAAATGGTTTCAGCCCCTTGTGCTTGAAGTGCTTCAAGGTTTTCATTGTAATAGAACTGAAATGCTGCATCCCGCAGGATGCCGATCCGGACGTTGGGAGATTTTCTGTCAGACACTTGTTGAAACGGTTCAAAGATTTTGCTCCTTTCTGAAGAAACTGCTGGTTGTGGTGAAGCGCTTTCTTTAGCAATTTCTGCGAGTACGTCCAGGTCCACATTATCTATGACAACCTTTTTAGCTGTTTCAATGGAATCCTTTGCCCATTCATGTTCGGGCGTGGGCACCAGCCCCATGTGACGTTCAGGAAAGGATTGTTTTTTTAGTTTTGGAACAGAACCCAGTACAGGGATCCCACAGTGATGTTCAATACTGGTCCGGAGAATATTCTCATGCCGTGGGCCTGCCACACGATTCAGGATGACACCTTTAATCATTACATCTGGATCAAAACTAATACAACCTGAAACCGCGGCAGC
Source organism: Desulfobacterales bacterium (assembly GCA_028277765.1). GTDB lineage: Bacteria > Desulfobacterota > Desulfobacteria > Desulfobacterales > SURF-7 > JANQFQ01. The sequence continues at coordinate 30,261 of JANQFQ010000051.1, forward strand.
CATTGTACGCGTGGTTTTTGTGCAGTCAATACAAAGTATAACCGGAAGAGTGAGAAGTTTGGCTAGTTCAGCAGTGCTGGTACTCCCCTCTAGATCTATACCGTCATACAGACCGCGGTTTCCTTCAATGACAGCGATATCACTTGTTTTAGAATTTTTTAAAAAAGAAGAAAAAACTTGGTTCTTATCACATAGGAAGGTGTCAAGATTATAGCAGGGCCGCCTTGCTGCTAAACTGAGCCACCCCGCGTCAATATAATCAGGCCCCTTTTTAAAAGGGGCCGTGTTATTACCTCTAGATGTAAACGCAGCAGTTATGCCTATTGAAAGCAGGGTTTTCCCGGAACCTCCGCTAAAAGCTGATAAAATTATCCCGGGAACACCAGTTGCTTTCTGCTGCATAAAGATTATCCCAGTTAAAATATAACGAAGAGATATATACTAAACTATTCTTCGTCTTCTGCTGCAGCTTGTTTGCCTGTTCCAGGAAGTCCGTATAAAGAAGTACTTCCGCTTGACCAGTATTCAAGCTGACCATCTGTTACCATCTGATTAACGATCTTTTTGGCCTGCCTCGGCTTCATTCCAAGAATATTGGCAAGGTCTTTGAAATAAAACTTGGATTTCATTTTCTGCTTTTTCTGAAGCTTTTCGATAATCATCTTTGCGCCTTCTGCCTGATCCATTTTACTGCTCCTTTATTGAATACAGGGAGTGCGAAAACGCACTCCCTGTATTAATTAATTACTAATTATTTGGAGAACTTGAACTGAGTGGTCTGGCGCCATGTGTAGTACGCAGGATCACGGAAGTCATCGATAAGATGATGTGTAAAATCAAGTTCACATGCTTCAAAGAATCTTTCCCATCCGATTCTCTCAGCCCATTCGCCCAGGCGCTCATATTTGTTCGCGCCTTTTGCGTATGCTTCAACCATATTCTTGATGCACTCTGTTGTTGACGGCCATCTTGGTGCTTCGTTCGGGAGGAACGCCACAACAACTTTTGAGAACTTAGGTGCGCTTACCCGGTTGGAGACCTTACCGCCGGCCATGATAACAATACCGTCACCCTCTGTATCAGCAAGAGGCATTGAAGGACACATGGTGTAGCAGTTTCCGCAGAACATGCATCTTTCTTCTTTAACTGCAATTGTCTTTACCTCCTGGCCCTTGAATTCCGTTTTTGACGGTTTCAGAGCGGCAGTAGGACAAGCTGCAACAGCCAGCGGAATTTCACACATTTTGTCAAGGTATTCATGGTCCATCAGCGGCGGTTTGCGGTGATATCCCAGGATAGCGATATCTGAGCAGTGTACAGCGCCGCACATGTTCAGGCAGCAGGCCAGGGATACACGAAGCTGTGCCGGAAGACGCATGTCTTTAAAATCGTCAAAAAGAACGTCCATGGTCGCCTTGACCGGGCCTGAAGCGTCAGTAGCCGGTGTATGGCAGTGAATCCAGCCCTGGGTATGAACGATGTTGGTAATACCTGCGCCGGTTCCGCCCACAGGAAACTTAAAGCTTCCGCCAGCGAACTTGCGGCTCTCAAGGTCGTCCTTTAAGGGTTTTACCTTGTCTTCACTGTCAACCATGAATTCTATGTTGTTTCTTGAAGTAAAACGGACATGCCCGTCGCAGTGCTTATCCGCAATTTCACAGATTTCACGAATATGAGTGGTGCTCATCAACCGGCATCCGCCAGCCCGCACCGTAAAAACCTTGTCGCCTGATTCAGCTACATGAACAAGAATACCCGGCTCAAGGATTTCATGATACAGCCATTTCCCCTTGTTATTCGCGATAACTTCGGGGTAAAATTCATCATATTTTCTCGGACCGATGTCAGTAATCCTGTCTTCCATCGGTTTGTCAGGATTATAACCTGAAGATACAAAAGCCATTTTTTACCCCCTTATCTCTGATGATGTTTTCTGAATTCGTCAATGTCGCGTGTCCACCCGCCTTCAACTTCTTCTTCCTTCCAGAAGATGTACGGGTTGGTACGCGGTTCCTGAACCATCTGCGGGACAGGATCAAGGCCAGTTGCCTCAAGAAGCGCCTGGAAGCCTAAACGTTTCATTGTCTCGCCAAGACGTTCACGGTTCTTGCCCTCTTCCATCCACCAGTCCCAGATCGGTTCAATGACATCCTTGATCGCCTGATAATCATCATCCTTGTTAACCTCAACAAAAGGAACAAGGAGAGAACCCATCTGAGCGCCATCAAGGATAGGCGCCTTAGCGCCGACAAGGATCGAAAGTCCCCTGTCATCGCCGATCCTCAAGGCTCTCGGCATGGTGTTGATGCAGTGCATGCAGCGAACACATTCAGGATTATTTATTGCAAGTTTGTCACCGTCATACTTCATGCATTTTGTAGGACAAAGATCAACAACCTCTGCCTGGATATCAAATGCGCCCCAGTCACGGCCGGCATGTGAGCCGCCGTTAGGTGCAAACTCACCGCCAACATAAGCTTTTACCGCTTCCTGATCGATCTTTATGTCATCTTTCCAGGTACCGATATACGCCATGTCTGAACGGGCGATGGATGCTACACAGCAGTTCGGACAGCCGTCAAATTTAAATTTGAATTTATACGGGAAGGCCGGACGGTGAAGCTCATCCTGGTATTCCTGTGTCAGGTTGAAGCACAGATCCTGTGTGTCATAACATGAGTACTCACAGCGCGCCTCTCCTACACAGTCAGATGGTGTACGCAGGTTTGAGCCTGAACCGCCAAGGTCCTGATTCATGTTATGAGTCATCTCATAAAAAATTTCTTCAATCTGAGGGGTGGTTGTTCCAAGAAGAATAATGTCACCTGTGGAACCGTGCATGTTGGTGATACCACTGCCGCGGAAATCCCACAGATCGCACAGTTTTCTCAGATATTCTGTTGTGTAGAATTTGCCACCAGGCTGGTTGATACGCATGGTGTGAAAATGCGCTACACCCGGAAACTGTTCAGGCTGATCCGCATACCGTCCGATAACACCGCCGCCGTAACCGAAAACGCCAACAATACCGCCGTGTTTCCAGTGGGTTCTTCCATGCTTAAATGAAAGCTCAAGAATACCCATAAGGTCATCTACAACATCTACCGGAATCTGAAGCTCAAGGCCTTCTTCGTTTTTTGCCCTTTTTTCAGCTTCCTGCTTGAGGTCAGACACAAAGCTCGGCCATGGTCCTGATTCAAGCTGATCCAGCAAAGGAGTTTCATGTTTTGCCATTTCTTACCTCCATTTCATAAAAAAATTGTTAACCCTGATCCCAGGGCCACCTAAACTCTAACCTATTTATTTTATAACTAAAACTTTATGATCAAAAACTAACGACCTATTTAAACAAACACGAAAAAGCGAATATAAAAGTTATATATATATTTGTCAATAGAAAAGGCGGGAGAGTTGAGCAAATTTTTTTGGAGAGAAGAAATTGTCGAGCTTGCTTAAAAACCTTTTTTTGGCAAAGCTAAAACACTCAGTCCTCAGCAATCAGTCCTATTTTTTGTTTGCGACTGACACTTCTATACAAATCAGCAACATGTTTTTCGAGATTCTTTTTAATTACAAGGAGCTCTGGAGATTCCTGCGGATACGTATCTGCGATATCTTCTGCTAGTGTATATATATCACCTGCTGAATATACCTGTGTAAAAAAAGAATAAAAACTTTCAGCTACAGGAAAAGGTATTGTTCCTTTTTTATCTTTATCCTCAAGGGCATTGAAAAAGCCCTGAACCGTTCCTTTGACCGCAATATCATCAGCCCAGACCACATCTCCAACACCATCCATCCTGTCTAACCGTATTCTGATTGACAGGTTTAGGAAAAACACCAACAGCGCTTCAAGTATCGACTGAAAATCCTGAGACATCTCCTCTTTCTCTACAAAAAGAGGAGCGTACTGCCGTACGGTTATCAGCTTTAAATCGATCTTTTCATCCAGTTTTTTTAAAACAAAATCACCAGCCGCATGATGCCATGGAAATATCTGCTCAAATGTTTCAATATTATAATAAAGGGTCAATATCCGGGATGCTTGCGCATAAAGTCCAAGGGCCTCGGCTTCTGAGAGAAAGGTCTTTTCTTTTTCATGATCCCAGACAATTATTCCCTGTTTTCCATTTAGCTGAAAAGAGATATGGAACTCATGATACCCTTCAAACCATTCACCGAGAAACATCCTGAAGCAGTTATTATCACAACTAATTTCTTCATATCCATGGACTTTTGGGACATAACCTAAATCATACTCATGGTTCAGTCTCTTAAGAGAGTTGTATTCCTGTTCGATAATATTGTTCCCTGAGTCTGACACAGCCGTGTTGATAACATACAGTGCGGCCTGATCACCGCATTCAACTTTCACCCTTGCTGGATGATAGAATTCACCATGTTTTTCAAGAAAGACATGGATTGACTTTGCAATACTGATATCCAGCCCCACCTGTTGAGAAAAAGCAGATGCCAACATTGCGAAATTGTTTTTTTCAAGAAATGTGCTGACCGTAGAAAAATAGCCACCATAGGTGACCGAAGGATCTACCGCATTCTGATGATGCTTCCGGCTCAAAGGCAAAAGCTCATCCCAAATCGGTAGCTCTTTGTTCACAGGATTTTCTTTTGAAGACAAATAATACTTTAATGGGATTTTTAAAGACATAATCCTAATATTGCTGCAAGCACTAAAGTATAAATTCTTTAGTTTTGATCATTTAAATTTTGAAATTGTTTAGCCTGTCCCGTCGCTGGGGGATTTCGTGTTTCGGATTTGTCCGCGCATAATATGTCGCAATGGTTACAGAATGAACAGTTATCTCTTCGTAGCACCAGACTTTCTAGCCTGCCCCTAGCGGTGCTCTTCCAGTTCTTTTAGGATATCTTCCGGAACCTCATATCCAAGCTCAACAGCCTTGTCACAATGATCGATCGCCCGGTCAAATTCATCGTTTTCCATATAAGCCAATGCCAGGTTGAAATGGGCAATGGGAAAATCCGGATTAATCTCAATAGCTTTTCGGCTTGCTTCTATACTTTCAGGAACAAGCCCCATCATTAAGTAAGCGTTTCCCAAAGTTGTATATGCTTGAATAAAATTCGGGTTGTAGTTTATTGCTTTTTTTAGGGCCCTCACCGCTTCATCACCCTCACCCCGCTGAAGATGGACAAAGCCTATGTTTCCCCAGCCTTCAGCAAAACCAGCCCGGTATTTTACGGATATTTTATTGTATTGAAGGCAGCCGTCCAGATCTCCCCGCTGGAGACAGATACCACCCAGCAACACATAAGCTTCCGCAAGATTGGGACTGCAGTTCACAGCTTCTTTCAGTGCTTTTTCCGCTTCATCATATTTCTCAAGCCCCATGAGACCGACAGCCAGGTTGTAATGTGAGTTTCCGCAGTCAGGATTTGCTGCGATTGCCGCGCGTTGCATTGCGATAAATTCTTCAGCGTTTTTTGGTTTTTCAGCAGTCATGTTGTTTTCCTTCTCTTTTTTTTTGAATTCCGGTCAATATTATGACACAAACAGTATGTCAAGTAAATTTGAATATTGATTTGCCTGTAAAAATAGCGTAGTTATAAAAAAAATAATTTTATAAATGGAGGGCATGATGCTTACCGGCTGTTTTACGGCGTTAATAACACCATTTGCTGAAGATTTGGTTGACTACGATGGCCTTGACCGGCTTATCGACTTTCAGATGGAAAACAACATAACCGGAATCCTTGCTTCAGGCACAACCGGCGAAAGCCCAACCCTGTCCTGGGACGAGCACAACAGGGTTACGGATCATGTGGCAAAAAAAACAAGGGGCAACTGTATCTGTATCGCCGGTACAGGGAGCAACAACACAAAAGAGTCCCTTGAAGCCACAAAACACGCTGCTGACGCGGACGCTGAAGCTGTACTGCTAGTAGACCCTTATTACAATGGTCCGAGTTCCCTCGAAATCAGGAAAGAATATATTGAGCCGATCGCAAAAATGTTTCCAGACATACAGATAATACCATATATAATACCCGGAAGAACCGGAGCCCAGATGTTCGCGGAAGATCTTGCCATCCTGGCTGAAACATATCCGAATGTAAAAACCGTTAAAGAAGCAACCGGCAGCCTGGACAATATGAAACATACGCGCGCTTGCTGCGGATCTGATTACACGATTCTTTCAGGTGATGATGACCTGACATTCCAGATGATGACCGACCCTGAAATAAAAGCAGGAGGCGTAATTTCAGTGGTCACCAACGTAGCCCCAAAAGCAGGGAGTGACATGGTCCGCCTCCTTGAAGAAGGGAATATTGCCGAAGCGGAAAAAGTTGAAAACGCCTTAAAACCGCTATTCGGTCTTGTGGTTGTAAAAACAGAAGAAGAAACACCCAATGGCAAAGTGGAATGCCGGGCACGGAATCCCCTTGCCATTAAAACCCTTATGGCAATCCTCGGCATGCCTTCAGGCGGATGCCGTCAGCCCCTGGGGAAGATGACAAAAAAAGGGATAGACATCGTGCTCGAAGCTGGTCGAAAAGTTCAGGCAGAAAACCCGGAAATATTGAAACCCGCTGCTGATTTTTTCAATATTGATATAGACGAACGCCTGAATAATCCTTCATACTGTGAATGGCTGTACTATAAAGATTACATGTAAAAAAGGTTAAGGTTCCTCACCAAAGTTCCTTGCGCCATAGCGTCTTTGCGTGGAAAAAAGTTTGTTTATGTCCATGTGGTCTGAGGCTAATACATTTTTTTAAAACAAGTCAAATGCCCATCATAGTAAAAGACCTCAAATTCAGGCGGAAGGAAATCCCTGAGACAGTCAGCTATGCTGAAGATCACCACCTCTTTATCTGCTTTTGACAGCACATCTGCAAAACCGGTGTAAAATTTTATCCCTTCATTCACCGGCTTAACCGGCCGATATAAATAGATAAAATCCATACTCACTGGTGGCACATTAAAGATATCATCAATGATCCATTCCACTCTCTCTTCAGGTATTTTCAGCCATTCCTGTAGTTGTTTGCCACACTCAACCATCTTGCTGCTGATCTCGATTTGTATTAACTTTTTATGAGGATATAGTTTCTGAAACAGCAATCCTTGGAGACCGTTGCCCGCGCCATAGTCTGATGACACAGTTTCAGGTTTGATCCAGTCATGGGCCTTGATAAGCGGGCTTATTCCCCCGGCATGGGCCCAGTACCCCCCTGTTTCATCCACCCGTTTCCGTTCCTCACTTGTATATGGCGCTTCATGCCCATGCACATGGCAGTACAATTCCAAAAAAGCGATCTCCACAGCCTCAGGATCTTCAGTCTCAATAGAGGTCAGCAATTTATCCTGAAGTTCCGAATATCGTGAAAACAGCCCCAGAAGATCCGGTGGTTCTGCAAGAGAGCCAAAAAGCGTCATCAGCCTGAACATCTGGTCCAGGTCTTTCTGGGGACGGTCATCAGCGCCAAATATTTTTTTTAATTGGTCCTTGTGCATATTTATTCCTGAATTATATATCTCGTATCAGACATAACACAAAACTGGTAGGTTTAGTTATACTTTTTTTCACGCATCTCAGAGTTTCCTTTATTTTGGCAGGAGCCTGTTCAAGACAAATGTTGCTTTTTGAACCAAGGAATTTATGATATGCAATTATTTAAAGGAAAAAAGAGATGTAATTGAACACTATTGTAATTAAATTGAAATAGCTGAATAATGTAATTCACCATACACGCAGAGTCGAGCAGTCTGGAATTTATCGGGAGTTATGTTTCATCATGGATGTTAAAAGGGTCTTCGAGTGCAGTAAATATCTTCTCTATGCTGTAGCGATTATAAAAAATAATTTTCGTCCTTTATTAATACTGGCAGCGATCAGCCTTCTTTTGTTTGTGCCGTCTCCGACAGAAAGAGCTTCCAGCTTACTGGTTCTTATTTCATTTTTTCTACTCATTATTTTCTATCCTTTATGCTATGGGCAATATATTGAAATAACATTACACAATCGAGAACTTTCTTACCATGAATTGTTTCATATCCATTGGTTGAATTTTTTTATCGTCAGTATCATACTCGGCATCCCGGGCCTTTTTGTTTTTATTTCTTTATCTGATGCAGATATGAATACCCAAAAATATTTAAGATCTATCGTGATGCTTACTATAGATATTATAGCAATATATATCATTCCAATCGTTTTTATTATAAAAAAAAGAATTCAAAGTATCACTTTGGGATTCAAATGTATCCTTGGCAATCTTGGCTATAGTATGCCCTTAATACTGCTGACTCTTATGTCATCAGGAATTAACATCGTCGTAAACTATCAATTAGAGAATGATAGCTACGGTTTTGTTAATATTTTATATTTCTTATCGACGTTATTCATTATATACATTGATTTTATCGTCTTCATTGCCGCAACTCTTATCCTGAAGAATAAAATATTTAAAAGCAGCGGCATGGTGACAGACCAAACATCTGTTTTCGATCATGACCTTGATCACGACTGAAGATGAGATGCTTCAATAAATAGCTGGTACCTTGACGGACCGGGAAATCGTGATTAGGTTGTCTGGTAACACATTTCTGAAACTTCAAAAAATTAAACTGGGAGAGGTGTAATGAAAAAGAGTATAAAATTGAGAATATTACTGGTAATTTCTTTACTTGGGATTTGTTTCTATCTCATATTTCCCATTGACCAGGCATTTACGCTAGGCCCTGATTTGCAAGGGGGAACACATTTTACTGTTCAGGTAATGACAGATACAATTCCTGAAAAGCAGAGAGAAGAGGCCATGGAAAGCACAGTAATGGTTTTAAGAAACCGGATTGATGAATTAGGTATTATGGCTACAAGAGTAGAGCGGGCTGGTAATAACCGGATTTTTATTCAGGTGCCGGGTGTCAACCAAGAACAGGCAAATCACATAAAGGAAATAATAACAAAAACCGCTCATCTTGAATTTCGAATTGTTATTGATGGACCTGGTGCACCGATAATTGAATGATTAACTATTTACATCAAACTTTGCGACATTCTCCATCAGCTGTTCAGCTAGACCCGTCATTCTGTTAGAATTTTCTTTTACCTGGAAACTACTGGTCGAGATGATCCCCACATCAACGGTTACATCTGCAATGTCGACAGTGATTTTTTCAAGCTCGTTTAAGCCTTCGGTCACATTTTTATTAACCTGTTTTATATTGTCAGAAGCCATACTCACATTACTGGCAATTTCAGAAGTAGCTATGGACTGCTCCTCAACTGCCGCTACTATACTCGCCACGATACGATTACTATCGTCGATAACCTTTGTTATCTCTTCAATCTCTACAATGGTGCCAGAAGCAGTCTGCTGAACACCTTCAACCCTCCCTTTTATCTCCTGTGTTGCTTCAGCGGTCTGTCTTGCCAGTTCCTTGATCTCACCTGCAACCACCGCAAATCCTTTGCCGGCTTCACCGGCCCTTGCTGCTTCAATGGTGGCGTTTAAGGCCAGAAGATTGGTCTGCTCGGAAATTTCAGTAATGGTCTCTGTGACCTTGCCGATATCCTGGGCGGCTTTACCCAGCTCTTCCACTTTTTCTGAAGCACTTTTGGCCTGGGCAACAGCCGCATCGCTCGATTTGCCTGCTTTTGACGAATTGTTCGCAACATCATTTAAAGCAATAGTATTCTCTTCTACTGCGGATGCGATTTCACTGATATTTCTTGCGGCTTCATCCATGTTTTTTCCCATGGCTATCATATTTTTACTTGTGTCCTTTGCGGAAGATTCAACCGTGTTCGCTTTTGCAAGAGAACTGTCTACCTTCTCAGACATCTGACCGAAAAGCATGTTAAGATTTTCTGCCATATTCAGATTGTCAGCTGTATTATTTTTTATGCTATTGATCAGAACAGCTATCTCATCAACCGTAATACTAAGCTTTTTAGAAATCTCACCCACTTCATCTTTTGTTTTAACCACGCCAAGGTCCACGGTAAGATCGCCCTTTGAGAGCGCGTCAAGCCGGTCAATCAGCAGGTTCATAGGATTAAGGGTGGTTTTTAAAAACACCAGCATGGCGCTATGGCTGGCGATCCCGACTATCACACATACTATAATGACCCTCGAAAGAGAAAAATGAGGACCGAACAGCCACCCACCAAGAGCGAGGATGGAAAGCCCAACGACCGCTATGATGGCGAAAAACTTAAATCTCAGGGACCATCTGAAAAGATGCCACATAACAACAGCTGATATTAAGCAGGCTAAGGCACCAACGATTAAAAAACAACTGTATTGATGTTCAAAAATCCACCCGTTTAATTGGTGATAAAATTCCATTTTGATGTCCTTTTACTTATACTAATATTCGATAACTGTTTTAAGAAACCGGATCGATGAATATTGAATGATTAACTATTTACAACAAACTTTGCGACATTCTCCATCAGCTGTTCCGCGATATGGGTCATATTTCGCGAGTTGTCTTTTACTTTGTCACTACTGTCCGATATGCTTTCTATATCATCGGTAACATCAGAAACATCTGTTGTAATTTTTTCCAGCTCGTTTAACCCGGATGACACATTTATATTAACCCCTTTTATGTTGTCAGAAGCCAGAACAACATTTTTTGCGATTTCCTCGGTGGCGATGGTTTGTTCTTCCACGGCCGCGACAATACCCGTCACAATGGTATTGCTGTTATCAATAACTTTTGTTATTTCTTCTATTTCAACAATAGTACCATTGGCGGTATTCTGAACACCTTCAATTTTTGCTTTTATTTCCAGGGTAGCTTCAGCGGTCTGTCTTGCCAGTTCCTTTATTTCGCCAGCGACCACGGCAAAGCCTTTGCCAGTCTCACCAGCCCTTGCCGCTTCAATAGTGGCGTTTAATGCCAGAAGATTGGTCTGCTCGGAAATCTCGGTAATGGTCTCTGTGACCTTGCCGATATCCTGAGCGGCGTTACCCAGCTCTTCTACTTTTTCTGAAGCACTTTTGGCTTGGATAACAGCCGCGTCGCTCGATTTGCCTGCTTTTGACGAACTGTTTGCGACTTCATTTAAAGCAACTGTGTTCTCTTCTACTGTAGATGCAATTTCACCAATATTTGTTGCTGCGTCATCCATGGCTGATCCCATGGTTATCATGCTCCCGCTTGTATCCTTTGCTGAGGATGCAACCGTGCTCGCTTTTAAAAGAGAACTTTCCACCTTTTCAGACATCTGCCCTGAAAGTATGGAAAGGTTCTCCGCCATACCCAGGTTGTCGGTGGTATTGTTTTGTATGGCATTAATCAGAATAGCTATCTCAGCAACAGTGATATCAAGCTTTTCTGAAATCCGTCCAATTTCATCTCTTGTTTTCACAACACGTAAATCCACGGCAAGATCTCCCTTTGAGAGCGCGTCAAGCCGTTCGATCAGTAGGTGCATGGGATTAAGGGTGGTTTTTAAAAAAAGAAGCATGGCGCAATGGCTGGCGATCCCGATTAATACACCTGCGATGGCGACTCGTATCAGAGAAAAATTGGGGCTGAACAACCAACCGGCAAGGGCCAGGATTGAAAGTCCAACGACAGCTATGATGGCAAAAAACTTGAATCTCAGGGACCACCTGTACAGATACCACATAACAACAGCCGCCAAAGAGCAGCAAATGGCGCCGATTATTATAAAAAAAAGGAACTGATTTACCAAGACCCACGCATTTAACTGGTGATAAATTTCCATTTTAGATGTCCTTATATTATCTATATATGTATACTGATAGTGGATATATTGCTTCCAAAAAAAAAAGCAATAAAAATATATTATTTAAATACCACAGACATGTCTGTTTTCAAGGGAAAAATCAGCCAGTTAGATATGTCTTTACAACGATCAGCAATCTGAGATATTAAAATGGGCTGTAGGGGCGAATCTATGTGTTCGCCCATCTGATAAATTTTTATCATGTAGGGACAAAGAATGAGGATGATACCCAAATTTGGCAGAAACACAGGTCTGCCCCTACAATTAAACTCGCAGTTATTAACAGAGAAAGCCTTTTGAGTAATATAAAAAACCAAATTGAAAAACAGTTTGAACGCCTGGCAAACAGTATATTTGAAAACAGATATAAAACCCTTGTTATTGTTCTCGTTGTCGCCGCATGTCTCATGTCCCAGCTGCCGAAAACAACCATGGATACGTCCACGGAAAGCTTTCTCCATGAAAATGATCCTGCGTTAAAAGGGTATGAACGGTTCAGGGACCAATTCGGCAGGGAGAATATGATCGTTATCGCCCTGAACCCGCCGAATATATTTGATGAACATTTCCTGGCTGATCTCAGGGCGCTCCATGATGACCTTGAAGAGAATGTGCCTTATCTTGAAGATATCACCAGCCTAGTAAACGCAAGAAACACATACGGCATTGAGGACGAACTGATCGTTGATGACCTTCTTGAAAAATGGCCGGAAACACCCGAAGAGCTTAAGGAGATAGAAAAAAGAGCGCGTGACAACCCAATCTATAAAAACCTTCTCCTGTCCGAAGACGGCAACTTCACAACAATTGTAATCCAGGGCGATACCTATTCCCATGAAGGGCTCACTTTGGATGAGACAGAGGACTTTGGTGATAATATAGAGGATGAGACACAACAGAAAAAATATCTGACAGACGAAGAAAATGGAGAAATGGTTGCTGCTGTTGAAGAGATACTGAAACGGCACCCTTTTAATAACACAGAGATCTTTGCAGGTGGCTCTCCTGTGGTGGGCCATTTCTTGAAACGGGTCATGTCAAAAGACATGCGAAAATTTACTGTCATATCGGTCAGCACCATTGCTGTTTTTCTGTTTATCATGTTCAGAAGAATTTCCGGCATCCTCTTGCCGCTCTTCATTGTTATTGTTTCCTTGCTGTCAACCTTCGGGCTGATGGCTGCAACCCGCACCCCCCTGAAAATACCCACCCAGATACTCCCCTCATTTATCCTTGCAGTAGGTGTGGGCTATTCTGTGCACATCCTGGCCATCTTCTTTTATCATTTTAACCAGAATGGTAGAAAAAAACAGGCAATCGCCTATGCCATGGGTCATTCCGGGCTCGCGGTAATGCTTACGGGGATTACAACCGCCAGCGGGCTCATGTCCTTTTCAACTGCTGCGGTGGCGCCAATAGCCGACCTTGGCATATTCGCTGCTGCTGGCGTGATGCTGGCGTTTATTTACACGGTCGTACTTCTCCCTGCCCTGCTTGCTGTTTTTCCAATAAAGTCGAAACCGGTTTCAGGTAATGAAAATAGCAATGATATAAAAATGGATCGTCTGTTGGCTTATATAGGGAGTATTTCTATAAACTATCCATACCGGGTTCTTTGTGTGGCTTTTATTATTATAATTGTTTCCGCCTGGGGGATGTTAAAAATAAATTTTTCACACAACCCACTCAAATGGCTTCCTAAGACAAACGCTGCGCGGATCGCGAATGAAAGGATAGACAAAGAACTTAAGGGATCGACCAGCATGGAGATCGTGATCAATACCGGGCAGGAGAATGGTTTGTATGAACCGGAAATACTCGACAGGCTAGAAAAGAGCGTTGATTTTGTTGAAAACTATACGTCTGACAAACTTAGTGTGGGCAAGGCATGGTGCCTTACCACGGTATTAAAAGAAATCAACCAGGCCCTGCACGCGAATGATAAAAACTTTTATACTCTCCCCCGGGACAAAAATCTCATTGCCCAGGAATTTCTTCTTTTTGAGAACAGCGGTTCAGATGACCTTGAAGACCTTACAGACAGCCGGTTTTCCATGGCACGCTTTACGATCAAGGCCCCTCTGATTGATGCCATTGAATATGCTGAATTTGTTGAAAACATGGAAAATCATTTCAGAAAGACATACCCGGAAGCAGAGATAGAGGTTACCGGAATCATACCCATGTATGTCCGGATCATCCACAGTGCGATCATCAGCCTGAGAAATAGTTATGGTTACGCGATGATTATTATCACGATCATGATGATTCTGCTGATTGGCAGGATCCGTATCGGCCTGATGTCCATGATACCGAACGTAGCGCCGATTCTGGTGATACTTGGTATAATGGGATGGATAAAAATGCCGATGGATCTTTTTTCCATGATGGTAGGGAGTATTGCTATCGGCCTTGCTGTTGACGATACCATCCATTTTATGCATAATTTCAGGCGGTACCTTGAAGAGGGAAATAATGCCGGGGATGCTGTGCTGATGACACTACAAACAGCCGGACGGGCCATGCTGATTACAACATGCGTTCTGTCTATCGGGTTTTTCACTTTTATTTTTGCCAGCATAGGTAATCTGTATAATTTCGGCATCCTGACCGCCACAACGATAATATTGGCACTGTTATCAGACTATTTTATCGCACCCGCGCTTCTGATCGTTATCTACAGGAAAAAGGGGGAAGCATGAAAGTATTGATCATTTTTATTATTCTAATCGCTGTTTATTTTCTACTTCAAATATATATACTGCCAAAACTGGGTGTTTCCACATGACTGCGAAAAACGTCCTGTCAGGAGACAGGAGATGAAGATAATTAATCCATAAAAACCCTTGACAGATCACAAGGGAATACTTATCTGTTTTTGCTGGTATTGTTTAACAGGCAACAGTTGATGATGGGCAGGAAAAAGAAAAATATCGCTGAGATAGATCCAGATTCATGTATGCACTGCTTTGAGTGCATAGACATCTGCCCTCTAAATGCAATCAATGATGACCTGGCTGTTGATGGCTCCCTTTGTGACGGATGCGGTAAATGTGAAGAAAACTGCCCCTCTGTCGCAATTGAGTTGGTTGAAATTGATACGACTTAAATGGAGGAAACATATTATGGCACATACACAAAGTGGTATTGGAATTATGGATAAACCACCCCAGCAGGGGCCGGATCCTCAAGAAAAGGTGAAAAAATCTCTTGCTCAGATTAAGAACAAGCTGATTGTCATGAGTGGAAAAGGGGGGGTTGGCAAATCAAGCGTTTCAGTAAACATGAGTATCGCCCTTGCCAACAAAGGGTATAAGGTGGGCCTGATGGATGTTGATATTCATGGGCCGGATATCCCAAGAATGCTCGGGCTTGAAGGGGTTCTTGATGTAACCTCCGGGCAGAAGCTTGCACCAAAGAAGTTTTCTGACAACCTTGCCGCGGTTTCCATTGAATCGCTGACGTTAAATAAGGATGATGCCATTATTTGGCGTGGTCCCATAAAACATTCAGCCATCATGCAGTTTATCAGTGATGTTGAGTGGGGTGATCTTGATTTCCTTATTATCGATTCTCCACCCGGAACCGGAGATGAACCGTTAACAGTGGCCCAGCTGATTAATGACGCCCAGGCGGTTATTGTGACAACACCCCAGGAAATAGCACTGGCTGATGTCAGGAAATCGATCAACTTCTGCAAGACGGTTAACATGAAAGTGTATGGAATAATTGAAAATATGAGCGGATTTATCTGCCCCCACTGTAGTGAAACCGTGGATATTTTTGGATCAGGGGGCGGAGAAAAGACAGCCAAGGATACAGGTATAACCTTCCTTGGCAGGGTACCGTTTGATCCGAACGTGGTCACATGCGGAGACGCAGGAAAATCGTTTCAGGATGAACATAAAGATTCTGCGGTAACAAAGGCGTTTATTGAAATAGCAGACAAAGTTTCAGAAATTCTGTAGTTATTTAAAGTGAATAAAAGGGCACAAATGAACCAGCTGAAAAATATGATAGACGTTCATGTTAATGTGGAAATAACCACAGCATCATTAGAAGCTGTTGTCGCGAATTCAAAAAGGATTGCCGGCCGGAATGAAAAGGGCCACTATCGTGTTGATACAGCTGATAAGCTTAGCGAAATGATTTCAAAGTTTCTCCTGGAAAACGATTTTGAAGGGTTTGCTGTGAATCCTGATAATTATTAACGCTTTGCGGATAATAATCTTGATTTACAACATAAACATTTATATATACTATGCTTTACTGTAGATATGAATACGCTGCGCAAAGAGATGGATAGATATAACTGCAAGGAAAAGCCAATTTAAAAGAGAACATGATCCTGTAACCGGAATGATGTTATGGAGAAGCTAATATGGAACTTTCAATTACAACAGCTGAAGAATTAAAGCCGCATCCAGAAGATTCCGAACTTACTTTCGGCACTTTCTTTACTGACTATATGTTCAATATGGACTACAGCATTGAGGACGGGTGGTACAATCCAAGGATAGAACCCTACGGTCCTATAGTTATGCCCCCATCCACCATGGTGCTGCATTACGGGCAGGCGGTCTTTGAAGGGCTCAAGGCATTCCGGACAGATGATAATTGTATTCAACTTTTCAGGCCAAAAGACAATATACATAGACTTAACAAGTCGTCACGCGCCCTTTGCATTCCAGAATTTGATGAAGAATTTGCCCTTGACGCCATGAAACAGCTGGTTGAAATTGAAAAGGATTGGGTGCCGAAAGAGTTGGGCACATCCTTGTATATCCGTCCCACAATTATCGCTATGGACCCATATATTGGACTTCGAGCGTCTCATACTTACAGATTCTTTATTATTCTGTGTCCTGTGGGCGCTTATTACGCAGAAGGATTTAACCCGATCAAAATCTGGGTATCAAAAAATCATGTCAGAGCTGTACGGGGAGGGGTTGGTGATTCCAAAACCGCCGGCAATTATGCAGCCAGTCTGTTCGCTGGTGAAGAAGCGCATAAGCAGGGCTATACACAGGTTCTGTGGCTTGATGGGGTTGAGCAGAAGCATGTTGAAGAGGTCGGTTCCATGAATATATTTTTTGTTATTGATGATGAGTTGGCCACGCCCGCATTAACAGGGAGTATCCTTCCGGGGATTACCAGAGATTCCGTTATCGCCCTGGCCAAAACTTGGGGGATGAATGTTTCTGAAAGAAAGATAAGTATTGATGAACTGATTGATGCCCAGAACAAAGGCACCCTACAGGAGGCTTTTGGCACAGGGACAGCCGCGGTTATTTCTCCTGTGGAGGAAATCAAATACAGTGATAATGTACTCAAGATAGGTGGCGGTAAAGTGGGTCCCCTTGCTGAAAAATTATTCAAATCACTGACGGATATTCAATACGGAAAAGCCGAAGACAACGAGGGATGGATTGAACCGATTTAAGGGCAGATAGCTGACCTAAATTTGATTTGACATGCAGCGTTAATTCTAATTACTTTTTTTGCTGATTTTAATATTCTTAAATCCGAAGCACGAAATCCGAAATCCGAAACAAATACTAAATCCAAATTTTCAAATGCTCAAAACCATAAACGCCTAAATTTTAGAATTAAATTGCCTTTTGTTTTTGAAATTTGAATTTTGGTCATTTGATATTGTTTCGGATTTCGATATTCGGATTTCGGATTTTATATGTCCCACCATCCTATTCATTCGATTCATTCTTAACCAGCATCTCAATAATCTCAGGTACATACTGCTCTGCCTTGCTGACATGAAAAGTGGCAGCACCAGCGCCACGGTGGCCGCCCCCTTCGAATTCGGTGAGCATTTTTCCGACGTTTATATTACAATTACGGTTAAAGATACTGTGGCCAACTCTGACCTTAACGTTTTCTTTCTCTTTATCACAACTTATTTTTACACTTACCACTGTTTCCGGGAATAAAGAATAGGCCATAAAACGGTTGCCGTCAGGTGTTTGATCAAATCCGCGGAAATCCGTGATGGCAACATGTTCTTTTATTTCTGTATTTTCCAGCAGAATGTTTTTGAATTTTTTGTTTTCCACTATCACGCGGGCGCACTTTTTCTGTACATCCGGATCTGCCATGACGCTGCTGATGTCTTGTTCCCTTAACAGGGTGATCAGTTTGTTCCAGTATGGAACATCGGATTTAATGTGGCTGGCAATTGTCATGGAAAGGAGTACATATGGATAGTTTTCAGGATGTTCAACTTCATCCAGTGTAAGCTGAGCATCATCTATCTTGTCTGCTTGCGCAGTCAGTTCACTGAAATCTTTTTTTAGCTGATCTCTGTAATAGTCATAGATAACTCTTGCAGCTGAAGGGGCTATCCTGAAGGCACCTTCAAAGTGTGTCGTGATCTGGTTTGAAAAATGATGGTCAAACCACATACTGCAATTTTCATTGTAAGGAAGATTGGCGATAATATCCCCTTTTCGGATATCCGCTTCCCCCTTTTGCATCTCATCCGGTTCGACCCATTTTACCGGTTCTTTAATATCAAGCGCTTCGTAAAGAAGCACCGCACACACAATACTGTCAAAATCCGCTCGAGTTACTATCCGCATTCTTTGTCCTCTATTATGTATAACAGGATACCAAGAGAACCGGTTTCAGTCAACCATTACAAAGATATAAACAATTCACTTGCCCGCAGATTTTCTGAATGATAAATAGAAAGATAAAAATATGTCTGCATCTCTTAAAATAGATATTAATAAACTACCGGTTCAGCGTATCATCATCGGCTTTCTGCTCTTGGTTATTTTTTTAATCAATGTTTTGAGTCTGAAGGATAAAACATTAACCGCTGATGAACCCGGTTTTTTCGCTTATGGAAATCAGATCATTGAAGGAACACCTGGACGCCGGTCAGGCCAGGACAGCTACATGCCTCTTTCAGTCTTAAATGTTATCCCGTGGAAATTCATCTGTCTTGCCCGGCTTGACAAACCCCTTTTAAACAGTTCATCCGCTAAAAAGTATCTGTCCGAGCGACCAGAGTTTTATCCTGTTTTGGCAGGCAGACTGACGACAGTACTGTTTTCCCTTGTGCTCGGTTTTTTTGTGTTCAGATGGACCAGGAAAATATATGGGGTGCTGCCTGGATTTTTTTCTCTTTTTTTATACGCATTTTCACCAAACATCATCGCCCATTCCCGACTGGTTACAGTTGATCTGTTCGCGGCCTGCATGGTTACCCTTTCTGTATATTTTTTCTGGCAATTTGACCAAAACGGTGGATGGAAGAACGCTTTTCTCTGCGCATTCATTCTCGGGGTGAGTCAGCTGGCAAAATACACATGTCTTTTTTTATATCCTATTTTTATCATTATATTACTGATAAAATATTCAGGCCGTCTTTACACCCTTTTTGCAGGCCGGGATATTGAGGCGCTGAAATATATTCTTATACATGTCACTAAATATGTATTGCTTTTTATCGTCATCAATATCGCTGTGATCAATTTCGGATTTAGATTTGACAGGACCTTAATGTCCCTTGAGCAATATGAGTTTAAGTCAAACATGTTTCAGTCATTACAAAAAATTCCTGTGATCAAAACAATCCCTATACCTCTTCCTTATCCTTATGTTGATGGGATAGACTGGATTAAGTTTTATGAAAAAAGCCGTGGACCGTATTCAGATTCTTACCTTTTTGGTGAACTGAGACCGCAGGGTTTCAATGGGTACTTTTTTTACGCTAGTTTTTTCAAGGTTCCGATTTCCATACAGATAGTTATCCTGTTATCAACACTTTTCTATTTAAAAAACCGGGACCAGTATCATTTTATGGGAAATGAACTCTTTTTATTTATACCGATACTGTTTTTCACAATATATTTTAACTTTTTTTTCAGATCGCAAATAGGCATACGTTTCTTTATCGTTGTGTTCCCGTTGATACATATTTTTTGCGGCAGTATCATCAATAAGACCATAGGTATGAAAAAGTTCCGTTTTGCAATCTCAATGCTTTGTGTTTATCTTATTGTGTCCGTGCTTTCCTATTTTCCCCATTATATTTCCTATTTTAATGAGTTTGTTTGGGATAGAAAGCAGAGTTATAAAATCCTCGCGGATTCAAATCTCCAGTGGGGGCAGAATAAAACCTATCTGAAAAAATACAGGCTCAGACATCCAGATGCTGTTATTCATCCTTCATTCGTGCCTACTGCCGGAAGGGTTGTCGTTGATGTGAACAAACTGGCGCTTTTTGAACAGGATAATTACAAATGGCTGACGGATAATTTTAAACCCGTCGACCATATCGCTTACACCTATTTAATATTTGATATTCGGCCAGAAGCATTAAAGGCGATCGAAAAAAATCTGTAAATTGTACTGTTTATGTAATATCTTTAATTTATTATGTTAAAGAGGCAAAGCAAAAAAAAAGGATTAAGAGATTCAATGGTCCTTATCGGGGTCGTGCTTGCGGCAACTTACTGGGCCATTGATTCGTTTGTCCAGATCTTTATGACCCAGAACAATTTTTTCAGGCCGATACTTGGTGTGGATGTATATGACATTTTTACCCGAATAATTGTATTGTGCCTTTTTCTAATTTTTGGTTCTCATGTTCAGTTTAATATTAATAAGCGGAAGAAGGCGGAAAAAGATCTATTAGAAAGTGAAGAGAAATACCGAAATATTCTTGAAAGCATTGAAGAAGGTTATTATGAAGTCGACCTGAAGGGGAACTTATCCTTTTTCAATGATTCCATTTGCGAAATAAGCGGATATTCAAAAGATGAATTGAAGGGCCGGAACAGCCGTGAATTCATGAATGAAAAAGATGCGCAACAGATTTTTGAGATATTTAACAGGGTATATGAAACAGGAACATCGGAAAAATCTTTTTATTGCCATCTGATCAATAAAAATGGTTCCAAACGGGCAATTGAAGCCTCTGTTTCACTTATCAGGAATCCGGCAAGCAACATTAAGGGTTTCAGGGGTATCGCCAGGGATGTAACCGAAACCAGAAGACTTGAGAAAGATCTCCTCGATACTTATAGAAATCTCCAGGAAGCCAGAAGCGCTACCATTCTCGGGCTTGCCAAACTGGCAGAATACAGGGACAAGGCAACAGGGTCCCATCTTGAGAGAATACGTGAATACTCAAAGCTTCTTGCCATAGAACTGTCTGTAAAATCCCAGTACAAAGATTACATAACCCAAGAATATATTGACAGTATTTATCAATCATCCATTCTCCATGACATCGGAAAGGTAGGGATCCCAGATTCCATACTGTTGAAAGAAGACAGGCTGACAGAAGATGAATTTGAACAGATAAAATATCACACAACCCTAGGCGGAAACGCCCTTAGTATGATTGAAAGCAAAATTGAGGGGCAATCTTTTTTATCCATTGGAAAAGAGATCGCCTTTTTTCACCATGAAAAATGGGATGGGACCGGATATCCACAAGGCCGTCATGGAGACGATACGCCCCTCTCGGCAAGGATCGTCGCCCTGGCGGATGTATATGACGCCTTAACATCAGCAAGGCCGTATAAAAAGGCATTTACCCATGAGAAGACAGTTGCAATGATTACCAGTGATAAAGGAACACATTTTGATCCTGATGTAGTGGATGCTTTTTTAGCCAAACAGAAGGACTTTAACACCATACGGGAAATAATGCTGGATACACATTATAGCATAGGGGAAAGCGTTCAAGACGTTGAGTAGTAAAAATCCGGGCTCAAAGGGCTCGATTATCCTGAGCTCGTTGGTGGGACTTTGTGTACCACTTGAAGGGGATACGATTTTAACAAAACACTGGATCCACTAGCCCCTGTTCAGCTCTATTTAACAATCTCCAAAAGCGATTTCTCAAGCTGCGCAAATTCATCAGCTAGATCTTCAACAGCAGCTTCCAATGCTTCGCTTCTATCCTGCTTGCAAATCTCCTCTAGGTTCCGTGCAGCCTTAACCGCACTCTCTTCCTGGAAATTACCGACCATCCCTTTTAACGCATGGATCTGGGATGTGACGGAAGACACATCCCCTGCCTTAATCAATTGGCGTATAGATTCAATTTTTTCCGGGTAATCGGTTATATAAATATCAACCGCTTCCTTAAGGAATTCCGGATCATTTGCGAATATCTTGATTAGTCTCTCTTTTTTGCTTAGGGCCAGGTTGTTGTCCTCTGATTCAACATCCTTGCTTTCAGAAAGATGTCCGCCTGCAAAGGTTGCAAGTGTGGTTATAAGACTGTCAATAGAAACCGGTTTTGTCAAATAGCTGTCCATGCCGGCCCCTAAGCATTTTTCCTGATCTCCTTTCATGGCAAGCGCGGTCATTGCAACGATCGGCGTATGCTGCAATCCTTTTTCCTGCTCCAGTTTCCGTATCGCCAGGGTAGCATCAAGGCCGTTCATTTCAGGCATTTGGACATCCATTAGAATGATATCAAATATTTCTTCTTTATATTTCTCAAGAGCTTTTTCCCCGGTATTGGCGACAACGAACCGGTGTCCCTGGCTTTCCAGCAGGCGGCTCATATATTTCTGATTAAATAGTGTGTCCTCAGCAACAAGAACATTGAGTACTTTTTCAGGCCGCATGATGTCCGAGCTGTAATCCCTATCCATCGGTTTTTTATCAGACTGTTCTTTTTGAACGGCCAGGAGAACCGCTTTCAGCAAATCAGGAGGAAACAGCGGCTTAATGAGACTGGCCGTGATATCCATACCATCTAAATTATCATGAAATTTTCTGCCTGACCGATTATGCAGCAGGATAATTTTACTCCCTGGGGCTTTATGGTCGACAACCCACCGGATAAGAGAGGAACCCTCGGAACCTGCCAGGTCATAATCAATTAAAATGATATTAAAATCAGGCTGGCTGTCAGAACCATCACCGAATACCTGCTGAATCTCTTCCATGCCAGTAGCCGCCACAGACGATATCTGCCAGTCTTCAAGTTTTTCCATGATAATGTCATGTGTTGCTGGATTCTCGGAAACCACGAGCGCTTTTAACGAGGACAAATCAATATCTGAAGGAATTTCAATCTCCGGTTTTCTATCTTTCTTGTAACCAAAATTGGCTGTAAAATTGAAATCACTCCCTTTTCCCAGAGTACTTTTTACAGATATGCTCCCCCCCATCAGGGCAACAAACCGAGATGTCACGCTCAGACCAAGACCGGTACCACCGTATTTTCCTGCAGTGCTATCGTCAGCCTGTACAAAGGGATTGAAAATAGTTTTAAGCTTCTCCTCAGGGATACCGATACCTGTATCCCTGACTGAAAAATTCAGGATGACGTCTTTGTCTGTTTTTGTTTTTGTGTCGACCGACACAATGATATTCCCTTCATCAGTAAACTTGACCGCGTTGCCTACCAGGTTAAAAATAACCTGACGGAAACGGGCAGGATCTCCATACAGCTCATCAGGAACATCTCTGGAAATACGGCAGGCCAGGTCAAGCCCTTTTTCATGGGCGTTTGCTGACATGATTTTAAGCGCGTCGCCCATTATACTGTTTAATTTAAATGGTACTGTTTCAAGCTCAAGACGGTTGGCCTCGATTTTGGAAAAATCAAGGATATCATTAATCAGAGAAAGTAGCGTATAAGAGGCGGAAATGACGATATCAATATCTTCTTTCTGGTCATCGTGAAGATATTTTGACCGGCGCATCAATTCTACCATGCCGATAATAGCATTTAAAGGTGTTCGGATTTCATGGCTCATATTGGCAATAAATTCGCTTTTGGCTTTGTTTGCCATTTCTGCTGCTTCCGCAGCCTGTTTAAGCACTTCAGCCTGCTTCCGCCGTGTGATATCCCTTAAAAAGCCCCTGTATCCAACAGGATATTTTTTTGAATCCCTTAACAAAGAAACAGTTGCTGCCAAATATCGTTTGGAACCATCTTTTCTTTTCAGCTCCCAGCTAAATTCACTTTGATCCTGTTCAATAACAATGCCTCTGTTAAACAGGTCAAGAGCGGCTTTTGCGTTTTCATCAGCACTATTAATCAGAGATTTAAAGCTCACCAGTTCTTCTTTCTCAAACCCGGTCACTGTGCTCATGGCACTGTTTAAAAAAGTGAAGCAACCGTCAAGGTCTGTTTCATAATACCCTTCTTCAATGTTTTCGATAATACTCCTGTATTTTTCTTCGCTTTTTCTGAGTGCGTCATCAAGTTCACGGCGCCGGTTAATAGTGTACTGGGCATGGGAACAGAAAATCATGAAAAAGCATAGAACAAGCAAACGCAGAAACAGTTCGCCATTGTTTGACCCGGTAAGTCTCTGAATAAAACCACCATCAAAAAGGAGAGCAAAGATTATCGCATCAAGGATCCAATAGGTAAGGGCAAGCCCGCATCCCATAATGAGCATGTTATCGGTGATCTTAAAATCATCGTTTTTTTTTGCCATTATTCTTTCTCACCTGTCGGGATGCTTATTGATAGGTAATATATATTGTTTTAAGATTACTAGGAAATCGATAAAGAATCAAATCCTATTATATAAATTTCTTATTCTTAGATGGTTAGGCTTTGCTGTATAATTACTCCTGCACTGCAGCACCAAAACCATCACTCCCCGTAGAACTCATATCCGCCTGGATCCCGAAATCGTCGAAAAAAATGTTTGTTGAAAACACACCTGTGCCAAACGTATGCAGACCGACTTCCGTATCTGTAAACGTTGCTGAAGGATCGGTTGTATATGTGTTTGTGCGGATAATCGTATTCAATTCATTTCCTGCGCCAAAGATAGCCAGGTCCCCATAATCAGTAGGATCGAGATCGCAATTCATTTCCCATTGAACAAGCCTGAAAAAATCGTTGGTTGGCTCTGTATCATCTGGATTGTCAGGGGGCCACTTTAATGTTCCGCGCGAAATGCTGCCTTTTTCATGGTCCAAGGGGTTATCGTTGGGTGTTCCCGCACCAACTGTATCACTATGATATACTTTTATATAGTTATCACGAAGCCGGAAATCCGTAACATTGGTTGAGGATGCGGTTCCATTCACTGTCAGGGCTTCTCCGGCCGCGAAAACACCGTCCAGCTTATTCACTATAATGATTCCTGTTGCGCCGTCTGTCCACGAATCGACTGAATCAAAAACTGGTGCTTTGGATACGATTCCGCTTGCCCCGCTTGAGTTCTGGCTGATAAGATCCCCATCTTCTATGGGATTCGGGCCGGCTGTAAAAGATACTGTGGAAGCCTCTTCTACCCGGACCAGCAGGGTCGCTTCATTTATCGTTATCGGAAAATCATTTGAATAAACCAAGACATCGTCAATATACCAGCCATCACCAGTGAAGAGACCGGCAGTAAGGTAAAAACGAATCTGGATGTTTTCGCTCGGCAGACACAAACTTATGTCGACCTCACGCTTTACCCAGCCACCACTTGAACCCATATATATCACTAATGGTTCTGGATCACATAGGCCACCGTCATTTAATATATAGATCTTGCCGAAGTCAAAAACAAAATCATGTTTATGCCAAAAGCTTAAAGTCACATTGTTCAACCCAGAAGTTTCTATTTCCTCTGAAGTTATAGCGGTAGAAGAAAACGGTATACTATTGCCTGAAGGACTGTCAGTCCAGCAAGTGTCTGGACTGTGAGAATCATTTGTCGTCTGAGCCCACCAACCGGTTTTTTGCCAGCCTCCTTCATTGCACTCAATATCATCAAAAAAAAGTTCAAGGGGTATTAGCGTATTGTATGCCAGCCACTGCCACTCAGGGGTACCTCCCGGCTTATACTGCCACAGAACTATCCCAAGATCGTCTTCCAATGCTGGCGGAACAAGATCATCAGGTATCTTATCATTTACAGCGCCCGTACCGATGTAATCTCCCTGCAAAAAAGAGACTCCGTAAGAACCGTCATTGGCGCCGCCGGGCCAGCGGAAGGTTATCCCCGGCATATACGTAGCCGGCACAGCTGGATCGCATCCCACCTTGACCTGGGCGTCATAACTTAAAAACCCGCCGGCTAACAGGTGGGCAAGAGACAGGTCTAAGTTAGATGTTGACCAATCAAAACCGATCAGGCTTCCCTCATCTGTTCCTGATCCTACGATATTTGTACTGGTTACCTTGAGTACCTTATCACTGCCAATTGTCTCAATATCATGTGATCCCTTGGCAGCTGTTTCCCATTGGGATTTGTCTTCAAATGGATCATGAAATTCGATTTTCTGAAACGTGGGCAACGGTACATGATAGATGATTTTACGGACCGCCTCGACAGATCCATGGCCGTATGTGCCGGTTGAATGGAGCTTGACAAACTGCTGGAGGACAATATCATCTCCCGCCCCAATGGAAAATGGCGCCATGGTGTCGCTTTCAGGATCCTCTATCCTTGTTAGGAGATGATTGTCATCATCCCGTTTCTCATAAGCGTAAAAACGGCCGCCAATTTCAACAGTACCGTTGTAAGCTGGAAAAGCCCCTGCAGATCCAGCCTGAAATTCGAGGGAATCCCCTTTGTTTATGGTCTGTCCGGACGCACTTTCAGCAACCGGTAGGACATATGAATCTTCCGGTATAGATACAGCCAGCGCAGAAACGATAAAAGTGATGTTCAAGCCGGCTGTACTGGCTGATGTGTATGTGAGGACCTCATTTAAGCCTTTGGCATTATTCAATACTTTCAGGCGTCCCCCGCCAGCAGGAAAAGTGAACGGGTCTTCAGCAGACAGCCCGCCTTTGATAGCAGCACTGAAACTGGTGGCCCCAGCAGAAACATCAGCGCTGGTTACCAGGTAATACGGATAAATGCTTAAATCAAAACTCCCGTCATTATTACCAAATACATATGGCGCGCTGTCATGCATGGCCTTTAAAATATCATCACTTGTGTTCCTGCCGGCTGTTCCATATTCCCTGTCAGCAAACCTGTAACCCGACTCAGCAAGATAGTACGCTCTGGTGGAACTGTTCGCCCATAGCTGATTGAACATGGATGTAGACGTCAGGGAGACAACGGTCGCGCACAGAATCGCAAAAATAACAAGGATCACGATAAAACCGATCAGCACGGCCCCTTTATTTTTATTGGAAACAATCTTTATAATGCAGTTCTTCATCTGTTTCTCGGGCAGATTCTAGTGGTAAATGTCCTGTTGTCACCACCATCAGAGCGTGTCATGACAAATGTTATTTCAATTTCGTCAAGGTCCTTTATGCTGTCCGAACCAGCATCCCAGGCTCCGGAATCCTTGTAAAAGTTCAAAACAAAACCTTCATTACTGTCTAAAATGCTGTCAATAAGCGTATCCCCGCTGCCGGTTATACTGGTGGCGTCATCGGCAAGATCAAACAATTGTATCTCAGTACTTGACCGCGCTATGGCATGTCGTCCGGTAACATCGTCGTATATGATAAAGGCGTCTGTACTGAAATTTTCATCTTCTATATGGCGAACTTCCATTAATTCAATGCTCAGTCTGGCCATGGTCAGCCGGGCTTTTTGCGCCATCTGGGTGTTTAATTTGGTAAACTGGTACCCTTTAGCGAATGTGACAATACCGAAACCGGCAATGGTTGCCATGATTCCTGCTATTAACATGACCGAAATGATTTCAATTAATGTAAAGCCTGATTCCCTGTTCATCAATTATCACCCGACCGGCATAACCGGTTATTTAGTGCTATTCTGTAAACAGCACGGTTAATGACTGGTCATTAAAGGATATGGTTATCTTTAACATATCATTATCACCTGACGCATCCGGTATCTCATTCACCCCTGAAAATTTGATATATGCGGAAGTCTTAACCGTATAATCACCATAATTACCACTTTCAACATCACTTTTTATCTGTGTAAGGGCAACACCATCCCTATAGTCTGCTGTGATTTTCTCCATCACCTGGTTCAATGAAAATGTATCTTGTGCCATTGTAACCGGCACAGAGCTTTGGATCATTCCGGAACCCATGACCTGAACCAGCATGGCTCCCAGAATAGAGACAAGGACCAGGGTAATGATAATCTCCAGCAGAGTGAAACCTTTCTGAGAATATTGATGTGCTGAATCATTTTTCATGGTATAAAACCGGTGTTCTGTGTAATGGTTATTGATGGATTGTCGGAACCAAGATCGATGACGGTTCCTCCCTCAGTATACGTGCCTCCGCTAAAAATATAGGGTATTCCCTTGTAATCAAAAGAGATCGTCATGGGCGTAACACTTATTCCAGATGTAAATGCCAGGATGTCACTCCCTTCGCCAGGCAGGCGTTTAATATCAGCTGCATCAGGGCCGTCATCATCTGAATCCTTTATCAGTGTATAGCCGGTGTCTGTAAAATCGATGCCCCATTTCACATTGGTTGACATGGCTCTGGTTTGGGCATAACGAAGATGTGATTTGATGACCTCGGCCTGTGCGATGACCTCTGTTTCCGTATTCCATATGCGGCTGACAACAACAGCGGTTATCACACTCAGTATAAATAGTACGGAGATCACTTCAATCAATGTAAAACCGGATATTTTGGTTCTGCAAGGGCTCATTATTATTCCACTGATGAAATAGACATCTTTGATGTTATAACTTAATATAATACAAGAAATATGAGATTCTGTCCAATATTAAAGCGTTATACCACATCTTTCACAAGGCGGGCGCGCCCCTACCTATCAGGGATTTTTCTTGCATTGATTTTATTTAGGACATCATTAAGGTTGTTTTTAAACTCAGGTGAATCCGGTTTCAGGCTGACGGCTTTTCTTAAATATTGTTCAGCTAGATTCAACTGGTTCTTTTTAATGAAAATGACACCGATTGCGTTAATGGCACTTGGATTGTCAGGTCTGAATTCGAGAGATTTAAAGAACTGCTCAAGTGCTTTGTCCTGGTCATCCATAAAAAGATAAAAGGACCCCAGATTAAAATGGGATCTGTACTTTTGATCAATCCTGGCGCTCGATCTGCCTGATAAAGCCTTTTTCATTTCAGAAAGGCTCTGATTATAAAAGCCGGCTAAAAACAGTGCTCGACCGAGTTCGTGGTGTGTACGGTTCAGACCGGGCGCTTTTTTTACGTTATCATTCCAGAATAGAATACTGTCTTTAAAAACAATGTTTCGCATATACGTTGTATGGCCCTGGGCTGATAGAAATATAATAATAGTTGTCAACAGTAAATAATGCACAGTTTTCTTATAAGAAAAATAATCCATGAGAAAAACCATCGCAGATGCAGGCAGCACAAAAAATAGCATGGAAGGGATGTAGTTCCTGTGTTCAAAAATTATTTCCAGGGGAAGAAACGAGCTTTCAATAAGATGGTTAATAAAGAAAAAAATGATGCAAAAGGCAAATACAGGAGCGCGTCCACGGATTTTTATTGATATTACGGTTATCAGCAGGATACTTGCGATCGCCGGCAAGGTATTCCACGGTAGAAAAACTGACCGGGATATTTCAACATCGTGAAGAAACGTAAAGTTTGAACTCACGGGATACAAAAGCTGATACATATAAAAAAAGATTACCCTTGGCTCTGTCAGCAACCGTTCATATAATGTAAAGGGCCGGATGGCATATCCGCTTAATATATCAAAATAGTAAACAAAAAAAAGGCCGGCAGCGCCCAGGGCTATTATGGCGGTTATGATCTGCTTTTGGTTATTTTTGTGATTCTCCGGACGGGTTCCTTGGATAATAAACAGCTCGAAAAGCAGGATACTGACAGGAAGCATGGCAGCGTTCTGTTTGCAGGCAATCGATAGAACCGCGGCAATTCCGCACAGGATATAAACCAGAAGAGATTTCTTAAAGGCTGTTTCGATTCTTGCCGTTACATAAAGGAGCATTGACAGAATATAGAACATGCCTGCCATGCTTGTCATTCTTTGAACAATATATGTGACACTGGTTACCTGAACAGGATGAGTCGCCCATAAAAAAGTAGAAAGAAGGGAAATTGCATAGGTCTGTTTTCTATAAAATTCATCTGTATTTGTAAGCCGCAGGGTGCTGTATAGAAACATAAAAAGAAAAATTGCGGAAAGATAATGAATGGTAAAGTTTACCGCGTGATATCCAAACACACGGGTGCCTCCGGCATAATAATTGAACCCAAACGTAAAGTATACAACGGGTCTTCCCCAGAAACCATGATATTTGTCTATTCCCTGAGCAGCTGTTTTAATGTCTTTCCATGACAGGGATGTTAAGTGTACATTGGGATTATTAACAATGTTGGCATAATCATCAAAATGCCATGTGCCGTTAAAACTATTGCTGTAAACAATGACAAGGGCTATCAGTAGAGAGCTGAACGCGAATATGTATTTCTGTAAGGTATTGCCGGGTTTTGATTTTTTTTTCATAGGATAAGCCGTACAGGCAACTGCATGTCTGCAATACTTATATATCGTATCCTAAATTGTAGGAGCGAACCTTGTTCGCCTAACACAAGGCCAGAAAACTGTGGGCACAGCTCACCCTACGAAATTGGTACCCAAAACCGTATACCTCTCGTAGAGTGGGCTGTGCCCACAGTTCATCTGCGAAAAAAACAGAATATTGGGTTAAGCTATATTAGTCATGTTTCGGTTTGGGTACTGTCTGCTGTCCAGCATCATAAGGATTTTTTGTATGGTCATTGGGGTCTGGAAAGTAGGTTAAATCAAATGTTATATTATCCGGATCCGTGGCAAAGTCCCAGTTTGTGATCTCAAAATCATCTCCCAGGTCAATGTCAACCGAATCCGAAGGATAAGTAATAGCTGCCGGAGCAACACCGTCGAGAAGCCGTTTCGCGAACAACTGGTTCACGCGTACCTTTATTTCGGACAGGGCGGTGTAAACCGCCTTTTCTTTTGCCCTGGTTTGCAGGTCAAAAAACTTTGGTACAGCAACTGCGGCCAGAATTCCCATGATAACCAGAACCGCGATAATCTCAATCAGTGTGAAACCGTCTTCATTTCTAAAGTTATTCCTCTTTTTCATGTGATATTTCCTCCGTTTAATATTAAATTTAATCTTTTAAATGAGCACAATATGTGCCAAAAGCATTTTTCCTATATATTTTTATTAAAGAAAACAAGCCCTAACAGCTTGTGCCCACGTATTCCATTGAAAATATTATGTTTTTTAGCGCAAGGCATTGTGTCGGAAAATTAGTTGATTTCATTAAACATTTTACTGAAAAAAGAGAAGAAACAATTAAGCTACAAATATTGTAAGCAGTAAAAAAGAATACTACAAAATTTGAACAATCATCTGTATTAACCAGCACAATTTGTAGATGTCTGATTTATGTAAAAAAAAGAAATAGTTAAATTTGAATGGGATAATCGTTAAATATATGTTTGCAGATGAATACCAGTAATCGCTATGTTTTCTTTACCTTGAATTCACGAATATCAATATTATGTTTTTTTATCCTATGTAAAAGGCTCCTGGCATTTATACCAAGAATTTTTGCTGCTTCTACCTGAACCCCATCGGTCTTTTTAAGGGCGTCGATGACCATTCTTTTTTCAAATTCATTTAACTGATCGTCCAGTGAAGATCCATCTGACAGCACCCCGAAACTATCTGTTTCTGGTATTATATCATCATTCTGCTTGGTGATTGATGGTGCCAGGTCAGCAACCTCAAGCTTGTTGTCCTTACAAATAACCGCTGCCCTCTCAATTGTATTCTGCAGCTCCCTGATATTTCCAGGCCACGAATAACACATCAACGCGTTCAGTGCTTCTGATGATATTTGCACGACACTTGATTGGCCTTTTAAAAAAATGTCCACCAGAAGCGGGATATCTTCCAGTCTTTCTTTCAGGGGGGGAAGATACAGGGCAAATACATTCAATCGATAAAAAAGGTCTTCCCTGAAACTCCCTTCGCTAACCATTGTTTCAATGTCTTTATTCGTGGCTGAAATAATACGAATGTCTACCTTTATGGCTTTACTCCCTCCTACCCTGGAAAATTCTCTTTCCTGGAGCACACGGAGTATCTTTCCCTGTAAGTTCAACGGCATGTCTCCAATTTCATCAAGAAAAATCATCCCCTTATCAGCCAGCTCAAACTTCCCGATCTTACGAGATGAAGCGCCTGTAAACGCGCCTTTTTCATGACCGAACAGTTCACTTTCAAGCAGATCTGACGGAATGGCAGCACAATTAAGCGTCATAAATGGTTTTCCCTTGCGCGCACTGTGCTCATAAATACTTTTTGCCACCAGTTCCTTGCCTGTCCCGCTCTCCCCCAGTATAAGGACCGTTGAATCCGTTGGCGCCACTTTTAATATCTGGCTCAAGACACCTCTCATGGCGCGGCTCTCACCAGTTATCTCCGGAAAAAATTTCCGGGCTTCTACCCGGCTCAACACATCTGTCACCGTATCAAAAACCCGGGCAATCCGCTTCAACTCATCGATTTCAGTATCCTGTACATTGGCGATGTTTTGGCTAGAAACAGCTGGCGTGCTAAGCGCTTTTTCCACAAATTTCTGGACAGGCCGCAAAAGAAGCCACAGCACAATCAGACCAATGACAAAAGCGATGAACACAATCATTCCTACCCAGACAAAAAAAGGTCCCAGCAGGTCCACGCCATGACGGATATTAGATTCCGCAACCCAATAAGAAACAATCGCCGACAGGATGGAAAGGCCGGCAATAATAACCGGAACAATAATGTAAAGGCTGATGTTAAATCTAATCTGTTTCATAATTTTTCCATTATAAATATTTTTTTATTATCTGGATAATCAACATCTCGATCCAGGCCCCTATTTTACGATCCCTACCAGATCCCACATGGGTAGAAAAATCGCAAGGGCGAAAAAACCGACAACAACCGCCATGCATACCGTCAGAACAGGACCAATAGAATCTGTCAGTTTTTTCATCGCGTATTCTATTTCAAAATCATAATGGTCAGCTACTTCTTTGAGCATTTCATCTAGGCTTGATGATTCTTCACCTATGGCAACCATATTAACAACAATCGGTGTAAAATGTTTCGCGCTCCTTAACGGTGCCGCAATTCCTCTCCCCTCTTCCAGTTGCTCATTAATCCAGTTAAATTCCTTTGAAATCGCCGCGTTTCCTATTGTACTGGACAGGATCTTCATTGAATCCATTATATCCACTCCGCTGGATTGAAGGATGGAAAAAATACTGGCAAACCTTGCCATTGCAGCCTTGATCATAAGGGGGCCAACGATGGGAACCTTCATGATGAGACTGTCCCGCAAATATTTCCCCTGAGCGGTCTTTAAATAAAAAAATGTTCCCATTGTTAAGGCACTAACTACAGCAACCATCTGTAATAAATAATTATTCAAAAACTGATACAGCTTCATACATATTAAAGTGGGAATCGGGAGCGCTAGTCCAGCGCTCTGAAATATAATAATGAACTTCGGTATAACAAAGGTCAATAAAATAAAGAATGCACCAATAAGCATAAGTATCACAATCATCGGATACTGCAGGGCAGATTTAATATCAGACCGTATCTTATGTTCATGCTCAATGATATATGTAAGGCGTTCAAGGACATCCTGGAGCGCACCGCTTGCTTCACCGGCTCTTACCATACTGCAGTAAAGCGGTGAAAAAGCGGAAGGATGTTTTGAAAACACTTCATAAAGGCTGGCCCCTTCTTTTATGTCAGTTGCCATGGAATCTAAAATCGCTTTTAGACTTATATTTTCTGTCTGGTTTTTTAGAACATACAACAGTTCCATTATTGGGACACCGGAACGGAGCATTGTTTTAAACTGTTTGGTAAAGACAATCAGGTCCGGTGCTGTAACAGGCGTTAACCGTTCCCGCAAACCCTGCCAGGAGGGCCGGGCAAGGTGCCCCCCTTCCGCAGTAATATCAACGGGGATATATCCGCGGGTGCTC
Organism: Desulfobacterales bacterium; assembly: GCA_028277765.1. Taxonomy (GTDB): domain Bacteria; phylum Desulfobacterota; class Desulfobacteria; order Desulfobacterales; family SURF-7; genus JANQFQ01. The sequence goes on from JANQFQ010000051.1 coordinate 63,933, forward strand.
AATATGTTTGCAGCTATATCCACAGTATCAGCTTCAACTTCATCTGAGATCCGGTTTCCCTGTTCATCAATAGCTTTTATTAAGTATTTTGTCATAAATTACATTTTTATGCAGATGAAGCGTCACGTTTTCAGGCCATAACAGCTGATGCTGCTTCTGAAAGCGTGGTTATCCCGCTGATTACTTTTTCCACAGCATCATCCTTTAATGTGTTTAATATGCCTGACTCCTTGGCCGCGCGTGTTATTTCCTGGGCCGGGTCTCTTTCAAGAATCATTTCCTGAACTTTTTCATTAATCACAAGAATTTCAAAGATACCTGTTCTTCCCTTATAGCCTGTTTCCATGCAGTTAAAACAGCCCTTTCCTTGTGCAAAATTGACATCAGCCCCTTTTTTTAGCACCCAGGAATCCAGGACAGCCTGAGACGGTTCATAAGAAGTTTTACAATAGTCACACACTTTCCTGACCAGTCTCTGGGCAATAGACAGCTGCATGACCGAGGATACCAGGAAAGGTTCTATTCCCATATCCAGAAACCGGGTAATTGCGCCGGAAGCGTCATTGGTGTGAACGGTACTTAATACCCGGTGACCGGTCAGAGCGGCCTGGACGGCCACAGTGGCAGTTTCAGCGTCCCTGATCTCACCGATCATGATAACATCAGGATCCTGGCGCATCACTGACCTTAATCCGTTGGCAAACGTCATACCCGCCTTTCTGTTGAATTGAATCTGACGTATTTTCTCCATCCTGTATTCAACGGGATCTTCAAATGTCATAATGTTGATATCCGGCTGGTTAACATCCTTTAATATTGAATACAAAGTTGTGCTTTTACCGCTTCCGGTAGGGCCTGTGCTGAGAATCATGCCATAAGGTTTTTCGATGGCCTGCTCAATTTTTTTTATGTCACTGTAGGACATACCAAGATTTTTCAGGGAGAGGATCCCTGTGCTTGTATCCAAAAGCCTCAGAACCATGTTTTCACCATGGATGGTGGGCATGGTTGACGCCCTGACATTGATCTCACTATTATCCATTTTAACTGTAAACCTACCATCTTGCGGTGTACGGGATAATGCAATATCCATATTTGCCAGAATTTTTAACCTTGAAATAATCAGGAGGATCATCGATTTTGGCGGAGCAGGAATGTCATGGAGTTTCCCGTCCACGCGAAACCGTACCTGGACATAATCCTTTTCAGGGCTTATATGTACATCACTTGCGCCTTCACGGACAGCCTGGGACAAAATTGAATTGACCAGGCGGACGACCGGGGCTTCTTCCACCATATCCTGAAGCGACCCTACTTGCACATCTTCATTGGATATCCCTCCCTCAGCTTCCCTCCCGCTCTCAAACCGCATTTCTTCAATATCTTCAAGGATGCCGCCTATTCCTGAATAAATGCCATACAAGCTACTGATAAGATGGTTGAGCTGCTTGGTTGTACAGATCACCGGTTCAACCTCGAAGTTGGTGTAAACTTCAATCGCATCCAGGGCACCAATATCCAGGGGGTCTGTCATGGCAATGGTCAGCAGAAACCTGTCTTGTACAAGGGGGACCGCCTGGTATTTCTGTGCCATTTCAACAGGTATTAATTTCGCGAGTTCCATATTAAAAGGATAAAGGTCTGGCTGGTATTTTTTTATCTTCAGCTGTTCTGATACCAAGCTAACAATTTTTGATCCGCTGATCAGTCCCTCACTGACAAGGTATTGCCCCAGCTTTACTTTTGCTATTTTATGTTTTTTAACAGCTATGGCTAGCTGGTCTTCTGACAGCAGACCAGCTTCAACAAGCATTTGTCCCAGTTTTTTCTTCACTCTCAATTCTTCAAACCTGTAAAGTTATTCGCACTGTATTTATATGGATCAGCGAAAAACACAGCATCTTTGTCCCACGACGACATGATCTCTCCTGATGAGGCGATTGAAACCGGGAGTAGATTCATCATAAGGGCAGCCGTCTCCTTTTCAGCGAAAAAGCCCTTGAGCACAACAAAAAATGTTAATCCTTCCTTTTGATTCCAAAAGGGTATGATGTAAGCAGGCGGCGCCTTATCAGCAATATCCCTCAAACAATTAAAGGCGTCTTCAAGATCTTTTTTTTTCGCGATTCTAATCCACCAGGCATTGGCGGTCATAAACTGTACATGCTTTGGTATGGCGGGAAAATTTATGATGTCGCCAATTTCCACATTATTAGGATCGTTTATATGAGGGTTTAACTGCGCTACACGCTGAAGATACACAGGGGTAAATGTACCGTAGACACATTTTAGCATATCACCAAATGTCTCACCTCTTTTTACCGCTATACTGCCGATTATTTCCGGGTATTTATGTATAACAGAAGATATCTTCTCTGACTCTTTTTCTCTAGCTGGCTCTGGGTTTTTTTCCGTTTTTATCTCTTTGGCAATGCTCGCTTTTTGAAGCAATGCAGCCTCAATCACAGGAGCAGCCTCAATTTGTTCAGCAGGGGAGGGGACAGGTGATATTGTTTTTGAAAGGCTGGCCTTTTTCTTTTCTAGTGCTGCGGAATGGCTTATATCTCCTTTAACCGCTTTTCCTCGGGCGGAAACAGCATCCCTCGGTATATCCAAATGCAACCATGAAAAAACAAGGTATCCTGCTATAATGATACTGCTCAGGACGACCACGGCAGTTGAAAACCGTTTGAGTCTGAGCTGTGTTTTTTGAGGAAACAGCCGTCCAGCACAGGATCTTATCAGGAACCACCCAGCCCGTGTCTGGTTTTGTATAATCATCGTGAGTAAACTTCTATGGCACAGGTTTACTATCTTCCTGGGATAGCCGCCGGTGGTCAGGTATATCGCCCAAAGCGCGGGAAAACTGAAAAAAGAGACAGCTTCGCCGTTGCTTGATCGTTTCAATCTGAATGATATCATCTTCCTTGTATCATTAAAACTCATCGGTTTTAGAACATGATACAGATTGATCCTGTCGGTGAAATTGATATGGTCAATAACTTGTTCTTCAAACTCTGGCTGGGCAAAAATAACAATCTGAAGCAGCTTAAACACATTGGTTTCATAGTTAAGAAATTCTCTCAGAATTTCAAGACAGAAAACCGGAATCTTTTGTCCTTCATCAATAATCAGTATCACGGTTTTATCTTCATCAACACCCTTTTGATAAAGGTACTGTTTTATCTGTTCTTTAACCTTAACTTCATCAGTGTCGTCCATCGGCTTGTCAATATTAAACATCCCGGCAACAGAAAGCAAAAACTCCAGCGGGTTTGAAAAAGACGGATCAAGTATTAGATGGGTGATCATCTCTTCTGTGTTTGAGAATCTCCGGATAAGCTGACGGCAAAGTGTTGTCTTGCCGGTTCCCACATCCCCAATAACCACATTCAGACCCCTGCGAAGCCTGAAAGATATTTCCAGCTGCTGCAGACACCCCTCGTGCTGGTGGGACTTAAAGAAAAAGTCCGGATCAGGTGAATTGGAAAAAGGTTCCCTGTTTAGATTTAATATTTTATAGTAATCCATGGTTCACTTGCCTCTATCTGTTTTCATTGACAATTTCAGGGAAACAGATGGTCTCGCCTGGATCGATGTGGTCTGGATCTTTGACGTGGCCATTTGCATTTAATACTATCTCTAGCAGTTCAAAGGGGCAATTTTTACCCTTTGAACCATAAACATCTTCTATCATCGTGCAAAGGGTGTCTCCGGATTTTACTATTTGGCATTCTTCAACACTTATTTCATTTGTTTCAGTTTTTTTCTTAACCGGCGGCCTTATACTTTTCATGCCCGGCCCAAGCGGCTCATCAAACACTTTTTCCTTGAGGATATAAGGTGTTATAAAAATCAACACTTCCTCCATGGCCTGGGACTTGCTTTTCCCTTTAAACAGCCAGCCGAACAGCGGTATGTTTTTAAAAAACGGTACACCTGATTCAATATTTGCCACGTTCTCCTTGCTCAGCCCGCCGATAACTGTGGTTTGCCCGTCAAGAAGCATTAAGCTTGTTTCAGCCCTTTTGGTGATGATCGTGGGATTACCCAGTACTTCCTGAGCACCGACCTCATCCTTGGTGGTGATAATCTTCATTCGAAGCATCCGTCCGTCTATAACATGGGGCGTAACTTCAAGGCGGAGGACCGCTTTTTTATATTCAACCTCTGTTTTTCCATCTTCATCCCTTGTCTGATAAGGTATCTCTTTACCGCTCTCAATGACGGCTTTCTGGTTGTCCAGAGTCGTAATCGATGGATTGGAAAGAATATTCAGCTTGCTATCTTCCTGGAGGGCTGAAAGTTGAATGGAAAGGATGTTCTGCCCGAGGTTTTGAGCGAGAATGCCGAGTGTCATCCCTTTACCGGCATCAAGGTTTGCCGGGAAATCGACAATGTTACCGGCCGGCGGCTGATGGAGTATCAGATCACCCTTTGTTGCTTCATCTGTACTAAAAAGGGATCCCTGTGAATTATCAAGAGTGTAATTCCCTCCACTGATCCAGTTATGATGTCCCCCGCCAACCTTTTTGTGCCCGATCCCTCCCCACTGAACACCTAGATCCCGCGCCACATCCTGTGTTGTTTCAATGATATGTGCTTCAATAAGGATCTGCGGGGTGGGTCTGTCCAATTCTTTAATCAGCATAACAAACCGTTCAATATCAAACCGGGTTGCCTGGACAATAACTGAATTCGTATGTTCATCAACCATTACAGAACCTATTGGTTTGCCGTTTTTGTCCTTGGTTAGAAAATTTTCCAGGTTTTCTTTCATTTTTTCCGCTTCTGCGTATTCAATGCGGATGATGCGTGCGGAATACGGCTCAACCATCATCAGGTCTCTTTTTTGGGCCTCTCTTTTTAGATCATTCTCCATATCCTCAAGAGTCAGTACGCGTATCAAGTCGCCTTCCCACACATACGTGAGGCCATATGAGCGCAGAATGCCCTCAAATAGCTGATCCCACCGGGCATCCTCCACATTAATGTTAACCTTTCCGGTTACCCCTTCGTTTATCAGGATGTTTTGCCCCACCCCCCTGGCTAGGCTCCGAAGAAGCGTGCCGATTTCTGCATCATGTATTTTCAAAGATATCTTTCTCTTTGGCAGTTTCCGGCCGGAATCAATCCTGATTTTCTGTACTGTTTTTTCTTTTATCTTTTTTCCAATATAATCATCCTTCTGTCGCGGTGATGGTGAGTATCCTTTTGATTTTTCAGCCATCATTTTCCACTTTTCAAAAGTGTTTGCAGACGGTTTGAACGCTTTATCCGCACAACCGGAAAAAATGAACACGACAAGGACCGCAAGGAGCGGTAGTAACATTTTCTTCCCCAAAAAATAGAATCTATTATCCATTAAAATTCACCATGGTCCTGTTCATCCAGTTTAATATGAATCTTATGACGTTTGCCGATCAACACAACTTCTGCAGGAGTAATACGCTGGACCAAATATCCGCCGGGTTCAATAACGTCTCCTTCTTCATATTCTGCGTTGTTTATAATCGCCAACATACGATCATCTGTCTTAATATAACCTGAATACGTTAAGCGGGTATTCTGTACAAGCCCAGCAATAAAACTCTCGTTTCCTGTTTCCAGTATATATCCTGGTTCCATAAACGGATCTTTTTCCCATTCAGTATTAATTATTTTTAAAACATATGCATCTGTGTCTGAATCAGCCTTGATATTAATTTTTTCCGCCACATCAACCATAAACTTGTTTAACTCTTCTCCCTTCCCTGTCAGCAGTTCACTGGTATTCGATTCTGAAGGCGTGTAAAAAAAATTATAAATACCATATATGCATGCCAGCGCCATCAATGTTATAATAATTTTTTCGCGTCCTGTCATCTCAGTTTTCGTGACTCTTTAGGTAGCATGGCCTATTCAATGGTCAGACGAAGTTTCAGCATGAATTCCCTTGTCTCCACCCCTGAACGTATCTGTATTGTATCAATACTGTCCAGCCAAAGCATTTTGCATATACTGAACAAAAAAATTCGAAATTTATAAAAATCACCCTCAAGCGACAGGTTTACCAGAAGAATATTAGAACCATTTTGCAATGCGCTTAAATCCGGTTCACACCCGGTAAACACAAGACCACTCTTCTGAGCCGCAGCCTGAAAAATTGATGGGACATTACCCACATCTTCAAAAGTGATTCTTTCAGTCTCAGAGGTAGAAAAACCATCCTCACCAGAATAAGTTTTTTTAAGAAGATCTTTCAGGAGCGGCACAAGTATCTCCTGTTCCCGAATCTTGTCCTTGATCGATCTGGCCTCTATATGCTGATTCTCCAACATTTTTTTATTCGGATAAATACCCGCAAAAATAAAGATAATGATGCCAGCGGCGCACATCAAAAAATAAACAAGGCTCCGTTTTGGAACAAGCGGTAGTTTTTTTATTGTCGCGTCCTGTTCAGGCATTATACCAGCTCTATTTTTGCGTTAAATCGTAACACCATAGCCCCTTTGTATGTTTCAACAGATTTATTCGTTATCCCTGTTGTCACAAAGATGGGAGAGTTTTTCAGCTTTAACAAATAGCGCTTTAACATTGCTTCATGATCTGTTGCGGCCGCTATAATGACCCCTTCAATTAGCAGTATTTTCTTTTTATTATTATCTTTGCTTTCTTCTAGCTCATTGCCGATTAAATCTGCGTGGATGCTCAACAGGCGAATATTCTCAGGGGTTAATAATGACAATTCACTGATAACGGCTATGCCAAGATAATTAACAGCATATTCCTTCATGGTCTGATTTTTCCGTTCTTTTTTATTGACCATCTGCATAATTAATTTTTTATCAGCATAAAGATCGAATTGATTCATCCGGTTTTGGAGCCTGGCCACTTCTTCACTTTTCTGATAGAGATTGTATCCTTGCCAGAAGTAAATTGATGCGCAAAGTATGACTCCGGCAATAAAACAAGCGAATATTAGTCGGTTTATATTGCTTATTTTAGCCTGTGTCTCCTTGTGTTCATAGGTATAAATAAAATTCGGCGTAAGGTCATTATATGAAAGCGACAGACCGGCCGCGGGTGTATAACAATCCTGTTCAGCCGCTTCAGTTGGTGGACGCAGGTTTTCCTGAACAGACGCTTGTAGCGGAAAGGGATTCATAGATTCCACTTTCGCTACATCGAGCTGCTCACTGATAAAACCAACAATCCTTTCCTGTGAGCTGACTTCTCCTGTGATGTAAATGGTATTAATTCTTTTGTCGTGAAAGTTCAGTTGATAATGCTGGTGTGTTCTTTCAACCTGCTTGATCAGCCGTTCTAGAACAGGAACAATAAATTGAAAAACGTCCTCTGTTTCAAGGTGAAGTTTAGCCATATCACTTTTCGGATCAGCAGGATCCTTTATAAAACAGGTCAGCAGCTTCCATGCCTTATCCGTGCTTACCTGCAAATCCTCCCCATGCCCAGAAAGATCTTCGATTTCAAGATCTTGTCCTGTTTCTTCCCCCTGAAACTTTTTGGACACGCCCTGACGAATCGCTTCTACCATGCTTTCCATGCCGGTCTTAATGTCCCTGGTGAGGATCAGATTATTATTTGAAAAAATATCAATGCGAGACCAGTCCTTCCCAATGTAAAGGGTGCAGACATCCTCGTCCTCTGTTTCAAGCCATTTCTCTTTAAAAAGATTTTGCAATGCGAACGGGACAATCGATATCCCGCTCAGGGGAAAACCGATACCGGCAAAAAGAGAGCTTAATTTATCTACCTCTTGGCGGGGAGCTGTAAGGGCGATGATCTCGTATTTAATACCTCCGCTTTCGTTGACTTCACCAACAATACTATAATCAAAAATAACTTCTCTGTCGACAAAAGGAGTCTGTTTTTTAATCGTCCAGAAAACTGCGTTGGCAATTTGGGCAGAAGGAACTTTTGGTATTTTGATGTAGCGCGTTTCAACTTTTTCCGAAAGTATTGAACTCCAGATATCAACATTTTCCGTATCTCCACAAAAATCCGTTATCTCGGATTTTAAGAAAGTGGGGAATTGCTTGTTCTCTCTGGAGAAGCCGGCCTTCAGAGGTGTTCTTTTAAAGTTTACTAATTTGGGTTGATGACCGGATGTACGGTGCGTCATGACCATGGTCAGGTTGTTTTCTGAAATGACAACACCTACGGTATTTGTTTTTTTGGAAAGGAGAAAATCTGAAAAAAGGGTGGTGAACCGTTTTTTATTTGGTGGGGCAGTGGGTTCTCTTCCCGGACTTTTCTCATAAACACCCTTGTCCCTTATTATTTCCAGGAGTTTTGCGGTTGAAGATATCTCATCCCGGTTTTTCAAACCTGTCCCTCGCTGGTTGATAAAAAAACGCCTTTAATGCTTTTACAGCACAGCCATCCGTGATGTTTTAAATAATAAGGAAACTATTATCTTCCTAATATATAAATTATTATTTTATAATGATTTAACAAAAGAATCAAGATGTTATTAAGTTTATTTGCGGATGGTGTTTTTTGTCTTAATAATACGAATCAGATCAGGCTCGTAATATTTTTCTAACAATACGCTTGATGTAATCAGGCGTACACGGTTTTGTGACAAATTCATCAGCACCAAGTTCAAGGCCAAGTATCCTGTCATGCTGTTCATCTTTCCCCGTCAGCATGACAATCTTAATCGCGCTGGTCCGGGGATAGTTTTTCAGTTTCTGGCAGACGGTACGGCCGTCCATCAGTGGCATGATTATATCTAAAAGGATAAGATCAGGCAGTTTTTCCGTGGCAACCATCAATGCCTCTGCGCCATCATAAGCGTGAAGGATGTCATATTCTTTTGACAGGAATCGGGTATACAGTTTATGGGTTATTTTGTCATCTTCAGAAATAAGGATTGTTTTCTTTTTCATTTCCATTTTCAAATGAAAAACAGCTTTCAGTATCAATATGACTCTGAAAAAATGTACTATACGTATCTATCCATTCGCTACAGAAAGTACATTATTAATAATACCACAATCCTGAATAAAAGAAAATTTTATTTTTGTGAAAGACAAAACCGGTACTTAAATGTCCTGAAATTATTCCTTGAGCACAGTCTTCATCACCACAATACTCTCAATAATCATCCATATTTCCAAAAGAATCACGATCAGTCCGACAATAAACAGCATCCAGTTTTGACTGGTATAGAAATTATTTATATTATAAATCATGGCCCAACCCGTCACAATAACCATAAAAATCATAGGGATGGCAGTAAAAACAAAGTTCGTCTTTCTCCTAGCCAGATAAATCGTCACGATAAGCAATGCAAGCCCCGCTAAAAGCTGGTTTACAGATCCAAAGAGCGGCCATAATTTTAAAGCGCCTTTCCCACCGGTTGAGAAAGCGATTTTAAAAGAGGTGATAACATCATTGTATGGCAGATATTTAAAAACTTTCTCAATACTGTCATAAAACACAAGAATGGCTGCTGTTATAACTGCAAACAGTGTTCCCGCCTGTCGCCCGGTTAATGCTTTGAAATTATATGCCGTAGCCAGTTCCACAACCACATATCTCTGTATTCTTGTTGCTGTATCGACTGTTGTAGACGCAAAAGATACAACAAATACAGACATGACGGCCACCGCTATCTTCAGGGGAATCCCGTATGCATGAATCATATTAGCAGAGCCATATACAAAGGCATCCAGCTTTGATCCCAATCCACTGGCACCTTTCCACGTTTCATAATGTTTGCTAAAAGCTTCTGTGCCGGTATAAAAAACATTATTTACTTCAAGCCCCATTCCTATACCTGCCGCAACCGCCACAACAACAAGTGTTGCCAAGGCGCCTTCCATGAGCATACTGCCGTAACCGATAAATTGAGCGCATGACTCACTATCGCACTGTTTTGAGGTCGTTCCTGAACTGACAAGGCTGTGAAAACCGGATATTGATCCGCAGGCAATAACCACAAAGATCACCGGCAATAAAGGAGGCGCATCTTTGAGCTGTGAAAAAGAGTGATTAATTGCTGGAGCAACAATGGGAGGCTGGGCGACAACAACACCGAGAACTAGCATTGCCATGGCAATCAATAGTTGATGGGAGTTAATAAAATCCCTTGGCTGAAGAAGGGTCTGCACGGGCAAGCTTGATGCCAACCAGGAACAAATAACCAGTACAATAATAATCCATATAATCAAGGCAGCATCTGAACCAACATATTTTACTATGTTGACGGGGGCATATGCACCAATAACAACCGTAACATACATGAGTAGAACAGCAATGATGCTCGGCCATAATGCATCCATGCCTTTTTTATAAATCAGCCAGCCGAGGACAACAGCGATGGGAAGTTCAAACCAGACCGGAATAACCGCTTCCGGAAACATTATAAAAAGTTTCGCAATGATCATGGCAAAAACAGCTATAACAATCCATAGGCCGAAAAAAATAATCAGGAGAAAAAGGGTCCTTACCCTTTTGTTGACCACATCAGCAGCGATATCGCCTATAGACCGCCCTTTTGCCCTTAAAGAGAGCACAAGCGCGCCAAAATCATGAACCGCGCCAAAAAAAATAGCCCCGAAAAAAATCCATATTACTGCGGGAACCCATCCCCATATGATCGCTATTGCCGGCCCGACAATCGGTCCAAGCCCAGCAATGGATGTATAGTGATGGCCAAATAGGACATGTTTTTCAGTAGGAATGAAGTCATGATCATCCCTGAATTCCTCACTCGGGCAGACCGCGTCCGGTTTCAGCTTAAATATTTTGCGTGCCAGGAATTTACCATATGTATGATAGGCGATATAATATCCGCCCAGCATAACCACAGCGATAACAAGGGAATTCATAATGCGGTCCTTTCAAATTATCTGTTCAAATATTTTTTATCATCAGGATGTTAGTGTCAAGATATTTCTAAATTGTTTTGACACACGGCAAACTACTGGATTATATAATGCTATTAAATTGTGAAAGTTATAAATTCAGCAGAGGTGCTTCATGGAATTATTTTTATGCTCAATCGGTATGGTTATGATTGTAGAAGGGCTTCCGCACTTTGCCTTTCCGGAAAAGATGAAGAGTTACATGCGGCAGTTCTCTGAAATGCCGGAAGCAGTGTTAAGAAGAATCGGTTTTGTGCTTATGCTTTCTGGACTGTTTACCGTATATGTTGCAAGAAGTTTTATATAATTATTTTTCCTGATTTGCTAGTAAGCTATGTATTCACTATCAGATTACGATTATCATCTCCCCTCGGACCTTATCGCACAACATCCTGCTGTAAACAGAGAAGAATCAAGATTGCTCCACATTACCCGGGACACAGGAAGCCTGTCCCATTATTTTTTTTTTAATATCATCGATCTGCTCCGGTTTTCAGATGTTCTGGTTGTCAACAATACTGAAGTAATACCTGCCAGGCTCTTTGGACGCAAGGAGACCGGCGGAAAAGTAGAAGTGCTTCTTCTCAACTATGCTGATGGTATAAGCAAACAGAATGATTCACTAAGCTTTGAATGCAGATGCCTGATAAGGGCGTCAAAGGGGCCGAAAACAGGGGCCAAACTTATCTTTGACAAGGGATTGACAGCTGAAATAATAGACGTTCATGATAGTACATATACGATCCGTTTTTCCAGTGATGAACCGTTTGAAACCATCCTCTACCAGCTGGGGCATGTCCCCCTTCCCCCCTATATAAAAAGAGATGGGAATCATTCTACTAATGACAGCCGTTTTTACCAGACAGTTTACGCCTCCATGAAAGGGGCGGTTGCAGCCCCCACAGCTGGCCTCCATTTTTCAGAAAAATTGCTTGAACAGATAAAATCAAAAGGGGTGAAAATTGTCCCTATAACCCTTCATGTCAGTTATGGCACATTTTTGCCAATACGGGTTACGGATATCAGGGACCATGAGATGCACGCTGAATGGTATTCTCTACCTGAAGATACGGCCGCTGTTATCAATAACGCCAAAGCGAATAATGGCAGGATTATTGCCGTGGGGACAACGTCGGTCCGCACCCTTGAATTCACATCAGATAGCCAGGGAAAAGTAAAGCCGGGCAGCGGCAGCTGCGACATGTTTATATATCCTGGATATTCTTATAAGACGGTTGATGCAATAATAACCAATTTTCATCTCCCTAAGTCCACGCTTCTGATGCTTGTATCCGCGTTTGCCGGCCGGGAAAATATTCTTCATGCCTATGAAGAAGCCGTAAGGGAGAAATACAGATTCTATAGCTATGGTGATGCCATGCTAATTGCTTAAGCTTGACGTCCCAGCTGACCTGTGGTTTAAATAAAAATAAGATTTTGTATAATTATCCCCAGGAAATCCAACAGGATATTTAATGGCCGCGGAATCTGTTAAAAAAAACAAGATATTTCTTTGTTCCATTATTGCAGTAGTGGTCACCTTGATATGTCTTACCCCCCTTTTTTTTTCTCGATTATTTGAAACAGATATAGACCTGATCTTTCATAACTTTTTTAAAATTTTTCTACTGCTTATTCCCTTAGGGTCAATCGCTCTGTGTACAAGAATAAAACTGAACTTTCTACCCAGACAAAAAACATCCCTCTTCATTTTACTGGTGTTTCTAACCCTTTTGCTGGTGGATATTCATTACACATCCGTTGATTCCGCCAGCAATTATTTCAAAAACAAATCAAACCATGAATGGCAGGTCTCCCTGCACCAGAAAGTACTGAACCTCGGACCTGTCGGCATCCCCCATACATACCGGTTTCTGCCAAACTCAATGGTACGTGTATTTGAATACTTTACTGGAGACTTCTCCTATGCCCGATCGCTTTACAGGCACACATTCATGTTTATTCTGCTTTTTTCGCTGTATTACTACGCTCGCTTGTACACTGGTCACAGCGCTTCTTTACTAGCCGTTCTTTTATATGCGGCTGTATACCCTATAAGTATACGCTACTATGCCGGACAGCTCACCGATCCTCTTTCCCACATCTCTTTTCTCTGGTCCTTTATTTTCCTGGAGCTGAATATTTTTTCATGGTTCTGTTTGACTATTATTATCGGCATCATGGCAAAAGAATCCATCTTGATTATGCCGGTTTATTATTTTCTTGTATCCAGGAAGAACGCTAAAACCTGGATTAAGGCGGGAACTCTTTTTGCAGCGGGTTTCATCCTGGTGCTCGGTATCAGGTTTCTGGTCATGGAGGGTGATTTCAAAATGGATAATGTAAGCGGAGTCGGTTTGTCAACCTTCATGCACCACATCAGCCGATCAAAAAACTGGTGGCGACAGATCCTTTACAATGTTATCATTTTTCTTCCCTTTTTCTGCCTTGCCTGGAAAACGACTGACAAAAGGCCTAGGAACCTTGCCCTGTTTCTCCTGCCCATACTGGCAGTCACAAACGCCTTGTTCAGCCTTTTAGCGGAAACAAGAAATTTTATGCCAGCAGTTTTTCCCCTCTCTGTAATCACCGCAGACTACCTTTTAAAAAGATTTCAGAGGACTAACTCAGACCTGCCTTGACTATTTTTTTTCACCACAGCACAGGACACGGAGATTGTTTTTACCTCAAAGGCATAAGTTTCGTATGAATAGTAAACGATACTATTCAACTCAGCTTTATCTTTTAAACAATCGGGAGACGACGATTGTTTAAAAAAATCCAGCCTATGGCGTTTCTTGCACTTCGTGCCAAGTAAGGCTTTTATTATCGCGAAGCGATTGAGGTCTTTTATACCTGCCGTCTTTCTCCAGGCAGGTATAAAAAAATGTCCTCCGTGTCCTGTGGCTCTGTGGTGAAAAATCAGCAGTTCAGTATTTATTCCCTAAAAAATAACTCCCCACTCCATAAACAAGCCCAACGATCACCGCGGGAATATCAAGGAACAAAAAAAGGAAGGCTTTAATTGAAAACAGCAGGTTTCTCTCTCTTTTCAGCCAGATTAAAAAAGGGAGGTTTAAAATAAAAAACAGGACAAGCAGAATAACCGTGAGCGAAAAAAAACTGGTTGTTAATACCGGATAAAACAACGAAGCCAGAAGTGCGGCCAAAACAAACGGAAACAGTATGACACTGGAAATAAAGGATGATGGTACTGAGGTACTGTTTCCCTTAAAAAACATTTTAATCCCTTTTCTCAACATCATCTTCAATAGATCAGCTGTTCTGAAAAAATCGGTCTTTAAAAGGCTGAAAAAAGAGTACTGTTTTACATGCTCCACAGTGATTTCCCTTTTCAGACAGACCCCATATCCCATGTCTGCCAGTTTCTGACCAAAATCAGTATCCTCAACACTCGGCCTTGAAAACCGTGTATCAAATCCTCCGCTCTTTTTAAAAATTTCCTTTCTTATGGCTGAAGCACTTGTATAAAAAAGGGATATTGTATCTGGGAGCCTTAAATAGCAGTACCGCATCCACAGGTTTTTATACTGACTGTAGAAATTACCAAACCTTATTCTATCGGACAAAACCCCTGTAAGCGCCGAAACATCTTTATCAAGAAAAGTATCGATTATTTTTTTTAGTGTATCCGGTTGAAGAAGCACATCTGCGTCCGTAAAAAACAGGATGTCACCTCCAGCTTCTCGGCTGCCGTGGTTTCTCGCTTTTGCCGGACCTGAAGAGACAGGCTGTTTCACCAGCCTGCAGGAGAAATCTGTTGCTATTACTGCAGAATTATCTGTAGATTCATCATCCACAACCACAATTTCGTAATCAACCCCCTGAGACGCTGTAACTGAGGCCAAGCACTCTTCAAACACCTTGCCGCCGTTTTTCACTGGGATAATCACAGATATTTCTGGTGACGCCATTAAACAATCCCAATCCGTTTCTTAAAAAGGAATAAAAGATTTAAAAAACCGTCTTTAAACAAGTTCAGTTTACTCCTTCCTATTCGTTCGCCATAATATATCGGAATTTCAATGGCCTTAATCTCTTTTTTCGTAAACGCCTCTATCTTGATCTCTTCAGAAAAAGACATCCCGTCACTTCTTACACGCATTTTTTCTAAAATATTTTTTCTAAATACCCACATCCCTGACTGAGAATCCATTATCATACAAAAAAACAAGGATGCCATTGTAAAACTAAGCACATAGTTTCCGAAAAGTCTGACCGGGCTTTTGTCTTTCTTGTTTTTTGAGCGCCATCTCCTGGCAGATATAAAATCAAGCTCCTCTTCAAATAAAATATGCAAAAGAAGATTAATACTTTCCGGAGGATAGGTGCCGTCACCATCCATAGTAATAATGATATCACCAGATGCCTCTCTGAAACCGCATTTATACGCACGGCCATACCCTTTCCTGCTCTCCTGAACCACTCTGGCGCCCAGTTCTTTTGCCATTTCAGCTGTCTGGTCCGTGGAACCGTTGTCCACGACCAGCACTTCATCTACCGTGTCAGGTATTTTAGGCAGGAGATGCCTTATTCCCTGTTTTTCGTTCAAACAGGGAATAACCACTGAAACTGTTTTTTCTCTGAACATATTTACGTGTATTTAATCTTTTTGCCTTTAATTATTTTGCCCCAAAAAGCCTAGCCCATTTCAAGACAGCCCATTCCTTTAGAATAGTGGGTATCATCAATGGATTAAATAATATATTTATAGTTAAAAAACATTCATAAGTACAGAAACATTTATCCTTTTTAATTGCTATTCTAGCTTTTTCCGCATCATCATCATTCCACAATGTTTTAAAATCCATATCATAATCACGCAGATTCCCAAGCTTCATATCCGTATGAAGCTCACAAGGATATACATCACCATTTGAGAATACAGTCGCACCCAAAAGTCCTGCGTAACACGGTATCTGAAACTTGTTGGTCTGGACGATTTTAGTTATTATTCTGTGCCTGATAAGCCTTTTAGCATTGATAATGTCAGAAAAAGGGAAGGTATAGTATCCTTTCAGCACCCCGGTTTTTATCCCTTTTTCCATTTTATCGGCATATGCTTCATATTGTTTGATGTCAAAAAATTTTGAAGCACAATCCCTGGGTTTGTCTCTTGTAAGAAGCGTGAAAATATTGCCAGCTTTCAGTTCTTTTGTAAAATAGTCGTAGTTCTCAGACAGATACTTATCATTATAAGACGAAACAGTGGTTTCAATATTGACATTGAATTTTGGAAACGTTTTTTCAAGAGACTTCAGATGATGAAAGGTTTCCACCGCTTTATCAAAGAGGCCGGACACACCCCTTATGCCATCATGAACCTCCTTAATGCCGTCAATGGATACATCAATACCAAAATCGAGTTCCGGGCATGAGGTTAAGATATCTTTTGTGGTTTGAATAATTTTTTCAGTGAAAAAACCGTTTGTAGGTACACCTATATTCCTTACCCGATTGTTTCTATAAAAAATCTTGATGATCTCACCCAGGTCGTCCCTGATAAACGGTTCTCCGCCGGTGGGAAGGAGAAACAGCAGCTGATCCATGCTAGTGCTCAACTTTTCGAACTCATCCAATGTCAGTTCAGAACCTTTGTCCGGCTGGTGAACACCATCAGCAAGGAGGCAGTGTTTGCATTTGGCATTACATCTGTCTGTAACAAACAAGACCAGATATAGTGGTGATGAGCCTTTTTTGAAAAAAAGCGTTTTACCGAATTTAAAATAGTCTGTAATGCTCATGCTTCAATCCTGACGATCATCCATCCTCCCAGGTTTTATCCATGGGCCGGGAGTAGCTGGTTCTCTATAAAATAATCATAAATTAAATCAGAGAAAACCTTGTTCGCTCTTGTATTGGGATGTGTATCATATATTTCATAATCACTGAAATCCTTGTTCTTAAATTCAGGGCAAACATCTAAAAAATACAAACTGTTTCCTGTTATCATCTTTTCAGCTGTGGGATTAATAAAAGGTCTTGTTGCGAGATGCACCACAACAACAGGTATCTTTTTAGCAAGGCAGTATTCGCCTATTTGTGAAAAATTTTTTTTCATATATGCTTTTTCTTCATTTGTAACATTTACAAAGAAGTTTGATTTTTTATTCCGTGGCGGGCTGCTGTCATTACGGAATGTGTGCCACATCAGTGCAAGTTTAAACAATACAAGTGAATTATGTCCAGGCGTTGTCCGCTCCTTGATAACAAAAGGCGTTTTGAACCGGTCATCCGCTATTACTTTATAATCGTTTCTTGCACAGAAGCCGATTAGAATCATGTCCGGGTCATATTTCGAAGCCTTGTGCTTAATGACGCCAAGATACTGGCGCAACTGATACCCGCCAACACCAAAATTTATTACTTCATAGGATATTTTTTTCTGTTCCCTGTTAAGTCTTTCCTCGAGCAGTGTGTGAAACGCGTCTTCAATTTCTATACCTGACGGCATTGTATAGGAATCACCCACCACTGCAATTCTGAATACGCTCTCCAGTTTTTTGAATGTATACGCCTTATCCCTTAATCCATACGCATTTGTTTTAAACCGGACGAGTTTAAAAAATGTGTCCAGATTCGGTTTCAGTTCATAGATTACTTCCGGATCTGCAGACGGCTTAAGCATGCCTGACAGCCCAATGCTGTGAGTACTGTTTACCTTCTTAATTGAAAGCCCGTCAATCCCAAACAAAAAACAGCGATATGCGAATTCAAGGATGAAAAAGCATATCACTGAAACAAGTAAAAACAGGAAACAAGTTTTAATCTTTTCTCTCATCAATATGTCTTGCCCTGGCCATTAATCATCGGAACAAACCGGACAGGAATAATCCTTTTTTTCTTTATCTTCCCCTTTTTTTTGGTTAAAAGAACAAGCTCTTGTGCGTATTTCGCTCCCACGGGGATAATCATTTTCCCCCCTTCTGCAAGCTGATCCTGCAGTGGCTGGGGAATATGCGTCGGCGCGCAGGTGACGATAATCGCGTCAAATGGGCTGTGCTCTTTCCACCCCAGATAACCGTCTCCTATGCGGACATGGACATTTTTATAATCAAGCTTTGTAAGAAGCGCCTCAGACCGTTTGCCAAGAGATTCAAAAATTTCTATGGTATACACCTCTTTGCAAACCTCTGCCAGAACAGCCGCCTGATAGCCTGAACCAGTACCAATTTCAAGAATCCGCGTGTTCTTATCTGGTTTTAAGGTTTCTGTCATTAGGGCGACAATATACGGCTGTGATATGGTTTGATCTTTTCCGATTGGCAGAGGAAAATCACCATAAGCCATACTCTCATAACGCTTTGGCACAAAAAGATGCCGCTCAACCTTCCTCAACGCGTTTAAAACATTTTTGTCCTTTATCCCCCTTGCCTCGATCTGCTCCTGAACCATGTTCTCTCGCATCAAATCAAGAAGTTCTGGGGTTTCATTGCCGGCCATGGTTTTAGTGATATGGATAACAATAAACAGAAGAGACAAAAAAACCGAGTATTTTAAAATCGTTTTTTTCATTATTTTTTCCTGTTAACTAAACCCTAACGTTGCATAAAAATTTGACCTAAAACCTTAAAACTCACTTCATATCATTTTGTAATGACCCAATCTAAAACGTTTTGAACTCAAATTTTTATGCAACGTTAGGGCAAAGAATTCAATATACATGGATTACCAGAAGTACGCTTTGGTGTTATCATGCACGGCGTCATCCCGTAACAGGTCCCAGACCGTGTACCACTTAAAGCCCCGGTGCTGGTCATCTGGCAAGTCTCCGATATCCCCATCAAGATCAATTTCATGTGCCAGCACAATGTAGTGGGTGGAAAAATCAGAACTGCCGGTAAAGTTTGTTTTATAAAAATGTTCAAAAACACCTTTAAACCGGGCTGAATCCCTGGTGATTTTCCTTCCAAGCTCATTAAAGGTAACCCGTAAAAATGCCTGTGAAAGGGGTTCATCTTTCTGAACAGCACCGCCCGGTACAAACCATGTGTTCTTTGCCGGTTCATTCTTCCTGAGGCCGAGAAGCACCTTATCCTCTGAGTTTCTGACAATCAGATCTATGGAAACCAGCGGCGCGTATCTCACTACCTGTATAAAGTCATCGTCTTTTTGTTTCAATGAATCTGTTTTAATTATTGTGTCCATAATTGTTTTGCCTATTCGCGCTTCTCATACTCTCTGATAACAGCGGTTATGGATTTCGCCATCTTCTTGTATCCCTTTGCGTTCGGGTGTACATGGTCGCTTTTCAGACTCTTGCTCGACACAATCTCCTGCAGCGCTTTCCCTTCATAAGGAAGCCTGTATTCTCTTGCTATTTTACTATACAATTTTGCTGGTTTCAGGCTTATGCCAAATTCAGGCACACCGACAATGACGATATCCGCACCGCTCTCTTTGATTAATTCAATCATGGAATTAATGTTCGCAGAAAGCTTATCCATGTTCTTCCTCCGTAGGATATCGTTGCCGCCATGACAGAGGATAACCAGATCAGGTTCATGTTCATCAAGAAGATCCGGCAGGCGTGCGAGTCCTTCTTGTGATAGTTCACCTGGTACACCGCTGTTGATCACCTCACAATCAAGCATCTCCCCTAGCAGCACTGGATAGGAATTGTCGCTGGTCGTCCCGGTACCCCATGTAAGACTGTTGCCAAAAGCAAGGATAACCGTATCCTCTGTGACCGGCTCTATCTGCGGATGCTCACCACATCCAATAGTGCTTAGTAACATTAACAATAAATATATGCCCGGCAGATAGTTATTACTTTTTTTCATGTTGCTATACCTAACCAGGATGTCTCCCTGTAAATTCGTCCATTGTTTTATTGATGCCTAAGAAATCGGCGATTGCGTCAAGAATCGGTACTGGCAAAAGCTTACATAAAAAAACAGAATAAATAAACAAAGGCATTATCAGCCTGCGACGATTTTTCTGGATGGCGCGGATAATTTTGTCCGCAACCTTATCCTCTTTAAGAATCGGAAGGAGCAGGGAGAAACGTGTCTTAACACCTTCAAACATACCAGTGTCAATATAAAACGGGCAGACAACCGTTGTCCGAATACTTATATTCTGTCGTCTTAATTCAAGACGCAAAGATTCATCAAAACCAATTGCAGCATACTTGGAAGCGGTATAATCCGTAAGTTTAGCCGTCCCCATAAGCCCAGCTGCTGAAGCGATCGTTACAACATGACCGCTGTTTTGCGTAATCATCCCTGGAAGGAACGCCCGGGTCATCCAAAACAGAGCCAGAGTGTTTACATCAAAGGTCCGGATAATCTCTTCATCTTTTGCATCCAGAATTGTTTTGCCGGACACTATACCCGCGTTGTTGATCAGGATATCAATATTCCCATGCTCAACAAGAACCTTTTCAGCAGTAGCATGAATCGCCTTCCGGTCTGAAATATCACAAACATAAGCAGAGACTTGGCCCCCTTTGTTTCCCAAATCCGCGCATGTCTTGTCCAGGTTTTCCTGATCTATATCCCACAAAATCAGGCGTCCGCCAAGTCCAGCCGCCTTCTCAGCCACCCGTCTTCCTATACCGCTGGCCGCTCCTGTGATCAGTACATTCCTGTTTTTAAAGTCAGTCATCAATAAACCTTACTAACGATGTGTTATTCCAGGCTGTAAAAACATATTCACCACGAAGCACATGAAGAAATATTTTTTTCTCAGTCCTTTTTTATCCAGTATCTAGTTTTTTGATTTTCCCTAAAAGCGTCTCTACATCCTCCTGCTGTCCAATTGTAATCCTCACAAAATCTTTAATACCATCAATATCAAAATATCTCACCAGCAGGCCGTTCTTTTTAAGTGTAAGATATATCTCTTTTCCAGGGAGACCTTTTTTACGCATGAAAATAAAATTGGCTGTAGATGGCAGAACCTCCCACCCCAGGCTCTTCAGTTCAGAGGTCAGAAATTCCCTTGTCTTTATAATCTTCCCGTTAATCTTTTCATAATAGGCGCTGTCTTTAATAGCGACTTCACCGATCTTCTGTGTAAGGGTATCAACAGGGTAAGAATTAAATGAATCCTTTGCTGCGACAAGAGCATTAATAAGTTTTTCATCGCCTATGGCATAGCCGAGTCTTAGACCTGCAAGGGACATACTCTTTGAATAAGTCCGTGCCACAAGAAGGTTCTTAAACCTGCTTATAAGACCGATGGCGCTCTCTCCGCCAAAATCTATATATGCCTCGTCAATAACAACCACCCGGTCTTTTGGGTATTTTTTCATCAGCTGTTCAATCTTTTTAATTGGGAACAGAATCCCTGTAGGCGCGTTCGGGTTTGGAAAAATAATGCCGCAAGATGTTTCGTTCAGGAAACCTTCTGTGCTCAATGAATAATCATCGTTTAATTGTATCTTTTTATAGTCAATCCCGTAATAATCGCAATAAACTGGATAAAAACTATAGGTGAACTCAGGAAACAGCAGTTTCCCCATGGCACTGTCAAAAAAAGCGTAAAACACAAACGAAAGCACTTCATCAGACCCGTTACCCACAAATACCTGTTCAACGTCAACATTGTGCGCCTTTGCAATGGTTTGGCAAAGTACTTTTGACTGGGGATCTGGATAAAGCCTCAGCCTTTCAATACTGAAATCCCTTAACAGATCCCTTATCTCCGGACTTGGCGGATATGGATTTTCATTTGTGTTGAGCTTAATATATGTTTTGTCCTGCGGCTGTTCCCCTGGAACATAAGGAGACAACCTTTTTAATCGTTCTGAAAACATTTTTTCCTCAATCTTATTTAATAACCATTTCTATTCATTAATACTTCTAAGTGTACAGGTATTCAACAAAAATCCATCAAATCCGCGTCATCCGTGTGATATTGCCTTTTAATTATCCTTTCGCTATCGCGTCTTTCAGCATACTTTTCAGCCCATCAAGGGTGCCTTTCCACATGGCATCCTCATCAACCATTATCGATACAATAACCTTTTCCTCAACACTCACTTCCATCACGATTTCATGGTCGCCGGGCTTGAACACGGCCTCGCCCCACCGTTCTGCTGGCAGGCCGATCGCTTCACAATCATAATCTGTCCTTGCCTCACTGGTCATTCTGATCTCACTCATAATATTTCTCCCTATCTTTTAATTATTTTGTCCTTAATCATTTTGTCTTGTTTTGTCCAAACTATCTTGCCATAAATATATAAGAAATGCCATTTTTTTATCCAGGATTTTTTGACTAAACTTCTTGACTATCTATCTGAAAAACCATATCAAAACCGAAAAACCTTAAAAAAGGATGATGAAATGAAACTAATTGAAAAACTTGGAAAAGAGTTTGTTATCACAACTGAGATGGGCCCAGTAAAAGGTGCCCTATTCTCAGAATCGATTGATAAGGCCCGTGATTATCATGATATTGACGGTATTAACATTCACGACTGCCCCATGGGAAGCCTGAGGATCAACGCTGTTGCCATGGCGAATCTTATCCAGGCTGAATTGGGCACGGAAACCATTCCTCATTTTACCTGCAGGGACAGGAGTCTACTCGGAACCCAGGCAGACCTGTTGGGCGCCCATGCTCTTGGCATCAAACACATATTGGTTACAACCGGAGATCCGCCAAAACACGGCCCATATCCGTCCAAGCCGGTGTATGATTACAACACATACGATTTGGTACGGTTAATTAAAAAAATGAACCAAGGGCTGGACTTCAATGACAAGGAGTACGGTGGGGACACTGAATTCAGCGTTGCCTGTACCGCCCTGCCAGCGGCCCGAGATCTGGACCGGGAAATCGAAAAAATGGAAAAAAAGATTAAAGCGGGCGCCGACTTTTTTCAGACCCAAGTGGTGTATGACGCGGAACAGACCATTGCATTTGCTGAAAAAGCAAAAACATTGGGCAAACCGGTTCTTGTGGGTATCATGCCGCTGAAAAGTGTAAAAATGGCACAATACATGAAAGAAAAAGTCGATGGTATAGATGTGCCGGATGACATTATTGCCAGCATGGAAAAAGATGGCAAAACCGGGATCGAAATTGTATGCAGCGTTATTGATAATATTCATCAGCATGTTGACGGTATCCACATCATGGCCTTAGGTGATGTCAAGGGTACCAACCAGATTGTAGAATTTACTAAAAAACTGACTGCATAAGGATAATATATTGACCCGCGCAATATATATGCCTATTATAACTTCTATCTGCTTTGTGATAAAAGCAGCCCGGTCCTTTTGAACAATACAAATTTAACGAGGAAAAAATGTCTGAATTTGAGGAAGAACTCAGCACAGCTGATAAAATTACTACCCTGATAAACAGCATGTCAAAAAAAGACCTGATGGATCTGATTATCTCAATAGCACAGAGTATGCCTGAAGAAGAGCAGGTTGTCCTTTTACAAGACCTGTTATCAAGATCCTTGAAAAGGGAAAACACACGGCACGAAGTATTTAAAAAAATAAGTTTTTCTTACAGAGGAGAAACACAAAGCGGCAACATACAAAATATCAGCACTAGTGGTCTTTTTATAGAAACAAACAAGGATTTTACTAAAGGAAGGGAAATAATGATGAAGATCCCTTTTCACAAGACTTCAAAAGAGATCCTTGTACGGGGCAAAATCGTCAGGATCACCCCACATGGCATTGGTGTACAATTTTCAAAATGATAGCCCTGTCATTTCACAGCTGATTTTCCACAGGCGTTCTGCAGCTTCACCATCACAGGACACCTTTGATGATCGTACGATTTTTTTTCGTGTCAGGTATTTCCCTGAAACACCAGCCATATCATCTGAAGTCGCCGCCCAGATAACTGTTTCAGCCGCTTTTGCAGGGGGTTTCGCCACAACAGCAAGTAACTGAACAACAATCCTCGCAGACAACCCGTTATTTTTTGCAAGGCCGCTCCTGACAAAGCCTGGGTGGAGAACGTTGGCTGTTACACCAGAACCTTTAAGCCTGGCTGCCAGTTCATAGGTAAAATATACATTCGCAAGCTTGGACTGGCAGTAAGTATTCCAGCCCATAAAAGGCCATTTACGTTTATACTGGAGATCCTCCCAGTTCAAGCCGCGTACCAGTCTGTGGGCGTCTGAGGCCACGCACACGACCCTGGCTGGTGTGCTTTTCTTCATTGTATCAATCAACAGGTTTGTCAGTAAAAAATAACTGAGATGGTTTAGCGCAAAGGTCCGTTCAAAACCGTCTTGAGTCTCTTCCCGTTTTACATAATAGGCGCCGGCATTATTGATAAGGACATGCAGCCTGTTGTGTATTGAAAGGAATTGTTCAGCAAGCTGTTTGACGCTTTCCGGTTGTTCTAAATCAGCAATGAGATAGTCGATCCTAGCGCTAGTGGATATCTTACGCAGATCTACTATTAGCTGTTCTGTTTTTCCTTGATTGCGTCCCGCTACAACCAGGTTAGCACCTGTTTCAGCCAGCGCGTAAGCCGTGGCCCGTCCAAGACCGGATGTAGCACCGGTTATAAGACAGACTCTATTTTTCATTGACTTTTCCTTATTTTAAAGATTGTTATTGGCATCATAACACTAGTGTTGGCATTTGATATAATTTGTTTAAATATTATTATAGTTTTCATCAATAAACAAAAAAAGTTTTACCCATTAATTATCAGGAGCTTACAATGGAACCCCGTATTATTCTATATGTTTGTATATGCCATTTTATATTCTGTATAATTGCTTTAGGTGCATGTTATCTTGTTTATAAGGGAAATTTCAAGTTCAAGTTCAGCTTCTTTCTGGTTCTGCTTTCAATGGTATCCATGTATTCAGGTGGGGTGATGTTTTACAAGGAATTTACAATTTTACGTTTCATAGCTGTTTGTTTTTTTATTGGTTTAACAAACCACCTTGCAACCTTATGGTTTTCAAAATACCTTTATACACCTATTTCTGAAATAAAAGTATGCCTTCAGTCTCTTGCGACCGGGGACTTTACCACAACAATGGACATAAAAACAAAAGATGAATTCGGCGAAATTTTTCAGCAGATGAACGAAATGGTCGTTGAAGTAGCATCTCTAATCGCCTCCATAAAAGAAAATTCCGATGACAATTTTAAATTGGCCGAAGAACTGTCATACCTTTCCAGCGGGATGTACGATAAAGCTTCCGACACATCCAGAACAACCGGTTCCGTTGCAACGTCAGCCCAAGAAATGAACACGAATATGGTTACTGTCGCTGATGCTGCTGAGCATGCTGCAAACAACATGAATATGGTAGCCACTTCTGTGGAAGATATGACAGGCAGTATTAATGGCATTGCACAGAATTCAGAAAAAGCCCGGGTGGTAACTGATGAAGCCGTAAACCAAGCGAAAAACACATCTACTAAAGTAGAGGAACTGGGGCAGGCAGCAAGGGACATAGGAAAGGTTACTGAAACGATTACCGAGATATCAGAACAGACCAATTTGCTGGCGCTGAATGCCACAATTGAAGCAGCACGCGCCGGGGAAGCAGGAAAGGGTTTTGCTGTTGTCGCAGGAGAGATAAAAGAGCTGGCTCGTCAGACAGCGGATTCAACCCAGGAGATAAAAGAACTGATCGATAGGATTCAGGAAACATCCACTGGAACAGTTAAAGAGATAGAACAGATTACAAAGGTCATCAATGACGGCAATGATATTGTTTCAACAATTGCCGCTTCTGTGGAAGAACAGTCAATCACCACAAAGGAGATTGCCGGTAATGTGGCCAGCGCCTCAAAGGGTATGCAGGAAATCAGCAGGAATGTGACCAACAGTCTTGAATCCTCATCAATGATCGCTGAAAACATCTCAAGAGTTAACAAGGATGCTGGGGAAATGTCCGACAGTAGTTCAATGGTGAAAAGCCGTGCACAGAATCTCTCTTCAAAGGCTGAGATCCTGCAGGACAAGATCGGTAATTTCTCGATAGCAACAAATGCCGAATCTTCATAATATGGGAAGTTATAACTTAAGGAACTTTTCTTACTCCCCCGCCACATCCTTGCTGCAGTGTTTGCAAACTTTTGCCCGCTGTTTTATTATTTCTGCGCAAAAAGGGCATTCCCTTGTAAAGTGCCGGGCATGTATCGCACTAACCGATTTTTCTGCCTGCTCATTTATAAGCGGGTTGCCGAAGTTGTAGCTCTTCAACGGTTCTATTGCTTCGACATCTCCAATATCTCCAAGCATTTCAGCAGCTTTCAGCCTTACTCGCGCTGGTTCTGTGGGATCAAGGAGCAGCTTTAAAACTTCAACCCAGTTTTTAGACACATAAAAATCCGCCAGCATTGCAAACCCCCTTTTTGTGGCTTCCTTGAGCTGTTCTTCAGCAAGCATGACTTCGTTGTCTACAATCTGGCCTTTTGCGCCCATGGGGCTGAACACCGGTATGCATTCATATTGGTCTGTGCCAGGATAGTTCATGCACCTGTATGAGGCTTTATGCGCGAATTTTTCCTCAATATCCTTCCATCCCTTTTTATACATGGAACAGTCATCATTAAAACATATGAAAAGATACGGAGCGCCCCATCCAAGCCCATCACTAAACGTGATCGGCGGGACTTCCCATATGCTCATTTCCTGACTGCAGTGCGGACATATTGGCTTGTCCTGCTCGAGAATTCTTTCTAAATACTGTTCTTTTGTTTCAATCGTCATTGTTTTCACCCAAACACTGGCCGGAAAAATTCACCGGCTGTATCCTCTCTATTTAATTAATTAAAAATCAAAAGCTAAATTAAGGTTACTTTGCCTGTTTGTCAACAAGTGTTCAGAGAAAACCTGAGAGTGAATGACCTCCCATTTAACAGGAGGCGTACATGAAATTTTTAAACATTCAGTTTTTTTGGTTCTTTTGTTGGTTTGTCCAATAAATTCAGCAGGTTCTATGTCTTTAACGTTATTCTGGTATTCCCTCTAAAAAGAAGCGGGATTTCCGTTTTGCTACGACCAGCTATCTAGTATCTATCACCCACCCAGGTCCTTATCAGGCAAGATACGCTTAAGCTCGCTCGTTCCATTGATTATCGGCACAACTAATAAAAAAACATATCTTATTTTTAAAAAATATCCTATATTTTAATTATCATGATCCTCCATATTGACATGGACGCCTTTTATGCTTCAGTGGAACAACTTGATAATCCAAATTATAAAGGAAAACCGGTTGTTGTTGGAGGAACATCCAATAGAAGTGTGGTTTCAGCTGCCAGCTATGAAGCAAGAAAGTTTGGAGTTCATTCTGCCATGCCAATGTATCAGGCAAAACAGAAGTGTCCTGATGCTGTTGTACTTCCCACCAGGATGGCGCGATACAAAGAAGTATCAAAAAAAGTCATATCTCTTTTGAAAACATTTTCACCCCTTGTGGAACAGGTCTCAATTGATGAAGCATATGTGGACATAACCGGCTGCGACCGTCTCCATGGCCCACCGGTTGAAATCGCTCACAAAATAAAAAAACAGATCTGGGAAGAAGTGAATCTGAAATGTTCCGTCGGCATTGCTCCAAACAAGATGCTGGCAAAAATCGCTTCGGACCTGGATAAGCCAGACGGTCTGTACATCATTGAACCGGATAAAGCCCATGATTTTATGGTGGGTCTTCCTGTTCATAAAATTCCCGGGGTCGGGAAAAAGACATGGAAGAAACTTGAAAAAATGGGTATAAAGACCCTTGGTGACACAAAAAACATACCTGAAAAAACAATTCTGGAAAAACTCGGAAAATTCGGCCATACACTTTTAGATATCTCTTCCGGTCTCAGCAGGTCCTCTGTAGCCCCGGTAAGAGAACATAAATCCGTAAGCTCTGAAACCACCTTTGACAGAGACACGAATGACCTAAAAAGAATAAAAGAATACCTTCTAATTCAGTCTGAAGAGGTCGGCAGGGAACTGCGAAAAAAAAATGTTAAGGCTAAAACAATACAGATAAAGATTAAAGAGTCTGATTTTCGGTTACGTACCAGGAGCAGAACCTTAACTGTACCCACCCAATCATCAGATATTATATACAAGACCGCGGCTGACCTCCTTGACAACTTTAAAGCTTCAAAAAAAATCAGGCTTATCGGCGTGGGGGCTGCCGGGTTTGTTCCATTATCATCCCCCATTCAGCTGGACCTTTTTGAAAATATTAAAAAAAAGGACAACCGCTGGGAAACGGTTGACAAAACAGTTGATAAAATCTCAAAAAAGTTCGGAAAAGATGTGGTCAAACGGGCAACTCTTTGTGACAAAAAGGATGGTCCCGCAAAAACTTAACTTGCTAACTCCGTTAAATTACTTTATTATTATGTTGATTTTTCTTGAAAACAACAGGTTTTAAGAAAAAAGAAGTTAAATGATTTTCATCTTCAGGAGTTTTTTCAAATGCCCGGAAAACCAACTTATGAGGAACTGAAAAGGAGAATAGCTGAGCTTGAATCCGCCAATGAAATCCTCCGGGAAAGCGAAGATAGATTTAAAACCATATTAGAGAATGTCAACGACGTCATCGTTTATGCGGATGTAAACGGGACCCTCATAGATGTTAACGGTCAAACAGAGTCCTTGTCCGGTTATAAACGTGACGAGCTGATAGGAAAAAAAATTTTTACTGAGTTCGATGTTTTAAGTCCAACAGACCATGAAAAAGTGGTTACCATTTTTAACAATGTAATTGCAGGAAAACCAACCACAACAACTGAATTTGAACTTTTTCGTAAAGACAGAACTAAAGTTATTGTTGAAGCAAACTCCAGAACCATCAAAAAAGACGGCAAGATAATTGGAATCCTTAATACCCTGAGAGATATTACCGCCCGGAGAAAGTCAGAGGAAAAAATTCGAAAAAGAGAAGAGCAGATGTCTCTTGCGCTAAAAGCAGCCGATTTTGGCTTGTGGGACTGGCATATACCAACAGGCAAATTAGGCATGGGGAAACGCCCGGTTGGAGAAATCGGATATGTGGATGGTGATATCGACCCGTACGTAGACTCATGGTACAATAAGCTTCATCCTGATGATGCTAAAGCAGTTGCGGATGCTTACAACAACTATATTTCCGGACATAACCGCCTGTTTACCAAAGAATACAGGATCCTGTCCAAGTCCAACGAATACAGATGGGTTCAGGTATATGGAAAGATTATTGAAAAGGACAGTGACGGTAATCCTGTCCGTTTTGTAGGCATATATCGTGATATTAACGACCAGAAAAACGCAGAAGCAGCTTTGCGGGAGAGTGAAAAAAGGCGTCAGGATATTCTCGACAGTATGATTGACGGGATCACCATCACAAACATGGAAGGGAAAATTATTGACATAAACAAAGCAACCACTCAGCAGTTTGGTTATACAAAGGAGGAGGTCCTGGGGAAAACCCCAGCAGAGGTATTCCTTGATGAAGCAGATGCATTAAAATTCCATACCCGTGTGGAGGATATGTTGGGTGGAGAGAGCATTATTGGCGATGAGTATCTTGGGACACATAAAAATGGAACAACTTTTCCCATTGGTGTCAGTCTATCGGTTATCAAGGACAACGATGGCACCCTTAACTCAGTTATTGCCACACATCGGGATATATCGCGGCAAAAAGAAGCAGAGAAACAACTGCGGGATAGTGAAGAAAAATTCAAGATGATTTTTGAAAACGCGAATGATGAAATCATCTATCATACTGTTGACGGAAAGGTAATTGATGTAAATGATAAAATTGAAGAGATATTCGGTTATACCCGTGAAGAACTCCTGGGGAAACATCTGAGAGATTATACTTTTTTTTCTCCTGAAAACCTGGAAAAAGTTATAACCCACCTAAAAGGGGTTATTAAAGAAGAAGTGCCAAAGCTCGCTGAATTCGAAGGTATCCGTAAAGACGGTTCAAAAGTTTTTATAGAAGTAAATTACCAGCTAATAAAAAAAGATGGAAAAGTAGAAGGGGTATTAAACATTGTTAGGGATGTTACTGAACGGAAACTGGCAGAGAAAACATTGAAAGCCAGCGAGGAACGTTACAGGGTTCTGGCGGAAAACGTTAAGGATGTCATATGGATCATGGATCTTGATACATTAATGTTTCCCTATTTCAGTCCTTCGGTTGAACCGATTATTTTTTATACCCCCTCAGAGACAGTAACAATGAGTTTGGTAGACTTTGTATCACCAGAAACATACCATTATCTGATGGGCATATTAAAAGAAGAACTGGACCTAGAAGAGACCGAAGACGCTGATCCTTCCCGGTCACGTACTGTTGAGTTCGAGGTCTTAAAAAAAGATGGCTCAGCGGTATGGACAGAAAGCATCATGAGATTTCTCAGGAATTCCAAAGGAAAGGCTGTAAGTATAATAGGTGTTACCCGCGATATCAGCTTACGGAAAAAGACCAGGGAAGAACTTAAGGTGGCAAAAAGGAATGCTGAAGAATCAGCCAAAGCCAAAAGTCAGTTTTTGGCCAATATGAGCCATGAAATCCGAACACCTTTAAACGGAGTCAACGGGATGAGCAGCCTCTTGCTCGATACAGAGCTCACCCAAGAACAACAGGAATACGCGGAAGCCATTCAGACGTCCGCTTACTCCCTGATGTCTTTAGTTAATGATATTCTTGATTTTTCAAAAATTGAGGCCGGTAAAATAACCCTTGAAAAGTATAATTTTAATTTAAGACTGATTATTGATGAAATAACCGATATTCTTACGATCAGCGCGCATAAAAAAGGACTCAATTTTACATGTAATATCCATCCGGATGTACCATCTTTTTATACGGGTGATCCCGGCAAACTAAAACAGATTCTGGTTAACCTAACGGATAACGCTGTCAAGTTTACTGAAAAAGGAGAAGTCGTTATAAATATTACTGCGGAAAAGGAAACAGAGGTCGGCGTCACCCTCAGTTTTGCCATAAGAGACACTGGCATCGGTATACCCGCAGACCGCATGGATTCTCTTTTCAAGTCCTTTTACCAGGCAGATGCATCAATGAGCAGAAAATACGGTGGCACAGGCCTGGGACTGGCTATTTCAAAACAACTTTCTGAACTGATGGGCGGTTCCATATGTGTGGAAAGTACAGAGGGTGATGGTACAACCTTCTGGTTTAAAATTGTTCTGGAAAAACAGAAGCCCAGCCCAGATGACGTTGATTTTATTCCTGATGATCTTAAAGACAAACGTTCAACTCTATTTGACTCCCAGGTCAAACAATATAAAGAAGAATCCGTGTCAGCAGGAGGCCTGAAAGAAAACACCAAAAGCTTCAATTTTTTCCTTGATGAAGAAAGCAGGAAAAAGGTCAGGATTCTTCTAGTAGAAGATAATGTCATAAGTCTCAATTTCGCTATGCAACTTATAAAAAAAATGAACTTCAGTGTCGACACCGCTTCAAACGGCAAAGAGGCCATATCCGCTTTGGAGACTTCATCTTACGACCTGGTACTTATGGATATCCAGATGCCGGAAATGGACGGTTTTGAAGCCATGAAACATATCCGCGATCACCGTTCAAAGTTAATAAATCCGGAAGTGCCTGTTGTCGCTATGACAGCACACGCGATGAAAGAGGACCAGCAACAATGCCTTGAAGCGGGCATGGACGATTATATTTCAAAGCCGGTCAGGCCAAACACCCTTGCTTCGGTGATTGACAGAGTTCTTAAAGCATCTAAATCCAAAAACATAGCAAAATAATTATGGACAAGATAATGCGGATTAATGGATTGACTCAACGATAAGGGGACGCAATTTCCGCTGCAGGACAGAATATGAAAAATGCCGTGTGGCTGTGGCATAGTTGTGTTCAACCATTTTCGCACAAAGGTTTGTATCCTTAAGCACTTCACGTGTTTTTCGAACAGTCTTTTCAGTTACATATCCTGCAATTTCAATTACAGAAAATCCTTTTGGCTTGATATCTGTCGTATAGATTGAATAATTGTTTACCACGATAGGTTTTTTAAAATATACAGCTTCCAGAAAAGCGTTCCCAAAACCTTCGATATTGGACGGATAAGTAA
Organism: Desulfobacterales bacterium; assembly: GCA_028277765.1. Classification (GTDB taxonomy): domain Bacteria; phylum Desulfobacterota; class Desulfobacteria; order Desulfobacterales; family SURF-7; genus JANQFQ01. The sequence goes on from JANQFQ010000051.1 coordinate 95,842, forward strand.
CAATATCCGCATGGGGATAAATGTCTTCCAGGGTGTATACTTTCTGCCCTGATTCCGTGACACCTCTTCTTTCATTAATGATGTCTGAAACAAAGACCGTATCTACTTCCAACAGTTTTGAATAATCTCTTAACCTGTTCTCATAATCATAGCCTTCGTCGCCCGAAGCATGTGAAATGACCAGCTTTGCTTTCATGTTCAGCCTGCTGACAAGTTCAATCGCGTGTTCTATACCTTTCCGTTGAACTATCCTGGTGGGCTGGAGGACAAAAATTTCATCATCCTTAATACCAAGTGCCTGCCGTACATCAGAAGCGTATTCATCAGGTGGCGGCGGAGGGTTTTCAAAATCCATTACATTCGGAATAATCGTGCTCGATATGCCGGTTCTAAGACTCAGCTGATTATCCGCAGAAGAGTTGATGACCACGTTACGGATCATAGACAGGTGGGGAGGAAAAGCCATATTAAGGTATTCCCAGACAGAGTTGGTTAAAAACCGTTGTCTTTCCCAAAAAAAATCATGATGATGAGCGATGGTTGGCATACCAATTTCTGAAACAATCTCTGTAATAGCAATGCCGAGGGGGATGTTCAGCGGAATTGTCAGAGCGTTTTCAGGGACCAGAAGATCGAGGTTGAATTTTTCTATGAATTTATAAAGATGATCTTTTATGATTTCTTTTATTTCATGGATTTTCTGTGTGATAAACCTGCCGCGGACCGTTACGCCAAAGCAGTTTTCATAAATATTCCTGATTTCTGGGTGGGAAAAGTGGGCTTCATCAAGGCAGTATGAATTTTCCGGAGGTGTATCAAGTTCTCCGGCAAAATAATAGCAATTAAAACCATCCTTTATAAAAACATTTGCCCATTTTTCAGTTTCAAGGGAAACACCGTCTGTTCCGGCAAACCTGGTTGAAATAAAACCGACATTATGAGTCCTGCCGCATATTCTACACTTTCCCAAAATTACTCCTTAAATACAGCCCTTAAAGCATCATCCTGGTCATCGATTATAGGAGATATCCTCCAAGCCTGTCATAGTGGTCCATAGAACAAAACTCCGCACCAACCTGATTGCCCCTGACAGACCTGACAACAGCTTCCCTTTTTATCGGTGACCTGGGCTGGTCATCAAGGTTAAATTCAACCAAGATTTTTTCACCGACTTCCAGTTTCTGATCCAGGCTCAATTCAAATCCCAGCCCGGAAACAGACACATCCGTTATTGTTATAAGCCCCCTGCCCCCTTTTTCTCTTGAAAACGCACCCGGCAGTCGGGTCTCTTTCCTGTAATGTTTTCTTCGTTCAAGAATGGCAGTATATGTATTTCCGCACTTGCACTTACATTTAACGATGACCGCCTTATCTGTCTTTTTATACATGGAGACATCAGTTGTTTTCGCATGCTGACACTCAGGACACACAAAAGTAGCCTGATTGTTAATGTTGATATATACTTTAACAGTCATTTAAAAACGCATATCTCCAAATTATATATTGAGTCTTTTTCTGTTTTGTATCAATAATGGTGTTCTGTAAAAAAAGTTGAAACTAATAATATTAATACAGTTATATACTTATATATATGAATATATTAGCAGAAATAAGTCAAGGGAAAATTGTTTATCTATCAACATGGATTGTTCCTGGAGGATAAGACATGGAGACAATAAAAAGCCGGCTGATACTATTAAAAGGACGTAAGAACAAATCTTCTTCAGACTGGCGGGCGATTCTATCTTCAAGTATTGTAACCGCAGATCAATTGAAAAAATATCTGTCTGTGAACACAGAAGAAGTATATAAAACAGCTTCAACATATCCTTTGCAGATAAACAGATATTTTCTCTCCCTCATTAAAAAGAAAAATGATCCCATGTGGAAGCAGGTTGTTCCGGATATTAGAGAACTCTCTGACTCCCAGGGCACTGATGACCCTCTTATGGAAGAACAGTTCTCCCCGGTTCTAAACCTGATACACCGGTATCCTGACAGAGTTCTTTTTATTGTTTCTAATCGCTGCGCTGTCTTCTGCCGTTTTTGTACACGGAAAAGATTGATCGGTCGCCGGTCAACGGTTTCTGAAGATTCCATAAAAAGGGGAGTCGATTATATAAGTCAAAACCCGGCCATAAAGGATGTGATCCTGTCAGGAGGCGATCCGCTTTTGCTGGAAGACGAGGTGATTTATCATATTCTGGTACAACTCCGCGCCATACCCCATATAAAAACAATCCGCTTTCATACACGGGCGGTCAGCACCCTGCCCCAACGCATAACTGAAAGGCTTGTATCCATCTTAAAACAATTTCATCCAATTTATATCAATACCCATTTTAACCATCCTGATGAAGTAACATCTGAAGTGATAACAGCATCCACAATGCTCGCGGAAGGGGGAATTCCCCTGGGCTGTCAGACAGTGCTGCTAAAGGGGGTTAATGATAATTCAAACACAATGAAGCGTCTGATGACAAAACTGCTGCAAATAAGAATCCGGCCGTATTATATCCATCATCCTGATATTGTAAAAGGCACAAGGCACTTCCGACCGTCCATCAATAAAGGTCTGGCCATAATGAAATCCATGCGAGGTCACCTCTCCGGCATGTGTATCCCGCAATATATGATCGATTTGCCCGGCGGTGGCGGAAAGGTACCTCTTCTTCCTGATTATATAAAAAAAATAAAAGACGGAAGAATGAAAGTGGAAAGTTTTGACGGTAAATACTACGAGTATCCAATGGACTAATTGTAGGTCATTTGGACAAAAATGTTGCGATAATAAGTTTTCGTAAGGTGGGCTATGCCCACCAAATAAAACAGAATACATTTTTAATCGGTTGTTGTGGGCATAGCTCACCCTACATTTTATTATCTATTGTTTGACACGCATCTGGTTTAGTTGTATCTCTACGAAAAATATCGGATATAAATTATATGTTAAGGAGTACTTTTTTAAATGGAATTTCAAAATCACGTTAGGAATGAATACGGCAAAACTGACACCCCTTCTAATACTGTCAGCAGGATAAAAGAAGGGTTTAAGAAGCTTGATCTTGATCTAGACTATTCCTATTTTAAAGTTTCAGACGATATTCACTGGAGCCGGGTATGGATCGATGAAGCACGAATCATCTGCAATGGAAAAGGGGTCACACCAGAACTTGCTGAGGCAAGCGCGTACGCGGAAATAGCTGAACGTTTCAGCGCGGGCCTGTTCTATCAAGTATTTGAAGAGCGCGTCAGGTTTAACATCCCAGCCCTGTACAGCAGGGAAGCCAACCGTTTTCTTAATTTTGAGTGGATGGACGGATATGTTCAGTCACACCCGGATGATTTAAAAGAAAAACACCTGAGCATTGAATCCCTACTGGCAAACGAGACGCATCTTACTGAAAAAGACATAGGGGACATCAAAAACAGCCAGATGGCCATGCACTGGGTTGACGGCTTTTCAATCATTAATGAAGAGACCATAAAGGTACCGATTAATTTTATCACTTATATTCATGCGTCTAATGGTATTGCTGCAGGCAACACCATTGAAGAGGCGATGATTCAGGCCTCGTGTGAAGTGTTTGAACGTCATGTTCAGATTCAAACAATTAAACCTGAAAAAATCGTTCCAACAATTGATCCTGATTCTATTGACAACGACGTCATCCAGGATATGATCAACTATTATCATGATAAGAATGTTACCATCTTTATCAAGGATCTTTCTTTTGATGGCGCTTTACCCTGCATTGGAGTCCTTTTTGTCAACAGGAATATTACCGCAGGACGGCTGGAACATAAAATTCTCCTGCCAGGCGCCTCTTTTAACCTGGATGAAGCTCTGACAAGGTGTTTCACTGAAAGCATGCAGGGGAGGGAGACACTGTTGAAACCCCGGCCTCAGCTGGACCGGCCGCTGGTCCACAAATCAGAGGCAGACAATTATTACCTGCTGATGAAATGCGCTATTTCCCCTAAGGACATATCGTTTCTTGAGCAGGGTGAAACCATCGCCTACAGAAATAAAGAAGCCAAAGATCTTTTTGGAGAAATTGAGGGAGTTAAAAAAATATGTAAGCAGTTTAATACAGACTGTATTTTGTTAAATTCTACACACCCTGTATTGAATTTTCCTGTAGTAAGGATGATCATACCACGTGTTTCAGATTTCCTCCCTTTCCTAAAGAAGGATATCCTCACAGCTGAAGCAACCCGTCCAGCCGCTGCCTGGAGAGGAGAACGGTTTAATAAGGTTATGCAAAGTTTTTTCCCGAAATAAAGGTGAGACAAAGGGATAAGGGAAAAACAAGAATAAATCCGAAGCACGAAATCCGAAATACGAAACAAATCCGAAAATCAAATTTAAAAATGTCCAAAACGCCTAATTTTATAGTACAATTTTGCAACTCCGCTTTTGTTACGGTTATTTAAATTTTGGTCATTTGATATTGTTTCGGATTTCGCCAAATTTTATGATCGGGTCGAATTTCGGACTTATATCGATTATATCCTGAACTATAGATTAAATTCGAAACTGTCTATATTGCTAACCCTTCACGAACTACCGCTTCTGTCTCTTCTTCGCAGCATCTTCGTTTATCGTGAAATCACCGATTTTGAAAAGAGCCCATTTCATCCATTTAAAAGCAAATTCAAGAAGTGCGACTTCATCTTCTTTAATCTTTTTAACTGTCTCTTCGTCAATCTCATAAAGATCCAGAAAAGTGCTTTCAAAAACAAACCGCCTGAACTGGTCGATGTCATAACTTGCCGTAAAAAACATTTTCTTGCTCTTTTCTGTCAGCTTAATATTCGGCGGAAAGGACCGTTTTCGGACAACCAAGTCTGTCCATTCAGCATTGATCTCATCATGGATGTCTACACCCTGGTCTTTTCTCCATTCCGTTACAGTCCATTCTTTATCCTCTTCAAAACCAAGACAGTGCGGTTCATTTACAAAAAAGTAAAACCCTTCGTCATCAGCCCCTTCCTTGTGGCTCAGGGAAGCAACACCAAGGGGGTAATAACGGCAAGTGGTAGGACGGTCTTCATAAATGATGCACCCTTCATCGTCGCGCACAAAAGGACAGGATCTTTCTTCATCATCTAGCATCTTGAGTGTAACCATCGGAAGGTCGGTCTTCTCCATAAGCTGCGGTTCTGTATAGATGGCCAGAAACTCTGTTGACGGAAGATCCAGACGATTCTTGAGCCTGACAATATCATAAGGGGTAAGGGTTATGGTAATCCCCCTACAGCATTTTGTAAAACATTTTACCTCTTTATGACATTCAAATTTAAAATTACTATCGCGGCCAAGCCTGACAGGCTCTATCCCAGCTTCTCCTTTTGGCATTTCCATATTTACTCCAAATATCTGATAATTAATTTATATTTAAACTCCACTAAGACAGATGCTCCAACACAATTTTAAGCATCCTCCTAACAGGTTCCGCGGCTCCCCACAGGAGCTGGTCGCCGACCGTAAAAGCGGTAATGTATTCAGGCCCCATATTCAGCTTTCTTATCCTCCCTACGGGGATATGAAGTTTCCCGGTCACTGCTGCCGGGGTTAATTTCTGTAGAGTCTCCTCTTTGGTATTGGAAACAATCCTAACCCACTCATTTGATTCAGCGATAATCGATTCAATTTCATCAAAGGGGATATCATTGGCAAGTTTTATGGTCAGGGCCTGGCTGTGGCACCGCATTGCTCCGACTCGAACACAAAGTCCGTCAATAGGGATCGGCTGTTTAGACTGAAGAATCTTGTTGGTTTCAGCAAAACCTTTCCATTCTTCACGGCTCTGCCCTGATTCCATGGGACTGTCAATCCAGGGGATTACGCTACCAGCAAGGGGTACGCCAAAGTTATCAACGGGAAAGGTCCCATTTTGTATTGTGTCCAGAACTCTCCTGTCAAGCGCTTGTATGGCGGATGCTGGATCCTCCAACAGATCCCTTGAGGCTGTTCCAACAGCAGCCATCTGTTCCACAAGCTCCCGCATGTTTTTCGCGCCTGCGCCAGAAGCAGCCTGATAGGTCATGGATGTCATCCACTCAATCTCTCCTTTCAGGAATAGCCCTCCAAGCGCCATGAGCATAAGGCTTACCGTACAATTACCCCCAATAAAATCTTTATTACCCTTTGAAAGGGCCTCGTTTATGACGTCCTGGTTTACGGGGTCAAGGACGATAATGCTGCTATCATCCATCCTGAGGGCAGACGCCGCGTCGATCCAGTATCCTTGCCAGCCGGCATTCCTGAGTTCCGGGTAAACCTTTTTGGTGTAGCCGCTCCCCTGGCAGGTAAGGATAATATCCATGGAAGAAAGGATGTTAATATCAAACGCGTCCTGGAGTGCAGGCGTATCAATCCCTAGATCAGGTCCCTTCTGGCCGACCTGGGATGTTGACGCGAACATCGGTTCGAATCCATTAAAATCGTTTTCAGCCTTCATCCGGTCCATCAGGACCGAACCGACCATGCCCCGCCATCCGATGAATCCAACTTTCTTCATGTTTTTTTGTCCTTATACAATATTTTCCATAAAACAGAATGCTTAAGCAAAAAAACGCCTGTTTTTTTTAAAAGCAACCTAATAGATGGTTGTGGTGTTTGTTGTCAATAAATATTGAAAAAAAAAAGATTTATTTATACTATAGCATTAGCATAAAAGTATATCAAAAACTATTAAACTCCATTATTTAGCCTGGCCACTTTTAAGCCTTCTGTTTTTGATTTAAATTATAGTCCATGGGGGACAACATGATCGAATCAAAATATCTTAAGGATAATATGCAGAATATTCAAAGGCTTATGGAGATACCCGCTCTTAGGCATTTTGAATTAAAAACCCTGTCCAACCTTCTTAAGCTGAGCAAGATAAGGGAATATTCCCATGGTGAATTTATCATAACCGAAGGAGATGACGATCCATGGCTCTATTTTCTACTTAAAGGGAAGGTTCACATAGAGAAAGAAGGAGTGGAAATTGGCAGTATTGACAAAAAAGGCGAAATATTCGGAGAAATGAGAATAATTGACACCATGAGCCGATCCGCCTCTGTTGTTGCAGAGGGAAAAACCGTATGTCTTGCAGTAGATATTTCCGCCCAGGACAAATTCTCCTCAGGAGGCAAAGATAAAAAACTCGATTTTCTTCTTTTGCTTTACAGGATTTTCGCTGAATTCATGTCCATGCGGCTCCGCATCACTACAGATAAGCTGAAAGAAGCAAAAGTAGAAATAAAAGAACTTAAGAAAAAATCGGTTGAACAAATTCAGGTTGAACAAATACCGATTAAGCAAAAACCAGTGAAGCAAAAACCGGTAAAGCAAAAAAAACCAGTGCCAAAAAAACCTAAAAAAGTGAACGTCGAAAAAAAAAGGAAAAAACCAAGAAAACATACCATCCTTAGGTAAACTCCTTTTGTTTTAAATAAATGAAGAAAACCGTTTCATTTTCAAAAAACAGTTCAAATCTGTTTTTTCATATCTTGACAAAATGTAACCTGAACTGCCGTCACTGCTATATTAATCATGATCAGCATGGAGACAGCACCCTTTCTCTTCCTGTAATAGAAAGCTGGCTCAGCATTTTCGCGGAACAAAGCCGCAAAGCAAATGTTATCTTTCTTGGCGGAGAACCAACCCTTCACCCAGAACTCTCCTTGGCCATAAAAAAAGCAAACCAACTTGGGTACAGTTCCATAACCGTTGATACGAATGGTTTCCTGTTTCATGACATTCTTTCAAAGGTAACTCCTGACGAGGTGGATTATTTCAGCTTCAGCCTGGACGGCGCCACAAAAAAGACAAATGACATGATACGCGGTGAGGGTGTGTATGATAAATGCCTTGCCGGTGTAAGAGATGCGGTCTCAAAAGGATTTAATACCAGCCTTATTTTTACTGTCAGTGAGATTAATATTCATGAACTTAGTTTAATGCCCCTGCTTTTAAATGACCTTGGCATTAACCGATTTTTCATACAGGTCATCGGAATCAGGGGAAAAACAGCACAATCCAGTAATGATCAGCTTCAAGTGCCCAGGGACAAATGGCTGAAAACAATTCCGCTTGCCGCCGCCGCCGCCGCGTCTCTAGGCTTAAAAGTAACTTATCCCAAAGTATTCCTTGAAAAGGATGAAACTTTTGAATGTGCCGGGCTGGTTGCAGATAATTACTTTGTCTTTCCAAACACCAGGGTGTACAGGTGTCCCCTCTGCGAGGACTACCCGATTCACAGCAAAACCATAACCGACAACCGTCTTATAGATACAGACAGAATAAATGAAAAAGATGTTTTTCAGCTCACCATTCCTGAAGGCTGCGTCATGAATCGCCTCATCCAGCCTGACAACCTCATATATGATAAAGACGGCAAACCCGAGTACAAAATAGCCTGCTGTCTCTTAAAGGAAGAGATATCCAGTGGTTAATGTTTTCTTCGTGTTTCTTCGTGCCCTTCGTGGTGAGAAAAAAAGCTGTCATCATCACCAGGGATTTTATCCTGCTCGCATAATTTCTGCCGGTTAAACTCGGCAACAATATACCAGAAAAACCCCCCGACTAATATATAGCACAGGATTATCTTAATACCATACAGAACCTGCAGATTAAGGAACAAAATAATATTATTAGTTAACATAAAAGGGATTGCTCCAAGAATAAAAAGAGTGCTTAGAAACAGGTCTTTCTCTCTAACGGCAAAAATTAAAAGAACAGCTGGAATTGAAAACCACAGGATATTACTGATCCGCAAAAAAATATTGCCAGACCAGATAATCGGTTTGTAAAAAAGAGTTGAGTTGTGAAAACCAATAGTGTCCGGAAGGGTCATGGTTTCTGAAGCGGCAAACATGGCATAAACCACTAAAAGCACCAGTGGAGTGGCAATATCTTTATCAATGTTTTTCAAATCAAATATCCAATAATTCCTTAATATTTTTCTCTATCTTATCCCGCACGTTACGCATACATTCAATTGACTCTCCTGCTGGATCAGGAAGATCCCAGTCAATCACTTTAGCGCCCGGGACCACAGGGCAGGATTCGCCGCATCCCATTGTAACGATAATGTCCGGTGCTGTCTGTAAAACAGCCGCTTCAATCGATCTTGGTACGGCAAAGGTTGTATCTATCCCCTTTTCCCCCATAACGTCTACTGCACCAGGATTAATACTTTCAGCAGGCGTGCTTCCGCCACTGAACGCATCAATCCTGTCTCCAGCCATATAACTTGCAAAAGCCGCTGCCATCTGGCTTTGACACGCGTTTTCACGGCAGGCAAACAGAATCTTTTTCCTGGAAACAAGCGGCCGTATAAACTGATCAATCATTTTATTAACATCATTTTCAACTTCCGGCAGTTTTTCGATGTCGCCTCTTTCTTCTATCCGCCTGTATGTAATACTTCCGGCATATTCCGCGTCAATCGCATCAAAAAAATATTTTGCCGTTAGCTGAACCCCTTCAAACAGGTTTGCCCCTTTGGTGGCACCCACAGACAGAAGGAAACCCAGCCTATGCCCGCTCCTGGGATCAGACAGCTTTAACCGGTATTTCCTCGACCACAAGGTCTGGCTCCTATCGATCAGGCATTTCATCTGGGCGGTAACACTGTAAAAATATATGGGGCTTGCCACAACAACCGCGTCAGCTCTTCGGAGAAGAGAAAACATGTCATTGCTCATATCATCATCCTGTATAGAGCAGATCCCCTTGCGTTCGCAATTGCCGCACCCGATACAAGGATGAATATTTTTCTTAGGAACATTTACAGTGATGGTTTCCGCTCCTGCAGCTTCAGCTTGATTTAAGAATTTTGAAAGCAGGATATCTGTGTTCCCCTTTTTCCGGGGACTCCCCTGAAGTCCTAAAACCAGCAAAACAACCTCCTCTAACTTCAAATACGAAATTCAAAGCGCGAAATCCGAAACAAATCTAAAATCCAAAGGCCCAAAATTCAAATGACCGAAACTTCTTAATCTATTCATCAGGACAAAGCATAGATCCTGACATTTTTTACCGAGAGACATACATTTATGTTTTTAATACGTTTCATCTAATAAAACCAATGAAACCAATGAAACCAAATTATATGTGTCTCAATTGTAAAACAACTTACAGTTCTAATAATTTAATATCACTACTCTAAAAAACAAGTGATCTATTATCAAAACTATGTTAAAAGGCTTAACATAAAAAGTCCACGAAAAAAAACAGTTTATAATTTCAGGAGAGAATATGCTGCAGAAAGAATATCCTTATTTTATCGGAAACAGGCCCCAAAAGCCGAATACAGATCTTGTCGTAACTGACAAGTATTCCGGCAAAATTGCAACCCGTGTTGCTTTGGCTGATGAAGCAGCTATAGATCGTGCTATCGGTCTTGCTGAAAAAGCTACAGAAGCCATGCAACAGATGCCCTCTTTCAGGCGTCAGGAAATCCTTCAGCACTGTGCGGACCGGTTTGCTGAAAGAAGAGAAGAGCTAGCGCAAATTTTATGCATTGAAGCTGGCAAGCCGATCAACGACAGCCGGGGTGAAGTCGACCGCCTGATTGAAACTTTTAAAATCGCGGCAGAAGAGAGTGTTCGCATGACCGGAGAATATCTGCCCCTTGACCGGAGCGCGCGAACACAAGGGTATACCTCTATCTGGAAACGGGTTCCCATTGGGCCGTGTTCATTTATTTCTCCATTTAATTTCCCTCTTAATCTTGTTGCCCATAAGATAGCACCAGCCATAGCCACGGGGTGTCCGTTTATCCTTAAACCTGCCAGCATGACACCTGTGGGCGCTCTGATCATCGGCGAAACCCTTGCTGAACTAGAACTCCCTGAAGGTGCGTTTTCAATCCTGCCGTGCACCCGCGATGGCGCCCGCCTGTTTACAGAAGATGACCGCTTAAAACTTCTCAGCTTTACCGGCTCTCCTGAGGCAGGGTGGCACCTTAAGTCAAAAGCCGGCAAAAAGAAGGTGGTCCTGGAGCTGGGCGGAAATGCCGCGTGCGTGGTTGATGAAGACGCGGACCTTGATGACGCTGTGTCACGAATTATCATTGGCGCGTTTTACCAATCAGGCCAGAGCTGTATCAGTGTCCAGCGGATACTGGTGCATGAAAATGTTTATAAATCCTTTAAAAACAAGATAACCAAAGCCGCCCTTGCCCTTAAAACAGGCGATCCCAAAAAAGAAGAGACATTTATCGGTCCGCTTATCTCTGAAAAAGAGGCTGAACGTGTTGAAGCCTGGATCAAGTCTGCTGTAAACCATGGCGGCCAAATTCTGTGCGGCGGTAATCGTAAAGGCGCCATGATGGACGCCACACTTTTAGAGGATGTACCAGAAGATGAAAAGCTCTGTGCCCAAGAGGTCTTTGGACCAGTTGCTGTGCTCTCTTCATTTAATGATTTTGATGAAGCCATTGAAAAGGTAAATAACTCAAAATACGGACTCCAGGCTGGTCTTTTCACCCGAGACATTTACAAGGCCATGAATGCCTGGGACAAGCTTGATGTTGGCGGCGTCATCATCGGAGACATGCCCTCATGGCGCGCCGACCAGATGCCTTATGGTGGCGTAAAAGAGAGCGGCCTTGGTCGTGAGGGGATTCGCTTTGCCATGGAGGATATGACTGAGATCAGGATTCTTGTTGTAAGGAATATCACAGAGTAAAAAACAGAGAGCTGGGGACAGAGGGCATAAAGCAGGCTGTTTGGATATTTATCTAAAATATCGCGTTTTTTTATATGGCACCTTTTTTATCTCATAAATTTATGCTATGAAATGCCGGTAACTGAGATGAATTCGTGCTCGTAATCGAGGGGGTTTGAATTTTTCTTTTAGATTGAGACCTGTCCCTATTTTTTATTATCGATAATATTATTTTACGCATGTTATACCATTATGAAATAATCTGAAGTTGATTGTAAGCTGGGAATATTGATGAGAAAAAATAAATGACTACAAATGGTAAAATTGAAATAATGGTATCTTCATCAGTATATGGTTACGAAGATCAACTCAATCAAATCTGTGGTTTGTTTGAACAAATGGGTTGTCACCCAATCAGCTCACACTATAAAACTATGCCTACGGATCCTTCAAAATCTAATTTGGAAAATTGCTTATGCGCTACACAAAATTGTGATGCATTCTTCGGAATTTTACGACCGTTTTATGGTTCTGGTATAATAGGGAGCACCTCAATTGCTCATGAAGAAATGAAATTGGCTATCAACTTGAAAAAGCCAAGATGGTTTATTGCCCATCGTGATATTCGGGTCGCCAGGATTCTTTTAAAGCAATACATGTTTAATGGTGATGATTCACCTAATGATGATTTTAAATATCAGCCAACTAAGTTGCTCGATGATATTCGTGTAATTGATATGTATAATGATACGATTCAAAATAATATTCCTCCGGAAGAGCGTATTGGACATTGGACTGAAGAATACTTTGATTTGGATGACATTAAAAAGGTTATTTATACTCAATTTAGTAATCAGGATAGAATATTGGACATCATCAAAAAAATGAATGCATTATGAAAAAGGAAATTACAACATATATCGAATCGATTCTTCATAAGAAAGAATCTGCAACGCTTGAGTTCAAAGCTACTTATAATAAAGAACAAGTGGGGATGACGATTTGTTCTTTCCTAAATGGTAAAGGAGGCCAACTGGTTATTGGTTTTGATGAAAATCAACAAATCAAAGGCGTCGCAAAAGCAGATGAAAAAGCAAATGAAATTGCCTTGTTTCTTGAAAAAGAAATTGTTCCTGAGCCTGCTGTTTCAGTAGATGTTCAAAGCTTTAAAGGAAAAAAATTAATTTTAATCAATGTATGGAAAGGCACCAATCAGCCTTACATTTTTAGAGGTGGTGTTTATTTTAGAAAGAGTAGTTCCTCTGTAAAAGCCAACTCAACCCAGCTGGCCAAACTTATCCACGGCAATCAGGAAAGGAACAATCGTTGGGAAGCCAAATCCGCCATAGAAGTTGAGTTAGATGCCATTGACTTAAATGAAGTTAAGAACTGCATTAATGAAGCACTTAGTGGAGGACGCGATCTAAGTATTCCTACAGAGCCCTTACATTTTTTAAGCAAGTATGGCTTGTACAAAAATGGGGATTTTACTAATGCTTCAGTTCTGCTTTTTGGCATTGACCCGGTTCGGTTTTTCCCTCAAGTACGTGTTAGACTATCAGTTTTTAAAACCGATAAGACCGGAGAAAAAATTATTTATGATAAGATTTTTGAAAAGAATCTTTTCCAAACAGTTAATCAAATTACTGATTTCTTTGATTTAGCCTATGGTGTGTCTAGTTCCTTTAAATCATCCGATTGGAAACGGAATGATAAACTTGGATTTCCTCGTCTGGCTATTCGAGAAGCTATTCTCAACGCTATAATCCATCGCGATTATTCGTCATACTCAAGCAGCATTGCCATCAATATTTATCCTGATAAGCTGCAAATAACTAGTTTTGGTAGGCTTCCTAAGGGAATTACAATAAAGTCTTTATCAAAAGATCATTTGTCAGTACCCGTTAATCCTTACATAGCTCATGTCTTTTTTCTGAGAAAATGGATTGAAAAGATCGGTCTTGGAACATTAAAAATGATTGCGCAATGTAATACTTTGGGTTTTAAGGCTCCTGTTTGGCATATGAAAGGAAATGCTGTTACAGTTACTTTCCCAGGTATATCTGTACCATTTGATTATAGTGAGGGAATAAGTGAGGGAATAAGTGGGGGATTAAATAAACTTATTGATGATTATTCAAATAAGGGAATAAGTAAGGAAATAACAGTTACTCTAAAGGAGGCTATGCTTGATATAATAGAACTACTTATCAAGGATAAAAAACTTAGAGCCTCAGAGATAGCTAATAAGCTTGGTAAACCTTATAAAACCATCGAAAGGCACATTAAAATGTTAAAAGATATAAATGCCATTATCTATGAGGGATCAAAAAGAGCTGGGGGGTATAAATTAACGAAAAAACTTCTAAACGTTATAAATAACAATTGAAAGGTATTTTACCATATCTACCGCTTGGTCGATTTTTGAAAACAAATCAGTCCTGAATTCCGTAAACAGTAAATAGAAAGGATCATCAGTAATCAAATTTATTATATTGGAGTGCCATTTAATTTGTCCCAGACATTGTGTTTAGCTTTTTCAGTAGAAAAGCGTAAAACAATACCATTATGCTTCAATTTCCTAAATGACAAGAGGAACATTAAATGCTCAGCATACTCATAAGCATCCTGATTGCAATTGCTCTTCTGTTCATACTTGGCATACCTTTAGTGGTTAGCAAAATTAAAATTTCACGTTCACTTAGACTTGAAACAATTGATATCTTACAAATCGATCTGACTGTAAAAGAATTCTTCATCCAGTTGGATCAAGATGCTGAAAAATTAGGTTTTGTCAAGCAACTCGATTTTTCCGCAAAAGGACTTCCAACATTAAACTACAATTGGTAATTATCTCAACCCTTTTGCTGACAATTTTACATGGACCCGCTTTTGGCTGGGATATGGATTTTCATTGGCAATTCTTTTTCTAGGCACTCATTTTTACGTGGAAAACAGATTAACGGATATCGATCCCTTTGGGTTTATTTTCCAGAGCCTTTCTATATATTTGGCGCTCTGTTCCATCTACGCTGTTAGCGGATGTATCATCGGCTTTTTATTTGATTCAAAATCGTTTTTATGGGGAATACTGATCGCTCTGCCGCCAATCATCGTATATAATGAACACCTGCCATTCCCATATATCCTTTTTCTTGTTGCTGGAGCAAGTGCGGGATTCATTGGGAACCTGGTTTTAAAAAAATGGTTGATAATGAAAAGTTTTCAACACAAGCAGTGAAGGATATAGGAATGAATTTTGTTTTTTTATATAATATTAACGAAGGAATGCTGGGGGGTGTTTTTTCAAAATCAAATTTTCTCACATTTGTTATAATTATTTTAGTTTTAATCTTTGGATCCTGGTTTGCTAAAAATGTTCTTAAAATGGAAGCGTTTTTTCTAGCAAGAAAATTGTGGGTTTAATTATCGGGATCATTTTACTCCTACGGACAAGATATGGGGCAATTAAAAAACTCAAGCCCTAAGAAAGAAGGGGCCATGAAAAAATAATATGAATGAAATTAAAAGAATGTAACGAGACCTGTCAACTATGCTACTTAAAGAATTCAAAGAAACTGTGGGAGATATAGCATACAAAACCATTATCCAAATGCTTAAAGATATTGGACCTGATGCACGCACACAAAGGATCAGTGTTGTTATCGCGGGAATTTTAAGATTCGCGGTAAGAAATTGTGCTGAACATTATGACGACGCAGAGGCCCTCAGCAACGCGCTTATAGCTGTAGAAGAAGAACCCTGGCGAGCAGAAGAATCCTCAGAAGAATTTGATTTGCTATATACGTTTATTGATGAATTGTGTTTGGAAACAGGTATGCTCAATGAGAGGATGTCATCAAAAGGATATTCATATAGCATTGCCGAACATGCCATTATAGAGTACGCCAGATGGCATGCCATGCCCTGGGAAGATTAATCTTGTTTGTCTTCTGCAGCCAATTTGATTTTAAAATGGATCACCTCCGGGGAATGAGATGTCACCTCTTTTCCCAGGCCGATGATTCCTTCTCCGTAGATCGTGCACTTATCACGCCGGATCATTTCACCAGGCTTCCCTTTTATCTTTAAATATGATCCATTTGTACTAAAATCATCAATCAATACAAAACTGCTCCTCCGGAATTCAATCTTGGCATGAAAACGGGATGCCTTATCGCTTTCAACAACAATATCATTGTGTATATGCCGTCCCATCTTGACAACCGGTCTATTATGGCAGATCTCAAACTCTTGGTCATTATGCCTGACAATCATGCGCGCTAGAGGGATGTCCATGGCATCGTACATACTTTCCGGTACGGTAAACGTGGCTTCATTCTCATCGACCATCAGCTCGTAAATATCAATCTCATCAGTCTTTCCTTTAACTGTGGTTCTATCAATATGCCTCAGATTGTTTTGGTGACCAGATGAAAGCCCATTCCTTGTCTCTTTTGTTATTAAAATCTGTCTCTGCTTTGCCAGGTCTGCAACCCGGGCAGCAACATTGACCGCATCACCAAAGATATCATTGTCTTCATGGATAACTGGGCCCGTATGAACGCCAATACGGATGTCAGGTATAGATGTGTCAATTCCCTGCATTTCTGAGATTTTGTCCTGCATTGTGACAGCCGCTTCAACCGCGTCAGAGGGCCGCCGGAATGTACTCATCATGCCGTCGCCCAGTGTTTTAATCACATTTCCGCCGTGACGTGATGTTGCGTCACTAAGACATGATATACAGCTGGACACAAGCGTTCGTGCAAGTTTGTCCCCAAGGGTATCATATAGGCGGGTACTGCTGGCAATATCCGCAAAAAGAATCGTAAAGACAACCTTTTCCTGCGTCTTTTTCTTCTGAAATAGATTGGTAATAATTTTTTTCACAGCTTGCCCACTTCAAGGTATTATAATATACATATCCCTGTTAAACTGGCCAGAAAAACTTATACGTCTTAAAATGATGAATCTAATGCTGTGATACTGAAAATTAATTTTTAATTATAAAGTATTTTAATTCAAATGCAAAGCATATTTAACTATAATGTGCTTTCATCTGGTTCCCTTATAAAAGGGTATGTTTTTTTTTGGTATTTTTCAAGCTTGATTATCTTTTTCAGCTGTTTCAGTGTTTTATGAGGTGATTTTTTCAGGATTTTCTTGCTCAGTGTCCGGAACAGCCAAGACGGGATCTTCCCGCCGGGATCAGCATACCCACGAAAAACAGTCTCTACCATACCATTCTTTTTTGGGGTTAATTTCCATGAAGATTCAATGATTTTAATCCTTACATACTTTTTTTTCTTAGGAAGATAATCTGGAAAAGATGTCCCGCTTACAGTGACAGACAGGGTTAACGGGTCCTGGGAAGTTACGGTTCTCACAATCCCATCCCTGTCCTTTAAGGGGAACGGAGCACTGGTTACTGTATACACATAATAATCCCTGTCTGAAACTGTTTTAAGGAGTTCCACTTTTTCAGTCCGGTCAACCCATTTCGGTATAGTCTCCACATCTCTGAACACGGCTATAAAACTATTTAATGAGCTTTTTATATATGTTATCCCTTTAAATTCAATATGGCCGTCATCTGTATGACGATAATACACCTTAATGTTCTCTTTCTTATCTATCAGTACCTGCTTCCACGTGGAAGCTGCCCAGCTTTCCGATGTTGTCATAAAAATAAATATCAGTATCAGTAAAATGTTTACATGCATTGTAATTATTCCTTTTCAACACAGAGAAAAAATATAGTTCACACCACGAAGGACACGAAGAGCTCGAAGGGGTTGTTTGTTTGCCCTTTGGGCAATAGTGCTTTTATTTTCAGAATATTCATAGCTAATTCCTTCTTTAATTATCTCATCGCCAAATCTGCTGCTATCTTTTGCGAAGCAACCAAAAAACCTCTTCGTGTTCTTCGCGCCCTTCGTGGTGAATATGTTTTGTTGTCAGTTGATTATTTTTTAAGAAAACGGTATGCTTCATCTACTGTATTAAAAACGCCGCATTTGTATGCTTTCAAGAATATAGCTCTTTCATAATTAGCGACCTTTTTCTTTCTTTTATCATTCGTGACCAGGGCTATACTGCCAAGAAGCTCTTCTATCCCATTCATTAACATCTCCTGCATGTCCATTGACAATGAATACGAGCCGGTCCTTTTAACAATTATATCTACTGGAAAATCATACGATTTCCCGATTTCTTCAATCGCCCATAATATATCATCCTTTACTAATTCACCGTCAAGATACACATCACATAAGAGCGCATCCTTATAATTTTCGATTCTAATCCTTCCGTTGTCCATTTTTAACTCCCTATGGTTTTTAACCCGAATATTTCCAGGTTAATCATCAACCAACAAGATACTTACACAACACCCGTCAGCAAATGAATTCACATTATACAACAAAAAAACCGAACCATCAATATAGACAGCTCGGTTATTTTTTCTTTTGGCAACCCGGCTATCCACCATATCTGGTGCACCCGTGGCTTTCCGTCCCTCAGTTACCCAAGGTTTGGCTTTGTCACGTAATATGTATTGTTATAATAATTATACTCGGATAGTCATTTTCTGTCAACCGCTCACAAGTTTCTATGATAAATGCGGGTTAATACTATCTTTCCATCTTTTCCGCCCTTGACTTGTATTCTTCAGGAACCTTCTCCAAACTGCTGACATAATGTTTTTGGCCGGTGTCATCGGTATACTTGTAAATATCTCTCTGTTCTTCCTCTTCATCTGCTATTTTCGAAACCGTTTCTGAATCAATATCCTGTGCAGATCCAGCAGAACCATCGTTTAATATTGCCTGAACCGCCTTTTGAAAATCCCGGTTTTCAAGCAGCCCCATAATATTCCCGTCTTCAATAAGTTTTACCACTTCATCTTTTGTAAGGAGATTTTGGATACGCGGATCATTGCGGAGATTCTGCACCCTGGGATTAATTTGATTGATAGCAAGCCTTACATAATCTTTAAATTCTTCAGAACCGATATCTTGATTAATAATACCAAGATTGGCAAACTGGTCCCTGAGATTTTGATTTTCAGCGATTCTGTTAATGCTGCTCCGATCCATGGCGCTTTCAATATCAGCGGATTCAAGATCGCTCCAGAATGCTCTGTCCTCAATAAGCTCTTGTATATAAGGATTGTTAACAACATCGTTTATCTTTTCTATTGTCCGGGACGGGTGAAGAGCGACTTGGGCAGCAAGCCTGGTTCCAGGATCTGAATCCTTGAGGCTGCTGCTAACAATCTGGTCAGCCATATGACCAGAAATCTCAGCGGTAATCGAATCGTCCACATCCGGTATCGCTTCAGCAACTCCTGCGTGATGTGCCTCCTGCAGATAGTTCCCCAGAAGACCGATCAGGAAGACGATAATTAATCCCCTTAAAGTGCCGAATACCGCCCCGCCCAAACGATCAACTGCGGTGCGGGATTTCTGTTCGCGCTTTTTCCTCTCTATCATGCAGATAATTGCCCCAAAAAGCCCGAACAACAGAAAAACAGCAATAAAGGCAGCTGCACCAGCAAGAGGCAAAGTAAGAAAAGGGAAACCCGTAGTATGCGGCTCCAGATAAGGGACCAGTAGCGGCCCTACTTTTAGTGCCGCAAAATAGGATAAAATCAGGTTTAAAAAACTTAATCCAGCAGCAAGGCTTCCCCGCAGGGCACCGCTGATAAAAAAAACAATTAATATTATGCCAGCGATTATATCCAGGTACATGACAACCTCATAAGTGTTAACAAAGTTAATTAAAGTATAAAACAGAGCGACTTAAGTTACAAGTTACAAGTGACTTAAGTTAAGGAATATTCCCTGTTTTATGTTTTAAATAATTGTCTGTTTGAATTTATGCAAAAACAAGCTTGTCTGGATCTCTGAAAAAGAATTTTTGTAGACAATATCATATAACCACTCGTCAAAGGGTTAAAAAGCATCTTAAAAAGGAGGATGGAAAATGAAAACAAACCGATTTTTAAAAACAATTTTAATTTTATCTCTTTTATGTGTTTTTAGTTTTTACGTTAATTCTTTTGCGGGAATGAGCAGAGGTCCCGACACAATGTCAGGCAGTAAGGGGCATGGACATTTTAAGCATATTAAAGGCGTAAGTGAAGAAGAAAGGGAACAAATCATGGTTGAAAAAAGAGCCTTTCATGAAGCAACGGAAAATATCCGACAGGATATTTTCGAAAAAAAGATGGAACTGCTCGGTGTTCTAGCCCAAAAAGATATGAATATCGACAGGGCCAGAAAACTTCAGGCAGATATTTCCAGCCTCCAAGGCGATATTGACCAGAAAAAAATTGATCATTACATTAATATCAAACAGATCAGCCCCAATGCTGCCAGGCATTTTATGAAAAAACTCTTTATGAAAAATCATCACAAAGGCAAAAACGGGCATCCTTTAAAAATGAGAGGCAAACATAACCGGATGCGCGATTGATGCAGCAGGGACTCTTTCCCCTGCTTATATTCTCCCCCGAATAAAGGGCGCGGCCGTTCGGCACGCCCTTTATTATTTTTACCACAAGGACACGAAGGGGTACGAAGAATAAAAACAGTTTTATTGGTTATATTGGTTTTATCCTCACTAAAAACCAGCGAGATCTCCGTTTTACTACGACCAGCCATCTAGGATCTAGCATCCAGGATCTAGTTTATACCCCAAAAAAATAAACAACCATCAACAAAACATATATCAATGCTGTAGAAATATATAAAGCTAATGTAAACGGAAAGAGGATTTTTGGCATAATGGTTTCGATTAAAAGTGTTCCTATTTTATCACGAGCTGTTTCAATCATAGCAACCATCTTTGATTCCTCATCTCCTGACATCTCCTGGATCGCTTTGACATCTTCCTTAAAAGCCTGATCCAGTTTTTCAACATCCTGTTTGCCAGGCGTTAGCTTATCTATTAAGCTACTGAACACCGTGATAAAAGAAAACATGCTTTTTTCCACAAGCCATGCTACGGGCTTTCCTAGCAGTTTGATTTTTTCAGAGATAATCTTTTCAAGGGAAGGGATAATGACGACAAAGACAACGCCCCTAATGATGTCCGTTACAGGGGGAATCTGTTTTAAATTCATCTTCTTTAAATCTTTTATAATATCAACCGCAATGTCCAGTGCAATATTTAAAGCAGACTGAATATCACCAATAAGTTTATGCCCGGTACGCCTAATTGCCAGCGATGTGCTTATAAACGGGAAACCAACATTTCCAATAATAAACATCAGCACTGCTACCATTAAACTGATATGACCGGCCTTGGCCATAATCAGGAGAATTGTGTTGATAAAGAGAAAAACATAAATAAACGCTTTCACGAAAATCGGTATGACTGAAAGAGGATTGATAATAAAGAGACTCACATCCACAATAGTGCTGATTAATTCAGGTCTACGGTATTTGTCAAAATCTATCCCTGTTTTCTGAATAATCTCTCTCCCGATCTTTTCAGCTTTTTTACTCATATCCTCTATCTGTTTAATTGTTAGTTGTTTTTATTAATTAGTATTATTAATTTCATTCGTGTCATTCGTGGCTAATATTTTTTAGTCTTTAACCTCAGACCCCAGAAATTCCATAATGAGTCTGTTGAACTCTTTCGGTTTTTCCATGTTCGGTGCATGCGCTGTTTCTTCTATTATCTCAACCCGCGCGTTATTATCCAGAATTTTTTTTAGCTTAAAAGCGATATCAGGAGGGAACAGGGTATCATGGCGCCCCCAGACAATTAGAGTTTCATGGGGAACATGAATATTCGACTTAAATTCTTTAAATACATCCTCGCCCATATGCTCAAGAAGTTTTTTCTTCTCTTCAGAATGGCTGGCAAACATTTTTTTGTATACATCTTTTTTACACAGCCAGATTCCAAAGCGGTTTACAAGTGGTGTTTTATAATATGCGATATTCATAAGACGGGGAAGGTCTTTTGGCGTATCTGGTACAAATATTTCTGCTGATGATTTTGCACCGAACATATCGAGGATCTTCTGTTCATCTTCTTTTGTGGCGACAGTTCCCGGGCTATCCACGATAACCAGTTTTAAAACACGTTCAGGAAAATCGGTCGCGATTTTTAGGGAAATCATTCCTCCGTATGAGATGCCCATTAAATGAAATTTCTTTATCCCAAGACGATCCATGAGCTGAATAATTGTCTTTGCCTGGAAGTCGATGGAGTATTCATCTTTCTTTGAAGTGCTCGCGCCAAAATATACCAGGTCTGGGGTCACCAGATAATAGTCTTTTGGAAACGAATCCATCTGTTCATACCAGTTAAACATGGCATCACCGCCAAAACCATGCACCATAACAAAAGGGATGCCGCTACCGCCGTGCCAGCAGTTGATGTCTCCGTTCTCAAGGCTGATAATCTCTTCTTTCAGACCAGCATGCCTGAATTTCCGGCCAAGCTGTCCCTTGCGGTAGTTGTAAAAACTGCATGACGAAAGAAACGCAACGGAAGTCAATGCCAAAACCAGCCTAAACAATTGTTTTCTTATTCCTGGTATTTTATAGACACAACAGGACTGAGTGTTTTGGCTTTGCCAAGCGGTCTTCTGACAGTTCATTAATCTTTTAGTTTTCAAATCTTTACACCTTATACCTTTCTCCCTATACCTCTTATATCCAGCATCTGCTCTTTATACCTTACTCTTTTTCTTCGGATCTGCGGAAATCTTCCCTTCCTGAGGAATATACCATGGTGAGGGGTACCACCAGTTTCCTGGCTCTACCATGCCGTCCTCTATCAAGATATGCATCAGGTTGTAAGGAATAGCCATGAGGCACAGGCCACCGGGATGCCCGGACGTCTGGTGTGCGTGGTAAAGGTTGTCAATGGGACTCCTGTAACGTTCAAGCCCTTTACACGGCCGGTTTCCCCAAAGCTGGTCCTCGCAGTGACGGCTCCCTGCCCATGTACCGCCAATAAGCCCGGTATTACGCAGTTCGATCTCCCTTCCTGTGGCATACCAGTGGTGGATAATATTCTCATCATTTAGCCCGTCAAACACATTTGAAAAGCACTGTTCAGCGTATTGTTTAAGTTCATCCCTATATTTGTCCGGTGCATCTTCCCCTTCCACGTGGTAATCCGGAGAGGTCAGGGCCATCTCAAAGGGAGTTGAAATATACCCTTTTGATGTTGGGTAATTGCTTTGAGAGTGTGTTGGATCAAATGTCTGGGCAGACATCTGAAACCACATTTTGTATTTTGGATCAAGGGTAGGTTTTCCTTTGAATCCATCCACATCTGCCACATCCGCGTAATACATCTCCCGGCTGTCACAGGGGTAAACCCCTCCAATCTGGTAGGTGCCAAGGTTATTCTTGTCCAGGTATTTTTTGTATAACGGCTTATAGGTAAGCGGTTTTTTGGTATGAAAAGTCGAAACATAGAGTGTCTGGTTCTTCAGGCTGATATCTTTTACATCACGGATAAAGCCGGGATCAAGGTGCTTTGGCCCGACCATTTTCAAAAATGCCTGGTGAACGTCGCATGCAGCAATAACCGCATTGTTCGCATGTATTGTCCTTCCTCCCATGGCAGCGGTTTCTCTTAACCGGACACCCACAGCACGTCCGTCATCAATCAGTATTTCATCAACCGGGCAGTTGGTCCGGACAACTGCACCATTATGAACAGCACACCGGTGTATGGCATGAAAATAAGCATGCAGACCGCCCCTGGGCGCGCTTATTTTGCCTGTATTCGGAAGCGTGAGAAGCTGAACGCACGTAATCGCAGGTATCGCAACCCCTTCCCAGTGGGCAGCTGCCCCTGAAGCCCAGGCCGCGTAAGCCATGCATGTTTTAAACACCTCTGTTTCACAGTGCTCGTCCAGAACATCAAACATGGTCATTTCACGAAGTTCGTGCGTCCACAGATCTGGCTGGAACTGTTTGTACACCTGCATATAAGGGACATTATCGTCCGTAATCTCAACTTCAGGAGGATGCGGAGGGCACCAGAATGTAGCTCGCTGAAGCTCTCTTGTGAACATGGGCTGGCCAAGCATTCCCCCGAGCTTGCCCCATCCCATTGCATCCTGGTCGCTTATTCTTACGTAACCCTTTGTGGTCATCAGGCCCGTTCCAGCAGCGCCTGCAATATCAACAGGATTCCAGTTCATTCGAAAACCGTATTTCCAGAGTTCAAGCTGATCAAATCCTGGAGCAGATGAAGCATACATGAGGATGGCATGGGGATAGATACGCACGCCCGGAATAGGCTCCTGTGTTTCACACGCGCCCCCGCATTCTGTCCTTTCTTCAAGCACGCAAACACTTACATCACTTTTGGCCAGATACGCGGCAGTTGCCATCCCGTTCGGACCGCCTCCGACAATGACAAAGTCATACCGTTCGTCCTTGCTCATATTCCCTCCTTATGAAATCTTATCTTTTGACGTGATCCTGAAGAATTTATAATACACAAAATAGTGCAGATTTACCATATTTTTTCATTATTGCTTAGAAATTAAGGTTACCCATTAATAAGCTTTATTTCAAACTGTTATTATCATTCCGATTTTCATACTGCTTTTAAAATCGAGGAATTTATGATATGTAACAACCATTAATATGTGTGAAAGTGATAAAATATTGGTCAAAGTCCACTTTCATTCTAACTGGAGGAGCTTATGAAAATATCATCAATAACTTTTTTTTGCCTTTTATTCATTAGCATACCAATAGCTGCTCAAGAAAGCCTTGAATCAAAGTATTCAAAAGAAAAAATTCAAGAACTTTCACCAGAGGGAGTGACTATCATAGAAATTAAGATTTACGATAATGAAATTACAATCTCTTTTACAGCGAAAAACAATAAACAAGTGGCTGACTTTATGAGAAAATTATCTATGTCTTCATTAGGCGATCCAAATTTGAGATCAATTAGGAAAAAAAGGATGCCAATGGTTCTTCCTATGTTGAGGCGAAGCTCAAAATCAAAGCAAACCCTGATAAGAATTAGTGGAATCAATCAATTGATCCTGTCATTGATGCATAAAAAAAACGTTTCCAAATAATCAATTAGGATTCTAATAAAATTATGAGCGAAGAATTAAAAACAATTGATATAAAAAAATAGCTGCAGAGAGTTATTACTTTTGACAGCCAAAATATTAATAAAATAAAAGATGCATTAATAAAAGCAATTAACATTATCGGATTTAAAACCAAAAAAATTGATGACTTAGAAAAATCGGTTAAAATTGAAGCTGTTTATGGCTCACGAATTGTTGCATTTTTAATAGGTTTAATTCCTATTGTGGGGATTCATTTCATCATCCCGGAGTTTTGGTTTCTCTGGCATGAAATATGGAACATCGGGATAATGGCACTATTCATTTCTTTTGCCAGTCTGGTAGTGCTTTTATACACTGTTGAAGAATTTGGATTTACGATTAGTTTGATGATAATTTTAGTGTCTCGAATCGTATTTGGATTGATCGGCAATAAAGCCTATTACACACAACACGGTCGTTTGTTCAAACGATAGATTGAGGACTGAATACCTTTTATTTTTTTCTCACAAATATAAAATCCCCGCCCCTATGACCTGCAAATCTTATGTCTGAATATTGAGGTGTCTGAAGTGAATTGATCATGACTGGACGACGGATCTTGCTGAAAAGTATGGTTCCGTCCATGATATTTGCATTCTCCTCAAGTGCGTCAAGAAATGCCTTTGCGAAAACTGAATGTTTATCTCCCCCACTATCGAGCACAGGTTCCATGCCGCCTGAGGTTAAAACAGTACGCGCACGTTTTTGAGCTATCCGGGATATATAGTCCGGGCTTTTAAGTCTAATATCAATACCGCGTGTCAACGTGCCTGAGTAGCAGCTATCAGCAACGATCATAACATGCTTTGCTTTCAACGCTTTTAATTTGTCGGTAATATCAGCATTAGAGATCCAGTCCGCTGTTGTTGTCTTCTGTGCTTCTATTGGCAGCCAGTAACCCCGTTCAGCATCTTCATCATAATATCCATGCCCAGCATAATATATCAGCAAATTATCATGAGGCTTTAATGTCGACCGCAAATTATCTAATGCAGAAAGTATGCTCTGCCGGGTTCCATTTAACATAAGCTTAACGTTAAAACCATACAGTTCACGCAATATGTCTGCAACCGCTTTTGCATCTTCTGCAGCGGTTTTAAGCTTAATAATATTTTTATAATCATTATTGCCGATAATTAATGCATGATAATTGCCAAAATCAATATTATCCAGGTCTGGTATTTTATAGCTGGCAGAAGGTTTTCTGTTCGGGGGCTCCTTCTTCACAGCTAAAGCTTGAATGGATTGCATTGTTTTATGCTTGTGAGCATAAAACACTTTTTTTGCATCCATACTGATATCTTGTAAAATATCATCAAGCGAGTTGGAAATCTCTGCTTCAACAAGCTTTACTGCATGATCGCCCGAAAATTTTGTGATCAATGGAATAGTTACCGGAGATACGAGGAATAGTGTGAACCCTGTACAAAAACCGAGCATGATGCTTGATTCCGGATCACGATAATTCACAATGCGTCTACTGGAATATTGTTTGATCAATTCATTGGTATCAGCATCGTAAAACAGAAGGTCCATTTCCATCAGTATATCTATTCTACCGGATGAATGATGCTTTGGCACAACAATATAATCGAATTTGCCGGGTGTTGAGATCTCTGAGGTTCGCTCTACTTGCTTAAAAATACTGTTGAGAGAAATATTAAGGGCCTTCAGGAGGTTTTCTTTTATATCAATTGTATTGTTGCTGCTCAATCCCCCGGGGAATATAACTGGCTTTATTGGGACATTATCTTTTATAGCTATTGAAAGGTTGACTTGTGACAGGTGCGTAACTTGTGATTGATAGAAATCCTGATTTAGTGAACCATGATACCTGCAGGAATATAACAATAAGCAACATAATAATATAATAATGCTGAACAGATGTTTCTTCATTGAATGCCCTAAGATATTTTATCAGTCTGAAATCGTTTTATTCACATTTGGTATGGTTTCAGGTTTCCCCTTTTCCATGTACTTGCTATCTCCATCCCGGGCCGTAACGTTTTCATAAACACCATCATCTCTTTTAACAAGTTTTGTAAAACCGAGATCACGGAGTTCACTGTTGGTTTTCGGCGTACTGATTCCTACTAGGGAAATCAGTTTTTTGACGGGTTCACCGCATTCAGGGCATTTTTCCAATACATCGTCGTTCATCGGCTGGGTAACTTCAAACATGCTTCCCAGGGAGCAGGCCTCACCAACATGTTCATATTCGTAAACTGGCATATTTTTTTTCCTTAGATTATACTTATATCTTAATGCATAGCGAAAACTTGTCAAGGGATAAGAGGGAGGGCGCATTACTCATAAATTTATTTTTGGTGAATAAAAGAATTTTTTGTTTTAAAATAAAGCATTAAACGTGCATATTGATGTACCAGGGATTAATTCGTGCCAATTAGTGTCATTCGTGGTAAAATGTCTGTGCCTGCCCTGTTAAATGCTGCTTCGCAACCCCTTTAGGGATTTAACCGGGTAAATCTGTGTGAGGTTGCTTGTGGGCTATAGTTTTTACGACGGCCCATGGCAAATATTTGTTTGCTGTTTCTATTGGACTTTAGATATAATTTTGAATATATTTAATATATATTGTTAAACATTATATTCTAACTGAAAAAGGATATGATCAATGCTTAACACAATTGAAAGTGTCATCATCGTTGTCTTACTTTTTCTAATTTTCTTTTTCTTAAGGGAAAAAACCAGTGTAGAGGATAAACAACTCAAGGAAAGATTTGAAAAAAACCTTAATGAAAGAGATGAGTTAGAAAAACTTCTGGAAATTGAAAATGAGTTGAAAGAAAAAAAATCAAATACAGTGGAATACTTTAATGATTCCTTACACAGGGATATTGCCGTGGGAATCAGACAGGAGGTTTGGTACAAATATAAAGGAGAGTGTTCCAAATGCAGTAATATTGAAGATATCCTATACGATCATATCATCCCTATACCTATGGGCGGAACAAATAATGCTGATAATATTGAATTGATCTGCGGAAATTGTTACAGAAAAAAGCATGATATCCCAGAAAGCGAAGAGCAAAAGGCGTAGGGCAGAGAGCTAAAGCAAAGGATTTAAACAGTTTTATTAGTTTTATGTTGGTTGAATTCGTTTGATTGGTTAACATCATAATTAAAATCAATCTGACAAATGAAACTTACAAAACAAATATAACTGTTTTTTTTTCTTCGTTCCCCTATGGTGAAATTATTATTTTACAACTTTTTTACAATTGTTTTACCGGCAAATGACAACTCTTTTTTTAAATGCGGTTATACTCAAGCTGAAAATCAGGTATGCCGAAAAAAATGAAGATCGGCACAAAAAACCGCAATAAAAAAGGAGGGATAGGATGAAACAGATGATTAACAGAACAGCGATCGTAACAAAAAAAATGCTGGTGTTTATGGTTACCGTGTTACTACTGGTCAGCATGCCGCTTTCCGCGTGCTCCGCAGGAAAAAAGGATACAAGGGTAGGGTGCCGGGTGGAGATTGACAGGACGGTAATTCCTGCTGACACCCCCCAGAAAGCGATCGTCAAGATTACCCTTGAAGCGCCCCAGCCCCCTGAAAAAACAGAACGGCCGGCTGTAAATCTCGCCATTGTCCTTGATAAGTCAGGATCCATGTCCGGCCAGAAGATTGAAAAAGCAAAGGAAGCGGCCATTGAAGCACTCCGCCGTCTCAGCCCCCAGGACATATTCTCGCTAGTGGTTTATGACCAGAGCGTGCAGACGATCGTCCCCGCGCAGAACGCAATAAATATCGTGAAGATTGAAAGTCGTATCAGACAGATCGGTTCCGGCGGCAGCACTGCCCTTTTCGGCGGGGTGAGCCAGGGGGCTGCTGAGGTTCGAAAAAACACTGAGAAAAATTATGTACACCGAATCATCCTTTTGTCTGACGGCCTGGCCAATGTGGGCCCGAGTTCACCTGAAGACTTGGGACGCCTTGGCGCGGCCCTTATCAAGGAGGGAATCTCTGTCTCCACCGTTGGTGTTGGCACCGATTATAATGAAGACCTTATGGCCCGCCTGTCGCAAAACAGCGACGGCAATATCTATTTTGTTGAATCAAGCGTTGACCTTCCGCGAATCTTCACGGCAGAGCTGGGAGATGTCCTGAATGTTGTCGCACAAAAAGTACATGTAACCATTGAATGCCCGGATGGCGTTAAACCGGTCACCATCATTGGTCGGGATGGAAGAATAAAAGGAAACATGGTTGAGCTGTCGTTAAACCAGCTTTACGGCGGCCAGGAAAAGTATGCTCTTGTGGAAGTTGAAGTGCCGGCAGGAAAAAGCGGAAACAGTATTGAGATCGCCCGGGCCAGTGTCTCCTATGACAATCCATTCACAAAAAAGCAGGAGACATCAACCGGTCGGACAATAGCCCAATTCAGCCATGACAGGAAAAAGGTTAAAGCATCGGGAAATATCGATGTACAAAAAGAAATGGTGTTAAATAGAAAAGCACTTGCCCAGGATAAAGCGATTGAACTTACTGACCAGGGAAAACAAGATGAAGCAGCTCAGGTTCTCAGGGACAATGCTTATTCTATGGAACAGTTTGGAGCATCAAATAGCTTACCACAGTTTGTTGATGAGGCTCGTGAACTGAACAGACAGGCGGAAGTAATTGAAAAAGAAGGGATGAGCAAAAAGAACCGTAAAAAATTTAGAAATGAAGCATACGAAATGAAACAGCAGCAGCCTTCAAGCTCGGTTCATGAAAAACAATAAATGCCGTACGGGCCGCTGAAAAGCGGCCCGTCTTCCGCTCAGCCGGTCATAGAAAACAGGTTGTTAACATTTTACACAACAAGGGTATAAGTTTTGTTAAACTCCGGTTATAAAGGGACAAGATTCAACTTAGCTTTATGACAAAAAGATCCATCATATTTTACTGGCTCCTTCTCCTGATACCGACAGCCGTTATCGGTATATCCGCTTTTTACATGCTTTGCCATGAGCAGGAGAGAATCAACAGCATGGAAATATCCGCGGCAGAAGACAAGGCAAATGCCATTGCTTCATCCCTGGTATTAACCGTTGAAAACGCGCAGACAGGTCTCTCAGACTCCCTTCACAACATACCTGAAAAGCAGCGCATAGACATTCTTGCTGAGTGGGAAAGAACAGATCCCCTGGTAAGGAACGTATTTGTCTGGCATGAGGAAACAGGTCTTGAATATCCTGTGGCGGGAAGTATCACTCGCGAAGAAGAGCGGTTTCTTAAACGGTTTAACGCCCTGTTCACCAGCAGGATTCCCTGGCAGATGCCGGCAATGGAAAATCCAAGGGAATATTCTGAAAAAACAAAAGACAAAACTGATATCCTGGATTACCGGAAAAGCATAAGCAACCTTCAAAACCTTACCCAGAGAAGTTCTTCACAGGACAATTCAGACGGAAACTGGCAGGGGGACATAATAACTAAGAGCGGATGGATTCCATGGTTTGATGAGAACCGTCTTTACATGCTAGGATGGGTTCAAAAAAGCCCAGGAAGCCATGTCTATGGTATTGAGCTGGAAATCATGACCCTTCTTTCAAGGATCATATCTGTTTTTCCTCCTTCAGATCCGGACGGCATTGTTTATGTCTTATTGGACGGAAACGGGAAAATACTTCACCAGGCAGGCAAAGCGCTGATCCCTGCCGGCAGAGAACCGGAATATTTAGTTTCACTGGCACCGGCCCTGCCCCACTGGCAGATCGGGGTGTATATGCTGCACGGCCGGGCCGGTCAGTCTGGACGGGGTTTTATTATTCTCTCCTCACTCCTTCTGGTCATATTCCTTGCAGCGATTATCCTCGGCGGCTATCTCCTCACATGGCATGCCCAGCAAAACATAAAAGACGCAAGTCAGAAGACCTCCTTTGTTTCAAGTGTTTCCCATGAGCTTAAGACTCCGCTCACAAGCATCCGGATGTACGCGGAACTCTTAAAAGAAAAAAGGGTAAAGGATCCTGACAAGAAGAGCCATTACCTCCAGGTGATTGTTGATGAAAGCCGACGATTAACTAGACTTGTAAACAATGTGCTCGATTTCAGCAGGCTTGAGCAAGGGAGAAAAAAATATCATTTGGAACACCTGAACCTGGTAGCACATATCCGTGGTATTATGAAAGACCACCTGGTCCGTTTTAAAGAGGCCGGTATGGTCTATGATGACAGGATGCCGGATCAGGATATTTACGTGGAAATCGACCGGGATGCCATTGACCAGGTTGTGCTTAACCTGGCAGACAACGCCATAAAGTATGCTTCTGAAGGAAAAGAGTTTACCCTTGATCTGAAAACCAGCAACAGCTTTTGCCAATTAATGGTCATGGACAGGGGGCCGGGAATACCAGCTGAGCATTGGAGTAAAATTTTTAACAAGTTCCATCGTGTAGACGATTCCCTGGTTTCATCCAAGCCCGGATCAGGTCTCGGCCTTAGCATCGCCCAGAGAATTATGGCCGATCTTGGCGGGGAGATTCGGTATGAACCGAGGGACGGCGGGGGAAGCTGTTTTGTGGTTGAAATTCCATTACAGGCATAAACAAAGGTGTAATTATGGAAAACATTCACATTCTCATTGCAGAAGACGATCCAAATATCCGTACCGGTCTTGTTGACACCCTTGAAAGTGAAGGATACACGGTCACGCCGGCTGAAGACGGTAAACAGGCAATGGCGTTATTTAATAAAAACGATTTCAGCCTGATTATCCTGGATATTATGATGCCTGAAAAGAGCGGCTATGATGTATGCAGAGAAATTCGGCAAACAAATGAAGAAGTCCCGGTTATTATGCTGACAGCTAAAGGAGAAGAGATTGACAAGGTGGTCGGCCTTCAGCTGGGCGCTGATGATTATATTACAAAACCGTTTGGTGTGCATGAACTCCTTGCCCGGATATCAGCAGTGTTGAGACGGTCAAACCGCTCATCAGCAAAAACAGATGAGTCAGGACCAGACAAATTCTCTTTTGGCAATTCTGAGGTTGATGCCCTACAATACAGGATGAAGAAAGGGGAAGAAACCTTTGATTTGTCATCAAAGGAATTGGAACTTCTTCGTTTTTTTTATCAGCATCCCGGTGAGGTCTTAAGCCGGGACCAGCTTTTAAATGCTGTCTGGGGAATCAATTATTTCGGTACCACACGGACCCTTGACCAGCACATTGCCCAGCTTCGAAAAAAAATAGAAGCAGATCCTGCCAATCCGAACATAATCACAACTGTTCATGGAGTAGGGTACCGATACGAATCCCCCCCCCATATGTCATAAAAATTTTTCTTGGGCTAATCTTGTGCCCATGTCGATTTAATTAATATTGTTGTTTGATTGCGAAAATGGGCGAATACAAGATTCGCCCCTGCAATTAATCTCACCATCATCGAGACAAATCAGAATTATGAAACATCCGGATTTATGAATAAAAAAACAGAGCCTTTAAGACTCTGTATCTTTTTGCCAATTATCCAAGCGAAGCATGGAGGAAAGGATCTGTGTATAAGGAGGTATATCAAGCACGCTGGAACTGCCGTAGAACGAATTCACCCCTCCCCCATGCTTACGCCTATACGTCCGGTTGAGCCGTATGCCATTAGGCATCCGTGTCGCGCGGACTTAGAACTCTCCCGGTACTGGCTAGCACTAGCTCATAGTACAATTCCGTTGGTTTGATATGTCCAGCTCGTAGTACATATCAAGGGTAGCCTGAATTAAACCCGTTTATAACTCAAAAAGGGAAAGCTCTTTTATTTAGTCTTTAGAATAACACATGTTGTATGTCAAGTAAAAAATGACACAATATATAGTAGATGATCATTTGTTATGAATACGTACTAGATACTGCCGGGATTCATATAAAGACCCTGAGCCCAGCTTAATCCAAGGAACGCGCAGTAAGCCCAGACTGTATCGCGTTCTACCCCCTTCCGGTTGCATCCTCGTAGAGGCGAATCTTGTATTCGCCCATTTTTGCAATCAAATAACATTATCTGTTAAATCGACATGGGCGTATAAGATTCGCCTCTACGATAAATGAATATGTTTACAGTTCACATAAACAGCCATGTTCGTGAGATCACAACAAAGCATGAAATACTTACAATTTTATTCAAAAATCCTTCGATCCCCCTTTACAAAAGGGGGAAGTTATATTCCCCTCTTTTTCAAAGAGGGGCTGGGGGAGATTTTTCATTAAGTTAACATATTGTCTCCCTGGCAGGATAGGATATAATCCGCATATCATACAAATCCTTTGGTAGTGGCGATCCTTGTGTTCGCCCGATTTGTTCAATTGCAAATTTTCCTGGCTGGGTTATTGTTTGACACCTAACAGTTTTCCCGTTATAACTTTCTTTAGGCTATAAAACCGATAAACAATTGACATTTCAGATAAATATAAGCGATACGATGAAAAAACTACTGATAAAATACGGTCAGATACTTGAAAAAAAAGAGCTGGTATGGGGGCATAGCGGCAATATTAGCATTAAAAACAGTTCAGATACTTTTTTTATTTCCGCTGGTGGAACAAACCTTGGGGACTTAAAGGAAGAAGATATCATCTCCTGTAAGATTGACAATGATTCTATAACCAGTAAAAGACGGCCTTCCATGGAAACAGGACTTCACCGCAGGATATATGCTACATGCCAGGATGCAAAAGGAGTGATTCATTCGCAACCCTTTTTTTCAACCCTTATGGCCTGTTCTGACCGCGATATCCAGACAGACGTGCTTCCTGAAGCGATGGCCTATCTGGGTAAGGTTGAGAAAATACCTTATCTCCATGCTGGCAGCAAAGAACTCGCAGATGCTGTTGCGGAACGGGCAGTTGAGAGCACTGCTCTGCTCCTTGAGAATCATGGAGTTGTTTGCTGGGGAAAGTCTATGGATGAGGCATTATTAAAAACACAAACACTGGAGTTTTTGTGCCGGCTGCTTACAGTTTCAACGGGCAGCGGCATTAAGATGAAAAACCTGGGTGATGCTGTTATGAAGGATTTTATAGCTCATCTTAAGCAACTTGGTATTACATAACAGGTATAGCCAGATAATATGGAAAGTATCACAAAAGACGATCCTGCCTGGTTGAAAAAACATCTTATACTTATTTTAACAGTCCTTCTTTCCCTTGTTTTTATCTTGAAAATAGCTCTGGTCGGTAAAGGCGCTTTTTCTGGAATTGATGAATTCAGATACATTAACGGCTCCATTCGTGCGATTGAATACCTGTCAGCAGGTCAATTTAATGAATTTGCGACTTCATTATTTAGTACACATGGACGCCCGGGAGATGTATTGGTCCGGCTCATACCTGCTGCTATTCAGTATGCCGCGCATTTTGTTTTTGGATGGAATTTGGAAAGCCGTGAATCATTAATCATACCGCAAATATTTAACACGCTTATATCGCTTCTATTGATAATCCTTTTTTATAAAGTCTGCTTGCGGATATTTAGCAATAACCGCGTTATCTCTCTTTCTGCTTCTGTTTTCTTCGCGCTGCTTATTAACAATAATATTTATATCCGGCATATTTTTCCTTATGACCTGTCAATGGTCTGTTTTCTTGCCGCCTTGTTAATAAGCTTAAGAGAAGAATCAATAAACAACCGCAAGTACAATGCTTTTATTATAGCGGGAATCTGCACGGGGCTGGGCTTCGCGATTTATCCCGGATATTATGTTTTTACTGCGATCATTTTTGGCAGTTTCTTTTATACTCTTTTGCACTCATTTTCAAAAAGAGCATTAATGAATACCGCTATCTTTTTTGGGGCAGTACTTCTGATGCAGTTTTTTTTCGTGGCCTCGGGGTGGCTCTGCGGTGTCAGTTACATCGGAGAATTAAAGAATCTGACCGGGACTATAAACATGGGAACATATGAAGAGGGCTTTGCTTTTATCATTAAATACCTGGTCCAGGTGGAATCTATTTCCGGAATGATATTAATACTCTTTAATGTCATTTTTTTCGCTATGCTATTATACAAACTGCTCCAGCAAAAAAACATTCGTGTTATTACTAAATTAGAATTCTTGTTTATAATCGCCCTTGCTGGCTATCTGTACCATGCGGTTAATTCTGTTTTCTTTCAAAAGACAGTTTTTTACGGGCGAATCCTTCATATGTATTTCCCTATTATGGTACTGGCCTTGTTTTCAACAATTGCAACATTCCGCCCAGCAGGGATTAGAAACTTCTGCCTGTCTGCTTCTTTAATCGCGGTAGTGATCGCATTTATTTCTTTTTATGTTTCATACCTTGAGCTTGCCTATCCACGGGATGTCCTTTATCAGCACAATGTCGATACTGCAAAAATTCCTTCAGACAATATTGTGCATGAAAGATATACCCTGTTTTTTAAACCACTCCAGCCAAAGTGGCATATGTATTCTGGCTACACAGGAAAAGAGGACCCGACAAAATGGATATTTGTTAATTTCAGTATCTGCTACGGTCCCATAAAATTAAGAAATAATGAATATGAGCCAGCACCTGATATGAAGCGGATCTTCAGCGGCATGCACTCTCAGTCATTTCCCGCATATATGTTTGAAGGGCTTCTTGCTGAAGAGAGAAAAGAATTAAGAGAAAACCCGATTATTATTTCGATATATGAAAAACAGCAATAATGTTTATGAAACGGAAATCAATTAAAATAATAACGAATATTGGAATCACTGCCGCAAGCTTTGTATTAACATATGCGATTATTATTGCTGGCGTGAAACAGTATGCAAAGCATCTTAATATTAAGAGCCCGCCTTTCCGTTATGAAAACAGTTTAGATTTGTGGGACCCAGATCCCCTGACCGGTTATATTAACAAGCCAGGTTTTTCAGGATACAGTTTTGGTAATGTCTCTGTCCGAACAAACAGTCTTGGTTTCCGGGGTATCAAGCCTGTGGCGGTTTCCAGGGCAGATAACGTTTCCCGCATAATAGGTATTGGTGATTCAGTGATGTGGGGTGTTGGGGTTAACCTTGAGGATTCTTTTTTAGGAAGCCTCAGCAAAAAGCTGAACAAAGACGCTCCATTTGAAGTAATAAATGCCGGCGTCATCGGTTATTCTACATACCAGGAAATGATGTTTCTTGAGAAATTCGCTTTACCCCTTAAACCTGATATCGTTCTGGTCAATTACTGTAGTAACGATTTTTTACCATCTGAAGATCCATTTAAAAACGCAAGGTCACTTTTTATTGAATACTTTAGAGACCTTTTAAGCCGCCAGGATATAACATTTACCCAGGACGAGAAATTATACATTGAAAAGCACATTGATATTTTCGGTAACGCTGAACATGTCTGGCTTTCTCTACAGAAATTATGGGACTCTCAGCCGGAACTGTTTTACCTGAAAATGAAAATATTTCTCAAAATGCCGATTGAGCGAATGGTAAAGCGATGCCAAAACGAAAATGTAAGATTGATCTATTTATTTATACCCCCTTCAGATCTCCGTGATCAGTATAAAAAGAACACAGATCAATTGAAGAAAGTCCTGCTTGAAAATGGAGCTGAGTTTATTGACGTGCAGTCGGTTCTTGTGCCCGATAAGGAATTGTTGGCAGAAAAAAGATTTAGAAGTAGACCTATATTAAAACACCTTCGCCCCAAGGAACTGACAGATGTTATAAAAATGATTATGATCCGCCGTGTTCACCAAAGAGACATGTTTATTGATTCCTGTCATCCAACTATAAAAGGCAACAAAATCATCGCAGAGCATATTTATCAATATCTCACCAGGACAGCACCAGAAAACGCAAAGCAAAGTTAACTTTTTACTCCTCAGATTGAACAGGCTTCCTCATCTTTTTAATTCTGCTCCGATGACGTTTATTCTCCAGAATCCTTTTTTTTGAAGCAGCCGAGCGTTTTGTCTTTTTCCGGACTTTGGGTTCTTTTGACGCCTCTTTGATTAGTTCAACCAAGCGGTCGATGGCATCTTCACGGTTTTGGGCCTGCGACCGAAACCGTTCCGCCCTGATGATAAGAATACCTTCATCTGTTATTCTTCTCCCTGCCAAAGAGACTAGCCGTTCACGGACATCATCAGGCAATGAAGGAGAGCCCTGAACGTCAAAGCGCAACTGTACGGCTGTGGAAACCTTATTTACGTTCTGCCCCCCTGGACCGGACGCACGCATAAAGTCCATTTTGATTTCACTCTCTTCAAGAGATATATCTGAGCTTATCCATATCATTTTGTCACTTTATTAACTTAAATCATCCAATTCAACCTGTTATTTACCATGGGTATAAAAAAAACCTCTGACTTAAAACCCTCATTTGTTGAAAAACAAATAGTCTGTTTCATGATAACCTCCTTCCGTCTTTGCAAATAATATCTGAACAAAGCGATACATCTACTTAAAGCACTTTTCTCTAAAGTAATGTTGGGTTTCGCCTCGTCACCATTCATATCACACAAACACATAAATCGGAGATTGGGTTACGTTTTTCAATCCAACAAAAAATTTCGGCTCTACCCAACCGACTACTCCCACCACGGCCTCCCGCAAGCACAAGAGGTTCTTCGCCTTTAGGACGCTGAATCCTGTCTTCATCAACTTTAGGCACTTCTTTTTTATGGTGGCCGGAGCGGGAGTTGAACCCGCACGCTTTCGCACAGAGGTCTGAGCTCTGCGTGTCTGCCTGTTCCACCATCCGGCCTTATCTTTATCATCTGGTGCGTCGGGATGGACTTGAACCATCAGAGCTACTATAGCACCGGATTTACAGTCCGACCCGCTACCAGTTACGGTTTACCGACGCACAATACTTAAAAATCCAAAGAACGAAATCCGAACAAATCAGAAATTCAAATGTTCAAATGATCAAAACCCTCATACAAATTAAAAAACTTATAATTAAAAAAATAGCTGCTCTAAAATATTAAACCATAAAGTTTTGAATTTAATATTTTGGTCATTCGTATTTGTTTCGGATTTCGTGCTTCGGATTTCGAATTTTTTCTATCATAATCTAGTCCCCTTTCTAAGATAACTAAAGTTGAATATCCTGAACCATTATGTAAGCTGACGATGGTGGCCCCTGTGAGAATCGAACTCACTTCATGAGAATGAAAG
Organism: Desulfobacterales bacterium; assembly: GCA_028277765.1. GTDB lineage: Bacteria > Desulfobacterota > Desulfobacteria > Desulfobacterales > SURF-7 > JANQFQ01. The sequence continues at coordinate 133,755 of JANQFQ010000051.1, forward strand.
TCTCATATCTTAACCAGTAGACGAAGGGGCCATACCAGTATTACTTAATTTAATCTCATATGTGCCGAAGATACATAAGCTAATAAGGACTTAAAATTGTCAGCATACCACAACTTTAGGCACTTAAGGCACTGTTTTTATGGTAGGGGAGCCGGGATTCGAACCCGGAAATTACACTGGGCTTAAACCAGCAGCATGTGCCGTTCTGCTACTCCCCCATGCTTTTACCTGGAGAGCCTGGTGGGACTCGAACCCACATAAAACGATGTTGCAAACCGTCCCCTAACCAATTCGGGTCACAGGCTCTGGTGCGGGCACCCGGAGTCGAACCGGGAAAACACATCGGGTTTGAGCCGACGGCATATGCCTATTCTGCCATGCCCGCATGGTGCCGGTGGTGGGAGTCGAACCCACAGATTTCACGGGATCTTAACCCGCAGCATATTCCAGTTCTGCTACACCGGCTCTTTTTTATGGCGCCCTGTACGGGATTTGAACCCGTGATACCAGATCGACAATCTAGCGTGATCGCCTGACTTCACTAACAGGGCATATTTCTCATGGCAGGGGCGGAAGGATTCGAACCTTCAATTTACGGCGTCAAAGGCCGCTGTGTTGCCAGTTTCACCACACCCCTTTTTAAAAGCAGTTATAAGTTACAAGTGCCTTAAGTTAATGTATCGCTTCGCTCTGTCATCTTTAAACATACAAATTGTTAGAATTCATTCACTTAAGGCACTGCCTTTTACCTGGAGCGAGTAACCGGAATCGAACCGGTGTTTCAAGCTTGGAAGGCTTGCACTCTACCTGTTGAGTTATACTCGCTTGGAGCGAATGGCGGGAATTGAACCCGCGTTTCAACCATGGCAAGGTTGTGTTCTCCCCCTGAACTACATTCGCATGGTGGAACGGATTGGAATTGAACCAATGACGCTTAGGGCTTCAACCTAACGCTCTACCAGCTTGAGCTACCGTTCCACAATCTTATATTTTTACCATTGGCATAAGTTTCGTTTGAATAGTAAACTACACTATTCAACTCAGCTTTATGGTAGGACGAGCGGGATTCGAACCCGCATCCTTCTGCTTGTAAGGCAGATGCTCATCGCAATTGAGCTATCGTCCTGTGTTTTACTTTTATCTCCTTCATCATTGTATTACTCTAAAAAATGGCCTGCCATACGTAGCTCGTTGCTATTTTGCCCTTAGCCCTCCTTCGCTAAAGCTATGGAGGGCACCATCCTTCTTCATCGCTCTGCTCTGAGCGAAGGATGGTGGAGGCACCGGTAGGATTTGAACCCACAACCAACTGCTTACAAGGCAGCTGCTCTTGTCCGTTGAGCTATGGTGCCTTTCTTCTTTTTTATCTTTTACCCATCCAATTTTTCTTTTGGCACACCGGTAAGGAATCGAACCCTAGCCTACTGGTTTGGAGCCAGCCTGGTCACCATGACCTCCGGTGCGCATTTCATTACTTCTTTCCTGATGTTGTGCCTATAAAATGGCAGCGCTGAAAGCGCACCACAACTTAAGGCACTTGTAACTTATAACTTAAGCCACTTTATTATCTGGTCGGAGAGGAGGGACTTGAACCCCCAACTACGTGGCCCCAAACCACGCCGTCTCCCAATTGACTCACTCTCCGATTTTTCTATGAACATAAAATATGCTCCTGTTTATACATGGGGTGTCGGAGGGGATTCGAACCCCCAACTACCTGAGCCACAATCAGGCGCTCTCCCCGTTGAGTCTACCGACACCATAAAAATGACAATACGCTTTCTTTTTTAGTTTCTAAGAAGTCACTCCTTTGCGTTAAAATATCTTGCTACCATTCTTGTTTAAAATCCGAAGCACGAAATTCGAAATCCGAAACAATATCAAATGACCGAAATACAAATTTCCGAAACACAAAAACATTTTGTTTTATAAAATCCAATGTTTTGAAAGTTTTAAAATTCGATATTCGGATTTAAAATTATCGTCATTAACTGTTCCCATAAATTACCTGCTAAATACCTTTCCTTATAAACGAGACTTTTTACAGTTTTGGTTTTGGCTGTGAGGGTCGGATTCGAACCGACGATTTCCTGATTAACAGTCAGGCTCCTTGCCAGCTAGGATACCTCACAGCATGTTATCCTTTACAGCATTGCCCCAGCCCGCTGCCGCGATGTGTTCATCGCGGCAGCTTGATACTTTGAGCAATATACGGCTTAATAGATGCCTGCTTTTACAAGCAGATCATAAACGCCGATACTGTCGAGATGCTTCTTAATGAACTCCATAACTGTCGGCTGATAAGGCACAAAGTTTCTCTTATTAAAAAACATCTTTGCTTCCCTTAGGGTCCTGTCACCTTTTTTGTTATTGCAATCCACGCAGGAAGTTACAGTGTTTTCAAAAGTATTCTTACCTCCTCGTGACTGCGGAAAAACATGATCAATGTTCAGATTTTTTTTGGTTCCGCAGTAAACACATTTGAATACATCCCGAACCATCACGTTTTTTTTGGACCATGCCACAGCCTTTCGATAAATCTGTCTGACCAGATAAATCAGACGGAGAATCAACGGCACAACAATCTCTTCTGTTGCGGTTCTTACAATCATTTCAGAATACTTCTCCACGGTCACCTTTCCCTTGGCAACCAGCTTTAAAGCCCGTCGCACGGAAATGCTGTTAATGTAAGAATAGTCCTGGTTTAAAAGTATTACTCTCATGATCCACCGCCTTTGGCGCGCCTGGCAGGAATCGAACCCGCATATCAGAGCTTAGAAGGCTCCTGCTATTCCGTTTAGCTACAGGCGCTTGCCCATTATAACCTGCTTCTCCTTTCATTCTTAATGGTTTGCCCTCCGTAGCTCGATGTCTTTGATCCTTTTGCCCTCCGCCGCTAAAGCTATGGAGGGCACCATCCTTCTTCATCGCTCTGCTCTGAGCGAAGGATGGTGGAGGCGACAGGAATCGAACCCGCACGATACTGGATGCAAACCAGCTGCTCTCCCTATTGAGCTACGCCCCCATTTTCATTTCACTTAATCCTATCAATTTTAATGGCCTGCCATCCGTAGCTCGTTGCTATTGAGCCCTTAGCCCTCCTTCTTCGTCGCTTTACTCCGAGCGAAGGATGGTGAGTGTGGAGGGACTCGAACCCTCAACTTACAGATTAAAAGCCTGTTACGCTGATCCAGTTGCGTCACACACTCACATGTTAAACATCCTTTCCTCTATTTGTTTTCTGGTAGCGGCGGCCGGATTTGAACCGGCGCTGCACTGGATATGAACCAGTTGCTCTGCCTATTGAGCTACGCCGCAACAAAATTGGTAGCGATACCTGGAATCGAACCAGGGTTGCTCGATTATCGGTCGAGTGTTCTGCCTGCTGAACTATATCGCCCCGATTTATATTCTGGCACCCCCGGGAAGATTCGAACTCCCGCAAACCCGGCTTCGAAGGCCGGCGCTCTGGATCCGCTGAGCTACGGGGGCATATGTCATCAAAACTTTCTTTAATTTCTTTGCCCTCCGTTGCTAAAGCTATGGAGGGCACCATCCTTCTCTGTCGCGCTGCTCCGAGCGAAGGATGGTGGACCCGGAAGGCATCGAACCTCCATAATACCGGTTATGAGCCGGCTGCTCTGCCGATTAAGCTACGGGTCCAATTGCTTCTCACGCCATATGGCCAGCCATCCGTAGCTCGTTGCCATTGAGCCCTTAGCCCTCCGCCGTTAAAGCTATGGAGGGCACCATCCTTCTCCGTCGTATTGCTCCGAGCGAAGGATGGTGAGAGGGGGATTCGAACCCCCAAGGCTGTTACGCCCCACAGTTTAGCAGTCTGCTGCCATACCGTTCGGCCATCTCACCATGTTTTCAATTTCGGTCTATGTATTACCGTTTGCATTACCTCCTTTTTTATGGCCAGCCATCCGTAGCTCGGTGCATTTGATCCTTTTGCCCTCCGTCGCTAAAGCTATGGACGGCGCCATCCTTCTTCGTCGACTTACTCCGAGCGAAGGATGGCGGAGGGACAGAGACTCGAACTCTGACGCGCCTTTTCAGGCGTTACTGGTTTTCAAGACCAGGCCCCGCCCCGCTGGGGTCAACCCCTCCGAATGTCTATCCCGAATTTCGGGCGCAATTCACCTGTGAAAGTTTTTAAACATTTTTGTAAAAACTTTCTGTTTCGAACAGTACTATTGGCGTCTGACCCTGAATAAAAGCCCGGATTTTTCTGTAGCATTCAAGCTGTTTAAAAATCCGGTGATCGGTCAATTAACGGGATTTTCCGTTATTTAGCGCATTCTATTTTCCTGTTCATATAATCTTCTTCAAAAAAAAACCCTTTCAGTATGCCTTGGGCAACCGAAAGGGTTTATAAAAAGCATACTGATCGTAGTAATCAGGTCATATGTTCCTCCGTATCTATAATTGCACTGGAAAAATTTAAATTGGCACAGAGCAATGAGGACATACTCCTGCGTTTAGTATTACTGCCCGGGTAATACCATAGGTCGCTCTTGGGTATATATTGTTTTAATTGCTGCATTTTTTCCTTTACCTTGTTTGTAATCGAAACTGTTTTTTCAATTAAATCCCCATTGGGCAGGTTTGGAACCCGCCCCTACATTAATCTAAATATTTGTTCAACCAATTAAAAAGCCCCTTTCAGCATGCTGCCGAAAGGGGCTGTAAAATTCATGCTGAAATTTAGTATCAGTTCATGGGCCCCTCCCGGCGTGATATTCTGACATATGCCAGATGAATACCGTTATAAAACGGATTCAAGAGGGTGGCTTCGGATAGGCTAAAATCCAAAAGCCTTTTAATTTGTTTTAAACATAGTAACCAAATCATTTTTAAATTCCTTAGTAATTTTTAACCTAATTATACACTCTCTTTCGCGCGAAGTCAACAGCCGATTTTTATCATTCTTGATTTAAAATCTCCTGAGAAGCCTATAAAACCTGTATTTCTTTTACAAATAATCATAATGAAATTTTTAGGCCAAACTTTTCTTTTATTGTCAGCAACGCTTCTGCATTCCCTTTTGCATCATCTACAGGATAATGCGTATGTTTGGTTTTCCTTAGATGTTTAAAATTCTTAAACATATCTTTTACAATACCTTTATATAAAGATCCTAAGTTCGTTGAACTAAATCCAAAGGGATTCTTTCCTGTAAAATGATGAAAATACCAGTTAATAAATTGCCAATCAAAACCATTGTTATCAGAGATAAACATTGGCTGGCTTTTAGAGTGCGTTTTAATCCAGCTAGCAAAATTCATCATGACCTCTTTTGGTTCATCAAACGCCAGTACTTCCTCCCGGCTAAAGCCACTCACTGCCAGTGCTTCAGGAATCCAGTTTTCTGAAATCGGCCGCATTTGCCCGTAAAAAGTTTTTTCAAGGCCCGGTTTTACGATAACCGCCCCAAAGCTGATCATCGAATAATCGTCAGGTATGGGACCATCAGATTCTATATCTACCATTATATAACTCATTTATAACCTCCAGAGGAGATGGTGGGCACAGCCCACCCTACAAATCAACCGATCTATAGCTTTAACAAAACGTAGGGCGGGCTGTGCCCACCATCTCCTTTAAACCTTTTCCAGGTTAAATCTTATGCTTTTCACAATCCAGTCATCAATATATTTCCCAAATTTCAACAATGCATTTTCTATTCGCTTTTTCTGGTCCTGAGTCGGTTTTGTAAAGCTTCTATTAAACCCTGGCGGCCATTTTTCCAAATACATTACGGCTCTTTCTTTTACTATTGCATCAGCTGATACAGCACCTTCAATCAAATAAGAAACACTGTCCCATTTTGAAAGATGCCTGATCACAAAAAGAATATTAAGCTTACTGTACTGTTTGTCAGTATTCTTAAATGCTCTCCAAAGCTCATCTGCATCATATATGTATTTTAACGTACTTAAAATCATTGCTGCTTCCCGTGAAATACCCGGGGTGTCTTCAACGATTTTTCGGGAAAAAAGCTCCGCATATTCTTTGGGGCTTAATTTGCCCACAGCACGAATCGCGGCTTTTCTAATTTTCGCAAGTCGATGTGTAACAGCACCAACAATTAAATCCGCATCATCACTTTTGCCTGTTTCACCTAAACCGCAAATAGCCCCCTGCAGTTTTTCTTTTTTTTCCTGTTTAATGAATTTGCGATAAATTTCAGCAAAATCTATTTCTTTCTTTTTGGCCAGATAAAATCTGGCAAACTCCCTGATCGATTTATGAGAATCGAGCAGGGAGTCATACAGTTTATCTTCTGCCTGATCAGGAAACCTTTCAATTATGACCGATAATGCCTCTCTGCGCACAGGCATAAAGCTGTTTGAGAGCATTTTTTTAAGGCACTTTGAAATATAAATTTCATCATAAAGCGCTCTAATTTTTCGAGCACATTTTATCCTGATAACACAATCATGATCTGCCAGCCCAATGTCCAGGGCTTCATTTTCTATACCTGTATTAACATTAAGAACCAATTGAAAACAGCTCCTCCTTGCTTTCAGGTCGATTAAAAACAAGCCGTTTTTCAAAGCATCATATGAATGCTCACTGGTTAATAAAGCGGTTATTTTTTCAACCGTCTCTTTATGATCATGTCGCCTGCAGTCTAAAAGACTGTTGATAATAGCCATGTTTGACACAAAATGTTCTATATAATCCTCGTCAATTCGGCTCTTAATGCTCCTTAAAGCTATTTTATGAATTTCCCTCACCCAGTCATTTAACCTGATGAGAATAAACGGCAATTCCTTTCCAGATTTTATTTTTCTAAGTTTCTTTAGTGCTGATTCACGTATATATCCATTACTGTGAAATGTTGTTAATGCAAGAACGGCAAAAGATTCATCGTTTTTCCCTTTAAAATGCCCCACATCTGCAGGGACCAAATTCCATTGCCCATAACTGCTCATCGTGTAATACGGTGATCTTTCACGCACTTGCAAATCAAGCCAACCCAGCTCAGACACTGGAATCATTTTTAAAAGTGTTTCAAGGACACTTGATGCAGCTGTCGCAACATCCAGATGTTTTGAATATGCAAAAGGCAAAATATCCGGGATTACCGCCGGTTCCATGCGAGAGCCGATTTGGATGATATGGTCGGCAATCCTGCTTGAATCTTCAAAAAGTTTATTAAGCTGTCCCCCAGAATCATATAATTCATTTATCAAGCTCCTGGTCACTTCAGAAACTTTGCGTGAAAATGTATGGGTACTCTGTTTCATTTTTTTAATTTCGCATAAGTAGGTTAGGTTGAGCCGGTTTGCCCATGTTGGGTTAAAAACCGAAACCCAACCTACAAAAATTTAGCGTTCAATCCTTTGCAATCCCATAGACCACAGTTAACAATGCTTAATCAAATCAATAATCGTGGTTTTATCAAGCATCTCTGGTGACAAGTCAATGTGATCACCGTCAGGTTTTTCAGCAACCACGGTTGCCCCTGCTATACTCAACATTTCTCTAAAATCTAGAGAATTCACCATACTGCCAACCAAATATTTTCTTGCATACTTTGATTGCTCGTTCTTTGCAGATGTAATGGAATTACCAATGCTGACGTTTGCAAAGTACACCCGGTTCTCTCCATCAATATTTACGATCAATCCTAAGATGTTCTGCTTTTTAGTAATATTTATATTAGCACTCGCAATAAGATTGTTCACATCGATCATATAATTTTTTTTAAACTTATTTGGTTTTTCATGTGCAGCCATAATCTTGCACTCGACTTCATCACCTTTTTGGAAATTATAGTAATTCACCATTAATATCCTTGCTTCCTGGTATCCCTTTTTGATGTAAAAAAGCTCAGATGCTCCTCGCGGTGCAGGCGCGTCCGTAATATCCCCGGAGAACAGAACACTTCGGTCATCTGACCGATAAGCCTCATCCCATCCTATCTTGCCGGATTCACCAATAACAGATAAGTCCAAATCTACCTGCTTATTGGTATTTGTCCAATGAATACCCACAATCAAATCTTCCGGCACTGAGATATAACTGCCTGTTGGGAGATTTCCGGTAAACTGCTTTTCCGTTGCTGGTAAAGCATAATAAACGTTTGATGGAATATAAAACGTCTTTTGATTAACATTCTTCTGGATATCACCGACTATTGAAGTAACAACTATATCCAGCGCTTCCCGGGTCGTTTCATTAAGGCATTCATGCCACTCAAATTCTGTTGCCCAGCCGCGGCCGTTTCGAATTTTGTAAACAATTGATCCTTCAGGTTGAAGACGATGCTTGAGGGCATATGCCAGGCGAATTTTCCGAAAGATACTTGCTTTTTCAATCCTTTCTCCTAATTCATCCAAATTTAATGTTCCGTATTTTATTTGAGACGTTATGCTGTTCAAATAATCTTCCGGTAATGGAACGTGTAATTTGTCTGCTTTTTTCCGTAATTGATTAAAAAATGTCTTATTTTGCGAAATAGACTTCATGGCTAAAAATAATGGTTTAAACCGAAAGAAAATAGAAGCCAGATCGTCTGGCGCATCTTTAATCAACATATCCAGGAATTTTCCATTTGCTTCCTTTATCTTCTCGATCAAATAATCACTTTTTATAATTAATGATTCGTCTGTCAGCTTGCTAATCAAATGACGCAAAAACTCAACCGGATCAGAAGGCACAAGGCCATAAAGGTCATAAAGCAATGCCTTCAGCTCTCGATTGCCTATCTCATGGGCAAAATCACTGTCATAGTTATTGGCTTTTACAATGGTCATAATATCGTCCAATGTTTCTTGCGCAAGAGCGATTCCTGACCCTAAGTTTATAATTCTGTCAAGGATCTCCTGTGCATCCATCGCCTTAATAATAATTAACGGGACGCTGTCTTTAATAACAGGCAGTTCCAAAACCTCACTTGGAATATAAACCGCATCTTCCCGATAAATACCAAGCTCCTTGTATCCATACGTGGTTATGTAATGAATGATTTGCTGAATCACTAAAGATTCCATTGAAGCATTCTGGACGACTTCCCAGGACTTATGAAAGGCAGCATTTGCTTTTTCACCGGAAATACCTACAACACTTTCAATAACATCCAGCAAATCATTATTCGGCCATATGGCTTCATCAAGCAGATAACCGTTTTTAATTGTCCGCTCAAGAACAGACTGAGGTATATTTTTTTTGTTTTTGTTCTTAACTTGAATAGCATTAAACAATCTCAATGTTGCAGTTTTCATCGTAATCTCCTTTTAAATGGGGCGAGAGGTAATTTAACTTATCGAGTTTTTTTTAAGGAACCTCTTGTGCCCTTCAATATGTCGGGGAAGGCAGGAATCGAACCTGCGACCGCCGGGTCCAAGATTTCAGGAACCCCCTGTGCCATAAAGCGGAGAGTAAAAAATCCCGGTGCTCTACCGCTGAGCTACTTCCCCATATGGGCGAGGAGTATTTTTCAAGGGTTTTTTAAGGAACTCCCTGTGCCCAAATGTTTCATCTTTTTACAAATTAATATATTATTAATATTTATTTGTTTTTAAAAATTTTTCTGCCTTTTTGACAAACAAATTACATCTTTTGGTTTTTTTCGCCACATTAATAAATTTAGTGTATTTCTCTTCTGCTTTATTAAACCGCCCTGCTGTTTCATGGGATAAAGCTTCCCAAAAAATAGCCTCGTAAAGCATGGGAGATAATTTCCATGCTTTTCGACTTGCGAAAATTGCCCTATCAATATCCCCTTCATTAAACCGGTTAAAATATTGAATCGTAGCATCAGCCACAGCAAGCAAAACAAGCGGATCATCCTGATCCTTTTTATACTTTTCTAAAATTTCATCCATTTGCGCTTTTATCACTTCTCTGTTTTCGTCTACAGGATACACACCGAATTGCACTGGAATGAAAATTAAATTTCAAGGTTTCATACCAGTATTTCTGCTCTTTGGCAGAAAAAACAAATAATTGGTTGCACTGAACACATTCCCTTTCAATATCAACATAAAAATATTTTGGTGTATGGCACATATGGCAGAACATCTGCTCTCGAATATTGCCAGCCACCGCATTTTTAGGAAGTTTCGGTTTATAATCCGGATCATAACCCCATGTTTTATTTTTTTTGCCATTGAAACCAATGGTTGTTTTTTCAATCATTGGAATCTCACCAAATAATGGATGAGAAACAAATCGTCTATTGTCAGCCAAAGATTTCTTATACTTTCTTTTCTTTAACTTCTTCTTTTCTTTCTTTGAATATGCTGATCGTCGAACACGCATTTTATTCTAATCCTTAACCGTTCAAAGGATATGGTGGGCACAGCCCACCCTACAAATCAATCGATCTGTAGCTTTGATAAACCGTAGGGTGGGCTGTGCCCACCATCTCACTTCCCAATATGGGCGAGGAGTAATTTTCAAGGTTTTTTAAAGGAACTCCCTGTGCCCAATTATTCAGCTTTAAGTAGGTTGCCTGCTTGCCCATGTTGGGTTGAAAACCGTAACCCAACCTACAAATTAGCGTTTGTAAAACAAGATGGGATAAAGGCGAAACCCAACACTTTTGGATTATATCAACCTTTTACCACCCCTAACGGTCTCAGTTTAACAAGCGGCTTAATCAGATCCAGTTCTGCTTCAATGACCGCGTCAATATCTTTATACGCCTGTGGTGCTTCGCTGAGATCGACCATCCCTTTTGTTTTACCTCTTTTTACTTTGCTCCACCGGTCATACACGATCCCTTCCATGGCCTTGTCGCATTCTTCAGGCGTTAATGCCCGTGTTGCCTGCATCCTTCCCATGACACGGCCTGCGCCGTGAGAACAGGACATAAAGGATTCAATGTTTCCGAGCCCTTTCACAATATATGACGATGTCCCCATGGAACCTGGAATAATCCCGGTTTCATCCTGTTTGGCTGATGTAGCGCCTTTTCTGTGGACCCAGACATTTTTGCCAAAATGATTTTCCAGAGCAGCATAATTATGGTGTATATTCACCTGGTTTCCAAATTCAGCATCCTTATAAACTGATGTAAAAGCGTCTATAAATCTGTCCATAATTCGCTGCCTGTTCTCTCTTGCATATGCAAGGGCGAAATTCATATCTTTGATATAATCCTGGCCCTCCTGTGTGTTTACCGGTAAAAACGCTAGGTCCTTGTTCGGGATATTCGAATGGAACTTCCGGTTTAACTCAAGGGCACGGTCATTATAAAACCTTGCAATCATATTGCCCAGGTGTCTTGACCCGGAATGGATCATCAGCCACACATGGTTATCATCACCTGCCTGGATTTCAATAAAATGATTGCCGCCACCCAGGGTTCCCAGATTTCTGCAGGCAAGATCCCTTACATGGGCAGAAAACCATTTTCTGTCACTATATGAATCAATATCGTCTTCAAACCCTTCCCATGTCTGTTCTTTTTTATGTGCCTTGCCTTCGCCGCATGGAACCGTTTTCTTAATCATGTTGACAACTTCCCTGAGCTGTTCTCTGGTGGTATTTTCAACTTCGATACTTGTCCTCACAGCCCCCATCCCACAGCCGATATCCACACCAACAGCATTTGGAATCACCGTATTTGTGCAGGCAATCACACCGCCAATCGGCATCCCATACCCCTGATGACAGTCCGGCATCAGCGCCACATGGCGAAACACAGCCGGGTGCTGTGCTAAATCCGCAGCCTGATCCATTGCCCCATCTTCAATATCTTTACACCATGATTTGACCGGTACTCTAAAATTATCTTCCTGTTTTATCCATTCCATAATAACACCTCTTTTTCACTGCCATTGTTTTAACGCGAAATATGGTCCTAATCCAATGCTCTGCTCATGGGTAAAGGCCATAGTCCATTCCATATCTTCAGGAAAAACATAATAATCACCAAAAGCTGATAGATCATGAAGCGTTTTAGAACAGCATTTGTATCCCAGGTTATCGTCTTTCTCAGAGAGTACATAATATTCTTTTGATGATACATTCTTATATAATTCAATAGCTCTTGCCCCAAGCTTGTGAATGGCGAAGTCGAAACTGAATGTATGCCAGTTATAATCGCCATAAATCCACTTTCCTTTTTTTTCCTTGATGATCTTTGAAAATGTTTCTCGCCATTTTTGCTGTAATTTCCAAGTTTCTTTTTTTGTAAGCTGGAAATATTGTATTGAATGTTCTTCAAAAAATGTTTCTAGCATTTTCTTTAATTTCAAATAATTGAATTTTTCACCTCTTAATATCTACAACCTGTTTTATCCTGTCAATTTTGTCTTTTTGCCATATTAAAAAAGACAGAATTTCATAAAGCACTTTCTTTAAAACCCGATCACGACCACGACCACCGCTCCGCTGATCACGACCACGAATTATAATGGCAGAGCGAAGCGATACATCAACTTTAGGCACTTATAACTTTAGTGCACTTTAGGCACTTTTTATGTCAATCTCCCACTCATTCTGCCCATATTCTTGCATATCAATGTCAACATCCAGAAACTCTTTAATAATATCAATATTCGTCCTTGTATGTTTTGTCGGTGAAAGCGTTCTGAATTTACCTCCACCGGCCATGGCCATTGGAATCAGTAACTGATCCGCAAGATATCTGCCCACTGGCACATCATATGCCAGATATTCCCGTACAGATTTTGCTGTCCGGTTTGCCACCTTTTCCGCTGAAACGCCTCTTTCACCAAATCCCGTGAAAACCTCTGTAATATATTCACTTTCAATCTCTATTGTCAGAATATTCCCCGGGCCCTGAGAGTTTTCAACTTCAACCGTTCTTAATTCTTCCCTGTTCCATTCCAGCTTTTCCTTGATCACTTTAATCTCCCTGTGCGCGATCTTCACCGGCAGGTTTGCCACAACCGCGCTGGCGATTTTCCTGACAGTTTTTCCGCGATCCAGAAGATCAATACTATTAAGCTTTGTAGGATTAATCGTCACCTTAAATCTGCCTCCGCCTGCTGGATAAAAGCCCGGCTTTTCAAGCACAGCATCAACCCTTGGCCCCATCCGCTTAATCACCGGCAGAAAAGCTTTTTCAAGAAAGTCAAAAGGCGGAGCATATGGATTATGCGTTCCCCCTTCCAGAACAATCTCTGAAGGACCATCTGCAACTATTAGCGCCGGTAAAATAGTTTGAAAAACCAGGGTGCAGCTTCCGGCAGAGCCGATGGCAAAATGATAATTGCCCGGTTTGATGGTTTCAGGCTCAAATGTAAACGCCTGTGAACCGATCCGGTTTCCCTGGATAGCAGCCTTGCCGATCTCTGCCGCGGCATTTACCGCAGTAAGATGCTGACGCATCAGTCCCGGCTTTTTTCGCCCAGCCCGGATATTGCTTATTGTAAACGGCTTTCCTGTTACCAACGAAAGCGCAAGGGACGTTCTTAGAATCTGACCGCCGCCTTCACCATATGAACCGTCAATTAAAATCATTAGTATTTCCTTTTTAAAATTTGTTCAGATACAGAAACGATTATGATGGGATGCTCCACCTTTTAGCAGAACATCCCATCAGTTAAAGGTTATAATAAATTAACAACCCTGTCAGCAAGTCCCTTTTCACCCAGCACAACATTGAGCTTTGAATTTCCTGCAACTTTCTCAAGAACATCCAGCTCTCGCAGGCGCATAAGTGTTGGGTTGTTGTCCAGGAGTTTAGCTGTATTGGCCTGGCTACGCATAGCAGCTGTCTCTTCTCTACGCGTAATCAGGTTGGCATCTGCTGCTTTCTGGGCCTCGATGACTTTATTCATGAGGTCCTTCATATCTCCTGGCAGAATCACGTCCCTGATACCAAGTGCCAGCACATCAATACCGAATTCAGCTACTCGCTCCTTTATCGTATCTTCCAGATCTTTTGCCACTCTCTCTTTGTCGCTCAGGAGTGTATCCAGATCAAATGTTCCAATAACAGCCCGTAACGCCAGCTGTGCTTCACGGTATACAGCGTTTTTGCTGTCATCCACAACAGACACGGACTTAAGCGCGTCCACAACCTTGTAAGTAATCACGGCATTCATTCGCAGTGTCACCTTGTCAGAGGTCATGATCTCCTGGCCGGATACATCCATTACCGTCTCACGCATATCAACATGATAAAATTTTACTTTTCCCATATTTCTCCAGAACATGTACTGGCCTGGTCCGAAAGTATCTACATGTACACCGTCTTTAAAGTAAACACCTGCAAAACCCTGCTCAACATTAGAAATGTTCAGTGCATGTTCTACGCCACTGGATTTCGCGATGATGTTAAGGTCCTTGTGATTAAATCGCACATCTCTCGCATCCACAACTTCAACTTTTACATTGCGAAATTTTGTCCAAAGTGCGTATAAACCTGGATCCAGAACCATTTCAAACCGTCCGTCAATCCAGACCAGTCCCCGCTGGTGATCCTTAAGGTCAAGGACTTCCGCGTGACCTTTCAAAGCGCCTGACTTTACAATCATGTCAAGGTCTTCATGCATAAACCAGGCATCCCGCTGGGAAACAACGGCTACCTTGACATTGCATAAAGGATCGACGAACCAGTGACGCCCTTTTCCTAAAAGGCCTTTGAATTCACGATCCCGAAAGTATAATCCTTTTTCATAAGAACGAATTTTTTTAGTTTTGATTAAGAACATTTTCCTCTCCTTTCCCCTGAATTACTTTTCGGGACACTGTTATTAATACGCCGGGTGAAATAAACCGTTGGGAAGTAAGCTGAAACCCTTCCACACTTAACATGCGGAGCACTATTTGAGCTTCCTGGTCCTTCAGGCTGTCTGGCATTTTATCTAAACAATTGCAAAACCCTTCTAGCCTGGGTTTAGTAAACAGAATTGATATCATGCCTCTAACCTGAAATCCCATGTGAAGCGGTATCCACGCGCTGCATGGCATGTTGCCAAGTGCTGTCTTTTCCAAACATCAGCTTTTGCCGCCGCCTGATGACGTCCATCATACTGACTGGATATGTTTTCAGGCCATCCGGTCCCGGCTGCGTGTCCGGATAAAACCGGCTGGATAACCGCTCACTCCCCTCGGGCCTTTTTAGGAGATCGTTTTCAGCGATCTAAGAGGGTTTTCATCCCTTTGGCTTGGAGCAGGAATCGAACCTGCAACGCCCGTGTTATAAGCACGGTGCTCTACCAATTGAGCTATCCTCTTCTGATATCTGACCATCATTGATCCCATGTTCGGTACACACAGCATTGACCGCATTGCTGAATGAAGTGCGCCGCTGGCCCGGCGGATATCAGTTTGTTAAAGAACAATTGCCGTGTAATAGAGCAATGGATGTGCCATCCATGACAAAAAGTGTGCGATTGCTATTTAATGGTTTGATTTTATATAAAATATTTTTTTTGACATGCGGATTTGTCTCTTGACCTGGAAAAAGATTTTGGCTATAATTTTATAAAATATTATAAATTTATAGAAAATATTATATCAAAATGGTATAGGTTTCATTTGAATAACAAACGACACTATTCAACTCAGCTTTATATGAAAAAAAAAGTTGTCATAGGGCTTCTTGGCCCGACTTTAGACATAGGAAAACGCTCAAAACGATGGGAACGATGGCGTCCCACGGTTGCCTTGTGCCAGCATGAGGATTTACTGGTAAGCCGTTTTGATTTGTTGTATCAAAAAAAGTTCAAGTCTCTCCAGGACCGTGTGGTCAAGGATATTAAGCACATTTCACCAGAAACAGAAGTTATCTCACATGAAATTGACCTCCATGATCCTTGGGATTTTGAGGAGGTTTACGCAGCCCTACATGACTTCACAAAAGCCTATACATTTAATCAGGACAATGAAGACTACCTGGTACACATAACTACCGGGACACACGTTGCTCAGATATGCCTCTACTTGCTTACTGAATCAAACTATCTTCCTGCCAGACTGGTCCAGACAAGTCCTTCCTCAGGAAAAAACAAGGACAATGATGTTAGCGGCGAATACCGGATCATCGATCTTGACCTGTCCAAGTACGACAGGATCGCCATGCGGTTCAGGCAGGAAATGGATGATGATATTACCTTTTTAAAATCCGGCATCGAGACACGCAACAAAGCGTTTAATGTGTTGATTGAACGGATTGAACAAGTTGCCATGAACTCGGTTGATCCGGTTTTGCTCACAGGGCCCACCGGTGCCGGGAAATCAAATCTTGCGAGACGTATTTATGAGCTTAAAAAAACACGGCGCCAGCTTAAAGGTGCTTTCATAGAGGTGAATTGCGCCACTCTCCGTGGCGATGCTGCCATGTCAGCCTTGTTTGGACATAAAAAAGGCGCGTTTACCGGGGCAACCCAGGACAGAAATGGACTTTTGCGGGCAGCAGACAAGGGTATGCTTTTCCTGGATGAAGTTGGCGAACTCGGTCTTGATGAGCAATCCATGCTTCTTCGCGCTATTGAAGAAAAGCGGTTTCTTCCAGTAGGTTCGGACAATGAGACGGAATCAGACTTTCAGCTCATTTGCGGTACAAACCGCGATCTTCATATTGACGTGACGAACGGCCGTTTCAGGGAAGACCTTCTTTCTCGCATAAATCTATGGACTTTTCATATGCCGGGCCTTACGCAAAGACCGGAAGATATTGAACCGAACCTGAGATACGAACTCGATCGGTTTGCGGAGAGGAACAATACACATGTTACCTTTAATAAAGAGGCTAGAAAAAAATTCCTTACTTTTGCGACATCGCCTGTTGCATTATGGTCAGCCAATTTCAGGGATCTGAACGGTGCCATAACCCGCATGGCAACCCTAGCGCCGGGAGGCCGGATCACTAAAGAGGTTGTGCAGGAAGAGATATCTAGGTTGAAAGTCTTGTGGCATACAGCTGAAACAGATAGCCGTCATACACTTTTAAATGAGGTGATCGGTTCTGAAAAAGTAAAGGAGCTTGATCTCTTTGAGAAAAATCAGCTACTTGAGGTTTTGCTAGTATGTAGGGAATCAAAAAACATATCAGATGCCGGCCGCAAACTATTTGCCGTGTCACGAGAGAACAAAAAGAAGACCAATGATTCAGACCGCCTTCGGAAATACCTGTCGCGTTATAATATAAGTTGGGAAGATCTTACGAAACCGTAACTATTTTACCTTAGAAAAAATTCCAATATAAGGCCCTTTTTTTATGCGGAAAACAATCAGGGCGAGCTTGAGCGTTTCACACACAGGCAGCATGACCTTCCAGTAAATATCAGGCCTATTGAAAAGGGAGATGGTAATGATGACAAAGGGAACATACCAGAAAATCTCCAGCCGATTACCAATCCTGAATATATTGCAGAACATGAAAAAAGATACCCCAAGATATAATGGTATCAGATAGATGCTGGTCCCTGGAAAAAAATAACGGAAACCCAAACTGACAAAGATCAGCAAAACGATTAACAAAAGATCGATCAAGTTAAACCGGAAACCAGGTGATCGTTGTATCTTAAATGTAAGCCACTTCATCCAGGAGGTTCCCTTCTTTGTTAAAGGTGAGGGTTGTTCTACAGAACTTGCCGCCAAAATTTCTTACCGCAAGGTCCTGCGCGATAATCGTTGTCTCGTCCGATACCTCAACAACATTTGTAATCATTAGGAATTTTGCAATGGAATGCATTTCATTAAAAACAACACTTTTTTCAGCCATTTTTAGGTGCCTTTCCAACGGCAGATCGAACGTTTGCCTATCGCTTATCTTTTTATTCAACGCATTATACAGATATGTTTTTGCTGAATTATTGTTAACCTCAAGGATGTAAAACACAAAAGGATTAAGGCTGCTGGGGATAGCTTCCCGGCATTTCAGTTTATTGATTACATGAATATGGAGGATCTTTTTTATAAAAAAATAAAAAAAAAGCAGAATAAAATACACAAAACCCACGATTTTATATTGCCAAAAAAACAGAGCAGCACAGGCTGATCCGGTCATCAGCCATGCTGTAACATCTATAAAAAAGACCGCGTTAAGACTGTATCGCTTTGATACCACCGGCCAGAACACGGCAATGCCGAATGTATTAAAAAGATCAAGAACCGAATGGAGCCAAAGCCCTCCCAGGGCAGCAAAGAAAATAACCGGGCTGAAGTCAAAAAGGTAAAACAGAGGAAGGGAGACCAGAAAAGCTAACAAAGGAGAAAACAAAAAAGCATGCGTTGGACCCTGATGGTTTTTCAAATAAAACCGCTTGCCAAAAACCATCAGGAAAACATCAAGGTCTGGAAGAACGCTTGCGGCAAGAAAAGACGCGCCCGCGAGTTCATGACCGGAATAGGCGAGCACGCTGAACCCGATACCTCCTATAGCTGTATGGTGAACAATGTCCATAATTTGTCCAGACCAGCACTTGATTTTACATACAATGTAAATTCTAATCGTGTTTTATTTGTTTCGACAATTATAAATCCGAAGCACGAAATTCGAAATCCGAAACAATATCAAATGACCAAAATTCAAAAATTCAAACTCCATTTTAATTGGTTTTAGTTGTTATAGCCAGCGTGATGGCTTAACATCTTTATTTAAGGCAATTGCATCAATAGAGCAAATATAATTTGACCTTACAATGTATGTTAAATAAAGTATTTACAAGAACAGATGTATCGGTCCGCTCTGGCACTTTTTTATATAACTTGGAAGAACACCTTAACTTAAGGCACTTGTAACTTATAACTTAAGGCGCTTATTTTATTTGACAAATTAAATCTGATGATATCTGACACCGTATCTAAAAACCTAGCGTGGGTCAGGACACATATAATATGTTCTATTTTGTCATCGTTTTCAGTCTGATTTTTTTTGAAAAAAGGTCATATCCTTTTTTTCATTCTCTACTCCTCAGTCTGCTGGCTTTTCCCGCGGTCTATTATCTATTTTCGTTAGCCGGTGTTCCTGTTGTCAGCCACATTGTTTTAGATGTCATTGCGGCATTACTTCTGGCAGGTTATATTATCTGTCGCACATATCAGTTCGCTGTAAAAATGAAATCAGAATGGAAAGAACATCTCCCTGATCTTCTGATACCTGCGTTGTCTGTAGGTCTTATTGCTTTCCTACTGAAAAACACTTTTATCCTTCCTGTGTATGATCCTGTTACAGTTCCCTCGTTAGCAAAAATTATTTTTAACGCCGGTACCATCCCGGAGACACTCTCCCCATACAGTGACGATCCGTTTACCTATCCTCCCGGGTATCCGGTTTTTATATCAATTTTTTATACTTTCAACAGTCCTCTTTTTGTTCTTATGGTGTTTAAGTGGATTAACATTCTTGTGCTCTCTCTAACACCCGCGGTCTGGGCGTATTATTTTCGTAAAGTATATAAATTTGATTTTATTAAAAGCTATCTTGTTTTAATTGCTTTTTATTATGGATTTTATTTTTTTGACAGAACACTGATTCTATCAGTGATATACGCAGGCAGGAATGCTATGCTTTTCTGCGCTTTTTTGTTCCCCGCTGTTTTTTTTGCCATGCTCCATGATCGAGAAACATGGGTTGATGATATCATACTAACGTTCGCGGTTCTCGGGGGCATACTAATTCATTTTTCATTTATTTTCATGTTTTCAGGTTTGCTATTTACGCACCTTACCTTGCATTATAGGAATTATACAAAAAACGATATTTTACAATGCGTATATCCTTATAAGAATTATACAAAAACTGATCTTTTGAAATGTGTATATCCGTTTATTATTGCCTGTATCCTTTTTGTCCCGCTATTTCTTTCGTTCCATAACAGCCAGAATCCGCATCAACATGTAACCCAGGATCCCAACATGCAGGCGCATTCATACTCTTTTCTCAAGTCATGTTCAAATTTATGCCGCCACCTGTTTACGACAGATAATGAAATATTTTGGAACTTTAAAGGCGTAGGTGTTGAATGGAAGCATAAAAAGATATTGGTGCTCGTCTTTTTTCTTGTCCCCTTCTTTTTTGCGCTCATAAGCCGTCGTAAAACGAAAGACCCTCCAGAAGTGAGCACTGAGAGGCAATATATACATAATAACATATTTATTGCTGTTTTGATCTTTGCCATGATGATACTGATTTGTGTTTTTTGGGCAAGCGGTATTATCCCGAAAACCGGGCTTAATCCAGACATTGTGAGATGGTTTGCATACAATTTTTATACGCTTTTGTTTGCGGTTTTTTTTATTTTTCTATGCAGCCTGATTTCAATGCTGAAAAACAGGATGCTGAAAAAGTTTTTCACCGGCAGCATTATTATCGTAATACCCTTTTTATTTTTTTTATGCTGTAACGATTTTAATAAGCTGTATAAAAGTGTTACTCGATCAAGAATCACTTATAACGAAATGAAAGACTTGCGAAATATGCTTACCAGCCTTATAAGCGATCGTGACTGTAGTCTTATTACTGAAAGCTCGTTGATCTGGTGGAACGAAAAAAAAGCGATTCAT
Source organism: Desulfobacterales bacterium (assembly GCA_028277765.1). Taxonomy (GTDB): domain Bacteria; phylum Desulfobacterota; class Desulfobacteria; order Desulfobacterales; family SURF-7; genus JANQFQ01. The sequence goes on from JANQFQ010000051.1 coordinate 154,203, forward strand.
AAATATAGACCACTTGAATATTATGCAGTCCTTTCCGATTTAAAAATATTAAATGGCTCTTGGATATCAACACCCATTCAAGGAAGCAGAGAGGTTGAGGGATTGCCGTCTGAACAGTTTTATAAAGATTCTTCTGTTGAAAATTTCTATTATGTCGGCAGCAAAGAAACCATGCAAAAATATCTGGCACAAGTTAAGAGCATCAGGGTAATGCACATAGGGGATATGGGTTGGAAAAAAATTGATGGACAATATATTTTTAAGCTGATGTATACTCTTTAACGCAAGTTCTTCTGATTTTTAATGTTTAAAATGTTCATCCCCAACGTAGATTAGTTTGGCGCCTTCATTTTCAAATTTAAAGTCCATTTCCTTTAAGGGAATCATTGCTTTTCGCAATTTTTCCTGTTTTTCTTCTTCACAGTAAAAAAGTAAAAAACCGCTTCCACCAGCACCGAGGAGTTTTCCACCGGTCGCGCCATTTTTCAGTGCGGTATTATACACATCATTGATTTTTTTATCCCCGATTTTTGAACTAAGACGCTGTTTCAGCTGCCAGTTTTGATGAAGTATTTTTCCAAACTCATCAAGTCTGCCGCTATATAGAACATCACGTAGTTCAAACACTAGTCCAGTCATTTCTTTTACTATATCAATATTCAGACCGGCCTTCATGTTTTTTTTCTGCTCAATGAGTATCTCTGATGCGTTTTCACGTTTGCCAAGATAAAACATCATCAAATTATTCTGCAGTTTTTTGTAAATATTCTTTTTCAGGTGTATCGGCTCCACCTGCACCGATCCATCCACATCAAAAGAGAATTTGTTCATCCCTCCAAATGCTGCTGCATACTGGTCCTGTTTTCCCACTGGTTCTTTTAGTTGGTTTATCTCAAGATCACAAGCTTCTTCAGCCAGCTGTTTTTTGCTTACAAACTCTCCCTTTATGGTATGGAGATTGAGTAAAAGCCCCACAGTAAACGAAGAAGAAGAACCAAGACCTGTTCCAGCCGCCACGTCAGCATTCGAGCTGATTTCAAGTGCCCCGGAAATATTGAAGTTCTGTAGTGCCCGCTTAAGAATCGGATGCTTCATCTCTTCCAGGTCTTTAACAATTTCAGTTCTTGAATATTTTGCGACAATCTTATCTTCATCGTAAAATCGATGGGATGAAATATACATAAACTTGTTGATAGTTGTATTTAATACAGCGCCGGGTGCCACAGTATAATAAGAATCGATGTCTGATCCGCCTCCGACAAAACTAATTCTAAATGGTGTTCTTGTAATAATCATATTTGTCCTGAGATCGCGCTTTTCTCTGAGTTCTCTGCGAACTCTGTGAGAGATAATCTTTTAACTCTTTAATCCTTCAAATCGTATTTAAGAACAACATCCACTGCCTCGGCCAATGAATCACAAAAAAAGTCCGGCTCTATCCTGATGTCTTTACAGCCATAGCCGGTTTTTACACCAATGGTAATTAAACCGGCTTTCTTACCGCATTCAATATCCCGTTCTGTATCACCGACCATAAAAGAGCCGTTGAGTTCAATGTTTAACTCCTTTTCGGCTTTTTTTATCATGCCGGCTTTTGGCTTTCTGCAGTCGCAGTCAACTTTATACTCAGGCCTTTCTCCTGCGTGTCCTTTATCCGGGTGATGAGGACAGAAATAGATCGCGTCCAGTTTTGCACGTTCTCTTCCCAGCAGTGTCTCCATTTTTTTATGTATCTCGGCAAGATCATCCAGAGAGCACATATTCCTGGCTATGACGGACTGGTTTGTAATCACCACCGCAAGATAACCGGCTTTGTTTATTCTTTTTATCGCATTTCCCGTATTGGTAAGCAACTCAAACTCTTCCGGCCTGACTAAAAAATGCACCTCCTTGTTGATAACACCGTCCCTATCAAGAAAGACAGCCTTACTTTTATTTTCAATATTACATTCTTTTATCCTGCCACTATTGTAATCATCAATAACCTCTTTGAGCCGTTCTGGAGAGCCGACATCCTTTAAATACTCATGGGTTACATAGCCGAACATTTTAATTTTGCTGTACAGGCCCGGGAAAATATCTTTGCCAAAATCCGCTTTTTTACCCTTTTCAATATAGTTACAAACTTTCGGCGTCATCACATACAGCGCAGCGTTCACAAGATTTTTATAATAAAGATTATCATTATGGGGTTTTGAATGAAACTGGACAATCCTATTTTCAGAACTGATTTCAACAAGGTCACTGTCAAAGGGGTGATCATTGGGATGAAGAACCAGCGTGCAATCACTTTGGTTTTTTTTATGAAAATCGACCAGCCGGTTAAGGTCCATGTTTACCATCACATCACCATAAAGGACCAGAAAATCTTCGGTTAACCGGTTTTCTATCTCCTTTATGCCGCCTGTGGTTCCGAGCGGTTTTTTTTCTTTAAAAAAAGTAATATTTACACCAAACCGACTGCCGTCATCAAAGTGATCTTCGATCTTTTCAGAAAGATGGCCAATAATCAGAATAATATCCGTAATGCCGTATTTCTTTAAAAGATTAATCTGGTGTTCCAAAAGAGGGATACTCCCCACGTTGACCATTGGCTTGGGAATATCTATCGCCGCCTTTCCCAGCCTTGTCCCTTTCCCCCCTGCCAGTATAACAGCTTTCATTTTGCTTTTTTCCTGTTTTCAAGTTCCGCGCGTACAGCCAGCCGAATTGCTTCATCAGAACTTCTCTTGGCTGTCCATCCCAGTCTGTTTATCTTTGAAAGGTTGTATTCAAACCTGGGGACATCGCCGGGCCATCCCCTGGAGCTGCCGGTAAAAACATACTCAACATCCTTGAGGCCCAGTTCATTCACGACAATGTCAGCTATTGTCTTTACTTTTGTTCGATTATCAACGCCAAGGTTAAAATAGTTAATCTGTTCCTGTGCATTTTTCCATGTAAACATCATGGCGTCCACCACGTCCTTGACATACAGATACGGTTTTTCCTGCTGGCCATCTCCTAAAATGGTCAGCTTTGATGGAGTCTTTTTCAGTTTTTTTAAAAAATCGAAAATTACCCCATGAGTCATTCGTTCACCAACAACATTCGGGAATCTGAATATCCAGGCTTTTGCGTTATCTAAGGTGTGGCTAAAAGCTGCAATATACGCTTCAGAGCTGAGTTTGGCAGCGCCGTAAAAAGATATTGGTTCAAGCGGTCCTGTCTCTTCGCCCAATTTTCCAGGAAGATCGCCGTATACGGCAGAACTTGACGCAAAAAGAATATTATTTACATTGTTGGATGTCATGCATTTCAGGAGACTGAACGTGGTCATAAAGGTTTTATTAAAATCAACCATAACATCAGCGGTTCCTTCAGGTATGTCTGAATTCGCGGCCAGGTGGAATACATGCTCAAAAAAATATTTCTTAAATATCTGATCAAGGGATGACGTGTCACAGATATCTGTTTTTATGAATTGAAATCCAGGATTGTCTTTGTGATGCAGTATGTTTTCCTCTTTGCCAAGGCTGAGATCGTCTGCGCAGACAACATGATGACCTTCATTTATTAAGGCGTCTATTAAGTGGCTGCCAATGAAACCTGCACCGCCTGTTACCAGGATGTTCATCTCACTATCCTATAATTGGTTTTTCTTGAAATTCAGGCTGAACTTATATTTAAAAATGCACCTTAAATACGCTTTCCCGCTCCGCCACTTGTTCAGGGTGATATCACCTATCCTATTATTATAAGGGATATCTATCTCCATACACCTGAAGCCTTGCATGTGTGACCGGATAATAATTTCACACGGGAAGGAATAATTCGTTTCCCATTGTATTGTATCATTAACTGTCCGTTTCATACAGAACATACCGGTGGAAACATCATGTACACTTATTTTATAAAAAAGTCTCACTAAAAAAGCAAATGAGCGGTTTGCTATTTGGTTTGAAATCGGCATGTTCTTTTTTAACATACTGTTCATCCGGCAGCATGAAACAAGATCGTAACCTTCGTCGGCGCAAAGGGATACCAGTCGTGGTATATAACTCATAGGATATGTGTTATCGCAATCGGCTGTAATAATGATATCACCGAGCGCTTCACTTATCGCTGTTCTTAAAGCCAGGCCATGCCCCCTTGGCTCCTGTCTAATCACGCGGGCCCCCATGGATTCGGCGATCTCAGAAGTCCTGTCTTTGCTACTATCTACTATAACGATTTCTGCATCGAGCTCTTTTGTGAAACGCCTGATGTCATCTATCATGATGCTGATCGCTTCTTCTTCATTATAGCTGGGCATAACTATCGATATTTTTTTCGTGTCTGGCATATTATGCTTTTTCACCCTTTTTTCGACATACAATGCAGTTAATGCCGGCCCAATAGGGGATGTTGATATTGTCAATAAGCAATAGACGCGATACTTTCCCCATTATTACAGATATCAGCCTGTTAAGGACCTGGAGTCGATAAGTTAAGTAACCAAGCCGGAGACTCTGAAAATGGGAGACTGTTTTTTCCACTGAAAATCCTTCGGAAACAATCATTCTTTTAAGTGTTCCCTGATTAAAATAGTAAAGATGTACAGACATGAGATAGACCCATTTTCTGCCCATTAAACGAGCGACCCAAGAATCAATATCCGGATATGTGATTATCATATAGCCTCCGGGTCTTAACAGGGAGAAGCAGCTTTGAATATTTTTTTTTGGATCAACTGCATGCTCAATAACATCCCACAACGTTATGACATCAAAAGATTGTTCAGGATAATCCTGATCAAGCAATGTGCCGCAATCAATTTTTATATTATAATTTTTTTCTCCCTGTTCGCAAAACCAAGTGTTTGGTTCACACCCAAACACCTCCCATCCCTGGTGTTGGGCCACGCGTAGAAAAGTACCGTCCGCTGTACCCACATCCAGGAGTTTTCCTTTCCCTGGGATTAGCTGGGTTACCATTTTTAAAGCCCGAATGAATCCTGCCTCCCGTTCTGGGTTCTGTTTAACAAATTGTTCCTTATAACCGCGTATGCCCGCAGTTTTATATTCGTTCAAATAAAAATCATCAAAAAATCTCGGGGAAAGGTAAATCAGTCCGCATTCCTCACATTTTACAACACGATCAAACAGTTCATCTCCGCCTTTCTCCCTAAAGTTTCGTTTAACACCTTCAAAAGATTCATCGGCTGTATATCTGCTCGCATATATAACAATCTGTTTATGGGATCCGCACAGATTACACGGAACATCCTGTTGATAATCTCTAGTTTTAGCGTAATGATCAATCAATCATCACCCCTACATCTCATCAGGATTAAAGCCCAGCTTAAACCTGTAATTAAAGATACACTTTAAAACCGCTTTTCCGCTTTTCCACTTCTGCAGCGTTACATTGCCGGTTCTGTGATAATACGGTATATCAATCTCCCGGCAGTGAAAACCAGCCTGGTTTGCCTGTATAATTAATTCAATCGGAACCGAAAGCCGGGTTTCAAGATGTATCGTTTGATTCACTTTTCGTGAAAAACAGAACATGCCTGTGGTCACATCATGTGTTTTAATGCCGTAAAGAAGTCGTATGAGCATGGCAAACAATCGGTTCGCCAGCCTGTTTGAAAATGGCATTTGATCTTTCAGCTCCGGTGTCATCCTGTTACAGGAGATAAAATCACATTCTCCATTACCAACCATGTCAGCCAGGGCTGGTATGTATTCCATTGGATAGGTGTTGTCGCAATCTGTTGTAACAATAATATCATGGTCCGTCGCATCAAGCCCCGCCCTCAGGGCGGCACCATGTCCCTGTTTTTCCACCGGCATGACAATAGCACCCATATCCTTTGCGATATCCGGTGTTTTATCCGTGCTGCTGTCAACAACAATAATATCGGTCTGAAGTGAATCTGTGAGGGTATTAATTTTAGAAATCATGCCAGCGATCGATTCCTCTTCATCGAGGCTAGGCATAACGACTGCCAGTTTTAACAGGCTGCTCATTTTATTCCCTGTTCAACTTTTCCGCAAGAACACGGCTGTGTTCAAACACCGCGTCCATGTTCAGATACTCAAATTCAGCAAACCTTCCGCAGGAGTGTATTCCGATTCTAGACAAATATGCCAGTATGGTATCGGTGTTTTTCCTGTGATCAAGATCATAGATCACATAGGCGTATTTAACAAATTTTATTTGTGTATCCAGAATATTCCTTTTCTTTAGTAGGTCAAGTCTATCAAGGTCCTCAAGCACCCTCTGAAGTATGTCATCGTCATTTTCACAGGCAAGTCGGCTATCAGATCTGCATGTAACTTCAGCAAGTATGATCGAACTTCCATCTTTTGGCGAATAGTTGTCTCCCAGAAAATTTACTTTTGAAAGACGATGAAAAATCACATCCTTGTTAGCGGAATATACGGCAAAGTTATTGCCGATGCTGTCTTCTTTTGCGTGTACGGCTACAATATAGATCGAGTTATACTGGAGGCGGTTTAACGTTTCTAGGATGTTATCAGGAGCATCAATATAGTTAAAGAGTTCATGCAGGGGCATGCAGTTTACCAGGGAGGTCCCTTTAAAACGGCCTTTGTCTGTTTCAACAACCCATCTTCTTTTTTTAGAAGCTATCTTCTCAATGTTAACATAGCTGATAACTTTCGCCTTGTTAGAACATTTCTCCATAAGCTCTGTTATCAGTCGCTCTATTCCTCCCTCTTGAGGATAGTGAAAATGAAGCTGGTGCTGATACCCTTCGGTCTCAATACCTTTCGCGGAATTAATAACATCTTCAGCCGGTGGCCGGGGTATTCTTTCAACCATCTGAAGGTCCATTAACGAAGGATCATATTTCCATATTTTTTTATTGTAGGGCGCCAGGTATAGATCGGTTATGCCACTTCCAAAAGTTTTTAAAAAAAACTGGTACATATTTTCTGCTTTAGATTCAGCGTTTTCATTTTCTAAAAAACTATTCAGACAATGGTCTCTTTCATGTTCATCAAGTGATGACAAGTCATTTTCAAAAGGATATTTCATCATCCGTCCCTGGTGAAGTATTTTATTCGATCTTCTAATAAGGCTGGTTTTGATTAAGGCTGTAATTTCAGAAAGGGTATTCCTGTTTTTTGAAAACAGAACATGAGGCCCCATATCGCACATGATGCCGTTGAATTTAAAACTTCTGCATAAACCACCGGGGGCCTCTTCTTTTTCAAGTATAGTTGATGGGCCATTTAAATAATTCGCAAGAGTAAGTCCCGCAAGGCCACCGCCTAGTATAATTGTACCCATATCATCTTTTTTATGTGCCGAGTCCCACAAACGGATTAAACTGTTTCTCCTTTTTTATGGAGGTCTCTCCCATGTGGCCGGGAAAAACCCTTATATCATCACCTAGAATGAAAAGCTTGTTCTGGATGCTGTCTTTAAGTGTGTTAAAGCTGCCGCCCGGCAGATCGGTCCGGCCCACAGAGCCTGAAAAAAGAGTGTCTCCAGCAAACACAACGCCATCAGCATAAAGAGAAATGCCTCCTGGGGAATGACCGGGTGTATGTATTACCTTCAGGGTAATATTTCCTACCTTGATTTCATCATTGTCTTCTACAGTCCTGTCTGCAGGAGGTGAATCTTCCACATTAAGACCGAACATCATAGCACCTGTTGAAAGCTCGGGCAGCATAAAAGCATCAAGCGTATGTATGATGATATCCGCGCCTGTTGCATCTTTCATCTTTTTATTGTCAGCAGTATGATCAAAATGGCCATGCGTGTTTATAATGTATTTCAATTCTAACCCCATTTCTTCAATAGTAGCCAGAATTCTGTCTGCTTCACCGCCTGGATCTATCACCGCGGCCTCTTTTGTGTCTTCACAGCCAATAATATAACAATTTGCTTGAAACGGTCCAACTGGGAGCATCTGAATAACCAAGGTAAACCTCCTTATTGTGCTTTACATCCGTCAAAAATTAACATCGGTTTTAGCTTTCTTCTGAATCTGTTTCCATTTCTTTCCTTATAGAATCGAGAATGCCGTTTATGAATGACCCGGATTCCTCTGTACCGAACTTCTTACCTATCTCAATTGCCTCATTGATAGATACCTTTGAGGGAATATCATCGCAGTATATCATTTCATATACCGCTATCCGCATGGCATTCCTGTCCACCCCTGACATCCGGCTTATCTTCCAGTTGCTTGAGAATTTCTCAATAAGTGAATCGATTTCAGACAGTTTGTTTTTGACGCCCTCGAAAATCGTTTCAAAAAACGGACGGCTCTCTTCTGAAGGATTAAAGTTGGCGCAAAACCGTTTAAACCGTTCATCAGAACTGTTATCGCTCATGTCCATGTCAAACAGCGCCTGCATGGCAAGCACCCTTGACCGGTGACGACTCCCCATAATCCTTACTTTTTACTTACTACATCAACAAGGTTCGCCATCTCAACTGCAGATATGGCCGCGCTCCACCCCTTGTTTCCAGATTTTGTACCTGCGCGCTCGATCGCCTGTTCGATTGTGTCGGTTGTAATAACACCGAAAATCACGGGAACTGAGGCTTCAAGGCCGACCATGGCGACCCCTTTTGACACTTCAGCGCTGACATAATCAAAATGCGGTGTAGATCCCCGAATCACTGCCCCGAGACAGATGATCGCGTCATATTTTCCTTTCTGCGCCATTTTTTGAGCGATAAGAGGAATTTCAAACGCGCCCGGGACCTTGGCAATATCAATGTCCCCGTCTTTTGCACCGCTTCGGACCAGGGCGTCAACAGCCCCGTCTTTCAGTTTTTCAGTAATAAAATCATTAAACCGGCTAACGATAATGGCAAACTTCTTCCCTTTTGCTGACAGACTTGCTTCAAGAATTTTTGGCATATAAATACCTCCCTTATCCCCCTAACTTTTATCGACTGATTCCTCTTCAATGTTCAGCAGATGTCCCATCTTCAGCTGTTTGCACTGCAAGTAGCACTTGTTGAATTCATTCGGTTCGATTTCTATGGGCACCTGCGCTACTATACTGAGGCCATAACCTTCCAGGCCGATCATTTTTTTCGGATTGTTAGTTAAAAGCTTCATCTTCCTGACGCCAAGTTCCACTAAAATCTGGGCACCTATTCCGTAATCCCGCATGTCAGCTTTGAAGCCGAGTTCCTTGTTGGCCTCAACCGTATCAAATCCCTTGTCCTGAAGATCATACGCCTTAAGTTTGTTGACAAGGCCGATGCCCCTTCCTTCTTGCCTCAGGTATAGGAGTACGCCGGCCCCCTCCTTGTCCATCATCTCCATGGCTTTGAACAGCTGATCTCCGCAGTCGCACCGCATGGAACCAAAAATATCGCCGGTCATGCATTCTGAATGAACGCGCACAAGTACCGGTTTTTCAGGGTCGATCTCTCCCTTGACCAGAGCAATATGAAGAAGATCATCCAGTTCGTTTTCATAAGGGATGATCTTGAAATCGCCTGCATGTGGCGTTGGGATAACCGTTTCAGCTGCCTTATGCACAAAGGATTCTGTTTGTGTACGGTATTGAACAAGGTCTGCTATGGTGCAGATGCCGATGCCGTGTTCTTTACTGAATTTTTCAAGTGAAGGCATCCGGGCCATTGTGCCGTCATCATCCATTATTTCGCATATAACCCCGGAAGGTTTGAGGCCGGCAAGACGGGCAAGATCCACAGATCCTTCTGTCTGGCCGATGCGTACCATGACCCCGCCTTTTCGTGCCCTGAGTGGAAAAATATGGCCGGGCCGGCTAAGGTCTTCGGGCTTTGCGTCATCCTTCACAGCTGTAAGGATCGTTGTTGCCCTATCGGCGGCTGAAATGCCGGTGGTTACACCGTGCCTTGCTTCAATCGATACGGTAAATCCTGTTTCAAACGGCGATGTGTTTTTGTTAACCATCATCGGCAGGTTAAGGGAATCAAGCTTTTCCCCTGTCATGGAAAGGCAGATTAAACCTCGCCCGTATTTTGCCATGAAATTTATGGCTTCTGATGTTACCTTTTCCGCGGCCATGGTCAGGTCTCCCTCGTTTTCACGGTCTTCATCATCAACAAGGATGACCATCCTGCCGTTTTTAATCTCTTTAATCGCTTCTTCAATAGTAATGTGAGGCATTTTGTTTCTTAACTCCTGTACTCCCTTTACATTCTGGTAAAGCTTTAATCTTAAAAATTGTCTTTATATGTTAAAATCAAAAAAATCTGTTTTATTATTATCATTTATAGAAATCCTTTTTCAGCAAGAAACTTTTTATCGATGATGGATTCGCCAGCCCCTTCCTTGTCTGGATCTTCCATGCTTAAAAATTTCTCAACATATTTCCCGATCAGATCTGTTTCAATATTAACGTGGTCTCCAATATTCTTAAATCCTATGGTTGTCAGTTTTGCGGTATGCGGTATTATACTTACCTCAAAGCTCTCTTTTCCACAGCTGTTTATTGTCAGGCTTATGCCGTCAACCGCCACCGAGCCTTTCTGTATCATATAGCGCGAAAGCGATTCCGGAACGCTTATGGAAACAATGACCGCATTCCCTTTATTCTCTTTGCTTTTTATAGTACCACGGCCATCTATATGCCCGGAAACAAGATGCCCGTCTAGCCTTCCGGAAAGCCTGAGCGCACGTTCCAGGTTAACGCGGTCTCCGGTTTTTGCTTGCCCGAGGGTTGTCTTTTCAAGTGTTTCAGGGGCCACATCCACGCTGAAATTTTTTCCGTCCAGTTTAACAGCCGTTAGGCACGCACCGCTCACCGCAATACTGTCGCCGATTTTCGTGTCTTCAAGAAAAAAATCAGATCGCACGGCAATATGCTTTCCCTGTCCTGACGGCTGTATCCCGGTTATTGTACCGAGCCCTTCTATGATTCCTGTAAACATTTTCTCCTGATCTCAAGTTTCAATCAGTTTAAATACCCCTCGATCATAATATCATCATCAAACCTGCGGATACTGATCTCTTTTACTGGCATGCTCTGACTCATCAATTCCGGACCCCTGCCCCTGCAGATCGGCACCCCGTCGTCTCCGCCCAATATTTTCGGGCCGTAAAAAAAGAATACCTTGTCAATAATCTCCTGGGTAAGGGATGAAGCGATAACCCTGCTGCCCCCTTCAATAAGGAGGCTTGTAATGCCGGATTCTCCAAGAAAATCGATTAAGGCGTTTAAATCAATCCGACCGTCTTGACAAGAGATCTCAATAACTTTCGAGCCCTTTTTTTCTATAAGCTTCTTTTTTTTCTTCTGCGCCAGACCGCCCGTCACAACAATGGTCTCAGCCTCTGATTCAAGTGACAGCACCTTAGCGTCCGGATCAATAGAAAGCTCTGTGTCCAGAATAATCCGGACAGGATCTCTTCCCTCAACATGCTCCAGACGGGTTGTCAAACTGGGATCATCTGTTTTAACCGTTCCGATCCCCACCATAATGGCGTCAGCCGCATGCCGCAATTCATGGACAAATAGTCTCGACTTCTCACCAGAAATCCACTTTGAATCACCTGTCCTTGTCGCTATGCGGCCGTCCAGGGTTGAAGCGCATTTTAAAATAACAAACGGTTTTTTTGTTTTTATATACTTTACAAAACTTTCATTAAGTTTTGCGGCTTCTTCTCCGCAGATACCCAAGTCAACCTCAACCCCTTGGTTCTTCAGAAAGTTTATTCCACCGCCCTTAACATCAGGATTGGGATCTTCCATAGCGACCACAATCCTGCTGATACCCGCCTCAAGTATCTTTTTTGTGCATGGTCCTGTTCTGCCTGTGTGATTGCAGGGTTCCAAGGTAACATACATATCAGCACCTCGTGCTGTAATACCCGCGTCATTTATGGCATTGACCTCGGCATGCGCTTCTCCAACGGCCTGGTGCCACCCCCTGCCGATTATTTTTTTGTTTTTTACAACAACAGCGCCGACCATCGGATTGGGCGATGTAAATCCTTTTCCCCTTTCCGCGAGGGCCAGGGCGGTTTTCATGAAATAACCGTCGTTCATATAATACTACCGCTTAGCCATATGTTTAAACAACGAATGATCAATGTTTGGCCAAAAGGCTCTTAAGCTCTGAAACAAAATCATTGACATCCTTGAATTCTCTGTAAACTGAAGCAAACCTGACATATGCCACATCATCGAGACCATGCAACTTGACCATAATTTTTTCTCCGATAACGCTTGCTGGAATCTCTTTTTCTCCTGTCTCCCTGAGATCACGTTCAATATCATCGATAAAATCTTCAATGATGTTCATACTTATTTTTCGCTTCTGACACGCCAGTTGCATGCCTGTTCTTACCTTGTCCCTGTTAAATTGCTCCCGGCGGCCATCTTTTTTTACAATCATTACCGGAATTTCTTCAACATGTTCATACGTAGTAAAACGCCTGGTACAGTCAATACACTCCCTACGCCTCCTGATAACATTCCCATCCTTACCCAGCCTTGAATCAATAACCTTGTTGTTGGCTTCTCCGCAAAATGGACACTTCATGAATTTTCCCCCTGTGCGCTGTTATCAAGTTTAATTAGTTGAATATCCGTCTCGCTCAGCATCTTCTCGGAAAGGGAATCCGCATATCCCTCTTTATAAAAAATTTTACTGATACCCGCGTTGATGATCATTTTCGTGCATATGGAGCATGGAAGGTTCGTGCAGTAAAGGGAGGCCCCATCTATGGAAATCCCGTAATGGGCTGCCTGAATAATCGCGTTCTGTTCGGCATGGATGCCCCTGCAGAGTTCATGCTTTTCACCAGAAGCCACGTTAAGCGTCTCTCTCAAGCAGCCAGCTTCTGCACAGTGACTTACACCAGAAGGGGCGCCGTTGTATCCAGTGGAAAGCACCCTTTTATCCTTAACAAGCACGGCCCCTACAACACGCCTGAGACAAGTGGACCGCATTGCAACAAGCTGGGTAATATCCATAAAATAAGTCTCCCATGCAGGGCGTTCTCCTTGTTTAGACATTTTTATTACTCCCTCTGGTTTCAATATATTGGAAAAGCATCACAGATCTCTGATATTTCCGACCTGACACCGCTGATAACCCCTTCATCATCATGATTCTGCAGGACATTTATGATATGCCCTGCCACGATGTCCATTTCCGTCGTTCCCATCCCCCTGGATGTTACAGCAGGAGTGCCGATCCTTATACCGCTTGTAATAAACGGACTCCGGGTTTCAAAGGGTATGCTGTTTTTATTAACGGTAATCCCCGCTCTACCCAAGGCGGCTTCTGCGTCTTTACCAGTTATGCCGAGGTTCGTTAAATTCGCGAGCATCAGGTGATTATCTGTTCCACCGGAAACAAGGTCTATGCCTTCTGAAACAAGTTTTTCAGCAAGAGTCCGCGCGTTTTCAACAACCTGTCCTTGATATTTTCGGAAATCCTCTGTCTTTGCCTCCTTAAATGCCACCGCTTTTGCGGCAATAACATGCATAAGCGGTCCGCCTTGTATTCCCGGAAAAATTTCACTGTTGAGTTTAGAGCTGAAGTCTGTTTTTGCCAGAATTAATCCACCCCGCGGTCCGCGAAGAGTTTTATGCGTGGTTGATGTCACAACATCCGCCAGTGGTACAGGAGACGGATGAACGCCAGCCGCAACCAGGCCGGCAATATGCGCCATGTCAACCATTAAATATGCTTCCACGGATTTGGCGATCTTTGAAAAAGCATCAAAATCGATTGTCCGTGGATATGCACTTGCCCCGGCAACAATCATTTTAGGCCGGTGTTTTTCTGCAATCGCTGCCATTTCATCATAGTCAATATATCCGGTCTCTTTTTTGATACCATAATGAACAAAATTAAATAATTTTCCAGAAAAACTGACCGGACTTCCGTGAGAAAGATGCCCGCCGTGGGATAGATTCATTCCAAGAATTGTATCTCCTGGCTTAAGCAGCGCAAAATACACAGCCATATTTGCCTGGGATCCTGAATGGGGCTGGACATTCGCGTAAGCCGCCCCGAACAGCTCTTTCGCCCTGTTTATCGCCAGTATTTCAGCCTCGTCCACATGTTCGCACCCGCCGTAATACCGCTTTTGAGGATATCCTTCAGCATACTTGTTCGTTAAAACGCTTCCCTGAACCGCCATGACAGCAGGCGTGGTAATGTTTTCTGATGCGATCATCTCTAGATTGTTTTTCTGCCTTTCGGTCTCCCTGGAGATCGCTCCGGCTATTTCAGGATCAACATCTTTAAGAGTTCTTAAGTCCAAAACACATCCGTTCCTTGTTTAAAAATTATTCTATACGGTTTCACCTAATCCGTTAAACTTGTCCAGTCTTGACTGGTGCCGGCCGCCCTCAAACTCAGTTTCAAGCCATACTTTAACCAGTTCCATGGCAAGGGTTTCCCCTATAACTCGCCCGCCAAGAACAAGGAGGTTTGAATCATTGTGCTGACGGCTCATGGCAACTGAAAATATATCGCTGCACAGGGCCGCCCTAACATTTGAAAACCTGTTCGCAACCATGGACATACCGAGTCCAGTGCCACAGAGGAGGATTCCTCTTTTGAATGTCCCATTTGAGACAGCTGAAGCGACCTTAATACCAAAGTCCGGATAATCAACCGATTCTTCTCCGGACGTTCCAGCGTCTTCAACCGTTATGCCCTGTTCTTCAAGATATTCTTTTACTTTTTCTTTCATGTCACAGGCCGCATGGTCGCAACCGATGATAACAGGTGTTTTTTCGGGCATAATTTTTAGCTCCTTATATTCTCTTATATTTATACACTCTCTTGTTTAACACCATGATAATAATTATAACTTTTTAATATAAATATGAAATTCAATTACCGCAATAAAAAAAACCGCTTTTTTGCTTTTTTTAAAGGAAAAAGGCGGTTTTTTCGCTTTTTCAGCAGGAAACAGGTTAATACGGCATTATTATGGAAACATATTCAAATAGAAGATAATAAAAAATCCCGTATTGCTTCGGCAGCACAGATGTCCGAAACGATACGGGAAGAAAAGAAACAAACAGATTAAACAACAGAAGAATCAAATTTTTTAAATACCAAGCACGCGTTTGTGCCGCCAAAGCCAAAGGAATTGCTCATAGCAACGTTGATATCCTTCTTCCTGGCAGTATGAGGAATATAATCAAGATCGCATTCTTCCCCGGGATTATCAAGGTTTATCGTCGGGGGCAGTATTCCATAATTAAGAGTCAGGGCTGTAAACACCGCCTCTATGCCGCCGGCCCCTCCAAGAAGGTGGCCTGTCATTGATTTTGTCGAACTGATTGCCAGTGAATACGCATGGTCTTTAAATACTGTTTTTATGGCTTGTGTCTCCAGGAGGTCATTAAGCGGTGTGGATGTTCCATGGGCATTTATATAATCGACCTTGTCACCAGTTATACCTGCATCATCAAGAGCGGCCCGCATACATCTTGAAGCCCCTTCACCTTCCGGGGACGGGGCTGCCATATGATACGCGTCTCCGCTCATTCCGTATCCGCAGACTTCCGCGTAGATATCCGCTCCTCTTTCAAGTGCCTGCTCAAGCTCTTCAAGAATAAGGATACCGCTGCCTTCTCCTACAACAAAACCATCCCTGTCCCTGTCAAAAGGCCTTGATGCTTTTTCAGGTTCATCATTCCTTGTGGATAGAGCCTTCATAGCGTTAAAGCCCGCAATACATGTAGGGCTTATAACAGATTCAACACCACCAGCTATCATGGCGTCAGCTCCGCCTCTTTGAATTATATTATAGGATTCCCCAACACCATGCGTACCCGCAGCACATGCTGTAGCCACTGAAGAATTCGGTCCTTTAGCGCCTAGAAAGATAGAAATCATACCTGCCGCCATGTTCCCGATCATCATCGGTACAAGAAACGGGCTTACTTTCTTAGGTCCCCTTCTTTCAACAATTAAAGTAGAATCTTCAATCATTGAAAGACCACCCAGTCCGCATCCTGTGAAGACACCTGTACGTTCAGCGTTAGAGCTGTCAACGTTCAGTCTGGAATCTTCTAAAGCCATGCGTGCGGCAGCAACAGCGTAAGCAATAAACCGCTGCAGCCGCTTTGCCTCTTTTTTTGGAAGAAAATCACCGGCATGAAAACCTTTGACTTCTGCTGCTATCTTCGTGTCAAAGGCTGATGCGTCGAATCTGGTTATTTCCCCGATTCCTGATTTTCCATCACATAGAGCGGCCCATGACTCTTCAACACCGATCCCAAGCGGTGTAACCAGGCCGACACCGGTTATAACAACCCGTCTGTTCAAAGCCCCCCCTTTTTTTCTTTAAGCGATACATGTCAGCTTAAAAAGCGTTATGAATGTGAATCTACAAAATTTATCGCATCCTGAACGGTTACTATCTGTTCAGCTTCTTCATCAGGAATTTCTATATCAAACTCCTCTTCCATGGACATTATTAACTCAACCAGATCGAGGGAATCTGCTCCAAGATCATCAACAAAAGATGCTTTAGGTACAACTTCTTCAATGTCAACACTCAGTTTTTCCGCAATAACCTTTGTAATTTTGTCTTGTACTGACATAAACATTTTCTCCTTTTTTCCTGTTAAATAAACATCCCGCCGCTTACATGAATAACCTGACCCGTAAGATATGAAGCGCTGTCAGAGGCAAGAAAGGCCACAATTTCAGCCACGTCCTCCGGCTGCCCTGCCTTGCCCAAAGGTATCTGGCTCAGCATGGCCTCCTTTGCTTTTTCCGGCAGGTCTGCCGTCATGTCTGATTCAATATATCCGGGAGCCACGGCATTAACGGTGATACCTCTTGCTGCAAGCTCGCGGGCAGCTGTTTTTGTTAACCCTATCAGCCCGGCTTTTGAAGCCACATAGTTTGCCTGGCCGGGATTTCCCATTACACCGACAACAGATGAAATATTAATAATGCAACCATTCCGCTGCTTCATCATCTGTTTGGCAGCTATTTTTGTACAGAGAAATGCTCCTTTTAAATTAATATCTAGGACCATGTCCCAGTCCTGTTCTTTCATGCGAACCAAAAGACCATCTTTAGTAATACCTGCGTTATTTACTAATACATCTATACTTCCTGCTTCTTCGATAACTTTTTTAAAAAAGTCCGACATCTCCTCTTCAGAGGTGACACTGGCGCATGTACCTTTTGCTGCTCCACCGGCTTCAGCCACAAGACGTTCTGTTTCTGGAGCTTCTGGGTCCTCAGGATAAAAGTTGAAATATATGCGAGTGTCCGGCCCGGCCAGGGAAAGACAGATCGCCCGTCCAATACCCCTTGATCCTCCTGTGACCACAACATTTCGTTTGTTCTTATCCTCCATTCCTGGTCTCCCTGGGTTTTAATTTTATTCGGTTTTAGTTTGAGCTGCTAACCGGCATGAATCCCGCCTATGAAGAGCTGACGGGACTTATTCTTCTTCAGGTTCAATCACATCTCGCCCCTTGTAAGAACCGCAGCTTGGGCAGGCGCGGTGGGGTAGTTTTTCCTCTCCGCATTCCGGACATGTTGAAAGATTTGGCGCGGCTGTTTTTTTATGAGTCCGTCTTTTGTCCCGTTTTGACTTTGATGTTTTTCTTTTTGGTACCGGCATTAGTAATCCTTAAACCATTTTATTTATTGTAAATTCTATCGTTTATATTACTTATAATTTTTGATATTTTTAGTAATTGATATTGATCCCAATGTCAAGTGTTTTTTAAAAATTCTCTTGTTTTTTATTCTTACTTGGGCGTATATATTTTTTTAAACATAAGCGCTGGTCCTAGAAAATGGCCTCAACTTTTTGTTTTAACAGCATTATTAGTTTTTATGCCTAGACAGCTTGCTTTGGGAGGAACGGAACGGGGAAAGGGATGTTGAGGCAGCCAGCTCCTGCGCCCTGAACCCGCGGAACCTGAAAAGTTTTTTTCAATTACTATTACTAACACAAACCGTTAGTAATTAAAGTTTTACACATTTACTATTACTAATATAAATTATTAGTAATAACTAGTTTCAGTTAAAGGTTAAGTCATTATGGATAAAATTATTACACGTTTTCCGCCCAGCCCGACAGGATATTTGCACATTGGAGGAGCGAGGACCGCTCTGTTTAACTGGCTTTACACCCGCAACATGAAAGGGAAATTTGTCTTAAGGATTGAAGATACAGATGCCGAGCGCTCAACTCAAGAATCAGTGGATGCAATTTTTGAAGCCTTAGAATGGCTCGGTATTGACTGGGATGAAGGTCCTTATTTTCAGTCCAAGCGCTACAATATCTATTCGGAATATGTCAGCAGGCTCATTGACTCAGGAAAGGCGTACTATTGCAAATGCAAACCAGATCGTCTTGAGGCCATGAGAAAGGAAGCCATGGCATCTGGTGGCAAACCAAAATATGACGGTACATGCCGGGACAAAGGTTTTCTTAAAGAAGATGGCGCTGTTGTCCGTTTCAGGGCTCCGGAAAAGGGTACAACCCTACTCGAAGATGTAATAAAAGGGAATATTGAGTTTAATAATTCAGAGCTTGATGATTTTATTGTTCAGAGGAGCAACGGCTCACCCACCTATAATCTGGCTGTGGTTGTTGACGATATTACCATGAATATTAATACAGTTCTGCGTGGCGATGATCATGTAAACAACACACCAAAACAGATTCAGCTTTACAATGCACTGAAAAGTCCGGTTCCAGTTTTCGGGCACCTGCCGATGGTCTTGGGAAGTGACAAGTCACGCCTCAGTAAACGCCACGGGGCGATGTCTGTTACCGCATACAGAGACATGGGATATCTTCCTGATGCCCTGTTGAATTACCTTGTCCGCCTTGGATGGTCTTTCGGCGACCAGGAGTTTTTTACAATAGATGAACTTATTGAAAAATTCACGCTGAAAAACGTGGGCCGTTCAGCGGGAATCTTTAACCCTGAAAAACTCCTGGCCCTTAACGCCGAACATATTAAGGTCGCTAACCCGGGCAAATTGGCAAAACACCTCATCCCTCATCTACACAAAAGGGAGATTAACGCAACAGAAGGACAACAGATTGAAAATATTATAAATACACTTAACGTTAGGAGCAAAACCCTGCTCGAAATGGCTGAGGGCTCTCTGTTTTACTATAATGAAACCGTGTTGTTTGAAGAAAAAGCAGCAAAAAAATTCCTAAAGGCCTCGGCGCTTGACCTCCTCATAGCACTGGCTGCGCATCTTGAACAGATAGACGATTTTACCGAGGAAAATCTGGAAACAGCATTTAAAAACCTGATGGCGGAAACAGGCCTTAAGCTCGGTAAAATAGCACAGCCTGTCAGGGTGGCTCTTACTGGAAAAACCGTTAGCCCTGGTATATTTGAAATTATTGAGGTTCTGGGTAAAGAAGTTACCATTTCAAGAATTAATAAAGCCATAAACTTTATACAGGATAAAATCGCCAAAGAACAACCCTCTTAAAATTTTATTTAGAAACTTAGTTTGTAATAACTAATCTGACACTGTTTGTACGGTCAAGTCTAGACTTTTACAGTTTAAATTAAGGATGCTGGATTCAAGCATGATGCATCCCATTGAGATGTTATTTGCCATTCCTTGATTAAAAAAATCCTGCAAGTAGCGGAAAATAGTTGCTTGCGAAATATTTTTGGCTTAATATAACGTATCTATAATATAACCCATAAGGAACTGCAGAAAACCACAGGCACAGAAAAAAACAGATCGGGGACAGGCGTCTGTTGAAAAAAGTTGAATAAAAAAGGAACTTTTTTATGGATTTTGATGAAGCGGGTAAAAGCCTGAGCCTGGAAAAAGATGAATACATAGAGCTGGTTGAATTTTTTTTCCCTGCAGCAGAAATAGACATCAATAAGCTGATGACCGCCAATGAAAAAGGGGATACTGAACTGGCTTCTGACGCAGCGCATTCTCTTAAAGGTGCTGCGGGCAATCTTGGCTTCATGGAGCTTTCTGACTTAGCTCGAAGCATAGAAGAAAGGGCCAGGAACGCCCAGGTAACAGGGCTTAGCTTAAAAATTAAGGAGCTTAAAGATAAAATCGCGATAATTGAAGAAGCGTTTGAAAAGCACAAAAACAGCTGACACGTTTTTCTTCGGCTGTAATAAGCGGTTTATTTTAAGGCCACCTCAAAAATTGCCTTTTGGCCCGATTACGGCGTTATGCGAAAATTTTAATCCCCAAAATACTAAATGTATTCCTCCGGTTAAAATTGTTGCATGCCTTTTATTCGAATTAAAATCTAATTTTTAGAGGTACCCTTAAGTTTTCCGCATAAACAAAAAAAAGATATGGACTCAAACATGACTGTTGAAGAACGTTTTTGCATCTTGGCCGTTGATGATAACCCTTTAAACTTGAAGCTTATCCAGACTGCCCTGTCAAAAGAAGGCTACAGGATAATAACCGCAAGTAATGGGCCTGATGCTAGAGAAATTGCTGCTGATGAAATTCCGGATCTAATACTGCTTGACATAAGAATGCCCGGGGAAGACGGTTTTGATGTTATTAAACAGTTGAAAAATGATTCCATAACCAATTCAATCCCGGTGATTTTTTTGTCTGGTGTCAGTGAAATTGACGCTAAGCTTACGGGGTTCGAACTGGGCGCTGTTGATTATATCATCAAACCTTTTCACCCACTGGAAGTTCTGGCAAGAGTTCAGCTGCATTTAAAACTTTCAATAGCGACAAATTCACTGATTTCAACCCAGGCAAATAAACTAAAGCAGATTACCAAAGTGCACACTTCAATGCTCACAACGCCTGAAATGCAGCCGGACGCCCATTTTGGTGTTTATTACTTGAGCCTGCAGGAGGCTGGGGGGGATTTTTATGATGTACTCCCTATTTCAAAAGATATCTACGGTTACTTTGTGGCAGACCTCTCCGGTCACGACATCAGCACAGGCTTCCTGACCTCTTCACTTAAAGCGCTGCTCAGACAGAACTGTTCCCCGATATATCAACCACTGGAAAGCATAAAAATGATTAATGATGTGCTGGTGGAAATATTGCCCGAGGATAAATATCTTACAGTATGCTATTCCAGGCTTAACCGGAAAACAAACCAGATGACAATTATTAACGCCGGACATCCTCCGGTCGCTTATGTCCCAGTAAAAGGAGATCCCAGGCTTATAGAAATGGATGGAGATATCATCGGCATTTTCAAAGAGGTTCTTTTTGGTCAATATACACTTAAAGTTTCTCCGGGCGACCGCTTTTATATTTACTCAGATGGGCTTATTGAATCCCCAAAAGAACGGCTGCTGTGGACTGCAGGAAAAGACAAAATACTCCCGGCCTGTGAGGAATTCAGGGATGTGCCCGTAACTGATGCACCTGAGAAAATTAAAACTTGTATCTGTAATGGTAATGAAGAGCTCCAAGACGACATTGTTGTGCTGGGAATCCAAGTATAAGTATTAATTTCAGACGGGCAAAAGGTAAAGGTTTTTAAATGTCTGAAGACGGCAGATTTGACATCACAAGAGAAAACAGCCAAATGATCATATTTTTCAGTTCCACAATGAAAAATGTTGACAGGGCTATCGATGCCACAAGAATTTTCCTCAAGGATGTGGGGTTGGAATCCGAGACCTTTGATGTCTCCCTTGTTCTCAGGGAAGGGCTTACAAATGCCGTACGGCATGGAAACCAGCTGGTCCAGGACAAAATTGTCCAGTATTCCATACAGATGCACGACAACCGGCTAATCGCTGAGATTGAAGATGAAGGGGATGGATTTAGCTGGAAAACCGTCAAAGACGAACTGATGGATATTTTTCTGTCTGAAAGCGACATCTGGGAAATTGACGAGCACGAAGCAGGAACAGAATGGAGGCCTGAAAACAAGCTGAATTTCGGGCCAAAAAGTGAACACGGAAGAGGATTGATTATCATGGACCAGTATTTTAACGAATGTTTATATAATGACAAGGGGAACAGGCTTATTCTTATAAAGGAATTATAAACAATCTTTACTAAATTAAATAGACTCATCTTAACTACAATTCTTCAAAACACTTTCAGTATTTTTTTGTAGCAGCACCTTATGGGATATGTTTTTACTTTTCAGGATGCCAAGGCATACGACACCTGGTTTAAAAAAAGCCGCAACAGGTTTGCTGCAAACCTTGAAACCAGTCTTATGCTTAACCTGATCAATCCAAACCGCGGGGAAACTATTCTTGATATTGGTTGTGGTACAGGATTTTCTCTTATCCCTTTTCTTGACAAGGGACTACAGGTCACGGGCCTCGATCCTTCACCCTACATGATAGATCTGGCTGAAAAAAAAGTAAAAAACAGGGTGGACTTTTACCGGGGTTTTGCAGAAGATCTCCCTTTTGACGACAATTCTTTTAATTATGCTTCATTTTTTACAACACTCGAATTTGTCGAAAACCCCAGAAAGGCGATTGAAGAGGCCTGTAGGGTGGCAAAAGACTTGGTGTTCATCGGTGTACTGAACAGGTTTGCGATAAAAGCAATTCAACGAAGAATTAAGGGGATGTCTGGAAAGACAATCTATAACAAGGCTCGATTTTTCAGTGTCTGGGAGATAAAAAGTCTCCTTTGTTCCATACTGGGTGATGTACCCATATCGTGGAGAACCGTTATACAGATCCCTTCCTCTCCTAACAAATTTCTTAATACCCTGGAATATTCTCCCTTTGTACAAAGAAGTCCTTTTGGGGCTTTTGCAGGGATAACCGCGGCACCTGTTCCCCGGTTTACAACGGATCCGCTTTCCCTTAAATATCAGACAAAACCAGCTACAAGTGCCTCTTCTGGTTTTTCCGGAGCAATAAGGAGACAGTAATAATGGAAGCCTTTCTTTACAAAAAGCTTGATGGGCTTCAAGTGCAGTGCCATCTATGCTGTCACAGGTGTGTGATTAATGATGGCAGACGTGGAAAATGCGGAGTTCGTGAAAACAGGTCAGGCGTTCTGGAAACTCTTGTTTATAACAGACTTATCGCAAGGCATGTTGATCCGATCGAAAAAAAACCGCTGTTCCATGTCTCTCCGGGGAGTCTTTCTTATTCTATTGCCGCGCTTGGGTGCAATTTCAAGTGTCTTTTCTGCCAGAACGCGGATATTGCCCAGGAACTGGTAAAAAGTATGCCAGTAGATATAAAAGGCTTGACCGCGGGGAATCTCTGCTCACCAAGAGAGGTCGTGGAAGCCGCGGTCAAGAACAACTGCCGCAGTATAGCATATACATATACTGAACCAACTGTTTACTTTGAGTTCGCGTTTGAAACAGCAACGCTGGCAAAAGAAAAAAGGCTTAAAAATGTTTTTGTAACAAACGGCTTTATGACCCCCGAAGCCCTTGAGATGGTGGCACCGGTTCTTGATGCAGCCAATGTGGACTTAAAAGCGTTTAATGAGCATTTTTACAAAGATATTTGCGGTGCTGACCTTGAACATGTAAAAAAAACATTGAAAAAGATGAAATCCCTTGGTGTTTTTATTGAAGTCACGACCCTGCTTATCCCCGGACTAAATGATGAAAAAAAAGAGCTTGAGAATCTCGCACTTTTTTTAGCGGAAGACATCGGCACAGAGACACCATGGCATATTAGTCGATTCCACCCGACATATAAACTGACTGACCGACCTTCGACTCCGGTTGAGAGTCTTGAGACAGCCCGTGACATAGGCATTGATGCAGGGCTTAAATATGTTTACATAGGAAATGTTCCTGGTGACAGCGGCGAAAACACGATCTGTTACAGTTGTGGCAGAACCCTTATTGAGCGATGGGGGTTTACGGTAAGGGAAAATCTTGTTAAAAAGGGGGCGTGTTCTTTCTGTGGAGCAGTTATTCACGGGATAGACATGTAAAAACAATCTATTACAAACAGTATTTGATATTTTTAAGAAAGTTACTATTTTTATAAAAATCTTGTTTAAAATTGTTTTCAGGTATTGACACCTTGCGGTAATCAGTATTAATATAAATACTTACATAAACACAATGGATATTATGCCTTAAAAGGTGATTTAAATGGCATTAAAAAAAGTATTTATAACCTCTAACAACTTAGCAACATTTGTATGTCCTGAATGTCAGAATTCTAGAACCAGAAATGTCGCCCAGTATAAAGATATTGAAACAGCGGTAAAAGTAAAATGCAAGTGTCCTTGCGGGCACACCTATAATGTCCTGCTTGAAAGACGAAAAGATTTAAGAAAATCGATGGATCTTCCTGGAACATATTCTAGCCAAACCCAAGAGGGTGTGCGCGGAACCATGGTCGTGAAAAATCTGTCCCGGTCTGGGATGAATTTGGAGATGAATATGAAGATGGCCTTTCAGATTGGTGAAAGGCTCAATATAGAATTTAACCTGGATGACAGCCAAAGGTCGCTTATTAGAAAAGAAGTTATCATAAGAAGTATAAGGGGTACAAACATTGGGGTTGAATTCACCACAAAAGACCATTACGACCAGTTGGGACCCTACCTGCTATATTCCTTCAACTAAAAAATGTTAAATTTGTTTGGTTAGTCTTATTCGTTTCATTGGTTTTTAAAATGATTTTAACCAATCCAACAAATTAAACCAACTAAAACCAATTAAACAAATTATCTATTTTTTATCCAACCTTATCTTCACCGAATTCGCATGCGCATCAAGCCCTTCGATTCTGGCAAGATTGATGACATCTGTTGCTTCTTTTTGCATGGCATCTTTAGAATAATGGATCAGGCTTGTCTTTTTAACAAAATGATCAACTGATAGGGCTGAGGCGAAACGTGCTGTGCCTGCAGTTGGTAGGACATGATTTGGCCCGGCAATATAATCACCCACCGGTTCAGGCGTATAGTTCCCCATAAACACAGCACCTGCATTTTTTATCTGTCCCACAAGCTCAAACGGATCTCTTACCTGAAGTTCAAGGTGTTCCGGGGCCAGCCTGTTGGCAAGGGATACAGCCGAGTTGATATCCGGCACAACAAGAATGCCGCCAAACGCCGCAAGGGATTTTCTTGCTATATCCTGCCGGTCCAGATCCTCAAGCTGTTTTGTCACTGCTTCAGCTACACCTGAAGCCAGTTTTTTTGAATCGGTAATAAGTATGGATGACGCCATAATATCGTGTTCAGCTTGGGAAAGCAGGTCAGCAGCGGCAAAATCCGGATCAGCGGAATCGTCAGCAATAATAAGTATTTCGCTCGGGCCAGCGATCATATCGATCCCAACTGTTCCAGTGACAATTTTTTTAGCAATGGTTACATATATATTTCCAGGGCCGGCGATTACATTTACTTTCGGTATTGTCTGAGTACCGTATGCCATCGCTGCAATAGCCCAGGCGCTTCCGGCTTTATAAACAGCGTCCACTCCTGCCTTTTTTGCGGCAGCAAGAAGGTGCGGGTTGATACTCCCATTTTTTCGCGGAGGGGTTGTCATTATAACCTGTTTTACGCCTGCTATCTTCGCAGGAATGCCGCCCATGAGCACAGAAGATACCAGCGGTGTTTCCCCGCCTTTGGCGCCTGGAACATATATACCCGCGGAATCAACAGGATTGACCATCTGTCCTAAAAAAACACCGGGTCTCTCGGTATTGATCCAGGACCTGGTCATTTGCTGACGGTGAAACGCTTCGATCTGGGAGGCTGCCCTGTTCAAAGCCCGCTTAAAAGGCCTATCCACCTTTTTCAACGCGGCATTCATCTCTCGATCAGTAACCTTAAGCGACCTTGCGCTCAAGCGTGGTGCATCAAAACGGTTGGTGTATTTTATAACAGCTCTGTCCTGGTTTTTCCTAACATCTTCGACAATTCGGCTAACTTCCCTGTATTCTTTTTTTGTATATCCAATACCTCGATTGATAATGGCCCGGGCTCTTGCTTCTGCTGCTTTTGACGGATAAGTGTAAATCCTGATAGGATTTGTCATGGTCATCCTCCGTGGATGCAAATAAGTATATGGGCATTCAACTGATCATTAAGGCCACCACTAAAAATTGTCTTTTGGCCCGATTGCGGCGTTATGCTCAAATTTTAATCCTCAAAATACTTAATGTATTCTTGCGGTTAAAATTTTCGCATGCCTTGCACTCGAACCAAAATCCTAATTTTTAGAGGTACCCTAAATATTTAAAACCTTTATGACACAGGAACGCTGTTGTCAACATACATCCGGCATCAGAATACACCAGCTTGCTACAGATTATATTCTAGTTCTGTTTTTAATGTTGACATATGACCATCTATCTGCCTTTATACTTTTCCTTATTATTTTTTTAAAAAAAGGGATTCACCTGTTATGGAGGTAATAGAATGAAAGAAAACAGGATTCACAACTTTAATGCCGGGCCCGCTGCCCTGCCCCTTCCTGTTCTTGAAGAGATCAGAGATTCCTTTTTGGACTTAAACAATTGCGGTATGTCAGTTACAGAGATAAGCCATCGGTCAAAATGGTTTGATGATATTATTAATGATGCGGTTGTCAGGACAAAAAGGTTGTTAAAGCTGGATGACAGGTTTCATGTGCTGTTTATCCAAGGGGGTGCCAGCATGCAGTTTGCCATGATCCCGATGAATTTTCTTCCAGATGAAAAAACCGCGGATTATATTAATACTGGCACATGGTCAACAAAGGCTGTTAAAGAAGTGGAAATTCAGGGAAAAAAGGTTAATATCGCGGCTTCATCAGAAGATAAGAGCTTTTCATATATACCAAAAGAATTTCAGTTCACCAAAGATGCTGCCTATGTTCACATAACGTCCAACAATACCATCAAAGGAACTGAATGGGCCTCCTTTCCAGACACAGACGGAGTTCCGATTATTTCGGACATGTCTTCTGATTTTATGAGCAGGCCGATTGATATGGATAAATTTGGGATGATATATGCAGGGGCGCAGAAGAATATCGGGCCGGCAGGTGTCTGCATGGCAATTATAAGAGAAGATATGCTTGAAATGGTCCCTGATACCCTCCCGTCCATGTTAAAATACACAACCTATTCTTCGAAAAACTCCATGTACAATACCCCTCCCTGTTTCAGTATTTACGTGATTCAACTTGTAACAAAATGGCTGGAAGAGACAATCGGCGGGCTTGATAAAATGGAACAGCTAAACAAGGCAAAAGGAGATCTTCTTTACGGGTTCATTGATTCAAGCGATTTCTATAATGCAACTGCTGAACGTGACAGCCGATCCCTGATGAATGTGACCTTCCGTCTTCCGGACGAGGATCTGGAAAAAAAGTTTATTGAAGAAGCTGTTGAAAACGGGCTTGGCGGTCTTAAGGGCCACCGGTCAGTCGGCGGATGCAGGGCATCCACATATAATGCTACAGGGATTGAATCCATTGAAGCGCTTGTAGGGTTCATGAAAGACTTCGAGCAAAAAAACGGTTAACCTATTGCAAGGCTTATTATAAGCAGAATCGCTTATAACAACTTAGCGTCTTTGCGAGAGAAAACAATGAGTGCACAAAACGGAAAAATTGAAAGACTGAGTCCCATGGATAGATTAAAGCCGTCTCTCACCTTAATCATTGCTCCTCTTGGATTAATCCTTGAATTTATAATTGAAGCGCCTTTTATGATCCTGATGTTTATTGATCGCCTGTTCAAAGGAAAACCAAAATAAAATTCAGATCTAATGAAGACTGCTTTTTGTGCTTCTTGAATCAACTCTCAGAGACATGCTTTGCAATATGGCCGAGTTCAGGAAAGATAAGGGCTTTGCAGGCGAGTTTGCAGGCCTTTATGCTCCCGGGAATACAGAAAACCACCGTGCTATCAATAATACCGGCTGTAGCCCGCGACATAATAGCCGAAGAATCGATTTCCTCAAAGCTGAGCTGAGCAAAAACCGGTCCGAACGCGGTAAGCTCTTTTTTAAACAGGGGGTGCACCGCTTCAATGGTAACATCTTTGCTGCTCAAGCCGGTGCCGCCTGTAAGAAGGATAGCATGAGGTTTTTTTTCTGAAATCAGTGTCAGGACCGTCTCTTTTATAGCTTCAGCGTCATCCGGTATCACCCTGCGGAACACAATCGTATGTCCCTCTTTTTTTGCTCTTTTACCAATCCATTTGCCGCTCTGGTCTTCGACCATGGACCGGGTGCTTGAGACGGTAACGATGCCGATATCAAGGTGGCGAGGTGTATTTTCTTTATGTTCCAGCATGGTTATTACACGGTCCTGTCGACAACCACCTCGTCTTTTTTATCATGTTCTTTAAGCAGGACGTTGATGGTTTCCGATTGTTTTGTTTCAATAAATTTTCCAACATAGTCCGCTTGGATAGGCAGTTCCCTGAAACCCCTGTCCACGAGAACAGCCAGCTCTATCCTGTCTGGCCGACCAAAATCTATCAACGCGTCCATGGCGGCCCGTGTGGTGCGTCCGGTGTAAAGCACATCGTCAACCAGTATGACCTGCTTTTCATCAACAGAGAAGGCTATATCCGTAGCCTGAACAACCGGCTGACTGCTGATCCTTGTCCAGTCATCCCTGTACAGGTTAATATCAACACTTCCTGAAAGAATCTCTGTTTTTTCGCTTTTGTTGATGATGTTCAGTATTCTCTTGGCCAAGAAAACGCCTCGGGTATGGATGCCGATTAACACAAGGTTTTCAGTCCCCTTATGGACCTCAATTATTTCATAAGCCATTCTATTGATAATTCTATCAATATCTGATGCATCAAGCATGATGTTGCCTGTATCCATTTCCCACCGAATTCTTTTTAAATTACTTAAAATTGAACTGTTTTCATATATATCACGGTTTTGCTGATAATCAAGTTTTTATATCAAATACTCGCTTAAAAACAACTGAAATTACCTTGCTTTTAATGCATGTTTCTCTTATACCACTTATTCAGGAAGGAAAAAAACATGGACATGAATCATCTCATAGGTAGGATAAAAAAACATCCTGACTACAACCAGGCAGGCATGATTCTCTGCCACAACGGTGTTGTCCGCAGGACGTCCCGTGACGGGAGGAAGGTGTCCGGTCTTCGGGTAAAGGTAGATCATGATAAACTGGAAGCTATCCTGGAAGAACAGAAAAAACGGACCGGCATCATTGAAATACTTATCGAGATAGAAGAAGAGAAAGACCTTGCCGTGGGCGATGATGTCATGCGGCTGGTTGTTGCCGGTGATATCCGGGAGAATGTACTTTCCACGTTGACAGATACCCTAAACGCGGTAAAAGAGACCGTTACAAGCAAGACCGAATTTTTTATATAAACAGGTTTAGCTGTTAAAGTTTAGAATTAATAACTGTATGTAAAAACAAAATATCTGTCAGGAAAGTTTCGCTGGGGGTAGTCATGTCAGACTTTACACACATTGATGACAAGGGCCGTGTCAGAATGGTGGATGTTACTGAAAAAGACCAGACCGTGCGGGTAGCTGTTGCCCACGCAAAAATATCCATGAACAAAGATACATTTGAAAAAATTCAGAACAGGGACGTAAAAAAGGGAAATGTGCTTGAAACTGCACGCATCGCAGGTATTATGGCAGCAAAGAAAACTCATGATTTAATTCCCATGTGCCACCCCCTTAACATCACCCACGCTCAGGTTGATTTTTTTCCAGACCAGGCCTCCTACGACATCCGGATTCAGTCAGAGGTCAGGCTTGTGGGGCAGACCGGAGTTGAAATGGAAGCCCTGACAGCAGTGTCCGCGGCTGCCCTCACCATCTATGACATGTGTAAATCGTATGACCGGGGAATGGCGATTTCCGATATTTACCTTCTTGAAAAGTCAGGAGGAAAGAGCGGAACCTATAAGTGGGAATCATGATTTAGCGGAACAGCTTTGGTTGTATCAGGCAAAAAAATGTTTTATGTTTTATTAATTATAAAATCCGAAATTCGAATATCGAAATTCGAAACAAATCCGAATGTCGAAATTCAAATGTCCAAAACACCTGTTTTATGAAAAAAAAAACAAAATTAAATCTCATCTATGTTTTCCTGACAGCAGTACTGTTATGCGGTGGATGTTTTGGTCCTGAACAAAGGTCGCTTCCTCTGGAAGAACCGGTTGTGGGAAAAAAAGCTGTTTTGACCAGGCTGTCTCCTGCTCAGTATCCGCTTTTTTCCGATGATATGCTTTATGACGGCCTTGAGCACGGAATCCTGAAAAGCCTTGAGTACCTTTACCGCCTGCCACCTGACCGAACCTTCACGTTTGGAGAGGACACCTATACTGCTGAGCACATGATAAAGACTCTTGATTTGTTTTTAAGTTTTATGAAAACAAATCCTTCCCGTCATCGTGTAAGAGCGTTCATTGAGGACAAATTCGCTGTTTAC
Source organism: Desulfobacterales bacterium (assembly GCA_028277765.1). GTDB lineage: Bacteria > Desulfobacterota > Desulfobacteria > Desulfobacterales > SURF-7 > JANQFQ01. The sequence goes on from JANQFQ010000051.1 coordinate 184,504, forward strand.
ACTTACAGGTCCTTTGAAATTGATGATGAATTTGACTATGAAAAGATGGAAGCGGATATAAGCCGCAGTATCTCTTTTCTTAAAAAAGCCGATTCAGACAAAGAGTTCCTGTTCGGCAAAGTGCGGTTCAAGGCAGGCAGTATGACCAAGGAACTTAAGCGGTTTTTAAAATTTTTACACAAGAAACCAGATCCAGAACATATTGTAATCCATATCAGGTCCAGTTATCGATTATACAACTATTTTAAAAATGGCCTTCCGGTAAATGTCCTTTATACCGGATACTACGAACCCTTTCTCGTGGGAAGCCTGGAAAAAGATTCAACATTCAGATATCCTGTTTATTCCCTCCCTGATGATCTGGCGGTGCTGGATCTTTCTCCTTTTTCCGAAAGGTTTAAAGGTGAAAAAATCATCGGCAGGTTTACGGACGGCCCGAACTTTGTTCCTTATTACACACGGAAGGAGATTGACAGCGATCAAGTTCTAAAAGGCAAGGTAAAACCGATTGCATGGGTCAATAATAAAACCGATCTGTTCTTCCTGGAAATTCAAGGCTCAGGAACCATATATCTGAACAACGGCCAAATAATTAAAGCCCACTATCATAATTCAAACGGACGACCATACAAAAGCATCGGGGCATATCTTATTCATACGGGAAGGATCCCAAAAGAAGAGATGTCCATGCAGCGGATCCGCGCCTATCTGCGAGATCATCCTGAAGAAGCTCAGAAGATCCTGAACTATAACCCGAGTTATATCTTCTTTAAAATTGAAGAAGACGGTCCTCTTGGATGCCTGAACGTTAAACTCACCCCTGGACGATCAATCGCCACAGACAGGAAACGTTTCCCAGGCGCAGCGCTTGCCTATATTGAAACACAAAAGCCACTGATAGACGGCGATGAAAATATACAGGGCTGGTTGAACTTCAGCCGGTTCGCGCTGAACCAGGATACCGGTGGAGCGATCCGCGGCCCGGGCCGGGCCGACCTGTTCTGGGGAAACGGCAACTACGCAGAAATCGCGGCAGGATATATGCAACACCCGGGTAACCTGCATATCCTGGTTTTAAAACAAGATTAGGGTTGAAACGTTCCACTGACAGCGGGACGTTGGTAAGGTACCTGCATGAGTAATCCTGAATCCAATAACAATCCAAACCAAAACCCCAGAGAGCTCTCCCAGATCATCCACTTAAGCTCCATCCCTACTTTTGTCATCGACCGGTCCCATACCATCACCCACTGGAACAAAGCCTGTGAAAACCTGACAGGCTATACAGCAGAAGAGATGCTCGGCTCAAAAAAACACTGGAAAGCGTTTTATCCTGAAAGGCGGCCTGTAATGGCGGACCTTATCGTAGATAACGCTTCTGAAAAAGAAATATCCCTTTTCTATGGAGGTAAATACAGAAAGGCGGTTATTGAAGACGGGTATGAAGCAGAAGGTTTTTTTCCAGACCTGGGTGATGACGGGAAATGGCTGTTTTTTACAGCTTCTCCGCTGTTAGATGAAGACGGCGCTATCACCGGTGCCATTGAAACCTTACAGGACATTACCTTTAGAAAGCGTGCTGAACAGGCACTCCGTGAAAGTGAAGAAAGGTACAGGATTCTGACGGAATATGTAGCAGACGGGGTCATTGTCATACAGGATGATAAGACCTGTTTTAACAACCTGGCCTTCAGACGGATGTTCGGCTATCCAGGCTCAGACGAAGCCATCAGCCTTGACATTTTAAGTCTGATTTCCACCAGTTTTTATCGACATTTCAAGGAGTTGATAGAATCTCTTGAATCAGGGCAATCCCAGGAAAAACTGTTCCAGGGGGCATGTAAAAGAAAAGACGCTTCTGAGTTCTGGGTAGATATGCATCTTGACCTTATACAATGGCAGGGCAAACCCGCTGTTTTGGCAACTATAAATGATATCACGGAAAGCCGTCTCCAGAGACTCGCCCTTAAAGAAGAAGCCGAACACTTAAGACAGGAAAACATTGAGCTCAAGTCGAGCGTCAAAGACCGTTATAGATTTGGCCGTATAATCGGTAAAAGTCCTGCCATGCAGAACATCTACGAGTTTATCCTGCAGGCCGGAGAAACAGATGCCGGTATTGTTATTAGCGGTGAATCCGGCACTGGCAAAGAGCTGGTGGCAACAGCCATCCATAAGCTTAGTCGCCGTAAAAACAAAGAATTTGTACCGGTTAACTGCGGGGCGATCCCTGAAAACCTGATTGAAAGTGAGTTTTTTGGATACACAAAAGGAGCGTTTACAGGAGCGGAAAAAGACAAAAAAGGGTATCTTGATCATGCTGAAGAGGGGACCCTTTTCCTTGATGAAGTGGGTGAAATCGGACTGAATATGCAGGTGAAACTTCTCCGTGCCATTGAAGAAGGCGGTTTCAGGCCCATTGGCGGCGGTGCTGTCAGAAAGCCTGACATCAGGATTATCGCGGCAACAAATAAAGACCTGACTGAAATGGTCAAAACCGGCCAGATGCGGAAGGATTTTTATTACAGGATAAATATCATTCCAATTCAAATCCCCCCGCTGAGGGAGCGCAAAGAGGATCTCCCCCTGCTCATGGAACATTTCCTCGATACATTTTCAGGCGACACCCCTACGCAGGGCTTTACAGGGAGAATCTACGAGGCGGTATTCAATTACGACTGGCCCGGCAATGTCCGCGAGCTTCAGAACCTCATCCAGCGGTTTGTATCCCTTAAAAACTTCGATATTGTTGCGGAGCTTAAATCAATAACCCCGGAAAGCAGTTTATACGCCACTTTCAAAGAAGAAAACCAGGGTCTTAGGAACGCAGTTGAAAAGCTGGAAAAACATATAATTTCAAACACTTTAAGCCGAAACAACTGGCACAGGGACCGTGTTTCCTCAATTCTTAAAATCGACAGGAAAACACTTTATTCGAAGATGCGGAAGTACGGTATCAAATCTCCAGGAATGTCTGGGGCTAAATAGCCCCAAAACAGGCTAATCCTCCCCGGCACACAACCAACTTATATTCAAGCCTATATTTAACTAGCGATGTTCTTTTGGGGAAATTAACCTCAAATCCATATAGGTGTTCCCGCTTAATAGCCCAGCCCCATACCATCAAAAACATTGAAATATTAACATCTTATATCTGTTTTGAATTTATGGCATAAATTTTGAGTTAAATATTTCCCAAAACAGGCATCCGCTCAGGCAATATAAGCTGCAGGCCGAACATCAAACAAAGGAGAAAATCATGAATAAGTATGAGAAAGCCCGTGAACAGGCCGCAAACAATCATGAAGAATTCTGGGGTAACATAGCCGAAGACTGCTTCTGGTTTAAAAAATGGGACAAGGTTCTTGATGACACAAACAAACCTTTTTACCGCTGGTTTCCTGGCGGAGTTACTAATACATGCTATAATGCGTTGGACCTGCATGTTGAAAAAGGCTTTGGTCGTCAGCCAGCGCTGATTTATGACAGCCCTGTTACCGGCGCTAAAAAGCAGTATACCTACCTGGAACTTAGAGACAAGGTCTCGCTCTTTGCCGGAATCCTGGCAGACATCGGGGTAGTAAAAGGCGACAGGGTAGTGATCTATATGCCAATGGTACCGGAAGCAGTTATCGCCATGCTCGCCTGTGCCCGTTTAGGCGTGGTCCATTCCGTGGTTTTCGGCGGTTTTGCCGCAAAAGAACTCGCCACCCGTATCAACGACGCAAAACCGAAAGTGATTGTCTCCGCGTCCTGCGGTATTGAAGTCAACAGGGTCATCCCTTACAAGCCGCTCCTAGACAAGGCGATCGAAATGGCGGATTCAAAGCCGGAACACTGCATCATTCTCCAGCGCCCCCAGGAAAGAGCGGAGATGGTTAAAGGGCGAGACCATGACTGGACCTTCTTAATGACGGTTGCCCGACCCCATTCCTGCGTTCCTGTTGCGTCCACAGATCCCCTTTACATTCTCTATACGTCCGGCACAACCGGTGTTCCTAAAGGTGTAGTGCGGGACAACGGGGGCCACATGGCCGCGCAAAAATGGGTTATGAAAGCCGTGTATAATATGGAAAGGGGTGATGTGTTTTGGGCCGCGTCAGACGTGGGATGGGTTGTCGGTCATTCTTACATTGTGTACGGCCCCCTGCTCAAAGGCTGTACAACACTGTTGTTTGAAGGCAAGCCGGTCAGGACGCCAGATCCAGGCGTGTTCTGGCGGATCATATCCGAATATAAAATAAAAGCCCTTTCCACAGCCCCCACGGCCTTAAGGGCAATTAAGAGAGAAGATCCTGCTGCAGCCTACGCGGAAAAATACGATCTTTCCTGCCTAAAAGCGATTTTTCTTGCAGGTGAAAGATCTGATCCTGATACTATAAAATGGGCTGAAAAACATTTCAACGTCCCTATCGTGGATCACTGGTGGCAGACAGAATCAGGATGGGCCATTGCATCAAGTTGTCTCGGTCTTCACCAGTTCCCCATAAAACCCGGTTCGCCAACAAAGGCTGCGCCAGGATGGGATGTCCAGGTACTGGATAATCAAGGAAACCAGGTGGCTGCCGGGGAGACAGGCACACTAGCCATAAAACTCCCTCTCCCTCCAGGATCGCTCCCCACTTTGTGGAAAAATGAAGAAGGATACATTAAATCATACCTCAGCACCTATGAAGGCTACTACAATACAGGGGATGCTGGCTATATTGATGAAGATGGCTACGTTTACGTCATGTCTCGGACAGATGACATCATCAATGTTGCCGGCCACAGGCTCTCTACCGGCGGCATGGAGGAAGTCCTGGCAAATCATCCTGATGTTGCAGAATGCGCTGTCCTTGGTGTTGCAGACAAGCTCAAAGGCCAGGTCCCCATCGGTTTTCTGGTTCTCAAAGACGGTACGAACAAGGACCATGACGAGATCATAAAAGAGACCGTACAGATGGTCAGGAACACCATCGGCCCGGTAGCGGCATTTAAGAAAGCCGTAATCGTGAACATGCTCCCTAAGACCCGTTCAGGAAAAATCTTAAGGGGGATCATACAGAAGATAGCGGAAAACAGGGATTATAACATGCCGGCAACCATCGATAATCCTGAAGCGCTTAAAGAGATCGGCAAAGCAGTTAAAACAATCGGATATGGAGAAAGCTCGGTTGTACCTATGAAGAAGAAACTTCACGAAGAAACTGAAAACAAGGCAGCAGATAAAGAAGCCGTTATAAATGCCGCTTGATATTTAAGCGGAAGCACACGTCCCCACCACAACAAAGGCCGCGTCGATTTACAGAATCATCATGATTTCCAGACGCGGCCTTCCTACCTCAAAGGAAGCAGCTATAGTCGCATCATTTAGGATTACATTTGTAAAAAGGTTTCTTTTTTGTTATTGAGATTCAATGAACTCTGGATGCCAGTTGACAAGAGAATTTTATTTTCGAAAAATATCAGCAAATTACTTGTAATTGAGAATTATATTTACTGTAGTACGCCATCTTAAAATTATCGGAGAGGATTGCAGGGACGCAATGAAAAGAATAATAAACAAAAGATTATACAATTCAGGCCTAAAAATAAGAATACCTCACATACAAATAAAGCTCTATTTTTGGACTCAGTTGTCATTGATTTTTTCATTATTTTGGTCTGTTCATCAGTTTTATATACCAGAACCTTCATGAACATAGGTTAACCTTTTAAATAGTCAATCTGAAGACTTGTTTCAGAAATAAAGATATCATTATGGCCACCATCCTTATTATTGAAGATGAAATAGTCTCGAGAACGTTGATAAAAAAATACCTTAAAAAGGCTGGTTATGATACCATTGAAGCCACAAATGGTGCTGAGGCAATAAAACTATTTGCTACGGAACATATTGATCTTGTGATCACAGATATATTTATGCCGGAAATGGATGGTTTGGAATTTATTAGAGAGCTAAAAACTAGTGCCCCTGAGATAAAAGTTATTGCCATGTCAGCAGGTGGCATAACAAATCAACCTGAAGTTTATGTGCAAAGTGCAATAGCTCACGGGGCCTTCCGGGGGTTATTAAAACCAATTAATGTTCCAGAACTGATTAATACTGTTGAGGAAGCTTTAGGATCGCCCAGCAAAAAGAATAGAGAGTAGCGCTGGGAGCAGGGAGAAAAAGGTTAATATCAGATTCCCCTTGACATCTTCAACTGTTTGTTTTAATTGAAAAATAAATACTTGGCCCGATTTTCATGGGCTGACATCATGAGTTATGAAACAGGCGAAAGCCACCCAGACTCTGTTTGGGTGGCTTTTTTAATTGAGGCGCGACATTTTGCTTAAACTCCTGGTAATAGACAATTACGATTCTTTTACATATAACCTGGTACAGATGTTCCTTCACTATGATCTTGAGATTGAGGTGTATAGAAGTGACGCAATATCCTTACAGCATATCGAGAACGCTGAGCCAGATTACGCCCTTATAAGCCCCGGCCCCAAAGACCCGTCACACACAGGAGTATCCATTCCGCTGATTAAAACATTTTACAAAAAAATTCCGATTTTAGGTGTATGTCTGGGCATGCAGTGCATTAACGAAGCTTTTGGAGGAAAAACCGTACGCGCGCCAGTACCCATGCATGGGAAGACCAGCCCTGTAATCCATAAGGGGGAATCTGTTTTTAAAGATCTCCCCGCCCCTTTACAAGCTGCAAGATACCATTCCTTAATGACAGTGCCAAAAGGGGATGAACTCATGATGACTGCTGAAAGTGATGACGGAGTAATCATGGGCCTGTGTCATCCTGAATATCCACTACACGGTGTTCAGTTTCATCCTGAAAGCTTTATGACAGAAAACGGTTTTCTCATGATAGAAAATTTTCTAAGGTTAGGCCCGCTCAGGGATATTAAACATGTGGAAGGATGGAAATAAAAACTGATTGTTAAGTTGGTTTCGTTGGTTTTATTGGTTGCATTGGTTAAAAATTAAAAACAAGCTATGACAATAAATATACATAAAAAAACCGGGTTTATCAAAAAGGTACATATTGAAGATTTTATGATGGAGGAGTCTTTTGTCGATTTTACTTCACGGTTCGCATCCATGCCGGGAACGGTTGCCCTGGTAAGTGGCGGTGATCTTGACTGCGCAGGATTTAATATACTGGCTACCCTCCCATGGCTGATTTTTAAAGCAAAAGGGAGAAATATAACCTTAACATCAGGGGAACATACCAATTCATTTGAAGCAGGTCCCTTTGACACAATAAAAAAGCTAATCACAGCCTATCGCTTAGACAGTATTGATTTTCCCGGGCCTGTAGCTTCTGGTCTCTTTGGTTATCTCTCCTATGATCTTAAGGATCACCTGGAAAATCTACCTAGAACATCCATTGATGATATGAACCTGCCCCAGGCTGTCTTGTTTGTCCCCTCTGTCATTGTTCTCCAAGACAGAAAGAGCAAAAGGACCTGTCTCTGCATACCGGAAAGAAACATCAAAGGAAAAAGCTCCCTTGAAAAAATAAAAAAAAACTTTGAGAATCTGTTAAACCAGGCGCCTAACAAAGGGCATTATTCAGTGGATGCGACCGGGCTTAGATCTGCCTTTACAAAAGATGGTTATATGGAAGCTGTCAGAGCAATAAAGGATTACATCACGTCCGGCCACGTCTATCAGGTAAACATGTCCCAGCGGTTTGAAACCGGTTTTAAGGGTGATCCGTTTTCTCTTTTTAAAACCCTGTTTAACAAAAATCCCGCCCCTTTTTTCGCCTATATAAATGCCGGGGATCACCAGGTTGTTTCCACGTCACCAGAGCGGTTCATCCAGAGGATTGGCCCTGATGTTGAAACCCGTCCCATAAAAGGAACCCGTCCAAGAGGCCAGACGGTTCAAGAAGATCAGCAGAACCAGGATAAACTCCTGCAAAGTAGGAAAGACAGCGCCGAACTTTCAATGATCGTCGATCTTCTTAGAAATGATCTTGGGAAAGTCTGCGAAGGTGGATCGGTCTGCGTGGCTGAGCATAAACGGCTGGAAGCATATGAAAATGTTTATCACCTTATCTCTATTATTAAGGGCCGCCTAGCAAGGGGAAAGGATTCCATTGACCTCATCAGGGCAACCTTTCCAGGCGGATCTATAACTGGGTGCCCTAAAATCAGGTCCATGGAGATCATTGATGAACTTGAGCCGGTTCGTAGACATCTCTATACAGGCGCTATTGGTTATATCAGTTTTCATGACACTATGGATCTCTCCATTGCGATCCGCACAGCCATTATATATAAAGACAAGCTTGTTTTTTCCGTGGGCGGCGGCGTGGTTTTTGATTCAGACCCATTGGAAGAATATGAGGAAACCCTTCACAAAGGGAGAACATTGATGGACACGTTTAAAACACAAATGGCAGATATTAACTCAGAACAATACGTCTGGATAAACGGCTCGATCAAATCTGCGGATGAAGCGGCTGTTCCGATCATGAACCAGGGCTTTCAATATGGTTTTGGTTTTTTTGAAACCATAAGGGCGGACAAGGGACATCCATTTTTTCTAAAGGAACATATTGAGCGGTTTTATACTTCCTGGGAAGCACTTTTTAAAGAACCACCTCCTGATTTGACCTGGGAGGATATCATCAGGCAGGTATTGACCAAAAACTGTCTGCTGGAACAGACTGCGGCTGTAAAAATTATGGTTACAAAGGGGAGCAGAGAAGAACCGCCTTATGATCATACCTTTGTCGTAACAGCAAGGTCATATATCCACCGTCTGGAGGGCCTGGACAAAAAAGGGATAGACCTCGCCACCTATCCTGAGCCGAGACAGACTCCTCTGGCAGACCATAAAACTATGAATTACCTATATTATTTTCTTGCTGGGAAATGGGCTAAGGAAAACAACGCGGACGAAGCCCTGATCCTGAACCCTGACAAAACAATTTCTGAAACAAACACCGCGAACATCATGCTGATAAACGGGAAAACAGTTTTAAAACCAGTATCTGATCATGTGCTGCCCGGGGTAATGGAAAAAGCTTTTTCTAAAGTTCTTGATGAATGGGGCTATCAAATAGAAGCAAAGGAAATAAAGGTTGACGATATATATTCAGCTAAAGACGTGATCCTAACCAATTCACTCATGGGCGCTGTCCCAGTCGTTAGCCTTGACAACAAAAAACTACAGCCAAATTCAAATTTATGGGAGAAGCTGAACAAAGAGGTATTTAAGGGTTAAGGGATTAAAAATTCAGAACGGGAAACTTAGAGCAAAGAGAGAAAAATCCTTGACCATCCTTTCCTTTGCGCCTTAGTGTCTTTGCGTGAGAACAAAACATCCGTGCAAATTCGTGGCATTCGTGGCAAAAAATCTTGCAGTAAATTCTCCAGATGATACACTTTTAGAGTTTTTAAATCGGATTTCGTGCTTCGGATTTTTGAATAACGGAGGTAACGATGAAAAAGATACTCGCTTTTTGCATATCGCTGTTGTTGGTAACAACAGTCTCGGCTTTTGCTGAAAACTATCTGTTAAACGGCGGCCAGGAATCTGAAATAAAGTATCAGCTTGAGCAGACACTTGAGCCAGCGGCAGGTACACGAAAACTGATTTTAAACTATGTTGTTCCCACCTCATTTACTTCTTCCACATATAACCAGCGAATCACAAATCTGAATTTTTCATTCAACCCACAGCCAACAGAAAGAAAAGAAAGAAATGACACCCGCGGTAATAAAGTTATTGAAGTGGTCTGGAAGCCGCCCTTAAGACCTGTTTCAGCAACCGTAAGCCTTACAGCTAAAAACAGCGTGCGTCTTGACAGTCTTAACACAAACGCACCTTTTCCATTGACTGCAATCCCAAGTGACGCACAGATTTATCTTAAGGCTACAAAGCAGGTCAGCAGCAATGATCCCCGGATCAGGGCAAAAGCAAAGGAACTGACCGCTTTTTCAAAAACAGAGTTTGACGCTGTACAGAAAATTTTAACCTGGGTTGTTGATCACATGCATTATGTTCTTACCCCCACAAGCTATGATTCCCTTTATTCTTTTGAGAGCGGAAAAGGGAACTGCCAGAATTATTCACACCTGACAGCAGCGCTGATGAGGGCCGTGGGTATCCCCGCACGGATAGTAAACGGCGTTACCCTGAAAGAACCATATGATATAAATACTGGGAACTCGATAATGACCATGAAAATCGCCCAGGGGAGACATTCCTGGATAGAGGTTTTTTTCCCGGACCTCGGCTGGACACCGTTTGATCCCCAGATCACAGAACTTTTTGTTAGCAACCGGTTTATTAGAATCGAAGTAGGATTGGACAATGACGAGACAGAAAACGATGGTCTTTTAAAGTGGACGCGTGTCAAGGGGCAGGAGGGGAGACCCCGGTTTGAAGAAAATATTGCCGCGGCGTTTGTTTCCGACAAAATTAGCTTGAGAGGCACAAAAATGAAATACGGACCCCGCGGAATGCTCCTTTCTCCGCGCGTTGAAGCTGATTTTACTAAGATCAATGTCATCCCGCTTCCGCCACCACCGCCCCCAATTCCTGAAGTAAAGCTGAATAAACTTCGGTACGTTGAGCCTTATGTTTTTGGTAACCTGGAGTTTCCGGAAAATATCAACTTTCTGTCTGTCCGGGGCCCGGCTACGGAAGATGATGAAGGCACCATGAAAATAAAAAAGAACTTCCTTGTTGAAACAGCTGAATATGTAACGACAATGGGAAAGCAGTACGCGCAGACATTTATACTTAAGAAACCGCTTAAGCTTATGAAAGTCGGGCTTGCCCTTCACAAGTTTGGCGGAGATGGGCAGATGTGGCTGGAACTTTATAAGGACAATAACGGTATGCCAGGTGAACTGATTGCCACAAGTGACATGATTGATATTTCTACTATGAAATATTCTGTGGGTTATGCGTGGAAAGACTTTTTCTTTAATAAGTCCAAAACGATTCTATCTCCGGGTCGTTATTGGATGGCTCTTGGTTTCACCGGAAGCCCGATTATAAACTGGTTCTATTCCTATGGTAAACCGGTAGGGCCTCAGGATGGTACCCGTTATAAAACCATGTTTGATACAACCTGGAGCCGGAGTCTCTCCTTTGAGTTCAATTACAAAGTAGTAGGGCGGGCAGCTAAATACGTATATGTAAATGAATAAAAAAACAGATAATCAATTCGACTTTTGGCAAGACCATTCCCTGAATTTTCTAGAAATGGCGCTCCGCACTGACAAAAGAGAAATTATTGCACACCCAGACGGTTATGGTAAAAACACAAGGGCGTGTGGAGACAGTGTTGAAATGTTTGTCACCGTCCGTAAAGGCGTCATTAAATATGTCTCATTTAATACTCGCGGATGTATATATACATGCGCCTGCTCGAATACAGTGGCAACCATGGCTGAAGGGAAAACTATACAGCAGGCCTTTAAAATAACTGCTGAAAAAGTGATCGCTTTTCTTGAAACCCTCCCTTCCGCGGAAGCGCACTGTGCCAGGCTCGCTGTCGGCAGCTTCCGCAAGGCGCTTAAAGATTTTCTAAAGACTGAAAAGGAACCATGGAAAAGACTGTATCAGCGGTAGTGGCAAACGCTGAAGGCGAGATCTTTGATCTTCCCGGGTATGCTGCCATGGGAATGTCTGGTGAAACAACTGTTCCTCTGATCACAGGTGATACAATTAACACGCCCTATGGCAGTGAGTTCATGTTACTACCTGACAGAAACCCTGTCCTGTTTAACCTGGCCACCAAAGAATCGGAAATACTTTGGGAGAATCCTCTTGAACCTGGCAACCCTGTTTTTCCTGTAGCCGTGTTCAATTCCCCTGGATATGTAAACACACATACATCAGCTTACACGGAAAAAGATAACGCTCAAAATCTTCCGCTTTTTTCATATGGCGCTGTTGGATGGCAAAACGGTTCATTTCGATCCGCTGCCATACGCGTTGACCGGGAAAGGCGGCAGGATCTTCGACTGATGAAACAGGAAAAAATTGATAACGGCATAAAAAGACTCCAGCAGAGTATGCCAACGAACCGGCTTGTTCGGCACCTTGAAAAATGCGCCCTTGAATACGGATGCCCGGCAGCGAAAAACTTTTTTCTGGGAAGGTATGAAGCTCCGCTGCCCACATCACAACGATGCAACGCAGATTGTGCAGGCTGTATCTCCCTTCAGAAAGATAGCGATATTATCAATCCCCAAGAGAGGATCCCTTTTACCCCAACCCCTGACGAGATCGCCGAGGTCGCTCTTGAACATATACAAAGCGTTAACAAAAGTGTCGTAAGTTTCGGCCAGGGGTGTGAAGGTGATCCCCTGCTTGCGGCAAAAGAGATACACCCGGCCATTGAGATGATCCGCGCCACCACATCTCGGGGCACCATTAACATGAATACAAATGGAAGCCTGCCCGATGTTTTGAAACGACTATTTGATGTTGGCCTGGACAGTATCCGCATAAGCATGAACAGCACGAGGAAAGTGTGCTATAATGCTTATTTTCAGCCTAAAGGGTATACCTTTAAAGATGTGGAAAGGAGTATAGACCTTGCCGTAAAAAAGGGAAAATTTGTTTCCATCAATTATTTAAATATCCCCGGCTTTACGGATTCCCCTGAAGAAACAGAATCGCTTCTATTATTTTTAAAAAAACATAAAATTAACATGATTCAGTGGAGAAACTTAAACTATGATCCTGTCAGTTACTTAAACATAATGGGTTCAGCTGCCACTTTCGGAAGTCCTATCGGCATGAAAAGACTGCTTGAAAAAGTAAAAAATGATTTTCCCAGTATAAAATACGGATACTTTAATCCTCCACGGGAGAAATTCAGACCATAGAACAAACAGTATTTGATTCTATTTTTTTAACTGCTAAAGTATAAACACAAAAATAGTGTTATTATACTTCTCAAACAAATTGCCGAAACATGAACGAAAACACAACAAACCTACCGGAAAAAAGAAAAATTGAGATACTGCTGTTCTGCGTCCTGTTTTTTTCTGCCGCATATTTTAATCAGTATGTGGACTATGACAATACATTCAGCCGCTATTTTATGATTAGTGCTATTGTTGATCATAAAACTTTGAATATAGATAAATATAAAGATAATACTATAGACAAATCCTTTTATGAAGGTCACTATTACTCGAACAAGGCTATAGGCGCGCCATTGCTGGGCGTTCCAGTTTACTGGCTGATGCGTTGCCTGAAACCCGGGGAAAATCCCAGGCCCCTCACTCGCACTGACAGGTTCCTCATAAGGCTGATCACTACATCCATCCCTTTTGCCTTGCTTGGAGTTGTTCTATTCAGAACAGCCTGTTTTTTTGGAGCAGGACTCATGCAGGGAATATGGATGGTTATTGCATATTCGTTTGGCAGTATCGCCCTTTCTCATGCCGGACAGTTCAGCGGTCATCAAATGGCCGCATCTTTTTCTTTTTTCTCATTTGCGATTCTGTTCATGCTGAATAAGAAAAAGAACAATAACAAGTTTTATATGCATTGCATGGCTTTTCTTGCAGGACTTTTCGCTGGACTTGGAGCACTTGCTGATTATACAGCCATGTTCCTTGCACTTGTTTTAACAATTTACCTGATTTGCCTGCGGTTACATCGCAACATTATTATTTTTTTTCTAACCGGAGGGGCGATTTGTGTTTTATGCCTTGGTGTATATAATTATACTTGTTTTGACAGTGTTTTTTCCTTTTCCTATTCTCATTTGACACATGCTGAATTTAAAGAAGGGGCTTCAAGCGGTCTTCTAGGCGTTTCCCTACCAGATCCATTAGCTCTGATGTTATTGCTCTTTTCCCCTGCCCGCGGACTTTTTTTTATAATGCCGGTTTTTATTTTTTCAATTATTGGTTTTACTAAGCTGTGGAAAAAAGACGACCTGAAACGCGAAGCTGTTCTTTTGTCTGTAATCGTCATCGGTTATCTTTGCATAAATGCTGGCTTTTACGGCTGGCACGGAGGATGGACCTTTGGGCCCCGATATCTGGTCCCAATGCTCCCTTTTCTCGCCCTGCCAATGATTTTTGTTCCCTTCAGAAATCCGTGGTTTTTTCTTCTCCTGGGGATTTCCGTATTTCAGGTCTTATTAGCTGTCGTTGGAATTCCCCACACACCAGAGAAAATATTCAACCCGATTTTTGAAATCATCCTTCCTCTTATGGCTTATGGGTATACGGCAAAAAATTTCGGTCATCTGCTTGGTCTTAAAGGTTTTCTTTCAGTTACGCCTTTCTTTGTTATTATTATCTATGCGTTAACAATAGTATTAAGAACAAAAAGTGCGGAGGAAGATAAAAAGGATGTGCCAAGATCGTGGAAGATTTTAATGGGGACATGGGCTTTAATGATCATGATCATGTTAGCAGTAGTGCACACAACGCCGTCAAAAGTTGTACATTATTATAGGGGACGCATACTGATGACTGCAGCAAAACAGATACGGTCTATACATCTTCTTAAGATGTCTTTATTAGAAAATAAACTTGCAAAAACAGACAACGTTGAGGAATGAAAATTTTTACACAATCCGCTTAAATTTTTTTTCAATTTCTGTTTCCGTCCATCTGATCCAGGTTGGGCGCCCGTGCGGGCAAGAGGAAGGATTGTCACATTCATCCAGCTGGATCAGCAGTTCTGACATCTCTTTATCTGAAAGGCTTTGGTTTGCCCTGATGGCACCATGACATGCCATAAGAATCAAACACTCATCCAGTGTTTTTTCCAGGCCAGGCGCGAAACCGGTCTCTTCCATCATAGCGACAATTTCTAAAACTATGGGGCCTGCTTCTTTTTCTGAAATAAGGCCTGGTACAGACTTCACAACAAACGTGTTCCCCCCAAAAGGTTCAATTTCAAGCCCGAGACGGTTCAGGTCCGGAATTATTTTTTCCAGGATTTCCGCTTCCTTGTACCCTGTTTCAAATGTTTCAGGTATCAGAAGACGCTGTGAAGACATACTGGATGATGACGGCCGTTTTTTTAATTTTTCAAACAAAATCCGCTCATGCGCGGCGTGCTGATCTACCAGGAAAAAGCCTTCTTCAGATTCGCAGATGATATAGGTATTCTTTATCTGACCGACAATCCTTAAATCCGCAAACCGCATCTCCTTCCAGATAGTCGCCTGTTTTTCTTCCGGTTTTATATGACAGACCTTGTCTGATTCATCATAGTAAAAAGGTGTCGGTGCTTTATCTGATGATTTCGTTTCATTAAATAGAACAGATGAATTTTTTTGAGGAACGGGTTTGGTTGTATGGTCAATGGTTTTTGCTGAAAAGGCAAGACTTTCCTGTTTGTCATATCCTGAAACCGTTTCACTAACCATCGGCGCCACAGGTTTCTGCTTGACCGGACGGGGGTGGTCTGTTTCAATAATCATCCGCCGGTCAACCTTGTGCCAAATGTCTGATACTGCATGATTCAGTACTTCATAGACTCTTTTCTGATCTGAAAACCGCACCTCGTTTTTCGTGGGATGTACATTGACATCAACTCTGTCAAAAGGGACTGTCAGAAAAATGACTGCAACCGGGAAACGGCCTTTCATAAGACGGCCCCTATAGCCTTCTGTCAGCGCGTGCTGGAGCCCCCTGTCCCTTATGCACCTGCCATTTACAAACAGGTAAATTTTCTTTGATGTACTCCTGGTCACAGAAGGAGATGATGTCCAGCCTGAAACAGCAATCTGTCTGTCCTTAAAACCAACGCTGTTTAGACTATTCCTGACGTCTTTACCAAGAACGTCCACTGCTCTATCAAACAGATCCCGCGCCGCAGGCCAGTTCTTTACAGTCCTTTTATTATGAACAAGCTTGAACTGGATCCCAGGCCAGCCCAGGGCTATGGTGGCGATGGTATCAGCGATATGCGCCATTTCAGTGTTTACAGATTTAAGAAATTTTCTCCGGGCAGGGGTGTTGAAAAAAAGTTGTTTTACAGACACCATGGTACCGATTGGTGCGCCTGTTTCAGACACTTTTTTTATGCTGCCGCCTTCAACATATATTTCAGTGCCGGATTCAACCTCTTTACTCCTGCTTATAATGGTAAATTTTGAGACCGACGCGATGCTGGGAACCGCCTCTCCCCTGAATCCAAGTGTACTGATAGCAAAAAGATCATTATCGCTGGCTATTTTACTTGTTGCATATCTTTCCAAGGCAAGGAGCGTATTGTCATGGTCCATGCCGCATCCATTATCAGAAACACGGATAAGGGAGCGTCCCCCTTTTTCAATTTCAACAAAAATCCTTGTACTCCCCGCGTCAATAGCATTCTCAACCAGCTCCTTAACAACCGATGCCGGCCGCTCAACCACCTCACCGGCAGCTATCCTGTTAGAGATGTTTTCGGGAAGAATTCGAATCTTAGGCATATTGTCGTTCTTGCTGTATGATTAAATAAAAGTTATCAATTACTAGATGCTCATCTATATAAAATCCGAAATCCGAATATCGAAATCCGAAACAAATCCGAATATTAAATGTTCAAAATTAAAAACACCATTTTTAAAATTACATTTTTTTCATTATTGTTTTAGTTATTCATATTTTGGTCATTTGATATTGTTTCGGGTTTCGTGCTTCGGATTTCGGATTTTCTCATATAATGTATCTAGCTTTGCGACATTAATTAATCGCCGTTGTTCTCCTTCAAGAATCTTCCCAAAAATTCAGCTTCACTTGGCGACAGGTCAAACTTGATACCAGCTTCATTAATCAGCTGCTCATTTGTTTTTCCGGGATTGTATTTCTTTTCATCAGAGATCCATTTAATTGCTTTTTTTATGCTGTCACTTTCAGGAATAATGGTTGTCATAATTATCTTCTCCAGACTGATATCTGTTTTCTATTAGTGCTTTACAGGTTTGGCCGTTTTTTATGAAAACCAGCTACCTGTTCATAGTTGTAGCTTGTACGCAGAAGTATACTTTCGTTAAAATGTTTCCCCAGCAACTGAAGCCCAATGGGCAGCCCCTTTGAAGAAAAACCACACGGCACAGACATGCCTGGAATACCGGCAAGGTTTGCTGAAAGAGTGAAAACATCAGCAAGATACATGGCTAAGGGATCTTCAATGTTCTCCCCGATTTTAAACGCGGGTGTCGGAGTAACCGGTGACAGGATTACATCGCAGGATTCAAACGCCTTTTTAAAGTCATCTACTATCAGCGTTCGAACCTGGGAGGCTTTCCGGTAATAGGCATCATAATAACCAGCTGAAAGGGCATACGTACCAATTATTATCCTTCTTTGAACTTCAGGTCCAAAGCCCGCCGCCCTAGAGCTTCGGTACATCTCTATGAGATCATCCTTTTCTTTGTCCCTGAATCCGTATTTTACCCCATCATAACGGGCAAGGTTCGAGCTGGCCTCGCAAGGGGCGATCACATAATATACGGCTACCGCGAATTCCGTGTGGGGAAGTGAAACATCTATGCATTTAGCGCCCAGACTTTCGATTACATTGATAGCGGACTGAACTGCTTCTGACACTTCAGGATCGAGCCCTTCTGGTTCAAAATACTCTTTTGGGATCCCTATGGTAACATTATCAAGCCCCTGTTCCAGGGCTGCCTCATAATCTGGCACATCTTCCGGGACAGAAGTGGAATCGTTTCTATCATACCCAGATATGGTTTTTAACAATATAGCACAATCGGTTACATTCTTAGTAATGGGGCCAATCTGGTCCAGGGATGAAGCAAACGCAACAAGACCGAACCTGGAAACTCTCCCGTAGGTGGGTTTCATCCCGACCACACCGCAGTGGGAAGCTGGCTGCCTGATGGAACCGCCTGTATCTGACCCCAGAGATCCGGCACACAAATCCGCTGAAACAGAGGCTGCGGAACCACCACTGGAACCTCCCGGTATTCTGTCCAGAGCCCAAGGATTGCGGGTGATTTGTAACCCTGAATTTTCGGTTGATGAGCCCATGGCAAATTCATCCATGTTTACTTTTCCGACAATAATAGCACCTGCCTTATAGAGTTTTTTCATAACCGTGGCATCATACACAGGAACAAAATCCTCTAGAATTTTTGATGCGCATGTTGTCCTAAACCCTTTTGTGCAGATAAGGTCCTTTATCGATATAGGGATGCCTGTTAGGGAAGATATGTTTCCGTTTGATATCTCTTTGTCGGCAAGTTCAGCCTGGGCCATGGCGGATTCTTCAGTAACCGTAAGATAAGCACCGATTTTTTTATCTACATCTGCAATACGGTCAAGTATTGACCGGGTCAGTTCCTTTGAAGATATCTCTTTTTTGTCCAAAAGAGACCTGGCTTCTTTTATGGTCAGTTCATACAAATTCATATGCTTTTTTTTCCGATTGTTTGTTTTTTAATTATTAACCGAATTGGTAACGCTTTATTTAATACCTCTTAAAACAATTTCTTGTTGAAATAAAATTCTATTTGATAACTCTCCCCCAACCCCTCTTTGCAAAAGAGGGGAGCAAATCTTCCCCTTTTACAAAGGAGGATCGAGGGGATTTTTTTGAAATAGTAAACATTTCATGCTTCGTTGTGATCTCTCGAACATGGTCGTTTATGAAAAATCGGGTTATCCCACCACCTTTGGCACAAGAAAACTGCCGTCCTCTTTTTCAGGTGCATTGGCAAGGGCCTTGTCCCTATCTATATGCTCTTTAACACTGTCTTCACGGAAAGCGTTTGTAAGGGAAATAGCGTGAGATGTAGGCGGAACATCTTTAGTGTCTGCCTGGCTGAGCTTTTCAACATACGCCAGTATAGTATCAATCTGTCCAGCAAACTTCTCTAATGAGGCGTCATCAAGGTTGAGTCTGGCCAGTTTCGTCACATCCAGAACTTCCTGCTTGGTAATTTTCATTTTAACTTCCTTCAGTTATTTTTTAATCAGCACTGGTTTTTTATTATCTTCAGTTAATTTCTTCATGGTTTCAGAAGCATCTTCCCTGTTGCTGAAACTCCCCACACGGATCCTGTACCAGACCTGGTTTTCTTTTGGTTCCCATACAACCATATGTGCCTTAAACCCTTTTTCAGCCAGATCAACGACCATCTGGTCAGCAATATCACGGTCCTTTAATGCCGCAACCTGTATGGTAAAGGTGGCATCTGTTTCAGCTTTTTCTGTTTCCCCATCCTCTGTTCCCTTGTGCTCTGTTTTTTGGGCCTCTGTTTTGCTGCTGTCTATTTTTGCTGGCGTTTCTTCACGATCTCCTTTAGCAAGTGTCATCGCTCTAATTCTTGAACGGTTTTTTTCAGGAACCCGTTTTCTTTTCAAACTTATCTCTTTATTTTCCGGTCGCTTCAGCGCTTCGTGAAATTCCAATTCAGGAGAACCGGTTTTTTCATTAGAATTGTATGTTAACCGGTCCTGTTCTTTTTTTATGACCGTCTCCTTTAATAACGACAGCTCTTTCTGAAGCTTGTCAATGTCAAAATGCGGTGTTGTATCTCTGCCCACAAAAACACCAAGTGCGAAAAACCCCCCTGATGTAATAACAAAAAAAAAGAACCACCAGACAGCTTCTTTTGCTGTCAGCAGAATCAGGGTTTTTTGACCGTCCGGGGTATATTCTTTTTCTTTTTTTGTGGCCATCAGCAGTATTATTACATCTTTTCAGGAGCAGACACGCCTAAAATAGCGAGTCCGTTTTTAATAATTTTCTGAACGGCAAGAGAAAGATACAGCCGCGCCTTTGTCAGCAAAGGATCATTAGTTACAACACGCATATCTGGATTCTCATTGCCCTGATTGTAATAAGTATGAAAAGAAGAAGCAAGATTCATGAGATAAAATGTGATGCGGTGAGGTTCAAGAAACAGAGCGCTCGCTTTAACAACTTCAGGATACAGGGACATGCTTTTGATTAATTCTATCTCTTCAGGTGCGGTCAGCAAGGCAATGGCTTTGTCATCCCGATCTATCTTCATAATACCCTTTTCTTCCCGCGCTTTTCGAATGATATTGGCGATGCGGGCATGTCCGTACTGTACATAATATACTGGATTGTCTTTAGATTTCTTCTTTGCCAGCTCAAGGTCAAAATCTAAAGGGCTCTCATAATGCCGGGTAAGAAATATAAACCGGGCAGCATCCTTCCCAACCTCATCCACCACATCTTTAAGGGTGACAAACTCCCCTTTGCGTGTAGACATGGCCACAGGCTCACCATCCCTTAACAGGTTTACAAGCTGTACAAGAATGACACCAAACTGTTTTTCATCTACCCCTGATGCCGTGATTGAAGCCTTTATACGGGGTATATAACCGTGGTGATCCGCTCCCCAAACATCAATAACTTTATCAAAGCCTCTGTCAAACTTATCCCTGTGATACGCAATATCTGAAGCAAAATAGGTGGTCAGACCGTTTTGCCGGACAACTACCCTGTCTTTTTCATCCCCGAAGTCACTGGTTTTAAACCACGAGGCACCATCTTTCTCATATATGATCTGCCTCTTTTTAAGATCTTTTATACTGGAATCAACCTTGCCGTTGTTAAAAAGGGACTGTTCACTGTACCAATTATCAAAGCTGACGCCAAAAATATCAAGATCCTCTTTAATGCTGTTTAATATGTTGTCAGCCGCATATTGCGCGCAAAACTGGATAGCATCTTCTTCATCTTTCTTCTTTAGCTGATTTTCAAACCGCTCTTTTATGGAACCAGCCAGCTCATATATATATCTTCCCTGGTAGCAATCTTCAGGAAAAACAATGGTTTCACCGGAAAGCTCTCTAAATCGCATGAACACGGAAAGCCCCAGGGTTCTTATTTGCCGACCTGAATCATTAATATAATATTCTTTTTCAACATCATAACCACAAAAAGACAAAATAGAAGCAACACTGTCTCCCACAGCCGCTCCCCGTCCATGTCCCACATGAAGGGGGCCTGTTGGATTGGCGCTGACAAATTCTACCTGAATTTTCTGACCCTTACCAATATCACTTGACCCGTAAGAAGCATCTTGTTCGTGAATTTGGTGTAAAAAAGGGTGCCAAGCTGATGTGTTGATAAAAAAGTTAATAAATCCCGGGCCAGCCACCTCTGTATTATCAATAACATTTTTAGGGTCTTCGATGTTGTTCAGTATGGCTTCAGCAATTTTTCTCGGCTGCATTTTCTGAGTTTTTGCCATAATCATGGCCATATTTGTTGAAAGGTCACCATGTGTTTTCACTTTTGGCTCTTCCAGCTCCACTTCAGGAAAATCAGAAGACGGCAGGTCCCCTTTCTCATACGCAGATACAGCTGCTTTCAGGACAATTTTTTTTAGTATCTTTTTCATATTATTACAAAATCTTTCAGCGATTCCCAGTCATATTCGCCAGCGGAAAAAAGCTTTATTGTTATGGAACTATTTTTTTAAGTTTTTTTAACAACCAAGTCAAGAAAGCATTCACAAGTATGCCTCATAAAACGTTCTTTTTGAGACGGGTTCAATAAAATGTTACTTTAAAACAAAGACTTGAGGGCTTCTTACCATACCTTCCCATCTGTAAGGGCGAACCTGTGTGTTCGTCCAGAAAGGGGCAGACACACAGGTCTGCCCCTACAATGAATCCGGTTATCAGCATGACAAATGAACAAATCAAATTTGTTAGAAATGCATGCTACCCTTGGTAGTCCTGAGCTTCGATTACGCTTGACAAACTAACAATTTCTTTTTAGTATTCTTTTTTTTTGTATCTATAAATGTTGAAATTAAAGGACATTTTTTCGAAAAAATAAAACGTAAAGGAGAGAAACACATGGCACAATTAATTGAACCTCATGGCGGAAAAGGCTTGACCTGCTGCCTGCTTGAAGGCGCGGAGAGGGATGCAGAGCTTAAAAAGGCTGAAGGACTTAAAAAGATTGAAATCAGCTCCCGTGTAAAGGGCGACCTTATCATGATGGGCATAGGCGGTTTCAGCCCGATTACCGGATTTATGACAAAGGAAGACTGGAAGGGTGTATGCGATAACTTCCAGATGGCAGACGGCACATTCTGGCCAGTACCGGTTACTCTGGACATTTCAAAAGCTGATGCTGACGAGATTAATGCTGGAGACGAAATAGCACTTTATGATCCTGAAGATGATGAAATGATGGCCACTATGACTGTCACTGAAAAGTTCGAGATGTCAGAGGCTGACAAGAAATATGAATGCGAAAAAGTATTCATGGGTGAAGGCACACCAACAGCTGAAGAATTCTGGAAAATCGCTGAAGAAGACCATCCCGGCGTACAGATGGTAATGGAACAGAAAGAAGTCAATATTGCTGGTCCTGTTAAAGTATTAAGCGAAGGAGATTATCCTGAGAAATATAAGGGTGTTTATCATCGGCCCGCTGAATCAAGAAAGCTTTTTGAAGATAGAGGGTGGAGTTCAGTTGCCGCTCTCCAGCTCAGGAACCCCATGCACCGCTCACATGAGCATCTGTGTAAAATCGCTGTTGACGTATGTGACGGCGTTTATATCCACTCACTTGTCGGCAATCTTAAACCCGGCGATATCCCTGCAGAAGTTCGGGTAAAATGCATTGACGCGCTGGTAAAAGGCTATTTTGTAGAAGATAATGTCATTCAGGGCGGATATCCGCTGGATATGCGCTATGCCGGTCCCAGAGAAGGCCTGCTCCACGCGGCTTTCCGTCAGAACTACGGCTGTTCACTCATGATTATCGGTCGCGACCATGCTGGTGTTGGTGATTTTTACGGCATGTTTGAAGCTCAGACAATTTTTGATAAAATTCCGACACCATCAGAGCCTGGCAAAGCCCTACTCTGCAAACCTTTAAAGATTGACTGGACTTTTTATTGCTACAAATGCGACGGAATGGCATCTCTCAGGACATGCCCCCACAGCAAGGAAGACAGGGTTCTCCTCAGCGGAACCATGCTCCGTAAGAGCCTGTCAGAAGGCGGAGAGCTTCCAGATCACTTTGGCCGTGATGAAGTTGTTGCGATCCTCCGTGATTACTATGAAGGCCTTGAAGAAAAGGTTGAAATCAAGACTCACAAGGCTGCAACTGGAAACTAGTGCCACTGTTTTTATCCTGATCAGACAAAAAAGGAGATGCCTTTTGGCATCTCCTTTTTTTATTATCAAATCCTTTACTTTAGATAATTGGTGGGCACAGCCCACCCTACGATTTTAGTAACTGATTTGGTTATAATTATTTTGATTTTAATAATCGATCACGACCACCGCTCCGCTGATCACGATACTCAAAGATAAACGATGGGCACAGCCCGCCCAACTGAAATCCAGTCAATCCTGTTAATCCTGTCTAAAAAAATAAAATGTCAGAGCGATACCTTCACTTTAGGCACTTTAGCGCACTTATAACTTTAGGCACTTATTCTATAATATCATACACCACAACTTTCTTCATAAGCGGCATGAGCACCTCTTTTGAAGCCTTTACATGTTCGGGATGGTCTATGTACTTTTTCATATCTTCAACATTCTTGAAAACCATGCACATCCCCACATCAAAACTGTCATCAACGATTTTCCTGTCACTAGGAATCGGTTGCCCAACACTGAGATCAATAATTCCAGGGATCTCTTTGAGTGATTGGCAGGTTTTAATAATTTTTTCACGGTGTTCCATATTACCAGGTTCTTTGAGCCAGCCAAAGACAATATGATTAACCCTGGCATTAACAGTGCATTTATCAGCTTTTTTCTCACACCTCTTTGAAAACGGACAGCAGCCGGCAATACAAATAACCAATAAAATAATCAGCGCTCTTTTAAAATTCATCATTCCTCCTTATATTTCTTTAAATCTTTTTTTAAACCAACAGAATGGTGTT
This sequence comes from Desulfobacterales bacterium, assembly GCA_028277765.1. GTDB lineage: Bacteria > Desulfobacterota > Desulfobacteria > Desulfobacterales > SURF-7 > JANQFQ01. The sequence continues at coordinate 208,353 of JANQFQ010000051.1, forward strand.
TCTTTAACTTCAAAATCTATAACATGCAACCCTTATTGTATTCCAGGATTTAAGGATTGTAGGGGAGGGATTTAACCGCCATATAGATTTTGATCTAGTATCAAGTCTCTAGCTGGGATTTCCCCGTACAATAAGTTTTTCATCTAGTATCTGGTTTCCAGCATCTAGTTTCTAGAATAAGCTTGATAGTTTTTATCCGGGAAATATATAATAAAAAACGATTCAAATATTACAACGAGCAATACATTGTAATCATTCTATGTGAGGGTATCATCAAAAAGAGACCGAACAACAGTCTGTTAATAAATATATTTAACAGAACATATGATGCTGGTGCGGCATGGAAGCTGAGAAAGGTGATCCTTCGCTGTTTCTTCCTCCATCCAAGACGCCTATTTAATATCCTGGCAAATAAAATTTCAAAGCTTCTCAAGAGCACCCATGTGATCGGCATGCCCTCAACAATGATGATAGAACCCACCTCTTTCTGCAACCTGCAATGCGGCATGTGCGGAAAAAACCAGTATATTGAACTTGGCGTCGACCTGCAGGAAGGACATATGCGCTTTGAAAATTTCACAGGACTGATCAACGAGGTTTATAAATATGTTTTTACCGTGTTTTTGTGGAATTATGGTGAACCCTTTTTGAACAAGGATGTTTTTAAAATGGTCCAATATCTCAGGGATAGGGACATTATCACTGCCATAAGCACAAACGGCAACCTCCTGGACCAGCAGGCTGCTGTTCGACTTGTTAATTCAGGCCTCTCATACCTGGTTATCTCCCTGGACGGTACAGATGAAGAATCCTATAATAAAATCAGGAAAGGCGGCTCTTATGAAAAGGTCATCAAAGGGATAGAAAACATTATCACTTATAGAGATCAAAAAAAATCCCTAACCCCTTATGTCGACCTGCAGTTCGTGGTTATGAGAGATAATGAAGAAAAAGTTGAGGAAATGTTTGACCTTGGCAGAAAGCTGAAGGTTGACAGGGTTACCCTGAAAAAGTGCCAGATAAGCTTGGAGAGTCTGCGTGAACAATTTCTTCCTGTCAACAGGGAGTTCAGGTATAATTGCTATGACGGAATGGACAATGAAATTCAAAGCACCTGTTACCGCCTGTTCGAACATTCATCTATCAACTGGGATGGTCATGTCTTTCCCTGTTGTGACATAAAAGACCCGGAGTGTTCCATGGGCAACTGTTTTGAGACAAAAAGTTTTAAAGCGATCTGGAACGGAACCTTGTATCAGCAGTTCAGGAAAAATTATCTTGAAAACAAAAAATACTATATATGCAAAAAATGCCCAGGCAAAGCCCAATCCGCAAATCTAGATTTGTGATCTCATAAAAAGACAAGCTCACCACGAAGGGCACGAAGAACACGAAGAAAGTTTTGTTTGTCCCTATCGGGAACAAACTCAATTGTTACGAAATATTTATACTATAAGTTTCTGTAAGCTTGACATGCCACGAGCACAGGAAGCTTTTTGAACAATTTCGATAAAGCGATATTGTTTAAAAAATTAGTTCTTCGTGTTCTTCGTGGTGAGCTTGTCTTTTTATCCACTGGCTTAAGGCAGAAATATCAGTTCAGAAACGCTCTTTATCAATCCCATCTCTGCTGCTTCTGAAAAGTAAACCATAAGTGCCCGTTTCAGGTCATGGGTAAAATCAAACTTAAGGCGGTTGTAATACCTGTCTATATCGTAGATAATATCAGGATATTTTTCCCGTGCCTTTGAAATGACGTCCTCTTTTGACTTGGCCAGGCTGTCAAGGGATTTTCGGTATGATGAAAGCACCTTGTTGATCTTATCCTCATATTGATCAGCAACATCTTTTCTTACTGCAAACAGTGCAAATACCACCGGAAAGCCGGTTTTTCTCATCCACATGTCGCCCAGGTCATATATATAGGGGACGGGTTCACTGCTTTTAACCAGGGCATCGTTTCCAATGAGCAGAACCGCGTCAAGGCCGTCAAGTAACGGCCTTGGGCCTGTTGCTATATAGACTGGTTCCGCGTTAAAATATTTTTTAAGCAGAATTTTTAAAAGAACTGCCGACGTATGTGACGCATTTGTTACACCGATTTTTTTATTGTTCAGGTCTTCTATGGGAGCTTTACATGCGAGGGTTACTGAGCCGACATACCCGACAGAGCTAAGGCAGAACTCAGGGAGGATAAAAATATTATCCTGAATGTCCGCACAGGTAGCCGAGGAAACAGGGCTCATATCCAGCTCCTGATCCGTGAGCATCTTGTTCAGCTGTCCCGGATATCCAGGTATAATGCTGACATCTTCAATCGGCTCTTTTTCAAACATATGAAAGTAAAACGGAAAGCAGTTTAGAAAATCTATATACCCAAGTTTCATTGATACCCCGCTGTTGTTCTTTCTGGTTTCAGCTGTGCCGCTGTAATCAATCTTTTCAGAAACGATTCAGATCCGTAATCAGGAGTCCGCGCGCCTGCTGCGTGCACAACCTTTTCATTGTGATAGGTCGCGCCAATGTCATCAACACCAAACATCAGCAAGACCTGTGCCATTTTCTCACCAACATACATCCAAAGCGCTTTTATATGGGGCACGTTATGAAGAAATATCCTTGCGGAAGCGTATATCCGCACATCATCATATCCTGTGGTCATCTCCCTGGCCCTTATCTTTGTGTTTTCTTCGTGAAACTGAAGGGGCACAAAGGTTTTAAAACCGCTGGTTTCATCCTGAAGATTCCTTATCTGTAAAAGATGGTCTGCGATATGGTCTGGTTTTTCAATATGATTATAAAGCATTGTCGCGTTTGTTTTAAGCCCCATCCCGTGGGCAACTCGCATAATCTCCAGCCACCTTTTCCCTGAAATTTTTTTTGGAGCAATGATATCTCTGACATCTGAAGAGAAGATCTCAGCGCCGCCTCCTGGAAGGGCGTCAACTCCCGCGTCGATCAACTGTGCAAATACATCTTCTACCGGCATCCTGTTCTTTTTCGCAAAATAATCGTATTCAACAGCTGTGAACGCTACAATGTGAATATCCGGCTTAACAGCCTTAATGCACCGTAGCATGGTTTCAAAATAGTCAAGGGTCAGGTCAGGGTGGAGTCCGCCTACAATATGGACTTCATCAATATCAAAAGCCGAAGCATCCTGAAGCCTTTTTTCTATTTCATCAGTTGTAAGAAGATAAGCGTTTTCATCATCTTTGTCGCACGAAAAAGCGCATAGGGGGCAGCGAAGTTCACAGATGTTGGTGTAATTAAGATTCATATTTACACCATAATATGTGATATCATTATGCAGCCTGTTCCGGATGAAATGCGCTATGGTTCCCAGATCGAGTATGTTTTCAGTCGTCAGCATGTAGACGGCGTCTTCCCTGTCTACGGGAATGTTGTTCAGGACTTTTTCAGCTATTTTCTGAAGTCGTGTGTCCTGGATTTTATCTGGGAGATTCTCTGTCATGGTCTGTCCCTACAATCCAAAAGTCTTAGCGTCATGTTGGGTTTCGCCCCTTTAATACTCATATTAAAAAAACACCAAAATCGTAGGTTGAGTTACACTTTTCAACCCAACAAAATTTGCCGGCTCTACCCAACCTACTTATCTGGATGCTTGTTTAAAACCTTTCGATCACGATCACGACCATTGTCCCGATACTACCGGGACTGACCACGGCCACGACAGTTCCATTCTCAATACTCTACGCTTCAAAAAAGCACATCAACCAGAGTCCCGATAAAGAGAAGCGGCGATATAAACATATTTACTTTAAAAAACATTTTAACAGCCGGACGGATATCATTACTCCGTGCCAGTATCTGTTGATATATAAAGATAGCTGTGATGCACATGATCGCGATCCAGTAAGGGCCGCTTTTCTGTGTAAGCATGCCTGCGACGATCATCGCCCCCGCGGAAACCCCATAGCAGAGTGACGACAATATAAGCGCCCGCTCCTTGCCGATTTTAACCGGGAGAGAATGAAGACCTTCTGCTGTATCAAAATCCAGATCCTGCAAAGCGTATACAATATCAAGCCCTGCAATCCAGGCCATAATAACCACCCCGAGAATAAAAGGGACTATGTTGAACTCACCACTTACAGCCAGATATCCCCCGATAGGTGCCGCAGCCTCAACAAATCCAAGGTAAAAGTGTGAAGAGGATGAAAACCGTTTAAAATACGAATAGGTAAAAAGAAGAAGCACTGCAGGAAAAGAAAGAATGAAGCAGAGCCGGTTCAGCATGAACGAGGTGAAAACAAGAAGAAGTGATGAAAGAATCGCTGTTAACCACACAGCTGCTTTGCTGACCTCCCCAGTTGGAATCAGGCGGTCCTTTGTCCGTGGATTTTTCGCGTCAATGTCTGCATCAATAACCCTGTTAAAGGACATGCCAGCTGTTCTTGCTGATGCAAGAGCAATAATAACCCACACCCATGTCATTATTGATCCGCCGCCGGCAAACAGGACACCGATCAATGCAAAAGGGAGCGCAAAAAGAGTCTGTTCAATCATGATGAGCTTGGAAAACTTCTTAAAATCCATACTCTTTCCACCTTTTGTCGACTTTTGTCTTTACCTTTTCAGACATGGAGATCTCTTCCGGCCAGTCCCGTCCCATTCCTTCTTCCCGGGTCTTCCTTGTGGCATCAATGCCCATCTTTCCCCCGAAGTCAGCATAAGGCGCTGAATGATCAAGAGCGTCAAGCGGACCTTCTGACATGAGGATATCCCTTTTGGGATCAACATTATTCAGAAGCTTCCAGACTACTGTGCTGGAATCCTTAAGATCCAGGTCTTTGTCAAAAACAGCGATAAACTTGGTAGACGACATCTGGCCTAGGCCCCAGAGGATGTTGATCACTTTTTTTGCCTGACCAGGAAACTTTTTATCAATGGAGACAAGGGCGCAGTTGTGAAACACACCTTCCATGGGGAGCTCCATGTCGACGATTTCCGGGACCAGCATCCTGATCAGGGGGAGAAATATCCTTTCCGTTGCTTTTGCCATATAACAGTCTTCCATGGGGGGTTTACCCACAATGGTGGCAGGATAAACCGCGTCTTTTCTGCAGCTAATACATGTGACATGAAAAACCGGATAGGAATCCGCCGGAGAATAAAAACCAGTATGATCGCCAAAGGGGCCCTCTATCCTCTCCTCATCAGGATCAACATATCCTTCGATAATAAAATCAGATTCCGCTGGAACATATAAATCGACGGTTTTTGCTTTAACGATGTCAACCGGGCTTTTATTTAAAAAACCAGCCAGAACCAATTCATCCACTTCAGGCGGCAAAGGAGCGGTCGCAGAATATGTTACAGCAGGAGCACCGCCAAGGGCGATAGCTACTTCCATTCTCTTCCCAGATTCTTTATGCCTATCAAAATGGCCTGCGCCATCCTTATTGTACTGCCAGTGCATACCGGTTGTGGCCCGATCATACTTGTGCAGTCTGTACATGCCAATATTCTGGATTCCGTTTTCAGGATCTTTTGTTACAACTATGGGAAGCGTAATAAAGGGGCCGCCGTCAAAGGGCCAGCAAGTGAGTATGGGAAGCAGGTCAAGAAGGCCGCTGTCATCGCCATGTACAATCTCCTGGCATGGCGCGCTTTTTACTTTTTTAGGGATAAAACCGGCGATCTCTTTTAAGGCAAACAGAGTTTTAATTTTATCTTTAAAACTCTCAGGCGGTTTGATTTTTAAATGAGTTTCTATCCTGGCCGCGATCTCTTCAAAAGAGTCGCAATTGATCGCCATCTGCATCCTTTTGAAACTGCCGAAAGCGTTAATCAGAAGAGGAAACCCTGAACCTTTTACATGCTCAAACAAAAGGGCCGGCCCATTATCCTTGGATATCCTGTCCGCAATTTCCGTTATTTCAAGAACAGGATCGACTTCCGCTGAAATCCGTTTCAGCTCGCCAATAGATTCAAGCTCTTTAATAAACGCCTGTAGGTTTTTAAAAACCATAATAGAAACACCGATTCGATTGTTATAAAAACAATTTATGTTATTTAGTATGTTCTATATCATAAAGACAGATAATTTCTTTAGCATCTTTCAATCCAAGACCTGTTTCAGTGCGGAATTGTTTTATGGCTTGAATTTTCTGCCCGTTTTGAATGTACTCTTTTACGATTTCAGACATGCCTGATTCATAGCCTTCTTTTGAATACTTATCCAGGAAGTTCTGCCTAGCAGTCCGATCTCTTTTTGTAATTTGTAAACCAATAAAAATAATGACGGTAAACATCAGAATAAGCCAATACATTATGTTGTCTCCTTACCTAATCTACTAATCCTTCATCTCTTAATACCTGCCGCGACAAACCAGGAGGCGGTTCAGCTTTATGCCGAGTGTTTTTCTCGATTCTACGGAGAAACATAATCGTCTGAACCTGTTCATCATCATAAGAATGTTTTTCCTTAAGTTTTTTTTCGTCCAAGTCAGAATGCTGTCCGGTGATAACCTCTTTGTCCAGGTTCTCTTTGAGACCCCATGCGATATTTCCTTCCTCTTCAGCATTCCCGTATGAAATGCTGATGTTATATCCCATGTTTTTGGCCCAAAACGTAAGCTCATTTTCATCATTATGATCATCTCCACAAGCAAGAAGATCTGCTGATGGTGTTTTAAGTGCTATCTTTTTAAAAATATCTGCTTTGTAAGCATTTGCAAAATAGAGTGCCAACTGCCTCACTTCCGCCTTAGTCAGCCCGTCAATAATATTGTTATCAACTGCGCCGTCGCCGAACTTGTCAAAATACCGGAGCAATCCATCCTCCTCAGCATTGCCAGTGCCAAAAATTCTTCCCCTGCCATTATCCACGGCCTTTGCAATAAATCCAGCCATGGGAGTTGTAAATCTCGATTTTAACGAGGCATACGCATTGGACCATCCTTTTTTTTCAGCACTATCAGTGTTTTCATCATACCACTCAAGACCTGCTTTTTTGAACTGATCCTGGCATTTTCCAATGAACATGTCATAAAGATCCGAAGCTTCTATATAAATCAGCTTGAATCCAAGTGCTTCCTGAAGTTCCTTGACATCATCATAATGTTTAGAATCGCTTTTGATGTCCCTGAACAGGACAACGGTGTTTTCCGGGCTGAAAGCGCGGCATAAGACAGTGGTGACAACCGATGAATCAACCCCCCCGGAGCCGGCCACAAAAACACGCCTGCAGTTTTCACCCAGCTCCTTTGCTCTTTTTTCAAGCCTTTTGACGATTATTTCAGGTTCCACCTTGAACATAGTTGACTCCTTTAATGTAATAAAAATATACTTTCACATAATGTATTTGAGCTGTCAAATATTAGGTTACTATTATTCAACTGGTTTTATATTCAGTATATCGCCTTTTTCCTGAATGTTGTTGCTGATATATTCCAGGATATCTGTGCCATGGATATCTTTCGTTAATTCTTCTGGAGTCAGTTGCCCGATATTCTCTTTTGTTGGATCGTCTTGTTTAATTTTTTTCAGGACAAATCTGCTTGCACTGGGTATGCCGTTCAATGAAAGGGCAGATAAAATGCCATACAGGAAAAATCGGTCCGGTTCAGGCCAGAAAGACGGTTTAAATACATTAAGGGTGACTATTTCCGGCAGCATCCCTTTAACGCACTCATAAAGGAAAAAGAGTTTGTTTTTTATATTAAAGATCCAGCCCTCATAAATCCACCAGTCTTCTTTTTTTAAATTCTTCATAGGAGAAATCATTATTCTACAATTCATCAGACCCCGATCCTTATCAAGATCATAAATTTCGATCAGATTTCTGCGTATCATACCAGCCTCTTTTTCACTCCCTTTCCAGAAATGATACATATGATAAAAACCTTTTAAATAGATATAATCATTTTTTATGGTTTCAATCTGCATGGCTTTCAATGTCTGGCCAAGAAGGGCTTTCTGTTCGGTCCTTTGTCCCAAAAAACTGTTGTAGAGGGATACGATGTCCTCAGCGGTATAACGTACATCATTACTGCCAATGGTATTTTCATAAATTTCCAGAACTTTTTCTGAAAATTCTTCTTTAGGTTGAATCATGTCTGATTCATTCATTCCAGCTGCTTTAAAATACTTCTTCAGTGTCGTTATATAAGGCGAAGGCTTTTCTTCCCTGAGCCATTTATCAACCGTCCTTGGATTGATCTCTGTCCGCATGAATTTTTCACCAAATATCGCTTCAAGTGTCCTGACCTTTGCCTTAAGCTCCGGCACAAAAAATTTCTGTTTTTTCATAGTATTTATCCTTAATGCGTTAAAGAATCATTAGCCACGAATTGCACGAATTGGCACCAATATTTTTCTTTTCAACCCAAAATCAGACTAAATACAGTTCTCAGATTTGATATCTAAGTTTTTATTTTGACCTTCAGTGTTTTTTTCTTCGTGTTATTAGTGTCATTCGTGACTGATATCTGTTTTTAACACGCTTTAAAAACTTTTACAAACTTTTACATAGCAGTCCGGAAAATTCTACGGAATATCGCGTAAGCAGCTATAACCCTTTGATTTTATTGCCTATTATGCTTGACAAAAGGCCTCTTTTGCGATTTAATTAAGTCAGACAAGGAGGAAAAACATGAATGAAATCCCGGGAAAACACACCCCTCTGACACTTAAGGAGCATATCAACAAAAAGCTCCATTACTGGTTTGTACAGTATAATCCGCTTTATTTTTTCAGTGCCTTGTGCGTTGTTTTTGGTGTTTGTCTTGTTTCATATGGTCTTCGGGAGATGGACTGGGTCAAAGGTGAAATTCTGCTTACCTTTTCTATTGAAGCATATGAGATACTTCTTATTACAGGTGCTGCCATACTGTTTCAAAAAGCGGCGAATAGGCGCGCTAGTGTTATTCTCGGCATCATCGCCATCTGTTTTCTTTTTGACGTCACCTTTCAAACAGAAATTATCGCCTCTTTTCACGGGATAGGTATCATCGCTTCTGCCATCTGGATACTGTTCGCTTTAATGAAATTGCTGTACTTGCTCTGGGCATTTCAACTCAGTGTAAACATCTCCTCTTTCATTCTTACACTAACAGCATTATGCAGTGTTGCTGCAGTACCCCATTTGCTGGAAATTCCAGGGATAAACAAGGCATTTATCCACCTTTGCGCAACATGGATCGGCGCGGGTATATTCTGTATCATCCTTTGTTTCAGGCCTACGATAAAATGTGGTTTAAAATTAAATGCGTGGGGGAAGACAGTATTGCGCCGGGCTTCGATTAGTGCATTCCTTATATGGTCAGGTATGTATTTCTATCATCTCAGCATGTGGGTAAGCATGTTTGATATCAGTCTAACATATGCACATGCGGTCCCTTTTATTATGATTCCAGTCTGCATGTTTAAAAGAGAAACCTCTGTATGGGGCGTATGTGCCGCATCCATGCTGTTGTCATGTTTAAATCCAACCACTGTGTGCCTTACAGCTTCTTCAATCAGTATCATTCTCGTACTTAACGCACTGCGCATGAAGAAAAACAGTCTATATACTGTTGCAGTTGTGAGTGTCTATTTTGCCTGTATTTTTTTTGGATGGGAGGGAGGCGCCTTACCTGAACAGGTAATGGTTTTAGATGTTATAACCGCATCCATATTATTGGTAATGGGATGGAGACTAAAACTTAAATCAGCATACGCAGTCCTCATTATCGGCCTTGTGTATAAATTCAGGCAGTATATACCTGAAAACGCACTTGAATGGGGGACGTTTTTAATCATCATTGGAATCATCTCCCTTCTGTCCGGCCTGGCAATTAACCTGCGGCTGAAGGACGCGCCAATATCAGCTAAACAGCAAATTTAGGAGCAAAACCATGAGAGTATATAGAATCAAGATTAAACGTTTAATCAAACACACTGTTTTAACAATCATGATCGTATATGTCCCCTTGGCAATAGCTGCGTTCACGACAAACCTTTTCTCAAAACCGGACAAGTATGCAGCCATTCTTCTGTCTGCTCACGCGATAACCGATCATGATCACTGGGCGCCTGTGTGTGCATATCTGGGGAGCTATCCAGCCTGGACCCTCTATTTTAATTCAAAAGGCCTGAAAACAGATTATATTTTCAGTGCCACAAAAAATGATTTTAAACAGGTATTGCTTGATGAAAAATATCAAAGCATCGTCCTTGTGGGCCATGGCAGTTACAACTCCTGGCGCGCCACAGACGATACTGTTTCAAATCACGATATTAAAATGATGAAGGGAAAGTTCAAAAAGAAGTCCGGTGAATGGTTTCAGCTGTCATGCCCGGAAAAAGATTACTCGCCAGTTCACCTTGGTGAACTGGTTATGAAAAGCGGTAAGTCTTACCGCTATATAGGCGATGCTGCATATGCCTTTGATTTTATCTTAGACGCTTTGACTGCTTTCCGGCATATAAAGGCTGAAACTGAGGAGATAATGGCAGGATAAAATCGTTTTCACCACGAAGTTAATCCGGTGAAAGTCAAGCAATAATTTTTAATGCTTTTAACTTTCTCCACAATTTGTTCTTTGAAAATTCGATAAAAACACCTATAAATCTGAGATTATATCTGATATAATGTCTCCGATTGGAACGGGTGACGAGATCCCGCACTTAGTGTCTTCGATTACACTTTGGGACCGTTCTCGTTCCAATCTCTTTTTTTGTTGACGTCTGGATACAGGTGCCTTTGCATCGTAATCCTGAAAACGCCGATCCTTTGATTTCTTTCTGCCTGAAGTTATATCCGGCAGCGAGCGGTGCCTGTTGGCCGCATCAATTGCGGGATCAAAAGCCGTATTGTTTTTAAGCATTCCATATATAATTCTTACAATTTTGTGCATGCAAACACCTATGGCAGCCATTTTATGTTTCCCCTGCTGCAAGTGGTATTGATAGACAGACTTGATCAGCGGGTTGTGCTCAATGGCTGACAAGGCAACAGTATAAAGGATTTTGCGCGGATTTTTGCGGCCCTTTTTACTCATTTTAATCGCTCCGCTGCCATCTCCACTGATTTTATAAACCGGATGGAGCCCCCAAAAGGAGGCCAGCTTTTTAGGGGATTTAAAACGAGCAATATTTTGGATTTCAAGATACAGACCTACAGAAGATAAGTCACCGATTCCTATGAATGTTTTGAGAAGATCAACCTCTGGGACATGGCACTGGGCGTTCATCAAATCGGTCTGCTTAGATATGGTTTTTTTAAGGTTCAGGATCTGTTCAGCCGTTGCAGTGATCAGTTGAGCGGTAACAGGATCGGTTGATGAAGCCACTGAACGTTTAGCGCTGTCGATCAACTCTTTAGCCTTATCCAGTGACACATAGGGTATTTTAGCCACGGTGTTAACACGGGCTTTTTTCAGATTGTCTGCGGTAGGATATTTCAGCAGCAGTTTTAAGATCCAGGCTGGCATTCCATCCCGGCAGAAGCTTAAAAGCTCGGGATTAGCAGTGTACAGAAGGCTGTTGAGCTGATTTACAAGCTGGGAGCTTTGTTTGGTAAGCATCTGTATAAAACCCCACTGTTTTCTCAAGCTGGCCAGGTGATCCTGCTGCTGATAGACTACTTTTTCAGGGTGTGCAACCATATACTCGGCTACGTTCTGGGCACTGATCTTATCGGTTTTGTTTCGTTTCAGGTCGGCTTTTCCGTTATGCACAACAGCCAAAGGGTTTAAGCGTGCAGTCTGGATATTTAATGATGCCTGGAAACTGATAAGGGTACTGTACCAGTTGTTTTCATAGCCGCCGGTGCTTTCTACGGCCGCATACAAGGCCGCTTTTGGGTAATCGTTTAAAAAACGACTGAGGATCTCATAAAGGTGACCATGACCTTCAAAAGTATCATCGAGTTGAAAGTTCTTGACTACAGGTTGCTTTTGCTGATTGACAATCACAAAATCTGCGTAACCTTTACTGACGTCAATACCTAAATAAAATGATTTCATTGTTAAACCTCCTTTATTCGGTTTAGGAGAATGCCAGGTATCATCATCCTTGTAATTATCCGGTGTCGAGCACCAGGTTAATCCCCGACTTAAGCCTGGCGGAAAGGAAGTAACTTCGTGACGGGCTCGTAGCCCAGGACACGATCCTTCTCTTTCCAACCAATTTAGTGTTTTTACCGAATTAAAGAAAGCCATTGTATTAATAATGTTTTGCGGTGCAGGGGGACACCCCCCGCACCC
>JANQFQ010000058.1 GCA_028277765.1 Desulfobacterales bacterium
ACACAAAATCTGCCCATAAAAAAAGGGCTGGATTTTCATCCTAACCCCCTTGATTTTATTATGGAGGCGGCTTCCGGATTTGAACCGGAGAATAACGGCTTTGCAGGCCGTCGCCTTACCCCTTGGCCAAGCCGCCTTAAGGGTGGAGCGGGAAACGGGATTTGAACCCGCGACTTCGACCTTGGCAAGGTCGCACTCTACCACTGAGTTATTCCCGCTCAACAGGGCCTATGAATAGCGTTTTCAGCTAATTATGTCAATAAAAAATTATTCGCCACCCGGGTTGCCAGTGATCAGTAACTGCAGTGTTCAGTATTAAGTAATAAGATTTCCCAATCTCTAAATCTTTCCCCTGCGCATGGGCAGACACATAGGTCTGCCCCTACAATCCTTTTATCCTAATAATCCCTTTTTAAAAAAACCGACCAAGATTACGACTACGATTTTTCTAATATGGCAGAGCGGAGCGACACCTTAACTTTAGGCACTTTTAACTTGTAACTTTAGGCACTTATTTTTTTTTCTTCTCCCAGTCATCCAAAAACGCCTTGATCCCCTTGTCTGTTAGGGGATGGGCGGCGAGCTTTGCCAGGACATTGAACGGTATGGTCGCGATATCTGCCCCCATAATGGCTGAATCAAGGACGTGAAGGGGATTCCGTACACTGGCGACAATCACTTCGGTTTCAAAGGCGTAATTGCTGTAAATGTCAACAATCTGCTCAACAAGGAGCATCCCTTCATTTGAGATATCATCCAGCCGGCCAACAAACGGACTGACAAAAGTCGCCCCTGCCTTTGCTGCCATCAGGGCCTGAAGGGGTGAGAAAATCAAGGTAACATTGGTTTTTATCCCCTCGTCTGCCAAAATCCTTGTTGCCTTAAGGCCATCCACGGTCATGGGAATTTTGATGACGATATTGTCATGGATTTTAGCGAGTTCCCTTGCTTCTGAAACCATACCATCTGTTTCAAGGCTGATCACTTCAGCACTGATAGGGCCGTCAACAATTTCACAGATCTCCTTGATGATGTCCTCAAACTTTCCTTCTTCCTTTGCGATGAGTGTCGGGTTTGTGGTAACACCATCTGCCATCCCCATTCTGTTGGCTTCTTTAATCTCATCAATGTTAGCCGTATCAATAAAAAATTTCATATGCTGTCTCCTCTTGTTTTTTTCACCACAGGTACACAGGAAATATTTTTTACCACGAAGGACACGAAGAAAATGGTTCATGGTTTTGTTAGTTTTTAGTTTGATTAATTATCAAAAAAAAAACTAATTTGACTAACAAAATAAATTTATTCTTCGTGCTCTTCGTGTTCTTCGTGATGAGGTCAATCTTAATATTACCTCTGTACTCTGTGGTGAATTATTCCTTTCCGCGGGAAGCGATAAACTCATCCCGGCATTTATCACTGCAAAAATATTCTGTTTTGCCGTTAACCATTAATGATCGCCCCTCTCGCAGGGGAAAATACACACCGCAAAACGGGTCCTTTACCATTTCATCATCTACTTGCATGGGATTTGTTCCTGAAACTGCCTTTTTCAAGGCCATATTTATAGTACGCCAAACCCGATAGACCTTGTAGCCGACATAAAAAAAACCTGCAAGTAATAAAAGTTTTATTATTAATCCCATGTATATTCAATCACCTTCTGGTCGTTATCATCTATGCTGCTCAGCAGTTGCTCCATATCCTTTTTTAACACCGGATGGCTGATATCAGGGGCGATATCACAAAGCGGCCTTAACACAAAACACCTTTTATGCATTCTTGGATGCGGTATCTCAAGTTCATCCCCGTTAATCACCTCATCATCAAATAGAATAATATCCATATCCAGGACACGCGGTCCAAACCTGACTGGCGCTTTCGTCCTTCCTGCGTCTTGTTCAATCTCTTTTAACAGGTTTAAAAGCTGAAACGGGTCAAGACCAGTCTCAATCTTAACAACTGTATTCACAAACCACTCCTGGTCCTTGTAATCAACCGGTTCAGTTTTATAAAACTTCGCCTGTAACGCTAATGTCACCCCTTCTGCTTCCTTAAGGGCCTCGATCCCTTTCACACAGTTATCCACCTTATCACCGATGTTCGATCCAGCGCAGATGTAAACAGTGTGATTATTCATAATTTAAATCCGAATGCTCAAATGTTAAAACTAAAAAGACAATGGGACACGGATTCGCACGGATAAAAACATAATTAACAAGGATACACAGGATAGACAGGATTAAAAAATATCCTGTGCATTCTTATTTAAATAATATTTTTATCCGTGCAAATCCGTGTTCATCCGTGTCCTATTCCCTGTATCTATTAATACTCAAGCGGGTTGGGCCCACTTGCCTGTGTTGGGTTGAACAACTTAACCCAACCTACGAAACTGTTCTCTATAGCTTTTAGCGACAGAAAGCTCAATTCTTTAATCCAGGATCCAGGATCTAGCATCTAGAACCCATCATCTTCACTTCCCCTTAATACTCAAACGCCACCACATCTGACTCTTTGCTTTGCCCACTCCTTTTAGAATAGCAGACGACTTTATAAATATAAGAATACCCCTTTTCCATTGTTTCACGATAGACAACCCGTCTTTGCGCCATATTTACATATGTGTTGTCATCCATAGCGATGTCTGCGACCCGTTTAAAGATCTTTGGACAGTTGTCGCATTTTTCTTCATCAGCACTGGTTTTGGACCTAAGCACATAAAAACCAGATAGAGGTGGTCCGCCTTTTTCATCTGGTATGGGCCAGTGCAGGCTGAGCCAGCCATTAATAATATCTTTGTCCAAATTTTTCACTACCGGAAGCGGATAAGTTTCAGGCGGTTTTGGCGGCCCCTTTTTTCCACATCCCAGGGTCATGCAAAAAAGAAGAACCACAGCCAGTAACAAGGCCTGCCAAACGACGATACAAACCTTGACCGGTTTATGAGAATTGGTGTTTAGCTGCTCCCACATGCGAGTTCTACCTTTTACTTTTTTTCCTTTTTGCCAATTCCTTTTCCGCCTTTTTTATTGCGGCTTTAACGTTTTCAGATGCTGTACCGCCCAAAGCCTTACGTCTCTCAATCATCTGCTCAGGTGTTAAAAGGTCAAAAATCTCTTTTTTCACGGTCTTTGAAAATCCTTTCAGTTCCTTCAGTGTCAGCTCATGCAGTTCTTTTTTATTCTCTATGGCAAAGCTTACTGCTTTTCCAGCGCAGTCATGGGCTTCCCTGAAACTCATCCCTTTGGATACAAGGTAATCAGCAAAATCGGTCGCATTCAAAAACCCTTCTGATGCTGCTTTCAGCATGATATCCTTGTTGACTTGGATTCTGGGAAGCATTTCAATATAAATACCAATACACGCTTTTAACACACCCACTGTATCAAACAGCGGTTCCTTATCTTCCTGCATATCGCGGTTATATGTAAGGGGAAGCGCCTTCATCATAGTCAGAACATTGATCAGGTTACCATACACCCTGCCGGTTTTACCGCGAACCAGTTCAGGCACATCAGGATTCTTCTTCTGCGGCATAATACTGCTTCCTGTGGCAAAAGAATCAGGAAGCTCGATAAAATCGAATTCAGATGACGACCATATGACCAGTTCTTCGGAAATGCGGCTTAAATGCATCATGCAGATACTCGCGATAGCCTGGAACTCAATGATAAAATCTCGGTCAGCAACAGAATCCATGCTGTTTCCGGAAACCTTGGAAAAGTTCAGCAGCTCCGCTGTATATTCCCTGTTTATCGGATAAGTGGTCCCGGCAAGGGCAGCACTCCCAAGTGGCATGACATCAATCCGCTTCAAGGAATCGGAAAGCCTTTCCGCGTCCCGTGAAAACATTTCATTATAAGCCATCAGGTGATGGGCAAAAAGAACAGGCTGTCCTCTTTGCATGTGTGTGTAGCCCGGGAGAATAATGTCCGTGTTGTCTTTTGCAAGCTTGACAATCACCCTCCTGAGCTCCTGAAGCCCTTTAGTAATATTAAGAACCTCATCCTTAAGATACATCCTCACATCAAGGGCAACCTGATCGTTCCTGCTCCTGGCTGTGTGAAGCTTCTGGGCAGCTTTACCGGCATGTTCAGTAAGCCTATCCTCAATATGCATATGGATATCTTCGAGACTGTCCTCAAAAACAAATTCTCCCCTGTCTATCTCCCTTTTAATTGCACCAAGCCCCTGAATCAGGACGTCTGCTTCATCTGCTTTAATAATGGACATTTTCGCCAACATCTTGCAGTGGGCAATGCTCCCATCAATATCGTAACTGAAAAGACGCTTATCAACATCTATGGATGACGTAAATTGCTCCACGCTCCTCTCCGTCATTTCAGAAAACCTGCCATCCCATGGTTTTTTGCTCATGGTGTGCCTCGTTTTGTTTGTTTAGTAACTGATGTTTTTCATCCCCTACACCTTACATCCTAAACCTTATACCTCTTTAATTCCTGTCCTCCATAGCTTTAGCGATGGAGGGCTAATCCCCAAATTTTTAATTCCCGCTAAAAGACAGCGGGATTTACGTTTGTTAGACTCTGCGTGGTTTCACTCTGACCAGCTACTAGCATCTAGAATCTGGTATTTACTTCTCCATCAACCTCTGTATTCGCAGTCTCAACGCGTTCAGACGAATAAATCCTTCCCCATCTTTCTGACTGTATACGTCTTCATCTTCAAATGTGGCAAAATCTTCGCTGTAAATTGATTCTTCTGACCTGCGGCCGAGCATATAACAATTCCCCTTGTACAGTTTCAGTCTCACGTCCCCGGAAACATTCTGCTGGGTATGGTCGATCATTCCCTGCAGCATTTTCATCTCCGGTGAAAACCAGAAACCATTGTAAATGATTTCCGCGTATCTTGGTATCAGTGAATCCCTGATATGCATGACCTCCCGGTCCATGGTAACCGATTCTATGCCCATGTGAGCATGCCGCAGAATGGTACCGCCAGGGGTTTCATACACCCCTCTTGATTTCATCCCCACAAAACGGTTCTCCACAAGATCTATCCGTCCAATACCATTCCGCCCCCCAAGCCTGTTCAGTTCCCTGAACAAGGTAGCAGGAGAAAGCGTCTTCCCGTCGATCGCCACAGGATCTCCCTGCTTGAATGTGATCTCAATAATCTCTGGTTTATCCGGGGCATCCTCAGGAGGCACAGACATGGTATACATGTCATCGGTCGCGCTTTCCCAAGGATCCTCAAGAATTCCCCCTTCATAGCTGATATGGAGCATATTCCTGTCAGTACTGTACGGTTTATCAGGTGTCTGGGGGACATCGATCCCGTGCTTTTTGGCAAATGCCATCAGGGCAGTCCTGGAATTAAGGTCCCATTCACGCCAGGGCGCGATTATCTTAATGTGCGGGTTCATCGCCAGATAGCCCAGTTCAAACCTTACCTGGTCATTCCCTTTCCCTGTGGCGCCATGGCTGACAGCGTCAGCCTTTTCAATTTTAGCGATTTCCATCTGTTGTTTCGCTATAAGCGGCCTTGCTATGGATGTGCCGAGAAGATACTGCCCCTCATATATTGCGTTTGCCCTGAACATGGGGAAAACATAATCCTTTATAAAGGTTTCCCGAAGGTCTTCGATATATACTTTTGACGCACCTGTTTTTTTCGCTTTTTCATTAAGATGGTCCAGCTCCTCCTCCTGTCCAAGATCAGCGGAAAAGGCGATCACCTCACATCCATATGTCTCAATAAGCCATTTTAAAATGACCGATGTGTCAAGCCCGCCAGAATAGGCCAGAACAACTTTTTTTACTTTTTTATCTGCCACGGTGTTGTCTCCCTTTTGTTCAAGCAGTTAGCATGCGGGCAAAGACTGCCCTACTTAATAAGTTACAAGTGCCTTAAGTAATGTTGGGTTTCGCCTTTTCAATATTAATATTTTGAAGACCTCAAAAATCGTAGGTTGGGTTACGTTTTTCAACCCAACAAATACATACCGGCTCTACCCAACCTACTACTGAGGACTGAGCATCACGGGCGCGGAAACCCCGCCCCTACAATCCCTTATTTCCTAAATTCCCTGTCCTCCATAGCTTCAGCAACGGAGGACTCAATAATCAATCGTCAGTTATCAGTAATCAAATAGTTTGGTGGGCACAGCCCACCCTGCTTAAATCGAGTCAATCCTGTTTATCCTGTCAAAAAACATAAAAATGTCAGAGCAAAGCGATACCACAACTTTAGGCACCCTGATTAAATAGTTCTTAAATTCAACAGGGTAAACTTTAGCGCACTTAGGCTCTTTTTTAAACCCGATCACTTTAGCGCATTTTAGGCACTTTGCTTAACTTAAACAAATTGTAGGGTGGGCTGTGCCCACCATTTTTCGATCACGACCACGACCACCGCTTCGCTGACCACGACCACGTTTTTTTAATATGGCAGAGCGAAGCGATACCACAACTTAAGGCACTTTTGCTAGATCCTGGATACTGGATACTAGATACTGGATAACAACATAGCGGGAGGAATCCCGCCCTACACCCTTTACCTTAATACTATAAGTCATATACCTCTTCTCTGATTACTAGTTCTAACCCAATCACGACCACAATTCTTTAAAAAAACTGACAGAGCGAAGCGAAACATCAACTTTAGGCACTTTAGCTCACTTTAGCGCACTTTAGGCACTTTTATAAACCCGATCACGACCACGACCACCGCTTCGCTGACCACGATCACGACTCTTTTCAAAACTGACAGAGCGAAGCGATACCACAACTTAAGGCACTTGTAACTTAAGGCACTTAAGGCACTTTTTTACCCCTTCCCCATTATCAATGTCTCCAGCACTGCCTTATGCATATGCATTTTATTCTCAGCCTGGTCCCACACGACTGACTGTGGCCCTTCGAGTATCTCATCACTGATCTCCTCGCCCCGGTGAGCCGGGAGGCAATGCATGACGATGGCATCCTTTGAAGCTTTCGCCATGAGTGCTGCGTTGACCTCATAAGGGGTGAAGACCTGCTTCCGCACCTTCCGTTCACTCTCCTGCCCCATGCTGGCCCAGACATCTGTGTACACCACATCCGCGTTGGTCACCGCCTTAATAGGATCGTCAACCACTGTAATATTGCCGTTGCCCAGGGCAAGAGCCGTGTCCAGGATATCCTGATTGGGTGAATACCCTTCAGGGCAGGCCAACACCAGATCGAGGCCAAGCACGGCAGCCGCGTTTATCCAGGAATGGGCGACATTATTACCATCCCCTACCCACGCATATTTCAGGCCTGCATACCCCCCCTTTTTCTCGATCACCGTCATCAAGTCACTTAAAATCTGGCAGGGATGATACAGGTCTGTCAGAGCGTTAATTACAGGGATTGACGCGTATTCGCCAAACGCGCTTAACAGGTCCTGGGAAAACGTCCTTATGGCAAGGCAGTCAATATACCTGGAAAGCACCCTGGCCGTGTCCCGCACAGGCTCATCCCTTGCTATCTGTGTGTCTTTCGCGCTTATATAAATCGGGGTCCCCCCCAGATGTATCATGGCAGTCTCAAAAGATATACGGGTACGTGTTGACTGCTTGTCAAAAATTAGTCCAAGTGTTTTCCCCACAAGGGGCCTTTTGGAAGTCCCCTTCTTGTACATCTTTTTCAGTTCTCCTGCCCTTGAAAAAAGCTTGTCAAAATCACGCTTATCAAGGTCCAAAAGTGTTAATATGTCTTTCTTCAAAATAACCCCACATTTTTTAAAATTCGAAATCCGAAACACGAAATCCGAAACAAATTTAAAATCTAAATTCAAATTTTCAAAACGTCTTAAAATCCTATATCCTGCTAAATCCCCAGACCTGGCGGGTTACGAACCCGCCCCTACACCATTTATTAATACTTTCTCTTTAATCCCCACTAAACACCAGTGGCTCTCCGCGCTGCTACGACCAGCACCTAGCATCCAGGAACCAGCATCTAGTATCAACATTTTTTATTACCCCAACACCTCATCCAGACACATCACCAGTGCGTCAATCTCTTCCTTTCCCACAATCAGCGGTGGAATAAACCTGAGGATAGTATCCTGGATGCAGTTGATTAAGAAACCCTTTTCTATACACTTGTCCACATAAGGCTTCCCGTCAGTATTCAGCTTTATCCCTAAAAGCAAACCAAAACCACGGACATCTTGGATCACTTTGTGTTTCTCCTTAAGTACCAGCAGTTTTTCCAGAAAATAGTCACCCATCTCCTGGCAGTTCCCGATGACGTTTTCCTTTTCCATATACCGCATCACTTCAAGGGCAGCAGCAGTAACAACAGGAGTACCGCCAAACGTTGACGCGTGGGAACCAGGTGTGAAAGACGCCGCTATCTCCTCCTTTGCCAGCATGGTGCCGATGGGAAGGCCGTTGGCAAGGGCCTTGGCCAGTGTCATGATGTCCGGCTCCATATCAAAATGCTCATACGCAAAGAGCTTTCCTGTTCGGCCGATTCCTGTCTGGATCTCATCAAAGATAAGGAGTATCCCTGTTTCATCACACAGGTCCCTAACCTCCTTGATATATTCCGGTGCCGGGCACCTTACGCCGCCTTCCCCTTGTACCGGCTCCATCAGAACCGCGCAGGTTGATGATGTAATCTTCTCTCGCAACGCTTCGATATCTTTGAACGGCACAAAATCAAAACCCTGGAGAATCGGATCGAACCCTTTCTTGATCTTATCCTGTCCAGTGGCTGAAAGCGTGGCCATTGTTCTGCCGTGAAACGACTTCTCCATGGCGATAATCACTTTCCGCTCTTTTTCACCCTTGTCACTGAAATACTTTCTCGCGAGCTTTATGGCAGCCTCGTTCGCTTCAGCCCCGCTGTTGCAAAAGAAAGCCCTATCCGCGAAGCTGTGGTTCACCAACCACTCGGCAAGGTCAACCTGGGGGATCGTGTAATACAGGTTGGAAACATGAAAAAGAATTTCCGCCTGCTTTGAAAGTGCCTTTACTACAGCAGGATGCGCGTGACCCAGGTTGCATACCGCTATACCAGACACAAAATCGATATATTCATTCCCTTCCGTGTCCCAGAGCCTGCAGCCCTCTCCCCGCTCCATCACCATGGGGAACCGTGCATAAGTTGAAGCGATTACCGTATCTGCTTTTTTCTTTATCTCATCTGTCATATCTTTACTTCCGTACCGATCCCCTTATCTGTAAAAAGCTCCAGAATGAGGGAATGCCTCTGTTTACCGTTAATAATATGCGCCTTGTTCACACCGTTTTTAAGGGCGTCAATGGCACACCCGATCTTGGGTATCATCCCGCCTGATATACTTTTTTCATCAATCATTTTTTGCGCTTCAACAGCGTCTACTGAAGATATTAGCGATCCTTCAGAATCGAGGATACCATCAACATCTGTCAATAGAATCAGCCGGCCGGCGGAAAGCGCGGCTGCCATCTTTGCCGCTACAATATCAGCGTTTATGTTATATGTCTGGCCATTCTCCCCAACTCCCACAGGCGCTATCACCGGGATAAAATCTTTTTCATAGAGGGTGTTGATGATATCAGGATTGATGTCCGTTACCTCTCCCACAAGACCGGTATCAATGATTTCAGGCGGCGTTTCTTCGTCTTCCTGATATACAACCTGCATCTTTTTAGCCTCTATCAGACCCCCGTCCTTTCCGCTCAGGCCAACGGCTTTGCCCCCCTGCTGATTAATCAGGGAGACGATCGCCTTGTTTACCTTTCCGCCAAGAACCATTTCCACTACATCCATCGTTGGTTCATCCGTGACACGCATCCCCTTTACAAATGTCGATTTAATCCCCATTTGCTCAAGAACTGAGTTGATCTGCGGTCCGCCCCCATGAACAACCACTGGATTCAATCCAATATATTTCAGCAGTATAACATCACTGGCAAACGCTTTCCGCAATTCCTCATCAACCATAGCATGGCCGCCATACTTGACCACAATGGTCAGACCCCTGAAACGGCGTATATAAGGAAGCGCCTCGATAAGTATGTCTGCTACGCTTTTATCCATATTTCCTCTTACTCTGTGATATACACTGTTTGTGCAAATCAACTATCGTGCATCTAAAACGTTTATTAAATCCGAAATCCGAATATCGCCAAATCTTAAAAATTGGCCGAAACAAATTCGAATGACAAAAATTCAAATATTAAAACTACAATTAAAATTTTTAATAAAACCATATAAATCCATATTATTATAATCTTTTTACTACACTCATATTATTTGAAAGCCTTTGTTTCGTTCATTTAAAAAATTTGTATTTTAGATTTGTTTCGGATTTCGTGCTTCGAATTTTTCAATTACTTTTTCGAAATAATCAAAACTGAAATCTCCTTGCAAGATGCATCTATTGATCGAATTATAGAATATATCTACTCAAATCCTCATCCTCTATCACATCTTTCAGTTTTGTGGTCACGTAATTGCCGTCAACAACAATCTTTTTTTCATCAGTATCCGGCGCGGCAAAAAGAATCTCCTCCAACAGGCACTCCATGAGCGTGTGAAGGCGCCTGGCGCCGATATTTTCTGTCCGCGCGTTAACATCTTCCGCGATTGCGGCTATCTCCGACACAGCGTCATCTTCAAATACAATATCGATCCCTTCTGTCCTGAGCAAAGCCATGTACTGCAAGAGAAGTGCATTCCGGGGTTCGGTCAATATCCGCTCAAACTCTTTTTTCCCCAATGAGTTCAGCTCCACCCGTATCGGGAACCTCCCCTGAAGCTCCGGAATAAGGTCTGACGGCTTGCAAATATGAAACGCGCCTGAAGCGATAAACAGAATATGGTCGGTCCTGACCGGTCCGTATTTTGTGGTCACCGTGCTCCCTTCAACAATAGGGAGAAGATCCCGCTGTACCCCTTCCCGCGACACATCAGGGCCGTGTCCACCATCCCTTCCAGCCACCTTATCAATTTCATCAAGGAATATAATCCCGGACTGTTCAACCGTTTCAATAGCCAGTTTTACAACCCTGTCCATGTCTACCATGTCCTGGGCCTCTTCCTGTGTTAGTATGCTCATTGCTTCGGGCACCTTAATCTTACGCCGCTTGGTATTCTTTGGCATCAGACCGCCGAGCATATCTTTCATATTGACACCCATCTCTTCCATACCCGCGCTTGAAAATATCTCTACGATCGGCATTGACCGATCCTGCACATCCAGATCAACGTATCGGTTGTCCAGCTTTCCTTCAAGCAGCATCTTCCTGAGCTTTTCACGGGTTGAAGATGTTTCAGAGCCATTCTCCTTAACAAGCTCAAACTGCGTTTCCTTTGCGCTTTCACCCTCCCCATAATGATGAGCAGCCGGTTTGGGAAGAAGAAGGTCAAGCATCCTTTCCACCGCGGCCTGCTGGGCCCTTTCCTGAACAGCCTCCTTTTCACGCTCTTTAACGTTATTCACTGTAAGTTCAAGCAGGTCTCTTATCATGGACTCAACATCCCTACCCACATAACCGACCTCAGTAAACTTTGATGCCTCAACCTTGTAAAACGGCGAATCCGTCAGCCGCGCCAGACGCCTCGCGATCTCGGTCTTTCCTACGCCTGTCGGCCCTATCAAAATGATATTTTTCGGTGCTATCTCATCTCTAATATCCTCAGGAACCTGGCGCCGGCGCCAGCGATTCCTAAGGGCAATCGCCACAGACCTTTTTGCCTGGTCCTGGCCGATAATATACTTATCAAGTTCCTCAACAATCTCTGATGGTTTTAAGTCGCTCATCTGTTGTACTCATTTTAGTATGTTTTAACAAAAACTTATATTGCATCCAAATGATACTGGATACCTTTAAAATCCGAAGCACGAATATCGAAATCCGTAACAAATTCAAAACCTAAAGGCTCAAATGTCCAAAACGGCACTTAATCCTGGGCAAAAAAGCATACCTGAATGCATCCTAGTCAAGTCCTGGTTTATAATTGTCACTTTTCAATAAAAAAAATCCCCCTCGATCCCCCTTTGAAAAAGGAAGAAGGTTTGCTCCCCTCTTTAGGAGGCTGTTTCATAATCCTATTTCATCTAACTATCATGTTAGGTTCGCTTCTATTCAATTTTTCGCATATATATAATTCAGTAGGTTGGGTTACGCTTTTTAACCCAACAAAGCCATAACAGCTTAACCCAACCTACAATGTTGTCTCGCGCGCGCACGAAATAAATTGTGACACAGCCTGTAGTAAAGAGGGGCTGGGAGAGATTTGCTCCCTACACCTTATACCCTTTTAATCCTTTAATCCTTTAATCCTTCTAATCCTCAAATTTCCTCTACCGTCACCACATCATTCGTATAAACACATAACGACGCTGTGATCTTCATTGCCTCTTCCACGATCTTTCTTGCATCCATATCCGTGTGTTTCATAAGCGCTTCAGCCGCTGCCTGGGCACTGCTGCCGCCTGACCCAATACCGATTATACCTTGGTCAGGTTCAATCACATCACCATTGCCAGAAAGGAGTAGCATTTTAGAATCATCAACAGCAATCATCATCGCTTCAAGCCGCCTTAAATACTTATCTGTGCGCCAGTCCTTGGCGAGTTCAACAGCAGCCCTGATCAGGTTGCCATTATACTGCTCAAGCTTTTTTTCAAGCCGATCTGAAAGGTTCATGGCATCGGCTGTAGCGCCGGCAAATCCTACAATAATCATGTCATTGTAAATTCTCCTGACTTTCCTTGCATGATGCTTGATAGCAATCGAACCAAGGGTTACCTGCCCGTCACCTGCAACAGCGGCTTTTCCCTTATGTCTGACTGCCAGTATCGTGGTCCCATGAAAAACGTCTGTATGCCTCTTATCCATTTTATCCCCGCCTAGGATGGGACTTGTCATATGTCTCCATCAGCCTGTCAATCGATATATGCGTGTACTTCTGCGTGGTGGAAAGACTCTTATGCCCGAGAAGTTCCTGTACAGACCTTAAATCCGCCCCAGCATCCAGCAGATGTGTCGCAAAAGAATGCCTGAGCGCGTGGGGCGTTACAGGGATCGCAAGACCGCTATCCTTGACTATCCTGTCAAGTATACGGCTGATCGACCTTGCAGACAGGCGTCCACCGTTCTTGTTTAAAAAAAGTGGGCTCTGACCATCTGATTTAATTTTTTTCTCTTTTTGGAGTCTCTCCCTATACACCTTTATCGAATCGATACTTTTGCTCCCTGCCGGAACAATCCGTTCCTTATTCCCCTTTCCTATAACGCGAACGGTATTTCCCGAAAAATCAACATCTTTAACATTCAGGCCAGCCATCTCCGAAATCCGTATGCCGGTAGAATAAAACGTTTCAAAAATCGCGCGGTTTCTCTGTCCCGCCAGAGTCTTCGTTTTTATAGAATCAAGTAGCCTGAACATGTCATCCACTGACAGGTACACAGGGACTGTTTTATCCTGTTTGGGTGTCAGTATTGTTTCTGCCGGGTTCTCTTTAACCGCGCCATGTTTCACCAAATACTTGAATAATGACCGTATTGTCGACAGCTTTCTAGCGATAGAAGATTTCTTGTTCTTTTTTTTATGTAAGTAACCAAGGTATCCTCTTATCACCAACCCGTTAATCTCACCGGCTTTGGGTGAAGCTATCTCCAAATTCTTCGCGGTAAAAGCCAAAAACTCTTCAAGGTCGTTTGAATATGCCCTGCATGTATGAATAGAATAACCCTTTTCAGACAAAAGTGATTCAATAAACATCTCAACCAGATTCTTTAATAGGCTAGTCATCTTTTAGCTGAATAATTCCCATCCAAAAGCTTCTTAATAACAGCTTCAATGATCTCACCATCAATATCAAGGCAGTCTCTTAAGGCATAACAGGTAATGTCTTCCGGCCTGATCCCGTCAATACCGAATTCATCCCGCGCGATCTCTATAACCAGAGGGATGGTATCAGCAAACACACCGTCAATATCAAAGGCAATTGATTCCGGGTCAATCATGAAAAAAAATCCGCCAACAACAATACCACATCCTATGCTGCCTTACGTGTCTTTCTCTTCAGCCGGCTGATACGGCGCTTGAGGATAGTTGCGGTCTTTTTGTCTTTTGCTTCAAGGGCTTCTGCGCGTTTTGCCTTCAGTGCCTTAATCGCTGACTTGATTTCACGGATAGACGTATCGTTCTTCTTCGTTTTATCCTCTTCAATCCCTCTTGCTTTTTTTATAGCGCTGATAAGTTCCGGCTTGTTCATTCCGTGGGCTCCGGTAATGTCTGGTATCTCCTTTGCCACATCACGGAGTTCCGTAGCTGTCATCTTCTCTAAGGGTTTTTCTTTTGCCTCCTTTTTTTCCTTTCCACCCATACATAAACTCCTTTTATTAATTAAAAAATTTAAACGGAGGCTGCAGCAGCCCCCGTGTTTTTTCACCCTTTGTCCGCCTATAAAAAAACTGCCGACAAGGGAAAATACCATATAAATTATATTATTGTTTTTTTCAATAATTATATAACTATTGAAAATAAAAAATTCGCTGGCCTGCCCAAATGGCAACTTGTTATTTTTACAGGGAAATCCCCATCTCAACCATAAGCGCCTGCATGTCCTCCCACACATCCCGCTTTTTCTCAGGATTTCTCAGCAGGTAAGAAGGATGATACGTCGGCATGAGTCTGGCCCCCATGCATTCATGAAACCGTCCTCTTAGTCTGGAAATCGGGTCTGTGCAGCCAAGCAGTGTCTGGGCTGCCACAGCCCCCAGAGCGCATATAAAATCAGGCTTGATCGCCTTCATCTGCCGCTCAAGAAAAGGGAAACAGGTTTCAATTTCATCAGGCAAAGGATTCCGGTTCCCTGGAGGACGGCATTTGATAATATTACAGATATATACCTGTTCCCTTGTAAGGTGCATCGCATGAATGATCTTTGTTAACAGTTGCCCTGCCGCGCCAACAAACGGCTCTCCAGCCCGGTCCTCGTCAGCACCCGGCCCTTCCCCTACAAAAACAAGCCTGGCATGGGTATCACCAACACCGAAAACAATACTGTTCCGCCTTTCTGAAAGACCGCATCGTGTGCAGGGGCCAAGGTCTTTTCGTATCTTTTCAAGGGTTTCAGGAAGAATATCCTTTTTATTCCCCCAGTCACTGACTTTTTTAATACTCTCTTCTGTACAGTCAAATCCACGACACCCGGTATCAGACAAATAGTCGAGATAACTTCTGATATCCCCTAAAATGTCATTAAGCTCTTTTATAGATTTATTTTGATGTGTGTCAGTCATTTATAGAATTTGATTTATTTGGTTTGATTGGTTACATTGGTTATCATCATTATTTAAACCAATAAAACCAATGAAACCAATTCAACTAATGAAACCAATAAAACCAATGAAACCATTACCTCTTCATTTTTTCTTCTCAATCTTCTTTACCTGATCCAGGAGTATATCCGCCACTTCATCCTTTTCCATTTCAGGGAGTTTTTTTACATTACCGCCCTTTAGGAAAAGAGTCACTCGGTTTGTATCTGTTCCAAAACCGGAATTCGGGCTCCCCACCAGGTTACCGGCAATAATATCAAGATTTTTTGCTTTTAGTTTCTTTTCAGCGTTTTTCTTTAGATCCTGGGTCTCAGCAGCAAACCCCACAAGAACCTGGCTCTTTTTCTTTTTCCCAAGCTCTTTGAGGATATCCATATTTTTCTGTAAATCCAAGGACATGGCCGTCTTTGTCTTCTTGATTTTCTGTTTGGCCACTTTTTTAGTCCGATAGTCGGAAACAGCGGCTGTTTTGATCACCACATCTGAATGTTTAAAATGTTCCAATACAGATGCTGCCATCTCTTTGGCAGATTCTGTATGGATAACCTTGACATTCAAAGGAGGCATAATATCCACAGGCCCTGACACCAGAATCACATCTGCACCCCTGTGTTCTGCAGCCCTTGCTACTGCATATCCCATTTTGCCTGATGATGGATTACTGATAAACCGGACAGGATCGATCTTTTCACGGGTCGGCCCGGCAGTCACCAGCACTTTTTTCCCTTTATAATCCTTGGGGGTCAGGCAGCAGATTAAACGGTCAAGAATAATCTCAGGCTCCGGCATACGCCCCGGCCCGGACGTACCGCAGGCGAGTTCCCCGGAACCCGGTTCCATGATATGATAGCCATCCCCTTCAAGGATGTCGATATTGCGCTGAACAGCCCTGTTCTCATACATATGGGTGTTCATGGCAGGACAGATAAGGACCGGCGCAGTAACCGCAAGTATCAATGTACTGAGGGCGTCATCTGCGATACCATTCGCGAATTTGCCGATAATATTTGCCGTAGCCGGTGCTATAATCACCGCATCTGCATCATCAGCCCATTTAATATGCTGTATGGATGCATCATCACCCTCAAAAAGATCAGTGCATACCTTTTGGCCTGATAATGCCTCGAATGTCAGTGGCCCAACGAATTTACACGCACTGCTGGTCATGGCCACACGTACCCTGGCCCCTTGTTTGACCAGTAGACGCAGCAATTCAACACTCTTATATGCAGCGATCCCACCGGCCACACCGAGTATAATATTCTTATTTTTAATATATTTATCCATGATGTACACATTTATTAGAACCCTACTCTTGTGTCAAGGAAATAAAATAAATACAAAACGTTGGCTATCACTATAGTCTAACTGCAAGTACCCGTAGACATGGATAATTCTTGACAAATCGGCCAAAACAGGTTATGAGTAGAATAGCTACTCATAAAGGAGTTAATTTTGAATAATCTATTTACAGGACTCATTGCCTCAAAAACCAGGATTAAGCTGCTTATCCGTTTTTTCTTCAACCCGAAAACCAGCTCATACCTGCGGGAACTTGCCAAGGAATTCAATGTGTCAACAAATTCAGTACGGGAAGAACTAAACCAGCTGACTAGCACTAACCTACTGAAATCAGAAAAAAACGGCCGCCAGGTGCATTATATGGCAAACCAGGACCACCCCCTGTTTCCAGAACTTAAATCAATGGTTGCCAAGGTCATTGGGATCGATAAGGTCATTGAAAGTATCATCACCCGGCTGGGTGACCTTGAACGGGCTTACTTAATAGATGATTATGCTGAAGGTAAAGATACCGGGATTATCGATCTCCTGCTTGTGGGAAACATAGACCAATATCACCTGAATGATCTGAGTAGAAAAACTGAACGATATATTAAACGAAAAATCCGCTCTCTTGTTTTAACCAGGGAGGAATTTGAAGAATTCCTCCCCTCGCTTAAAGAGCGGCCCAGAGTCTTGATCTGGAAGTCGGAAAAGGAATAGAACATCATTCTTTTCGCGGTCAGGGCCCATCAAAATATAATAGTAATATATCAATAGGTTATGGCCATATGCGGCATGTAGCCCAGAAGGCGGAGCTGGGTAGGGCTTCAATAATTATACTTTCTCAAATAATTAAAGCAGAGGATTTAATTTTACTGTTTTGACAAGCGCAGTTATCCAGTCCAGAATGTCATCCAGCAGACTCCCTGGCAAATCTCTTTATAAGATAGAAGGTAAGCCCATGCTGGAGTATCTTATTGAACGACTTCAGAGGTGCGGAGGCCTGGATATCATTATCGTTGCCACATCAGATGAAGAGAGTGATAATCCAATTTATGATTTTTGTATGTTAAAAAAAATTGAATGCTTCCGTGGTGACCTGCACAATGTCGCCAGCCGTTTTTTTGAAATTATCAAGGGATACAATCTTAATAATTTTATCAGAATCTGCGGAGACAGCCCTTTGCTGGATCAGCGGCTTGTGGAAAACGGCATTAACATATTTAAAGATAATTCTTTTGATATCGTTACCAATATTCAAAAACGGACTTACCCCAAAGGTCAATCCTTTGAAATCATAAACGCGCGGACATTTATGGACACGTATCCACTTATAAGCGACACTGACGATTTAGAACATGTATCCTCTTTTTTTTATAAAAATTCATCGCGTTTTAAAATCTTTAATATTGAATCCAGGACCAGACACGGAGAAAAGCAATTGTCTGTTGACACAAAAGAAGACATGAATACAATAACACATATAATTAAGAGATTTAAAAAACCACATTGGGAATATTCCCTTGAAGACATCCTTCAACTTTATCAGGCAAATAAAGAGCCGCTTTAAAAAACAGCTCACCGTAAATTGATGAAATGAAACATCTTAATGCCGCTATAATTGGACTGGGGATAGGCGAAAAGCACATTGACGCCTTTAATAACCATCCAGAGTGCGAAATCACCGCTGTTTGTGATTTTGATCGGACAAAACTTGAAAAAGTTTCTGAAAAATATCCCGACGTTAATGTTACGCAAAACGCTGATGAGATATTGACTGATCCAGATATCAATGTTGTCTCCATTGCATCATATGACAACTTTCATGCTGATCAGGTCCTTAAAGCGCTGCAGTATGATAAACATGTGTTTGTTGAGAAACCAATATGCTTGCAACCCGATGAAGCTTTAGCCATAAGGAAGACGTTAAAAAACAAAAGCGGAATCCATCTATCTTCCAATCTCAATTTAAGGACCTGTCCAAGATTTATACGCCTGAAGCAAGCTGTCCAGTCCGGTGAAATGGGAAGACTCTTTTTTCTTGAGGGTGATTATCTCTGGGGCAGAATTCAAAAACTGACAGACGGATGGCGGAAAGATATGGCATTCTATTCCGTTATTTATGGCGCTGCTGTGCATATGATTGACCTCATTCTCTGGGTGACAAATCAACAACCTGTTGAAGTAACAGGATACGGAAACCGGATTGCCACGGAACAATCTGATCTACGATACAATGACTTTGCTGTAATCCTCTTAAAGTTTGGCGACGGTATGATAGCTAAAATCAGCGCGAACGGCGGCTGCGTACACCCCCATTTTCATAAAATTGCCGTCTTTGGCTCTAAAAAAACTTTTTTAAATGACTTGTCAGGAGGCATGTTTCTGACCTCCCGTGAACTTGGCGCGGAAAGAATGGAAGTCGCTGAAGAGTACCCGGCTGTAAATGAAAAAAGCGGGATCATTACATCGTTTATCAATTCTATTCTTAGTACAAATCCATTGTCTATCGTTACGGCTGATGATGTTTTCTCAACGATGTCAGTATGTTTTGCAGCAGAGGAAGCATTAAAAGAAGGAAAAACAGTTAAAATAAAATATATAACATAGCAATCGTTTAAAATTGCACTGTTTAAAACCATTAAAAGGGAATTAAAAAAACACGATGCGAACACTACCTTTTGGCAGGCCAATAATAAGTGAGCGGGAGAAACAGGCTGTCATGGAAGTCCTGGATGGTCCTGTTTTAGTTCACGGCCCCAGGGCAAACGCTTTTGAAAATGATTTTTGCACTTTTACCGGCGCTGAATACGCGGTATCATTATCTTCATGTACAGCCGGCCTCCATCTTTTCTACTTTGATTTAGGGATAGGCAAAGGTGACGAAGTAATCGTGCCGGCCCAGACTCATAACGCAACAGCACATGCTGTTGAATTTACCAGTGCAAAGCCAGTGTTCGTAGATGCGGAAATGAAAACAGGTAATATCGACATAGACCAGCTTGAAACATGTATCACGGAAAACACCAGGGCGCTTTCAGTTGTTCATTTTTTAGGCATGCCTGTTGATATGGACAGGATAAATGCTCTGGCAAAGAAGTATGATCTATTCGTACTTGAAGATTGCGCGCTGGCCTTGGGTGCGTATTATAAAGGAACACATGCAGGCCTTTTAGGTGATGCTGGATGCTTTTCTTTTTATCCTGTTAAGCATATGACGACAGCTGAAGGTGGAATGCTTATTACCACCAATAAAGATCTTGCCGGCCGAATCTCCAGAAAAAAAGCCTTTGGCGTAGACAAAGACCATAGTAAACGCAAGGTGCCGGGAACTTATGATGTGGATATGCTCGGATATAACTATCGTATGAACGAAATACAGGCAGCCATTGGCAGCATTCAGCTAGAACGGATGCCCGGTTTCTTAGAAAAACGGAAGAAGAACTACAGTTATCTTGAAAAAGAACTTTCCAAAATAGATGAAATAAAACTATTTCAATCCTCTTATGGTGATTTCAAAAGCAGCTATTATTGCCTGTGCGTCTTATTAACGCCGTCCCTAATAAATAAGCGCTTTGAAATAATACAGATGCTTAATCAAAAAGGAGTCGGTACAAGCGTTTATTATCCCCGCCCTGTACCGCATTTAACCTATTATAAAGACAAATACGGTTATACGGATGACAGCTTCCCTAATGCCTCTGCTATCAGCTACGGTTCAATCGCTCTGCCAGTAGGACCACATTTAGACATTAAAGACATGAAATATATTATAGAACAAATTAAGGAAGCGATATTTAGCATATAAAGTAATGTTACATGAGAAATGTAGTTAACACTTTGAACTGGAGACATAAATCATGCATCAAATAAACGGGCGCCGTATCATTCTAATCGGCGGAGCCGGCTTTATCGGCCATAATCTGGCTCTACACTTAAAGAGACTTGGGGCTGAAGTATCCATATATGACAGTCTGCAAGTAAACAATCTCCTGTCATTTACTTCTAGTGAACATGATTCTAAGGATACTGACCTTTATTTGAACATTATTTTTCAAAGATTAAGTATGCTTCGTGCTGCGAAAATTCCATTATATATAAATGATGCCAGAGAATACCATACGCTCAGCAAAGTAATAAATAAAATAAAACCTCAGGTCATCATACATCTAGCCGCTGTATCACATGCGAACAAGTCAAACAAAGATCCATTCAGTACTTTTGATCATAGTTTCAGAACCCTTGAGAATGCCCTTGACAATGCAAACAGTGAAGTGATTGAACACTTTATATATTTTTCTTCAAGTATGGTCTACGGCCATTTTAAAAGCGAGATTGTTACTGAAGACACATATTGCGAACCTGTAGGTATCTACGGCGCGCTTAAGTTCGGCGGAGAAAAACTGGTTATCGCATATAACCAGGCCTTCGGCCTGCCGTATACCATAATACGTCCTTCCGCACTTTATGGCGAACGATGTGTAAGCCGCCGTGTCGGGCAAATTTTTATTGAAAACGCTCTCCAGGACTCTGAAATAACAATCAGCGGCAATGGTGATGACAAACTAGATTTCACTTACATACAGGATTTAATTGAAGGGGTTGTTAAGATTGTTGAGAATAAAAAGGCGCTAAATCAGATATTCAATATTACATATGGAGAATCAAGATCCCTTGCCCAGATGACAGAAATAATCAAGGAACATTTCTCCAGTGTAAATATCCGGTATGTAAAAAAAGATAAACTGACTCCAGATCGCGGCACCCTATCGGTTGAAAAAGCAAAAGAATTAATAGGATATGAGCCTAAATGGCCGCTACATAAAGGTTTCCCTGAATATATCAGATGGTATAAAGAGCTTTTTAGTAAAACTAGCAAACCAGACAACATCCAAAATGTCTACCAGATGATACAAAATAATTTTTAAAAACTGGCTATTGATCATATACACCGTGGCACTTGGTTTATGGCACGAAACAAGCACTCTATGGGAATCATTTCTATCGAATAAAGCTAAGGAAAACAGGTCTTGAAATTTATTACCACAAGCATTTCAAAAGATGTATGGCTATCAGAGCAATTGCAGCGGGATGTGTATAAGGCAATTGTAAGAGAGGCTGACAGTACTGGCAATGAAAACATACAACAAAAACTGGATTTATATTTAAACAAAGATAATGTTTTTATTTATTCAAAAGTTCCCACCATTAATTTGCGAGACGCTACGTTCCTCGAAAAAAAAGGCTTTCACCTTGTTGACACGAATATTACCCTTGAAAAAGAGATCTCTAATTCATCCGGTAGTTTTGATAAAAACGAACTTCGGTTTGCCACACCTGAAGACAAAGAAAATGTTACGGAAATAGCGCGAAACGCATTTACCCACAGCAGGTTTCATTTGGATCCTACGATCCTTGATGACAAAGCTGATGAGATAAAAGCCATGTGGGCATGCAACTATTTTCTTGGCAGACGCGGAAATTCAATGGTAGTCGCAACTGTTGACGGTAAAGCAATAGGCTTCCTATTACTTTTATTCGATAGGAAAACGCTTGTAATTGATTTAATAGCAATGGACAAGAAACACAGGAAAAAAGGTTTGGCAGAAAAAATGGTTTCTTTTGCCGAGAAAGAATTGTCTGGTTTCAAACACTTTCGAGTAGGTACCCAAGTCGCCAATCTGCCGTCAATCAATTTTTATGAAAAGCTGGATTTTAGAATTTGTGACACCAGCTATATTTTTCATTTTCATGGAGTGAATAAACAATAGTTATGAAAATATCGGATATTGATCTTGATAAACATGTTCTAATAATTGCAGAAGCAGGGAACAATCATGAGGGGAATTATGTAATTGCAGAAAAAATGATTTCATTGGCTGCTGAAGCAGGAGCAGATGCTGTTAAGTTCCAGACCTTTATTACTGAACACTATGTAAGCCCTGCTGACAGAAACAGGTTTGACCTTCTAAAATCTTTTGAGCTGACTGAAAATGAATTTGAACGATTAAAAAAAGCAGCAGATGATGCAGGTATTCTTTTCATTTCCACACCATTCGACCTTAAAAGCGCTGAGTTCTTAAACAATATTGTCTCTGCTTTTAAAATATCTTCAGGTGATAGCACCTTCTATCCTCTGATTAAAAAAATCGCTGGCTTTGACAAGCCCATTATTTTATCAAGCGGTCTAACCGATTTAGAACAGCTAAATTATTCTAAAACGATTATTGAAAAAACGTGGGAGCAAGCCCAAGTAGAACAGGAAGTTGCTGTTTTGCACTGTGTCAGCAGTTACCCTGTGCCGCTTGAAGAAACAAATCTTGCTGCAATTTCTGTCATAAAAGATTCGCTAGGATGTACAGTAGGATATTCCGACCATTCGCTTGGGATTGAAGCCGCGACTCTGTCTGTTGCTGCCGGTGCCAGAATTGTGGAAAAGCATTTTACAACTGACAAGACTTATTCAAATTTTAGAGATCATCAGCTCTCTGCAGATCCTGAAGAATTCTCCCAGCTTGTAAAAAGTATACGCAGGGTTGAAAAAGTTCTTGGGTCCAGCGAGAAAGTTGTTCAAAAATGCGAAGAAGCTAACATCAAAACTATCCGCAGGTCAATTGCTGCGGCAAAAGATATGGTAAAAGGCCATGTTGTCAGGCCCGAAGATATCACATGGATACGTCCAGCCACAGGTATACCCCCGGGAATGGAAAAATCGATTATTGGAAAAATACTTCAATGCAACATATCAAAAGGAGAGCTTTTTGATCCTGATATGTTAACAAAGGTAAAATGATGAAAATTATAATTTTAACAACTCAGACATCCCATCATGCGTATTTCATTCAAGAGTTAAGCAAAGCTTTCCCAATAGAACTTATTGTAACAGAAACCGGATTTATTCATCCTCCTTTTTCTGTTCACCATCCATTTGAAGAGAAACGGGACGATTATGAAACAAGGGAACTTTTTAACGGACGCGTTCTCCCTTTAGGTGAATTCGCAAAAAACATTGAGTTCCCCGAAGTAAACGATGCCAGTGTTGTTGCAACACTGCATAAAACAAAACCCGATGTCATTATTGTGTTCGGTACCCGTAGATTAAGCAAAGATATTATAGCGTCCTGCCCTGAAGGCATTATCAACCTTCATGGCGGGGATCCTGAAGAATACAGGGGCCTTGATTCACATCTGTGGGCTATATATCATAATCAATTCAACTCTCTTATAACGACACTACATAGAGTCAACCCCCTTATAGATGATGGTGACATAATACTGCAGGCTCCTGTTGAGATTTACCATAAGATGCCGCTTTACAAATTTAGAAAAAACAATACCGATATCTGTATCAGGCTGGTGATCAGCGCATTAGATATGTATAATCGTTTGGGGACGTTCCTTTCCAGGAAACAGACAAGGAAAGGACGTTACTATTCATTTATGCCCCGAGATTTAAAAGATATTTGCCTTCAAAACTTTAAAAAACATACAAATTCATTATGATGATGAACCCTGAAGACCGGCTGTCTAACGACACGTTGGCCATTTTCCTTTTTCATGGCGTCATTCAGCCGAGCAGGTATAACGTTCGGAATTACACGAGAAAACATCTTGAAAAAGATCATTTCGCCTCAGTCATAAGAAAATTAAAAAAGAAAGGATGCCCTCTTTCCATCAACAGAGCAGTTGAGTATATTTCCAGCGGCAGGCGTTTCCCTCCCCGTTCATTTATCATCACTTTTGACGATGGTTTTGAAAATAATTTTTCCATAGCAGCCCCAATTCTTGTTGACATGAATATCCCTGCGACTTTTTATTTAACCACGGACTTTATTCAAAACAACACCATGTCATGGATTGATCGGATTGAATACTGTATGGAAGCAATGCCGAGCGGATCTGTGCTACTGCCATGGCGGGAAACAAAAATCCCGTTTACGGGAATTGAAGATAAAATTGAAATTCTAGACGAAATAAGGGGCCGCGCGAAAAAGGATCCTGATATTAATTTTGATTCTTTTGTCACATCCATTTTTGAACAGACCGGTATGGATCAGATCAAGCACAGTGACGATCAGCTTGATAAAAAGATGACATGGGAACAGGTTTGCCAGCTTTCCGGTGAACATGATTTTACAATAGGAGGCCATTCCCATACACATGCTATTTTAAGCCACCTCTGCAGGAGTGATCTGGAAGAGGAACTTTCGACAAGCATAAACCTGATTAAAAAAAACACAAATATTTTACCAAAGCATTATTCATACCCCGAAGGGATGGCGCATTGTTACTCTGAGACAGTTATAGAAGCCCTGAAAGGGCATGGTATAATATGCTGCCCCACAGCGATGGACGGAACAAATCATAATCAATCGGATCTTTTTCACTTAAGGCGTATTATGGTATCATAATTATGTGTGGAATCGCTGGTTACATAGGCAAAAAAACGCTGCTGCGATTAAACATGGATAACTGCGTCCAGCTAATGAACAGACGGGGTCCTGATTCTAACGGAATCTATACGCACAAATACCGCGACAGTCAAAATGTCGTTCTGATACATTCCAGGCTGTCAATTATAGATCTGGATGACCGTGCCAACCAGCCTTTTAAAATTAAATCAAGAACGTTAATCTATAATGGAGAGCTTTATAACTATATTGAACTAAAGAAAGATCTGGAAGCAAAAGGTTATACGTTTAAGACCGAAAGCGACACAGAAGTATTCCTGAAAATACTATGTGAATATGGAGAAGCTGGCCTTGACAGATGTGAGGGCATGTGGGCCCTTGCGCTTTACGATGAAACAGATGGGACATTGCTGCTTACTCGTGACCGGTTCGGCGAAAAGCCGTTATATCTATATGAAAACCAGGAAGGCCTGTACTTTGGATCTGAAATTAAATTTATTTCTGCCCTTGCTGGAATCAAGTTTGAGATAAATTTCGAACATCTCTATCGTTATATGGTGAATGGTTATAAAAGCCTGTATAAAGTTCGCCACACTTTCTTTAAAGATGTTAGAGAACTTCCTGCTTCTCATTATGCAAAATATACACCGGCAATGAGCCCTGAAGTTAAAAAGTATTGGATTCCGGAATTTAATATTGACAATAATATGACTTATGAGGATGCTGTTGAAGGCGCGAGAACGCACCTGATAAATTCTGTAAAACTCAGGCTCAGGGCTGATGTCCCTCTGGCTTTCTGTATGAGCGGAGGTGTTGATTCAAATGCTCTTATCAGCATAGCTAAAAATATATTTAACCATGATGTTCACGGTTTCACGGTAGTAGAAAAAGATAAACGATACGACGAGTGGGACATGGTTGAACGGTCTGTGAAAGAACTGGGAATCAAACATACCCCGATACATGTCAACACAAACAATTTTATTTCTAATCTTAAAGCGCTAATTAATTATCATGATGCGCCGGTTTACACGATTTCTTATTATGCTCACTGGCTCTTGGTAAGAAGTATTGCTGAAAACGGATACAAAATATCAATAAGTGGAACTGCTGCGGATGAACTGTTTACAGGCTATTATGATCATTATGCCATGTATTTGTTTGAAGTCAGGAATAACCATGATCTTTTTGAAAAGTCATTAAAAGACTGGAAGCGCCATATAGAACCGGTCGTTAGAAATCCGGTCCTGCAGGATCCAGAAGTATTTCTTAAAAACAGCGATGAAAGGTCTCATATATACCTCGATTCTGAGATATTCGAAACTTATCTAAAAACACATTTTCATGAAAAATTCTCCGAAGATAAATATTGTGACACAATGCTTCGCAATAGAATGCTTAACGAAATTTTCCGGGAAGTAATCCCGGTAATCCTCCATGAGGATGATCTCAATGCCATGTATTTTTCCGTGGAAAACCGTTCACCCTTTCTTGACAGAGATCTGTTTGAGTTTTGTTATTCAATCCCTGACCAGCATCTTATGGGTGACGGATTTAACAAAAAGGTCCTTCGTGATGCCATGCTGGGCATTGTGCCGGACGCCATATTGAATAACCGGCAAAAAATCGGTTTTAACGCATCCATATATTCATTTATGGATGTAAGGAATGCTGAAGTCAGGGATTATCTGCTTGATGAAAGTCCTGTTTTTGAACATATTCATAAAAATAAAATTGAAACTTTAATTTCGGAGCTTAAGGCTTCAAATAGTACCAGTAAGTTTTTATTTAACTTCCTTTGCTCAAAAATTTTCCTGGAAGAATTTTTATAATAGATATCTTTTTCTTTTGATGAACTAAAGATAAGGAGCGATAAAATGGGTGAAAAAGAAGCGGTTTTTCCATGTGATTTGTGCGGATGTGAAGATGCCGTTGAGGTTCCTTTCGTCCGCGACTATACAGGGGGGCAGCTTTACCACATATGCATGAACTGCGGATTAATATACACAAAAAAAAGACGCTCATATAAAGAAGTCGCTGATTGCTGGAGCAATGAGCTTTATGGCGATCCATCGGTTCTGCTGCCGTCCAGTTATTCCGCGCTCAATCCTCATGTCAAGGCCAGGCAGACATATGTTGTGGAATTCACCAACAACCATCTTTCTCTGGAAGATAAAAAACTGTGCGACATAGGTGCCGGAGAGGGTCAGTTTATTCAATATGCCCACATGCTGGGTGCAGAGGTATTCGGAGTCGAACCATCAGACAAGAATAATATTACAATCAAAGAAAAGGGCTTTAACAGTTTTAACGGCACGTCAGAGGATTTTGCAAGCCATGTCCGTTCTGCTGATGAAACGATAGCGTTTGATATTGTTACCATAATGTGGACACTGGAATGCTCACAATCGCCTGCAAAAGTATTAAAGACGTCTTATGATATTTTAAATCAAGGAGGATATATTGTAATCGCAACCGGCAGCAGAATACTTGTTCCGTTTAAAAAACCACTTCATAAATTTCTCAGCACAAATCCTTTAGATACTCATCCTGTCCATTTCAGCTATAATACGCTTAATGGTATGCTCGCTTCAAACGGTTTTGAAATAGAATATGAAAATCCATGGATAGAAAATGACATATTATGCGTCGCAGCCCGTAAAACAGGAAAAAAAGATATTCCTTGGGAAAAAGATGATTATCTTAAAGTTGCTGACTTCTTTGAAAGGTGGCACAGGGACAGCCTTTACTATAGATAAATAATATTAACCTTAAATTTGATTGGGCTTATGAAAATATTATATTGCAAAAAATGTCTTATGCCGAATTCAAGGCCGAGAATAGAATTTGACGATAATCAGATCTGTAACGCGTGCAGGCATTCGGATGATAAATACTTGAATATTGATTGGAAAAAGCGGAAAGAAGAGTTTTTACAGCTTATTGAACCGTTCAGATCAAACAATGGCTCTTGGGACTGTATTGTACCATGGAGTGGGGGAAAGGACAGCAGTTCTATTGCTCATAAACTGAAATTCAAGTTCGGCATGAATCCGCTTCTGGTAACATTTTCTCCACAACTTCCCACGGAGATTGGAAACCTGAACAGGGAAGAAATGATACAAGCCGGGTTTGATCATATTTTTTTTCGACCAAATCAAAAAATACACCGCCATTTATCCCGAAGGTTTTTTATTGAACGGGGAAATCAAAAAATTGCATGGGATGCGGGCGTAAACACCATACCCATTCAAGTCGCATTAAAATTTCAAATCCCCCTTATCTTTTACGCCGAACATGGAGAAAGCGAATACGGCGGCAGAGTTTTAGATGAAACATCCGGTAAAATGAGAAATTTTACTGAAGTTTTGGAGCACCAGATCGGTGATGATCCCAGGAACTGGGTTGATGATGTGGTTACATTTACCGATCTGTCTCCTTATATCTACCCGGACATTAATGACATCAGCAAGGCTGGCGTGACCGCTTTTTATTTTAGTTATTTTTTTAAATGGAGCATGCTTGAAAATTATGAATATATTAAGTCGAAGATTAATTTCCACACCCACCCAGGCGGACGAACCTTGGGTACAATAACAAATTTTGACAGCCTGGATGACAAGTCTGATAATCTTTATTACTATATGCAGTTCATTAAATTCGGATTTGGAAGAGCGATCAGGGATATTTCACGAACAATCCAAAACAATCAGATGACACGGGAAAAAGGATTTGAACTGGCAATAAAATATGACGGCGAGTATCCTGATGAATATCTTGATGATATGCTGGATTATTTATCACTCGGTATTGATGAATTTAATGACATCATCGATAAACACAGAAATCCGGAAATATGGAAAAAAGAGAATGATGAGTGGATGCTTAGATACCCTCTGGAATAATATATTATGATAATTGGTATTATCGATTTTGGCCTTGGCAACCTTTATTCTGTGGCCGGTGCAGTAGAAAAACTGAATCATACCGCACTGATATCATCCCGCGCTGATGAACTGGAAAAATCAGACAAATTAATTTTACCAGGTGTAGGCGCTTTTGCTGATGGGATGAAAAATCTTAACGAACTTGGCCTTGCCGCTCCCCTGTCTGAGCTGGTTTTATCTAAAAAAAAACCGATTATAGGCATCTGCCTTGGCTTCCAGTTAATGGCAGAAGAAAGCTATGAATTTGGTAAAACAAAAGGGCTTGGATGGATCCCGGCTTCTGTTATAAAACTTGAACCTGATGAAATGGAAATTAGAGTGCCGCATGTTGGATGGAATGATATGCTTCAGGTCAACACTGATAAGCTTTTCCAAGATATACCCAAAGACGCCCTTTTTTATTATACACACAGTTTTCATGTCGATTGCCGGGATATTGTCTGTACAATAGGTACATGTGATTATGGCGGGACATTCACATCTGTTTTTCATGATGACAATATTTACGGCACCCAGTTCCATCCTGAAAAAAGCCAGCTTAATGGTTTAAACTTATTAAAAAATTTTATTGAGAAATGCTAAGAAACCGATTAATAACCGTTCTTACCTTTAATGACGGCGTTCTATTCCGTACAAAGCATTTTGATCCTGATTACAGGTATACTCACAACTTTGTTGACGCATGGTCTACAGATGAAATCGTAGCACTCGATATTACAAGACCTGGAGAAGGTAATAGAGATACTTTTCTAACAATCGTGCGACAGTTGGCAAGCAAATGTTTTGTTCCTCTTGCCGCTGGCGGCGGCATAAAAAATGCCGATAATATAAAAGAATTGTTAAACAATGGCGCAGACAAAATTATCATAAATACTGAAGCTGTAAAGAATCCGGGCATAATCACAAAAGCCGCGACACTATTCGGAACACAATGCGTTGTTGTGTCCATTGACGCGAAAAAATATGATGATCAGGATTATGAAGTTTTTATTGAATACGGCAAAAAACCATCTGGACTTGATCCGGCAGAATGGGCAGAAAAAGCTCAAGATCTTGGCGCCGGCGAAATAATGATAACCTCAATTAACCGCGATGGATCTTTGGAAGGATACGATAACGAACTAAATCGAATGGTATCAGAAGCGGTGGATATACCTGTCCTTGTCTGTGGCGGAGCAGGAAAATGGCAGGATTTTGTTGATGGTGTTGAGCTGGGTAAAGCTTCAGCTGTCTGCACAACAAACATTTACCATTTTACCGAAACCAGTATAAACAGTGCAAAAAAATATATGCACGAAGCTGGTATAAACGTGAGGTTATAGTAAAATTCAGCGGGGTTTTTATGAACGACAATTCTTATAATTGGTATCGGAATATTCCGTTTACTGGAGAAATAAACCAGGAGATATGGTACCTGCAACATAACGGGCAGAATTTGAAATATATGGTAGATGTTAAATGCGGAAAAGAAATTGATATCGCATCTATTAAAGCTAAAGTTTCATACCTGTCAGAGATTGAAAATGTAAAAAAATATAAAACATATTTTGAAAAATGTAATGATTTTATAGATATGTTGAACTGCCCTGTATGCGGTGCGGACATTGAACAGGCATCACCGGTCCTAAATCTTTGGGAAAGCACTTATTACAGCTGCAGTATATGCAGGCATGCTTATGCCACAAAGTTTCCAAGCGAAAAAGCCCTGGATGATTTTTATTACCAGAAAACTATGAGCGGTGATTACTATATGCAAAAAGATGAAATAAGATTGAGAATTAATGAAATATATGCACCAAAAGCAAAATGGGCGATAGATGCTTATAATAAAACTTTTGGGTGCAAACCTAAAACAATACTTGATTTTGGAACCGGATCAGGCCATTTCCTTGACGCCTGCAGGGAAATGGGCCTTGAGCCATTTGGTATTGAAAAAAATCCCCAAATGAGAGACTGGTGTAAAGAAGTTTTCAATATTGATCTGGCAACTTCTGCAGATGAATTAGCCGGAGATGAATATGATATTGTATGCAGTTTCAATGTAATTGAACATTTTTTTCAGCCTCGGGATCTAATATCGATATATAAGGATTTTATGCATCAAACCTCAATGGCTGTCATTGAAACACCTCGGTTTAACTCATTATCAACCGAAGTCCAAAGCCTGTATCCTGACCAGGTTAGATCTATCGTCGTGCCGTATGTTCATAATCATCTTTTTACGGATGCGTCACTCGCAACACTTCTGCATTTATGCGGACTCAAACCAGGTCATGTCTGGTACTTTGGCCAGGACACCATTGACGCTCTTCTTCAAATCTTTAATCATTGCGACGCGGGCGACAACCTTGATGTGATCAACTATATTA
Source organism: Desulfobacterales bacterium (assembly GCA_028277765.1). Taxonomy (GTDB): domain Bacteria; phylum Desulfobacterota; class Desulfobacteria; order Desulfobacterales; family SURF-7; genus JANQFQ01. Next base: position 31,295 of record JANQFQ010000058.1, read on the forward strand.
TGCCTAAAATGCAAAAAGCCCTTGATACCCATTACTTATCAGATTTGATTCTTATAGCTGCAACCCTTTCATGATAATTCCATTATCGCCGATCATCTGTTATATGCCTTGGTTTTAAAATACGCCTGATTATCCTTTTACAGGCGATACTGTTTTCATCTTATGTCAAATCAGCTATTGAAACTTTCCTGGCGTGCGATTGTATATGCGATCTCCGATTTTATTCAAAAGGGACTTGCCTTTATACTTATTCCGCTTTACACGATTTACTTGGTGCCTTCTGATTATGGAATCCTCAACATCACTTCCGCGGCAACCGGTATTTTATGTATTTTCTTTCTTCAATCTTTTGAAGGTGCATTTACCCGCTTTTACTATGACTTTGATTCAAATAAAGAATTAAAAGAATATTTTGGATCCACATGGCTTTTTTTATTAATATACTCAATAATACTATGTTTAATTCTGGATCAGATCGGAACCAGAACAAATTGTTTTGGTTTTCGTTCTGTTCCATACAATCCGTACATAAGAATAGCTGTCTGGACCGCAGTTATCGGGAATATCACTTTACTGCTGCCGAAAACGCTTTTTCTGGTTAGAGAGAACATCTGGAAATTCTGTTCACTCAATTTATCTTTAACGTCTTTTACTGTTATCTTTATTGTATATTTTGTCGTTTATAAGCATGAAGGCGCGCTTGGATGCATAAAAGGGCCTTTTGTTGCGGGTATCATTGTCGGCTTACCTGCCTTATGGGTTATATTCAATAATATCCGTTTTTGTGTTAACTATTCTCACATTAAAAAAACTTTAATCTTTGCTTTGCCGTTACTCCCGCATCTTCTGTCCCTGTGGGCGCTAAACCTGTCTGACCGTTTTATCCTGGAACGATATGTCAGTCTGAAGGATATCGGCATTTATGCGCTTGGGTATCAGATCGCATCCATACTTCAGGTAATCGCTTATTCTGCCACGAATGCTATAACACCGTTCTATTACAAAACAGCTTCGAGCGCACCAAATCCGGAAAAAACGTTAAAAAAGGTCACAACATATTTCTTGTTCGCACTGGCATGGATCGGCATATGGATTAATGCATACAGCTATGAAGCAATACAATTTCTAGCGCTAAAACATCCCGCGTACGAAGCTGCGTACAAAGTGATCCCCTGGGCTCTGCTCGGTTTTTTTTCCAGAGGTTTTTATTTTATATTTTCCACGGCAATATATTATGCCAAGAGATTAAAATATCTTACGATAGTAACAATTACCGCGTCATTTCTTAATATAATACTGAACATAATATCAATACCCTATTTTGGATACATGGCGGCAGCGGTTAATACATTTTTCGGATTTGCCTTCCAGGCGCTTGTTATCTATTTTTTCGCCCAAAAATGTTACATGATAAAATATGAATTTAAACGAATTTGTCTTATATGTGTTTTTTTTCTGTTCGAGCTTCTAGTGACATTTTTTCTTTCTTTTCAATCTATATGTTTAAATCTTTTATTAAAAACAGCCCTGGCGTTATCCTTTCCATTTTTTTTGTATATGGCAGGTTTTTATTCTAACGAAGAGATTGATTTTTTTAAGAAATTTATAAACAAGTACTACCCACAAAGGTTAACATAAAATGTTTCATATTATAAAATATATCCGGCGTTTTTTTGAAGCATATCCGGCAATTCACAGATTGTTTTCCAACTATGGACAAAAAGCATATAAACTTGGCCGGTCTTTTGGTTTAAGGATACCTATTGTTCCCCAGGCGGCGTATTTTAGGTTAATTCATCTGATGGAACAATACAGGAAACCGCTTTACAGGAAAAATGGAACGCCGCGTATTCTGTTTTACACACCCCGTTTCTGGAACCTGCATTCGACCATTGAAAGCATCCTGGCGCATGCGCTTTCCATGCGTGGGGCGGAATGTGTTTTCAGCTCTTGTGCAAGCATCCAGCCCATATGCAACATCACCAACGTTCACCATGGTTTATCAATGCCCTGCAAAGACTGCGGGAAACTCATTGGTCGCATGATACAAAAAGGCGGATACCCGAATCATACACGGTCTGAATTTATTTCATCACATGATAAGAAAGAAGCGCGCGAATCAATTGATCGTCTGAAAGATAATGAACTTCACAGCTTCATTTATGAAGGCTTGCCCCTGGGAGAATTAGTACTCATTTCTACAAGATGGTTCCTGGTTATGCATAATATAGAAAAAAATCCTATTGGAATGAAAATTTATCGCAACTTTCTATATGTTGCTATTCTGGTCTGCAAAGAATCTAAAATGCTTCTCAACTCTTTAAAGCCGGATATCGTTGTCGTACTCAACGGACTTTTTTTCGAGGAAAGTATTATGCTAAAATGGGCTTCAAAGCTATCTATACCTCATGTAACATATGAAGCCGGAACGTTAAGAAACTCACTTGTGTTTGCCCGTAACAAGGTCGCGTGCTGGTATAATCCTTCAGAGCACTGGCAGGATTACGCTGAGAGGCCCATGACTGCAGGCCAGTTAAAATGGCTGGATGATTATCTGCAGGATAGACAGGGTAGTAGTAGAGATATTGTTCAATATTGGCCGACTAATGAAAAAACGATTGAAAGTATAGAAAATCGATTGAACATGTCAACACAGAAAAAAATAGTCGTGCTGTTCACCAATGTTATTTGGGACAGTTCAGTACAGGGCCGTGATACCGGGTTTAAAGGACATTATGAATGGATTGTACAAAACATTTACTATTTTTCCAAACACCCTGAATATCAGTTGATCATCCGTGTCCATCCAGCTGAAATATGTTTAAAAGGACATGAAACAATTGAACGTGTTGCTGAATATATTCAGGCCTCGTTTCCGCAGCTCCCCGAAAACGTAACAATCATTCCCCCTGAAAGTGATATAAACTCATACCGACTTGCTGAATTAGCCCACCTCATTGTTGTTTATGCATCTACAATTGGATTAGAATCCGCTCTTATGGGAAAAACGGTCGTCGTAGCAGGGCAGGTTCACTATCGCGGAAAAGGATTCACAATTGACACCCATTCACAAGAAGACTATTTTAACAGCATTGAAACAATTTTAAACAAATCTTCTGAGGAATTAACAGTGGATGTCGACCTGGCTAGAAAATACGCATTCCTGCTGTTTAATCGACATATGATAGATTTTTCATCCTTGATTGATCAGTATCACTCCTCAAAACTGCGATTAAGTTTTGATGACTTAAACACGCTTAAAAAAGGAAACATAGACGAGCTGGATTCAATCTGTGACTTTATAATTCAAACACGTGGTGATTTAAAAAAAGACACGCTTATATTTTGATTTGTCCATGTGGTCTAGCCTTGGGGACCCGGTTTTAAAATCAAAAATTAAGGCACTCAATGATCTTAACCGTAATAATACCGACTTATAACCGCTGTGCGTCATTAAAAAAGGTCCTGCTCAATCTGACGGACCAGCATTCCATTGACTTTAATAAACTTGAAATTATTGTTGTTGATGACGGATCAACAGATGAAACCGAAACAATTGTATCAAAGATCTCTTCAGGAAGCGATGTAAACATCAAATATTTATATTGTAAAAATAAAGGTCCCGCTGCCGCGAGAAATAAAGGGATAGTCAATGCCTCTGGCGATATAATTCTTTTTATCGGTGATGATATTTTTGGGGAGCCGGAATTTCTTTTCCAGCATTACTCATGGCATAAAACCTTATTTCCTGAAGAAGATATTGCCATCCTTGGATATTCCCCGATCGTTCTTCCCGGCGATCATAAGACATCACTAACCCAGGAATGGCTTAACCGCAAACAATTAGCTTATCAGGATCTCACCCATTCTAAAGAAGCAGATTATTATTATTTTTATACATCAAACATTTCTCTTAAGAAAGACTTTCTTATGCAAAACGGCATGTTTGATGACCAATTCCCTTTTGCCGCAGGAGAAGATATCGAACTCGGTTCACGGCTCTCTCGTGCCGGTATGAAATTGATATATAACAAAAAAGCTTTGGCATATCATGAACACCCGATAACGTTCTCCAGTTTTTTTAAGCGATATTTTACTGCGGGCCGCGCTGAGGCAATTTTTCAAATGAGCAAAGCCCACACATCTGTTCTTCTATGCAGCCCAAGGAATAAGTTTTCTCCCTTTTTAGTTAAAAATCCCTTGAAACTGATATGCTTCATGTTTCTATACTTGTCCTCTATACTCTTTACTTATTACGGTTTTTTTTACGGGAAACTAAATGATACATAAAACCATTATCAGCCCCATGGCACTTGGAAACGGGGCATATATTGTTCATAAAATGTTGGAAGAAAATCTGCATGGTTATCGTTGTACCACTTACAACCCAAAATGGACGATGATCCCCTTTTTATTGAAATTTGCCGCCCCTTTTGGCAATGCGGATATCATTCATACGCCGCCTGATTATGCCTTCTTTTTTAACCGGAAATCAGCACCACTCATCCTTACTTTCCATAATTACGTTCTGGATAGATGGATGAAACAGCACAGCTCATTTTTACAAAAAACACATTATTCCCTGGATCTCCGTTTATGGACTTTGCTGGGAGTAAAGCGAGCACATACAATAACCGCGGTTAGCAATTTTACAGCTGAACTTGTTAAAAAAGATTTAAAATTAACAAAACCTGTAAAGGTAATTTACAATGGCATCGACACAGAACATTTTATACCTGCATCAAACAAAAAGGATTTAAATAGTGACATCCGGGTCCTGTTCTCAGGCAACTTAACCAGGCGTAAAGGCGCGCAATGGCTTCTGCCCATCGCCAATAAACTGAATAAAAACATCCGAATATACTATACCGAAGGACTTAGGAAAGGACGCTTTTTTTCCCATAATCCAATGCTTAAATCAGTCGGATCAGTACCCTACAACGAGATGCCTGATCAATACAACAAAACTGATATCCTGCTGATGCCTACAGTGCGTGAAGGCTTTGGTTTATCTGTGGCTGAGGCGATGTCCTGCGGACTGCCAATAGTTGCCAGCGATTGCTCTGCCATTCCGGAGTTGGTTGATGAAGGCAAGGGCGGTTTCCTTTGCCCGGTGGGAGATGTTGATGCGTTTGCTGAAAAAATAAATATTCTGGCGGATTCCCCAGAATTAAGATATGAAATGGGTGAATACAACAGGGCAAAGGCTGAAGAAAAATTTACACTAAACCGTATGGTAAAAGAGTATAAAGATCTTTTCGATACTATACTTTCCTGAAAACATAAACATTTATTATTAAACAATGATATCTCACGAACATCAGTATCAGTATAATTTTTCTGAAAAACATAAAGATGAGATGTATAATATTCAGACAAGGGAACGAAAAGCGGCGACAATAGTCGCCGTATTGCGGGATCATCTGAAATCCGGGATAAGGTCGTCTTCCGTCATTGATATCGGATGCTCTACCGGAATTATTACAAATCTCCTTTCGTTTCACGTAAATAAAATTGTTGGCATTGACATTGACGAAACCGCAATCGACTTCGCGAAAAAAAATCACTTGAGAAATAATCTTACCTTCAAAACATCAGATGCAATGCATATCTGTTACCCTGACAACAATTTTGACATTGCAATATGCGCCCATATTTATGAACACGTTCCTGATGCCTCAATCCTTATGTCCGAAATTTACAGGGTATTAAAGCCGGGAGGTATTTGTTATTTTGCCGCAGGCAACCGGCTGAATATTATTGAAGCGCATTATCAGCTGCCTTTCCTGTCAATTATACCGAAACGATTTGCACATTTTTATTTGAGACTAACAAACAAAGGTACTCATTACTATGAAAAACATCTGACCCACAGGGGGCTGAAAAAACTTACCAGGGACTTTGAAATAATTGATTATACCGGCAAAATTATTGAAAATCCGATATTTTTTCATGCAGAATATATGATAAAAAACAGATCACTCAAAGCCATCATTGCCCGGAAAATAGTGAAATACGCGTACTTCCTGTGCCCGGGCTATATCTGGCTGTTGCGGAAAAAAGAATGATTTCAGGGTACCTCTAAAAATTAGGTTTTTGGTTTGAGTACAAGGCATGCAAAAATTTTAACCGGAGGAATACATTGAGTATTTTGAGGATTAAAATTTTCGCATAACGCCGTAATCGGGCCAAAAGACAATTTTTAGAGGTGGCCTTAA
>JANQFQ010000093.1 GCA_028277765.1 Desulfobacterales bacterium
GGTTGGCGTGGAGAAGTTTATTAATGGTATAATGGGGCCTTGTCATGCCGCGACGTATAGCGAGTTTGAGCAGTTTTGGGAGAGGAAATGTTTCGCCCATGGTCTGTGTAAGCATAAAATACTGGCGTGAAATGTCCTTTATATCACTTGATATCACCTGTCCGGCTGCACCGTTTCTAACACCGCCAAATAGTATCCGTTTGGTATTTCTAATGTATATATCTCTTTTTTCCCACAACGTCAGACAATTATGGATCTGAGAAATCGCAAAGGAGAGGAGTAAAAGACCTGAGAAAACTATACCTATCCCTACAGCAGCGATTGCCCAGCCATTATGAGCTGCTATAGCTTCAAAACCGTACACGCAAAACCTCCATAATTGTAGCTCTATTCACTAAATGGCGTCCTCTCCCCCATGATCGCGTGGATCTTTTTCATAATTTTTTCGCCAAGCTCAGCATTTTCAAGCAGAAGCTGACGGAAATCCTGGCCGGACAGGGTCAGCACCTCGCCGTCTGTAAGGGCGACAACTGTACCGGAATATCGGAAAGGGGTAACTACCGTCGTCCATCCCACAATGTCTCCCCTGTAATGAACGGTAAATGCATTGCCGTTTTTAAAATAGACCATATAGTTGCCCGACAGGATGATGTAAAGGGTTTTGGCAGGCTGTCCAATGGTAATAAACTCCTCCCCTTCATTAATCTTCATATGATGAAGCAGGGGAACTATTTTTTCCAGTTCCCTGGGAAGGAGCCCCTTGAAAAGATCAAGCTGACCAATCAATTTTACATCAATCGTTAACATTAAATACCCTTTATCCGACTTTCGGTTATATCGAGTATCCCAACTAAAAAACAGCGGGATCTACGTTTCACTTCGACCAGCCATCCAGCATCTAGCATCCAGCATCCAGCATCTAGCATCTAGCATCTAGCATCTAGCATCTAGTAAGCAAACAAGATACTAACACAAAAATATTAAGGAGAAACGATTTTCATAGTTTCCCTTTGATGTCAATGAAAAACTGTTTAACGGTATAAAAGAAAATAGATCAGAAGGACCGCGGAGAGAGCAAACATCAGGCTGTTAACATCCTTGTACTTTCCACTTAAAATCTTTATGATCGGATAAGCGATAAATCCCATGGCAAGGCCATCGGCGATTGAAAAACTGAGCGGTATACCGAGCAGAATCAGGAACGCGGGCAGGCATTCACTAAAGTCTGTCCAGTCAATTTTTGTTACGCTACTGATCATCATGGCACCCACAACCACCAGTGCAGGAGCTGTAATTGACGGGTAGCTTCCCACCATGGCCACGGCTGGTGTAAAAAAGACAGCCAGTAAGAACCAGCCTGCCACTGTCAGACCTGTCAGACCTGTGCGGCCGCCCGCCTCAACACCTGTTGCGCTTTCAATATAGCTGGTTACCGTACTGGTGCCCAGGCAGGCACCAGCGACTGTACCTACTGCATCTGACAGCATCGCCTGCTTCCCCCTGACGAGCCTCCCGTCTTTCAGCAATCCCGCGCCTTCTCCTACACCAATAAGAGTGCCAAGGGTATCAAAAACATCCATAAAAAGGAAAATGACAATAAACGGCACCATCGGCTTGCAAAGGGCGTTGATGATATCAAACTTAAAAAATGTGGGACTGATGGTCGGTGCTGAAACAAGCTGCCACGTGGGATTCATAAATTTAAGATTGCACGACTGAACCAGTGTATCAGGCAGTATATACTTTAAAAAGATAGATAGAACTGTTGCACAAAGAATTCCGATCAATACAGATCCTTTAACCTTCCTTGTATGCAATGCTGCTATCAGGATCAGGCCGAAGAAAAAAACAAGGACATCAGGAGAGCCGAAATTCGTATTCAACTTCAGCAGTGTGCCCTGATTCCCCTCAATCACCCCTGCGTTCTTAAGGCCAATAAAAGCGATGAAAAGACCAATACCCACAGCAATACCGCTCTTCATGCTGGGGCTGATAGCATTGGCCAAAGCCTCGCGTATACCGGCCAGGGACAGGATAAGAAACAAAATTCCAGACACCAGGATTACTCCCATGGCAACCTGCCACGCCTCGGTCTGGCCTGATGCAACCACGGCAAGATTTGCTGCTGCTGGTATCACCGCTCCGGCAAACAGGAAGTTCTGGCCCATTCCCGGAGCCTGGGCAATGGGGTATCTGGCATACAGGGCCATTATCGCCGTAGCAATTGCCGCAGCTAGGCAGGTGGCTGTTGCAACAGAACCAAAATCCATGCCCGTTGGTTGCATCCCTGGCAGAAGTCCACACAAAATCAGCGGCTGCAGGACGATAATATAAGCCATCGTCATGAACGTCGTTGTACCAGCCAGAAGTTCAGTACGAACATTTGTATTGTTTTCCTCGAGTTTAAAATATTTTTTCAGTAAATCCATAAGAATGTGATAATCGCAGGTTGGGTTGCGTCTTTTAACCCAACGAAGTTATGTCGGAAACCTACATAATTTTAATAAAAACTATAACGAGGAAAGCACGTGTGTCAAATAGTATCGCCAGGAAAACGATATTGACTTTTCCTGCTGAGTACATGTAGATTAATCAGCATTGAGGCGCTGTAAAAAGCTTAATAGGGAATCCCGTGCAAATCGGGTACGGTCCCGCCGCTGTTACCGGGTACAAAATCTGCGACATGCCACTGCATGGTTAATCCGTGCGGGAAGGCGCAGAGAGTAGGAAGATCCGGAAGTCAGAAGACCTGCCTCAATGAAAAAAGCACTGCGCGTCCACGCGGAACTGGAACGCCAGGGCTCACATATTAAAGGGCCAAGTAAGCTGGGTGCAACCCTTCGAACAATTACTGTTCGAAGGGTTTTTTATTTGGCTAGATATGCGGGACCATGAACTGAAAACTAAAACATGAAAGGGGGTGAAATGAATGAAAACCGGAATTATCATTTATGTTGTAGGAGAGGTGCCGCTTTACTGGTCTGAAAAAGATGAAATCAATATCCGGAAACTGGATAGCAGGGCGGATGCCGTGGAAATCATCACTACCAGGACAGGGCATTTTGATGTCCTTGACGCGTGGTGGTCCCTTACCAGCAGGGGGATGGCGCGCATCATATGCAGGCTGGCAGAATTCAGTTATACCGGGAATTTAATATTAACCGGACGCGAGCTAAGACTGAGCGGATAATTAATCCCAGGTTGGGTTAGCCGTAGGGTCAGGCCTATGTGTCCGCCCAATTATTGTGCGAACAGACTGGTTTGCCCCAACAGTTTATAAATGAACTGCAACTCTTAAGAATCAGAAAAGGCCGGCATATATTATTGCCGGCCTTTTTAATATAAAACCAGGGCTGTAAAAATGACCTTGGCCCTGATAAATGCTAAAAATATTTTTCCTGCTTCTCAAGATAAATCCTGGCTTTCATTTTAGCCAGTTCATTGAGAAGCTGGCCGCCTTCCAGGGCTTTTGAATCCCCGTCAAGAACGGTTTTGAGTTTCTCCTTAAAAAGTTTCTTATCATTAATCGTCACTGCAAGAAAACGCGCCTCAAAAAGATCCGCCAGCAGAAATTTGCCGTCTGAGATTTCACGGGCTTCTTTAAATGCTTTTGAGGAGGCCTTTGGTCCGCCGCCCAGTCCGACAAATTCCGGTATCATACCATAATATGAGGCCATAAATACCATACTGGCGCCGTAAAAGTATGTCTCATCCAGTTCGGTTGAGCGCTTTGCCATTGCCACAATATCCGCCATCTCAAACATAACCATAGGATCATCCAAGTTGAGGATAAGTCTGAAACCCCCGTTTAAAGCTGTCCAGCAGAGGGCTGGAGCGTATTTTTTTCCGAGAAAGCCCACAAGTTCGGCAATCGGTTTCCCTTCTTCAAGCCCTTTTCTGAACTTTCGGTTCTGTTTCAGCGCCCTCATACCATAATCCTGCCCGATGGTATACAGCTCTTTAGCAAATTCCGGATCATCATCCTCAATAAACATAGCGTATGAACAGTATAAAAAGGAGCATTCCCTTAAAAACCTGATATTATCAGGAGACATCTCCGTAAGCGCTGTTACCAGAATGACCTGGCTCGATATCCCTTCCTTTACCAACCGTGCGCTGCCACTATCCTTAATATTGTCCAGAAGCTGTGTCACCCATGGACCGGACATGTTGATCCCCGTCTTATACATAGTGGTGCATCCAACAGTGCATGGCAGGAGAAAAAGTACCATGAACAATACTAACATTTTGTTTTTAAAACACTTCTTCATTTCAAACTCCTCTACTGCACTATAATCCTATAAGTATATCATTAGCTTCCCGCATATCTAAAAGGTCGACAAGAAACAGGCTGAATTTGGGGCAGAAACTGATAATCAGGATTGCCAGCAAGAACAGAAGGAGTGCAGGGAGAACCACCCTGAACAGCTTGACAATCGGTTCGTTAAACCGCAGGCTTGCAATAAAGAGGTTCATGCCCACAGGTGGTGTAATATAAGCAATCTGAAGGTTTGCAAGGAACATGACGCCCAAATGTACCGGGTCAATCCCGAAACTTGCCGCAACAGGAGCAATAAGGGGCACAACCACTACCGTGGCCGAATAAATATCCATCAGACATCCCACAATAAGTAGGAAAGCGTTTAACAATAATATAAAAACAACTTTGCTTGAGATGTTTGAAAGGACAATATCCATCAGTTTCTGGGGGATTTGCTGATCCACAAGAAAATTGGTAAAACCCAAAGCTGTCCCAAGTACAATCAGTATGGCGCCGACCAGCATCATGCTATTGATTGTAAGCTTAAACAGGGCCTTTGCGTCGACCTCTCGGTAAAGAAGACATTCCGTGACCAGCGCGTATACAGCAGCGACAGAAGCTGCTTCACCAACAGTTGTCAAGCCCGAATAAATACCGCCGATAACCACAAACGGTAGAGGGATTACCCATTTAAGTTCCCAAAGGGATTCACGCAGCTCCTTAAATGAAAACGGGATTGTTTCGATTTTATTTCTGGATCCGTAAAAAATGCCATATCCTGCCAGAAGGGCCACGATCAGCATACCCGGGACAAAACTCGCCACAAACAGTTGGTCTATTTGTGTCTGAGATACTAACCCGTAGATGATGATCGGGAGACTCGGGATAAAAAGGACACCTGAGCTTGAAGCTGAAGTGACAAATCCCAGAGAAAAGTCATCACCATATTTGGCCTTCATCAGGGCAGGGAGTAAAATTCCACCGCAGGCCACAATGGTAATCCCGCTTCCACCGGTGAGCGCTGTAAAAATCGTACAGACTATCACGGCAACAACTGCAAGGCCCCCTGGCAGCCATCCAAGAAATGCATTAGAACACCGGATGATTCTTGAAGAAGAGTTGCTTTCCGCGAAAACAAACCCGGCAAAGATAAAAAGCGGGATAGCAATAAATCCTGGTGCATCAGCCAGACGGCTCATTTCAACAATCATAACTGAAAGGTTCTGATGAGCCACCAGGTGAAAAAGGACGATGGAACCGCCGCCGATAATGACAAAAAGCGGAGACCCGCATAAAACAGCATATATAAAGATGATGACTAAAACTAAAACAAGAATCGTGTTCATATACTTATACTCGCACTTAATGAGTGATTAATGTTCATTGACCGCAGGTGGCCTCCTGGCCGCTTCCGTTGTCAAGGGTGGCGCCGGCTGCTTTGTCCCCTTCCGGCCGGTTGTCCAGCTTGCCCGAGACAATATCCTGGATATTAAAAATGCTCCTTAAAAAGATCATAAAAAAGCTATACGGTATGATCAGCAGTATAATCCAGTCAGGAATACCAGAAATCATGGTCGCGTCATTGGTTTCTCCCATGATACGGATATAGTCGGTGGAAACCAGGAAGAGTATCAGGCTGACCACCAAGGCAAAGACCTGGGCGTCAGTCGATATCAGCTTTTTCCTTGATTGCGATTTGGTCATATTCACAAGAAAATCGATTTTAATATGCTGCCTGTATTCTGTAGCAAGGGCAGACCCCAGGAAGACGATCCAGAGCACTTCTGTCGTGAGAAATGGAGACACCCATGTATAATCAATATAAAAATCAATATTAAACTTTTGAAGCAGGCTGATCAGCAGCCTTAGGAGTACCTGGCCGAATGACAGCAGAATCATAGAAAAAAGGATACTGCATAAGAGTATCTTTTCCAGTTTCACCAGGTATTTATTGATAAATCTCAATAGCCATTCCTCCGTTATTTTTTCTTTGACCGGTAGTCAGCCAGGTGCCCCAGGAGTTCATCAAGTAACTCTTTGGGAAATTCCTTGCCAGCCATTTCATTCCAGATGCTTTTGCTCAGCTCTTCGAGTTTTTTCTCATCCGCCGGTTTCATCTTCGCTGGTTTAACATACTTCGGAACCATTGCGTTATATACCTTTTTTGTATATGCGCGTGTTTCATTACAGAAAGTAATCGCCTCATTGTCACGGATAGCCAGAATACCCTTCTGGCTCTCTTCAGGAAGACTGTAAAATGCTTTCTTTGTCACAAACACCGCAGCCGGAGAATACCTTATTTTTACAGGATTGACGTATTTTAATTTAGAATGCAGTTGGCTGCCTACCACCCATATCGCTGGGGCAATCATGTCATGGGCGACACCCTGGCGCACAGATGACGCGATCTCAGTGACATTGATAGGAGTCGGGTTTGCGCCAAGTGTTTTAAGGAGTTTCTCCTCAAGCTTACCGTACCATGTTACAAACCTTTCATTCTTAAACTTTGGTACGGAATCCATTGGTTTTTTGGTGGAATAAATCTGGTCAAAATCCTGATCACCCCAGACAACCAGCTTGTAGCCATGACTCTCCGCATATTTGTCAAACGTGGGATACATCTTTTCCCTGACATAATCGACTTCGCCATAATCATTGAACATGAACGGCAGTTCCAAAACAACCATTTCCGGACAAGCAAGTACAACCCCCTGGCCTGTAAACGCGGCACCATCAAGCTGGCCGATTTTCATTTTCTTAATATAGTCTGAATCATTACCCATCATGCCGCCCCAGTACCATGTTATATCAATATCACTGCCTGGGATATTCTTTACTGCAGGCTCAATAATTTCGACAATTAATTTTGACCATCCCATATTCGGCGGGGCCAGAGACGCGAGTTTGAAGGTAAATTTCTCCTTTCCTTCTGCTTCAGGCAGATACGCCCCGAAAATAAATACTGAAATAATGACTACTGTTAAAATCCCTTTTGTCTTTGAAAACATGAATACGCCTCCTCCCCGAAAAAATTATTCAACAAACTGTTTTTTGTTGCAAAAATATTATCCAACCTTACTTCATTACCCTCTGTTTTGCTTCCGGTATAAAGCTCATATCAAAATCTTTATACTCCTCCAGGGGCAGCATTCTCTGGAGGTTCTGTAATGTTGAGAACGGTGTGTTAACCACAGTAAAATTGACCACCCAGTCGGGAATCATTCCTGAAGGATCAACAAGAACTTCGTAAACGAGCTCAACCTTACCATCTCCCAGCGGTGTTAGCTTGCCGTAACCGGTTAACAGGGGCACCCGAATCCGCCCTTTCCTTTCCGGTACAAAATTTGGGATACCGCACATCTCCACGTAAACCGATTTTGTCGCAGGATCCTGGTAAATCCTCCTGTGGCAGATACTGTCTCTTTTTGAAACCGGCCATGGGGGTTTGTTCATGGTATACAGGATCTGTTCGGTTTCACTGTATATTTTTAGAAACTTTGCTTCATTGCATAGAACGAGCCATTTTGTATAATTTTCCCCATCCCATAGCACCCCGACCAGGCGATTCATCTCCGTCTCAACTTCCATTACCCCCCTAAACACTTTAATCGGCGATAAAGAGGTCTTGCGGAGAAAGACTTTGATACCATTTTTATCCTTTACCAGTTTCCACCCTTTCTCTCCACCCAGGGCTGATAGATCCCTGCCACAAACTTTTATCACAGGGGTGTGGCTGGCACCGGCTATGCAGACAAACAGTAGTAACAATAGAATTACACCTGCTTTAACACGCCTCATGCGTCCGGTTTTATTTACCATATATGCCCCGTTTATGTTACCCTGACAGTCGTCCTTTTTTCAGAATCAACATAAAATATCGGTTTCTCTGTAAAATGCCCTGTTTGCAAATCAGTATTACTTACCTTTTTTGTATTTTTTGTCAAGGCTTATTTTGAACAAAACATTTACCGGCACTACAAGCAACCCACTGTTTTTTCTGATTATATTCTACAACTTCACTAGAAAATCCCCAAGATTGGTTCCGTTTCATAAAGCGTGTCCGAAACAATTAATAATAATATCATTTCAATCCAGCTTTTTTTTGATGTATAAATATATTATGAAAGATATGACGTAAGGAACCTTATTAGAGTTTACCCTGTTTTGCTGATTATAAACCAAAACCCCTTTTTTCTGGGCGATTTATTATAATATAAGATAATCTCAGCATATTAGCATATTTTATGCGGTCCGGTTATTTATATCATTAATAACTAACTTATCAGCAGGTAAATCTGCTTGAATTTTCTTTTTTTATTATATAAAGTCAATAAGTTAGCGGCAAACAAACCTTTTGCCGCAACAACAGATTTGCCAGGACACAGATAAATGGCTGTTAATATACATAATATTTCTATGGGCATTGCTCAGGCGTATATTATCCAGGATAAAGGGACGATAATGGTCGACTGTGGATGCCCCAAGAAAAAGAAGTGTTTTATTAAATATCTTAAAAGGTTCTCAATAAACCCTGAAGATATCAGTCTTATCATCATTACACACGGACATTGGGATCACACAGGATCTGCGAAAGAAATCAAGGAGATCACCGGCGCAAAAATAGCCATGCATGTCAATGAAAAGGATTGGCTTGAGAAATCATTAAAACATCTCCCGCCAGGAACAACTTTCTGGGGACGATTCATGGCAACAGCTATGTCCCTGTATCGCCCTTTTATCAATGTCCCTGCGACCGAAGTTGACATGCCCATCAGTGACAATGAATTCCCACTGTCTGAATTCGGCATTAACGGGAAAGTGATTTATACTCCGGGGCATTCTTCAGGATCGGTCAGCGTCCTGCTCGATACAGGTGATATTTTTGTCGGCGACATGGCAATGGCAACCTTCCCCCTAATGATCTCACCCGGGCTCCCTGATTTCGCGGAAGACATGGACCTTCTCAAAGAAAGCTGGCGTTCCCTGCTTGACATGGGCATCAAAAAGATTCACCCTGCCCATGGTCGCCCATTCTCGCCGGAGATTATCCGCGATTTATTGTAAAGGATAAATATTGGGTAACATTGTATTCTAAAGTTGGTGGACACAGCCTACCCTACAAATCCATCAACTGAAAAACGCAATCATTATGTAGGGTGGGCTTTGCACACCATTTGTTGATTACTGATATATGCCTTCCGCATACAGATCAATCACATGTTTAACAGCAGCATCTTCCCCGGCCCGGGAAAGCATATCAGAAAGCTGCATCATGCAGGCAGGACAGGAAGTGGCAATAACCGAACATCCGGTTTCCCTGATATCTTCAATTTTACGCTTCCCGATTTCTGCTGATATTTCATAATGCCGCAGGTTAAAACTCCCTCCCATGCCGCAACACATATCCGGTTCTGTCATCTCCCTGAGGACATATCCTGTGCTAGCTTTAATAAGCGCCCTTGGATCACCATACACCCCAAGAGATTTCTTTAAGTGGCAGGGGTCATGATAAGTGACAAGCACTGCCGTGTCATCCCTGTTTTCCCCTGTCTGATCTTTTATACCCACAACATCAACAAGGAATCTGCTGATATCGAGTGTTTTTTCGGCAAACGCTTCGACCTGTCCTTTTAACACTATCGTTTCATCTTTAAACATCATCGGCCAGATTTTTTTAATTGTGTACGCGCATGTGGAACATGCTGTCACCATGTAATCAACCTTTTCTTTTTCAAACTGTTCCATAGCATACGCTACAAGCGTGTTAAACGTCTCAATGTCGCCAGCAGCAACAGCCGGTATACCGCAGCATCCCTGCCCGTCAGGCATAAACATCCCAATGTCATGATGCTTGAGAACATTGATCGCA
This sequence comes from Desulfobacterales bacterium, assembly GCA_028277765.1. Classification (GTDB taxonomy): domain Bacteria; phylum Desulfobacterota; class Desulfobacteria; order Desulfobacterales; family SURF-7; genus JANQFQ01. The sequence continues at coordinate 10,131 of JANQFQ010000093.1, forward strand.
GCGCCTGCAATATCAGGATAGAATTTATCCACCAGGCATCCGGTAAAAAAAGCGGCCTTGATTCCCGACGCACCCGGAGGCGTGTTGATCAACCCGCTTTTACTGTGAAATGGCTCCCTTGCCAGAGTCTTAAAATGACGGTCTGTAATCAAAGGGGATAGAAATCTTGGCTGTGAAGTGTCCGTGCGGTTATTCACCGGTTTTATAAAAAGGCCCTGGAATGTTACGACTGTTTCCATTATCCAGTCAAAAACCGCGGGCCGGGCAAGAACCAGTCTGAATACAGCTTTTTTTATCCATGACAGGCCTGTATATCCGGTGATAATTGCCCTTGCCTTTATGAAAATTTCAAGCGCACTGACACTGCTTGAACAGTTAAGTTCGCAGGAACCGCACAAAAGGCACCGGTCCAGCCGTTTGGAAACCCCGTTTGGATCATTGAAAACATCCTGCATGAGGTTTTCAAGAAGGACCAGCTTCCCCCTGGCAACGTCTGCCTCCCTACCTGTTTCCCTGAAAAGAGGACAGACCGCCTGGCACGCCCCGCACCGGGCGCAGGCTGAAACCATATCTTCAAGTTCCAACATCAGTCCTGTCAGTTCTTTAATTCCGGTCATTGCTGTAAATGTTCAGAATGAATATATGTATCCTGATCCAAAAGGGTTGGGGATATGATACTAGATACTGGATCCTGGATGCTGGATAAAAACTTAGTGGCGGGGATACCCCGCCCTTTATGCCTTTATCTAGCATCTAGGATCTAGCATCCAGCATCTAGTATATGGATTAGCCGCGTTTACGCCTAAATCCAAGCACACAGACCATACCAATAACAGTTGTTATTAACACCTGCACCAGAATCGGCAAAGTCCCACTCACCGTTGAAATAAAACAGGCGTCATCTTCAGGGGTTGAGGCCGCTTTGATGTCTGAGGGTTCTGAATAACCGGTTTCGTCAAAGGCACTGACTCGATAATAATAATTTGAATCCGGCCGGAGATCAGTATGTACATAACTTGTATCGCCCGGGTCTACAGTCGCAATCTCGGCAAATACTCCCCTGAAAGACCGTTCAATGGAAAAGCTCGGCTTAGCACCGTAAATGGAATTGTCCTTCCATTCAAGCTCAACTTCATAGCTTGAGATCACATCCACATCCAGCTTACTGGGCGCTCTTATAATTCTCGCCAAAAAAATCCCCAGGGAAACCTGATTTGGGCCGGTCGGTATGGTGGCAACTACCTCTTCCTTGGAAGCGTTGATAACAGAAACATAATCCGCTCCATTGTTTACCACATATATATGGGTACCGCTAAAGGTAAGGGATATCCCGAAAGGATCCACAAAAGGCGAGGGGTCCGATCCAACGGTCCCATCCAGTTCAACACTCTCCTCAATCGGTTCAGCAGGCGGATCACCGACACTCCCGCCATCCTCCCATGTCTGATATTCATCCCAATAAGCCTCATAAGCAACAAGATCTATTTTACAAACCGTATTTGCAGTATTATTGGTCACATAAAGGTAGTTTCTCTTATCAGACAACATTATCCCCCGCGGCCCGCGAGCATCACCAGATGTATCAATATCAAGATTGATTGCACGCACCACCGGTACATCAGGGGGATCCCCTACACTTCCGCCATCCTCCCACGCCTGATAATCTTCCCAGTAATCGACATAATCCTCCACTATGAAGACCGATGCCGTGTCATCACCATAATTCGCAACATATGCATACTCGGCGTTTGCTGAAATCACTATTCCAGAAGGTTCTATACCTACGTTGAGACTGCCAAGAATCACCGGTCCAGCATCATTCATATCAGATACATCTATTATGGTAACCGTATCATTACCATTATTAGTCACAAAAACGTATTTTCCTGAAGATTCAATAGCTACCCCATACGGACCGCTAAAAGGAATATCCGTATCATCTACTACTTCAGGTATTGATGCATCCGTAATATCAGAAATTTTTAAAAAAACGACATCATCATTACCATTGTTTGCTACAAAAACATATTTGCTGTTCAGTGTAGCCGCTACGCCATATGGAGTGGAGAAACCGCCTACGGTGATCGGTGCTTCATCGGAGCCGATAATCACTTCAGAAATTGTGTTATCACCTGAATTGGTCACATACAACCGCTTCCCGTTCGGCATGATACCCACACCCCAAGGAGCGGATCCTACATCATGGACCGCCGCAACTGAGTAGCCAGGGTACTGCACCACCGATACCTGCGCCGTACCTGCCCCGTCATCATAAGGGACAAAAGCATAATATTTGCCAAAGCTCTGCTTCCATGAAACCGCGCAGACCAGAACAGCGAAAAAAAATACTACCAAGATTCTTCTCATTATTATCTCCATTATCTTTAAGGCCTTAGATTAAACCCTTTCTCCAGCCCAGTTATCTCGCAAACAATACCATACACCACTATACTGAAATAATCATAGTGTCAAGTAAGGTCAGCCTGCATCATAATAACAACCTATTTTTTAAGACTGATTATTCACTACAGGCACATGGGACACATAGGGTATGTATTTTACTTTAAGGACATAAAAAAACTACCTCTTTGTCCCCTGCCTGCAGATCGCAGCTTTAGCGAAGTTCTGTGGTGAAAAAAGTATTATGGATTAGCGTTCATTCGGATAGACAATAATATGATCCCCTGGATGTAAAATCTTTCTGTGACTGATATTATTCCATATTAGAAGGGCCTGAAGCGGCACATGGAACTTATCGGCGATTAAGGAAAGATTGTCTCCTTTTTTCACAACATAAGTAATTTCATTATGACTTGTACGCCAGTCATCAATGATCTTATTGAATCTGGTGAAAAAATCCTTGGACGCCCCTTGGGGTATTAAAATTGAATGGGGCCCTTTTGGCAGGTAATGACCGGTTATCTGCGGATTTAAATCTTTGATTTTTTTATAAAACGTATCTGATGCAAGGGCGATGGCGGAAACCGGTGTTTTTGAACGGCATTCAAGAATAATGCGGTCAAATTTTAATGGCGGATACAGGTCCTCAGCTTTCACCCTAAAGCCGTATTTTTCAGGATCTGCCATTATCAATTTTGCTGAAATGATCCTCAAAATATATCTCTGTGTTTCGATTGGCAGCCTCAAGTTGTAAAAATTTCTGGACTGCTGGATTTTGATTTCTGATTTCAGCCTTCCCTCACCCATGTTGTAAGCTGCCGCTGCAAGTGTCCATGAGCCCAGGTCGTTATGAAGCTTATTTAAATAACTGATAGCAGCCCGGGTGGATGTAAAAATACTTCTCCTTTCATCAATGCTTGAATTAATTGTCAGACCATAACTTCGTCCGGTCCCTTTCATGAACTGCCAGAATCCCCTTGCGCCCTTTGGTGATCGTACGTTCGGCCGAAGGGAGCTTTCAATTATAGGCACGTATTTAAGATCATCCGGCATACCGTTTTTTTGAAGCATCTCTTCAATATAAGGCAAATAGCGATTGGAACGTTTTATCCAGAGTACCGCCTGATGCCTTTCCCACAGGGATATCAGCATCTCCTTTTCAAAGATTTCCCGAACATCTTGTCTGTCCAGGGGAACCTTTTCCCCGCAGAAATCAACTGGCCGGTCTACCTTGATGGCAGAAGCCAATGAAGGAAAATCCGCCTTTTCAAATCCTTCTGAAGGCCCGCTGAATGCCGGAGAACAAAGAAACAGCAATACCGTCCATAGAATACATATTTTAAGTAAAGTTTTTCTCATAATAGTACCAAACGCCTCCTTGATCAGTGGGCTGGGAATCCCTTAAATTAAATTTCTAAAAACATATTTACCACAGGCACAGCTGGTAGGTTGGGTTGATCCGTCTTGCTTATGTTGGGTTAAACACCGTAACCCAACCTACATAAACTCGGAGTTTATAGAACAGGAATAACTAAAGGCGAAACCCAACTGTTGTACTATACTCTCCGCCTTTAATCATTTTGCTATAAATCTAATGTTTTTTATTTGTCCTGTTTAAAACCAAATCTTTATGAAATACCCAGGTTAATCCCTACCCGCGTAATACGCCACAATTGCCTCGCACAGCCCTTTTATCGTGTAAGACTCCGCTGTTATATCAACAGTAAAACCAAGTTCCTTTGCAGTATCAGATGTTATTGGACCGATACTGGCGACCACCACCTTATTCATAAGGGCTCCCTGCTTTCCCCTTGGGAGAAGTGTTTGGAAATTCCTGACAGTGGAAGAACTCGTAAATGTAACAAGGTCAACCTCTTCTTTTTCCAGGGATTCGCATAGCTGGGCAGCACTGTCACGAACCTCGTTTGTTACATAAGCGATTATTTCATCGACCCTGGCCCCCATCTTTGTCAGTTCAACCGGCAGAACCGGCCTTGCTTCTTTTGCACGGGGGAGGAGTATTTTCTTCCCTTTTACGTCTATACGCTTAAATGCTTCCACAACCGCTTCCGCCCTGTAGCTTTCAGGCACAATATCGCTCTTGATCCCAAATTCGAGAAGTCTTTTTTCTGTTGCCGGACCTATTGAGGCGGTTTTTAATCCGCCAAGGCAGCGGGTATCTTTACCTTTTTCAAAAAGGCGGTTAAAAAAGAAATCAACTCCGTTAACACTGGTAAACACGATCCATTCATATTCTGCAGTATTTTCAATCGCGCTATCCAGGGGGCTGTAATCATCTGGAGGAGCTGTCTCTATGGTGGGGCACTCAAGGCATTCAGCCCCAAGGGCGGAAAGCCTGTCAACCAGCTCGCTCGCCTGCTGCCGGGCCCTGGTCACGACAATCCTCTTTCCCATCAAGGGGCGGTCTTCAAACCATCTCATTGTTTCCCGAAGGCTGACCACTTCACCAACAACAATAACCGCAGGCGCCTTGATGCCGGCTTTTTTTACGCGGTCCTCAATATTGTTCAGGGTTCCGGTAACTGTCACCTGTCTTGCCGTTGTTCCCCAGCGTACCAGAGCGACCGGTGTGTCCTGCGGCCTTCCGTTTTCAAGAAGTTTCCCGGTAATTTGGGACAGGTTTTTGACCCCCATCAGGAACACGATGGTGCCAACCCCTTTTGCCAGGGCTTCCCAGTCTATGCTTGAATCTTTTTTGCCTGGTTCTTCGTGCCCGGTAACAAAAGCGAGTGTGGATGTATATTTCCTGTGGGTAAGCGGTATACCAGCGTAAGCTGGAGCCGCGATGGCCGAGGTGACTCCCGGTACAATTTCAAAAGGGATGCCTGCCCGAATCAGGACTTCAGCTTCCTCTCCGCCGCGACCGAATATAAATGGATCCCCCCCCTTAAGGCGGACAACCATGAGTCCTTCTTTTGCCTTTTCAGCAATAAGGGTGTTTATCTTCTCCTGGGAAAGTGTATGGTTACCCCCTTTTTTCCCAACGTAAATAACTTCCGCTTTGTCAGGCACGCGTCTGAGCAGTATTGGCGAGGCAAGGTAATCATATATAATCACATCTGCTGTTTCTATACATTCCATGCCTTTCACGGTAATAAGCCCGGGATCACCCGGCCCCGCGCCTACCAGATACACTTTCCCTTTTTCAGCTTTGTCACCCATCAGCCTTCAGCTTCTCCAGTATCTCTTTCGCCCCAAGTGACATAAGATGTCCGGCCAGTTCACTCCCTGTTCTTGCTGGATCATTTCTCTTCCCTGTAAGCGTTTTTTTATAAATTTCTTCCCCTTCAACATCAGCCACCAGTCCACTCAATATAAAATCATCACCCATGATCCTGCCCAAAGCAGCGATCGGAACCTGGCACCCGCCTTCAAGCCGAGCTGAAAAAGCACGCTCACCTGTGACGACCAAACGGGTTTCTGCGTGGTCAAGAACGTTTACAATCGAATCAATATGAGAATCATTCTCCCTGGTCTCAATACAAAGCGCCCCCTGCCCCACAGCAGGGAGCACTGTCTCTACGTCAAGATACTCTGTGATCCTCTCTTCAAACCCGAGCCGCCGGACACCGGCTGCTGCCAATACAATAGCATCCATGCCTTCTGTTTCCAGTTTCTTCATACGGGTATCAAGATTTCCCCTGAGCGGCTTTATAACAATATCGGATCGGGCATGGCGGATCTGTGCCACACGCCGCAAGCTGCTGGTCCCCACGCAGGACCCTTCTGGAAGATCGTCAAGAATGGCACCCTCTTTTGATATCAGCACATCACGGGGGTCTTCCCTTTCCGGCACCGCCCCGACACAAAGGCCTTCAGGTATGTCAGCCGGCATATCCTTCATGCTGTGCACAGCCAGGTCAATCCGTTCATCAAGAAGCGCCTCTTCGATCTCTTTTACAAAAAGCCCCTTGCCGCCCACCTTGGCAAGGGGTACATCAAGGATCTTATCTCCCTTGGTTTTTATGATAACCAGCTCAACCTCAAGGCCGGGATGATGTTTTTGAAGAGTGGTCTTTACCCAACCGGCCTGCCACAACGCAAGCTTGCTGCCCCTGGTTCCAATTATTAAGCTTCTGTTCATCATCCTCCACAGCCCTCGCAGCTTGATGCAGAGCACCCGCTGCAGCCCGATGAACCTGCAGATGATGAAACCGTCTCACCGCCACTCCCTTTACTTGTATAGCTGCAGGCAGACATGAGCTTTTTCACCTTTTTACTTCCGCATGAATCACACTCTGGTTTATCACTGCTGCTGAACGCAAGGAATTCAAAATCAGTGCCGCATTTATTGCAGTGAAATTCATATATCGGCATAACCTTTTTCTCTCCTGTATATTCTTTTAAAATTTATTCGGAAACAGTATCCGCTCAACCAGTTCGCACAACATATGCCCCAAAACAATATGGACCTCCTGTACCCGGGCTGTAACAGAACTGTCAACCAGAAAAAGCGCGTCAGAATATGTCGCCATATCACCACCCTTCCCTGTCATCCCGATAGTAGGCATCCCGGCTTCCTTTGCAGCGGCAAGCCCTTTTACAACATTACCTGAACTGCCGCTGGTGCTTAATCCCCAGGCGATATCCTCTTTCTTGCCAAGCGCTTTTACCTGTTTCGCAAAAATCTCATTAAAATCATAATCATTACTTATACTCGTTATGATGGAAGTATCTGTTGTAAGCGCCACAGCCGCAAGGGGCTGACGCTCAACCGCGAACCGGTTTATCATTTCCGCAGCAATATGCTGGGAATCAGCGGCGCTGCCGCCGTTCCCAAAAATCAGGATCTTTCCGCCGTTTTTCAGACAATCTGAAATCATCCCGGCAGTACTGACAATCAGGTCAATACTGTTCCTAATGGTTTTTTCCTTAACATCAAGGCTGTCTTTAAGTATGTTCTCAATAATATCTTTCATCGATAGATCCTAAAAAAGTTACATTAGTTTAATTTGTTTTATTGGTTAAGATTCTGATATTTTCCTAATTTAATAAATTGAACAAATGAAACCAATCAAACCAATTAACCAGTTATTTGTTTCCCATCATCCCTTCAACCTTCTCAATGAACTCCCCGGAGTCATGCCCGAGCGCTTCCGCTTTTTTGAATTCTTCCAAGGCCTCGTCAAGTCTCTCCATCTTAAGATAAACCCTGCCAAGCCTATGTCTAAAGAGCCCGTTTTCAGGGAACAGATCAACCCCTTGCTTGCAGAACGTAAGACTGATTTCCGTATTCTCGCCAGATATTTCAAAGAGATACCCCATGGCGGACATGGAAACAGCGTCTCCGGGATTGATCTTTACGGCCTTTTTATACGCGGCAACCGCTTCATCCGTCATGCCGAGCATGGAATGGCATTCGCCAAGATACCGGAACGCGACCCCGGAGTCAGGGTTAAGATCTGCTGCATGTTCCAGGTGTTCCCTTGCTTTCTCCGCTTTCCCCATGGCAAGATAGACCCTTCCGATCTGAAAGACCACCTCAAACACATCTTTCTCTTTTTCATCTGCTGAAATAAAATACTCAAGCGCTTTTCCCATATCACCCTGAAGCATGTAAACAAGGCCGATGTTATAGACAGCCATAAACTCATCCGGATCAATATTAATCACAGTCTCAAACTCATCTAGGGAATCAGGGTATAATTCCATGACACCATAACAAACGCCGAGACTGTTATGAACATTAATATCATTCGGGTCTATGGATAGCGCTTTTTTATAATCATCAACAGCCCCATCAATATCCCCTTCCTGATACAAGTTATCCCCGCTGATGTTCAGGCTGACCGCATCAAACGAAACAACTGAATCCGGCCCGAAAAATGAAGCGTGTTCAAGTGCCTTGCGTGCGTTTTCTAGTATCTCATGTTTTTGATAAGTTATTGTCGGGAACAAGGCCGTGCCGATGGTCAGGGTCTCCTTGCGTACCCTGGAAAGATCCAATTTAATCTCATCCGCTATATCCAAGGAGGTTTTTCCCTCCTGCTCGGGGAAAAAACAGCCGAAAAGATCCCGCCCGAACTGTCCCCATATACCATTCTCCTTCCCACATACAGCATCAATTGTACGAGCCACATCATGAAGGATGCTTTCCACATGGTTCCTACGAGTCATTCCTGGGTCTGTTTCAAAATTATCAACCTGAATGGCAAGGACACAGAACCTGTCATACGGCTTAAGCCATTGAGCGGCATAATCAAAAAACTCACTGCCGAACAGGACATGAGAAAATTTTTTATTGAGGATCTCCTTACAGGTAAACGAACGGTTTACAGTCTTGTCGCTCTCCCTTCTCTCTTTCAGACTATGGTCAGCCTTGTATACAAGGAACTCCTGGATGGAACTAGGAGTCTGCTCCAAAGGATTGTTTCTCATATCCATTATCCGCCCCTTTTCAACATGTCAGCAACAGCTTTGTTTATGGCATACAGTTCATCATCCAGAACCGTCCTGAGATCAATTATAAAAATGTCATCTTCTATCCGCCCGATAACAGGGGGTTTGTTTTTCCGCATCATCCCTTCTATGCTATTAACGGACATCCCTTCTATGGTCATACCAACGCATTTGGTCAACAGTTCCATCATCGGAAGCGCCCCGCCGCCAGTACGGGAAGAAAGGTCCATCAGTCTAACATTCAAACGGCTGTCATCAAGTGTTTCAAGACTTTTGTAAAGTTTCTCAGCCCTTTTTTCAATCTCTTTTAGGGGCGCTGTAAGCATTCTAAGGGTAGGTATCGCTTTTACCGCCTTTTCCTCATCCCGATAAAGACGGAGAGTGCTTTCAAGCGCTGCAAGGGTCAGTTTATCTATCCTTAACGCCCGGGTAAGTGGATTCTTTTTTATCCTATCAAGGATCTTCTTCTTCCCAACGATAATGCCTGCCTGGGGACCTCCTAAAAGCTTATCCCCGCTAAAAGTGACCACGTCAACACCAGCTTTTACGGAATCCTGAACGGTCGGTTCCCTTGTCATGCCGTATGCTGAAAAATCGATAAATGTCCCGCTCCCCAAGTCCTCCATCACAGGTATATGATACTTCCCCCCGATCTCAACCAATTCTTTCAGGCTGACTTCCGAGGTAAATCCCACAACTCTGTAGTTACTCTTGTGGACCTTGAGTAGAAGCGCTGTTTCATTTTTTATGGCACTCTCATAATCACGGGAATGCGTCCGGTTCGTCGTGCCGACTTCCATTAAAACAGCACCGCTTTTTGACATCACATCAGGGATCCTGAAAGAACCGCCTATCTCCACCAGTTCCCCCCGTGACACAATAACTTCTCTGTCCCGCGCAAGGGTTTCAAGGCAGAGGAGAACCGCGCCAGCATTGTTATTCACGGCCATGGCTGCCTCTGCACCGCTGATGTCACACAAAAGCTCTTCTACAAGGGCATACCGTATGCCTCTTGTACCAGAAGAGACATCAAACTCAAGATTTGAATACCTACCTGAAATACCAGCGATATGATCAGCTGCTTCTTCGGGCAGCAGGGAACGGCCCAGGTTGGTATGGACCACCACACCGGTGCCATTTATGATATGGGTAAGGTTCAAAGCCATGTTAGCGTCAACCCGCTGTTTTACACACTCCATGATTTTTTCCGTCTCTAGCTCCTCTTCGGAAAATCCGTTTTCCCCGCTCAGTATACATCCCCTCAGAACCTCAATCGTCTGACGTATGGCGCCGGTAATAACCGACTTTGGAACATCTTGAAACGTACTCTCCTCCTGTGAAAGTTCAAGTATGGTGTCAACGCCAGGCAGGTTTTTGAGCATCTCCTGCTTTTTTTTATCCTTACTCATCCGTCTATTTTTTTTATCCTTTAATCTCAAATTTTTATAATTTTAACCTGTTAATACAACATATATTTTGATATTTCAAGCGGTTATTTTCCATATATCGGCATATAAAATAAGGTAGAATTCTTTCACTTAAAGTACCTATTACTTATAACAAGACACTTTAGTACATTGTAGGGTGGGCTGTGCCCACCTTTTTCGATCACGACCACGACTTTTTTTAAAACTGGCAGAGCGAAGCGATACCACAACTGTAGGCACTTATTGCTAGATACTGGATAACAACATAGTGGGAGGGAGCCCTCCTTACACCCATTACCTTAATACTATAAGCCCTATACCTCTTCTCTGATTACTAGCTCTAACCCAATCACGACCACAATTCTTTAAAAAAACTGGCAGAGCGGAGCGATACATCAACTTAAGGCACTTGTAACTTAAGGCACTTGTAACTTGTATCTTTTCCCAAACCGATCACGACCACAACTGTAGGCACTATGTTTTTTCACTATACAAGACATTTATAACTTGTAACTTAAGGCACTTTATTTTATTCCTTAACTTAAGGCACTTTAGGCATTTATTAATAAAAGGATCGCTATGAAACAGCCAAAAGACTATATTATATTTCCCTTAGATGTTCCGTCATTTGCTGAGGCAGAACAGTATATCGGGCTTCTTTCTGATAGTGTCGGCATGTTTAAGGTAGGACTTGAGCTGTTCATAAGAACAGGTCATGAGATCGTCCAGTTTATCAACCAGTCCGGAAGCGCAAAGGTATTCCTGGACTTGAAACTCCATGACATCCCTGCTACCGTGAGACTGGCAATGAAAAGCATCGCTGCTCTTGATGTCGCTTTCGCCACGGTCCACTGTGGAGAATCTCCTGCCATGCTTAACGCTGCGGTGGAAGGGGCCAACGGGAAAGTATCTGTCCTCGGAGTTACCGTCCTCACAAGCGTTTCAAAAGAGGACTTACAATCTTCTGGCTTTAAAGATGAATTCTCATCTGACATGAAATCACTAGTACTCAAGCGGGCTGCGGCAGCAAAAGACACCGGCTTTGACGGCATTGTCTGCAGCGGCCTTGAAGTAAAGATGATCAAGGAGACATTCGGAAACAGCTTCATAGCCGTCACGCCGGGCATACGCCCTGAATGGGAAGGGGCTACCTCAGATGACCAGAAGCGGGTGACCACACCGGCTGAGGCGATTAAAAACGGCTCAGATTACCTTGTCATTGGAAGACCCATACGAGACGCAGATGATCCCAGGCTTGCCGCAGAAAAAATTGCTGAAGAGATTAAAAAAGCGTTGCATTCTTGATGCTAGTTCCTAGATTCTGGATATAAAATCCAAAGCACGGAGGTGGCTTTTTACATTTAATGCATTATGATCATCCATCGTAGGGTGGGCTGTGCCCACCAAATAAGTCAGCATACATTATTCATCAGTGGATGGTGGGCACAGCCCACCCTACATTTTATTTGCGAAAGTCTAAATTTGACTATTTCCTAAACCATGTCATCTATCGCTTTAGCAGCAAAGGATTTATTCG
>JANQFQ010000096.1 GCA_028277765.1 Desulfobacterales bacterium
CGGTCCTGGTTATCTGGGAGCGGGTATGGTGGCGGATGATCTGGGTGTTGCAAGATGGTGGAAACCGACGCCTGAGATGGAAACATATACAAAAACATACTTGGAGGACTAACGGATTTTATATAAAAAGGGGAATTCTCTTTAGAGAATTTCCTTTTTTTGTTGAAAATATTATGAAAGTCAGCTTTTTTACGTAAGATATTTTTATGACTGCAAGGAAAGTTTGGAAGATTTTAATTATTTTAAGGAGGCTTAGTCGTGGCAAAAGATACTTTTGATGTCATTGTAATAGGAGCGGGATTCGGCGGAAGCAGCTGTGCTGGTCTGCTAGCGAAAAAGGGGCTTAATGTACTGCTGGTTGAACAGAACGCGCGCGCCGGAGGAAAGGCCATGTCGATTTCTAAAAAAGGATTTACCCACACCCCTTGGGTTGTTATTGGTGCACCTGTTGAAGGGAACCTTTATAAGGTTGTTTTGGATGAACTGGAGGTGGCGGACAAGGCGGAACTGGTTCATCTGGGTGTTCAGGGGAGTTATTATAAAAATTCGTCTGGTAAATACACAGCCATGCCACAAATGAAAACCGGGGAAGTGGATCCGAATATTATTTTTGACTGGCTTGAGATAATGGATGAAGAGGCAAGGACTCTTGCGCTGACCCTTTTTACCGAGCTTACACTAATGCCGCCGGAACAGATAGCTGCTTGGCGCGGCAAATGCTTTGATGACTGGTTGAACCAGTATAATCCTCCGGCAAGCCTGTACGGTTTTCTGGTAAGCCTGTGCTGTGACGGGATGTTCATGGTTCCTGTTGATTCACTTGACGCTGCTGAAGCGATTGCCAGCCTTCAGGACATGTTCCTTAGGAACGGTGGTGTTTTCTGCAAAGGCGGATTTGGAGAGGTTGCAGAAGCTTATTGTGAAGCGGTCAGGGTGAATGGCGGCAGGGTTATTATGAAGGCAAAGGCGGAAAAAATTATGGTTGATCAGGGGCAGGTAACTGGTGTTGTTACTAACAAGGGGAGCTTTAAAGCACCAATTGTTATCAGTAATGCCGGTATTCAGCCGACAATGCTCAAACTGGTTGGCGAGGAGCACCTGGATAAGTGTTACGCGAATTATGTTAGAGAACTGGTACCGTCTTGGGCGCTTTTAGGCTATCGGTATTATCTGAGCAAGCCTGTGGCGGATGTTCCATACGGTGTTGTATTTTCAGATAACAGTCCATGGAGTTTGGAAAGGTTTAACCTGGCAAAGGAAGATAAAGCATCCAGGGAAGGGGTTGTATATTTTGAGGTACCGTCTGTTTATGATCCTGATCATACACCTGAAGGGATGCAGATCCTTATGACAGGATCTTACTGTCCCAGTGATCCTCAATTATCTAAAAAAGAGATAAAGGCTTGGGCGGATGTTGCGGAGCAGATTCTTTTTGAAATATTTCCTGATCTGGAGAAAGCGATTGAATGGAAGGATCTTTATACAACCAAGGATGTGAGTAACCTCACCCGAGATTCAGCTGTGCCGGGCCAGGGGGGTGAAACCATCGGTCTGGGCCAGGTTGTAGGACAATGCGGGTCGGACAAACCGTCAACAAATGCTCCTGTCAGGGGACTTTTTATTGTTGGCTGTGATGCTGGCGGGGCTGGCGTTGGGACACAGCAGGCTATTGAATCAGGTATGAATGTGGCTGAAGAGGTTAGGCGGTACTACCTGATGCGTCAGGCTACACCTTAATCTGTTTCAAATAAAGTTGCTTTGTGCATTCCGGACGAACACAAGGTTCGTGTATGATGGGCGATCATAAAGTTCGCCCCAGACAATAAATTGATATATAAAAGGGTTACTTCTTTTTGAAAAGAGAGGAGTAGCCCTTTTCATATTGAAAAGATGTTTTAAAAATGGTATAGGGCGGTATTGCTAATTTTTAAAAAGAGCATGTTGTTGATTTTAATAGGTATTTTATTAAAATAAAAATTTGGGAAGGATACAGCCATGCAAGCTAAAGACCTCAGGCGGGAGGAGATGTTCGGCATAGACCAAGGAACCCGGTTCCCTTTGTTTGGCGCTCATCGGATTATGTTGATGGGGATTGAGCCGGTCTGTAATTTTTTTGAGGACCTATGCCAGATAGTTGGCAGGGATGAGATGTCTATTGTATTAACCCGTTTTGGTTATGAAACAGGCATGGGTATGGCAATGTTTATTTCTGAACTGTATGACTTTGATTCACAGGAGGAATGGCTCAAAGCGTCCAGCTTTCTCCAAACCATTGGCGGTCTTGTAAATATAGAATTTACGGAGATACAGATTGACTCCCAGAACAAGAGTTTTAAGTCTAAAGGAATCTGGCATAATGCTTTTGAAGTGATTAAATGGCGGTCGCATTTTTCTGATCCCAGTCCTACACCTGTTTGTCATATACTTGCAGGCATGGCCAGTGGGTACGCGAGTGCTGTGCTGGGGGCAGAAGTCCTGGTAAAGGAGGTGGCATGTGAAGCAATGGGGCATGATATGTGCCTATTTGAAGGGCGTTCCCTTAAAGAATGGGGACTGGCGCCTGATGAACTGCGTGAACGGTTTGACTTTAATCGGCTGGAGGAGGATCTGGATCAGATGCGAGAAGGGATTAAACAGTCATTTGAGGATGTTGTCCGCCAAAGTGCTGAAATCAGACAGATCAAACGTCAAACCAGCCGTCTACCAGAAACAAATCACGGCATTATTTTTAGAAGCGAATCCATGACCCAGCTCCTGATGTTGGCGGAGAAGGTTGCGCCCACAAACGCCACAGTCCTTATCCAGGGTGAAAGTGGTACAGGCAAGGAGATTCTGGCGCGGTTTATCCACAGGCACTCCAATAGGAAAGGAGAGGCATTCCTGGCAGTCAACTGCGCGGCCCTGCCACCCAATCTGCTTGAGTCAGAGCTTTTCGGCCATGTTAAAGGTGCGTTTACAGGAGCGGATACCAATAAAAAAGGGATGTTGGTTGAGGCCGGTAAAGGGACTTTTTTTCTTGATGAGGTTGGTGAACTTTCCCTGGACCTTCAGGTAAAACTATTAAGGGCTCTGCAGGAAAGGGAAGTCCGGCCAGTGGGGAGTGTAAAAAGCGTTAAGCTGAACGCTAGGATTATTGCCGCTACCAATCGTGACCTAAAAGAGATGGTAGAAAAAGGACGTTTCAGGGAGGATCTTTATTACCGGCTGGCAGTATTTCCGCTCTACGTGGTTCCACTGCACCAGAGGAAGGAAGATATTCTGCTTCTGGCGAGGCATTTTTTAAGAACCTTTAAAAAAGACCACCCAGGTTTTTCACCGGAAGCTGTAAGAGAACTGGAGTCCCATCCCTGGCCTGGAAATGTCCGCGAACTGGAGAACTGTATTGAATACGCCATGGTACTTGCCGAGAACGAGAAAATAATGCCAGGACATCTCCCTCTTTCTGTTACGCAAAAAGAAGAAGATCCTTTATCTAACCTCGCAAATGATCTCCCTTCACAGAAAGAACTTGAACGTAGATATACAAAACTGGTTCTGGAACATACAGGGGGAAATAAAACCGAGACAGCCCGGATCCTGGGTGTGGGTGTGACAACCCTGTGGAGAAGGCTTAAGGAACAAAATTGTCTTGCTTGAATAAAAAAAGAATGGTAGGAAAATTTCTTTCGGGGCGTAGCGCAGCCTGGTAGCGCACCTGGTTTGGGACCAGGGTGTCGGGGGTTCAAATCCCTCCGCCCCGACCATTTCTAATGTGATCTAACCAATACTTGAATTTACATACGGGGATTTCGTTCTTAGGGTTTCGGATTTGCCTTTGTCTAAAAGGTTTTTTCCTTAAACCATGCATCTATGCCATCGCAGATGCCGGCCGCGATTTCTGAGAGGTAATTTTTGCTTGTCAATTTTTTTTCTTCAACTGGATTTGTCAAATAGCCGGCTTCGATGAGAACAGCCGGCATGTCCGCGCCCGCAAGAACAGCTGCCTGTGCTTCATATGTCCGGCATCTGGCGTCTGAAACACGGCTTGTCAAACGGTAACTGAGTGTCTCCGCGATTTTACGACTGGATGTTGTATGCTTTTTCTGGATATCCTGCCAAAATATCCGTGCTCTGTTTTCCTGATCGAGGTCTTCCGCAAGGTTCTCAGGTCCTGTTTTATCATTTGAATCTGTTTCTGAAAGGTCTTTAAAATAATAAACAGCCGTTCCACTGCCGCTTCGCAGGAAGCCCGCATCTGTATGAATACTTATAAACAGGTCAGCCTTAAGCTGGTTGGCTTTTGCAGCCCGATCATTGATATTCAGAAAAATGTCGCCGGTTCGTGTCTGCACCACCTTGTATCTGTTTCCCAGGTTTTTTTTGATTATTCTGGCAAGTGTTAAAGCGATGGTTTTTTCATAGGTGCCGGAAACGCCTCTGGCGCCATGATCATGTCCGCCATGCCCGGGATCAATGACGATTATTCGTTTGTGGCTTTCAGAAGAAATGTTTTTGTTTGCAGGCTCTGAAATGGCGGGTCCTGCAAACAGAGAAGCAAGTAATATCAGGCTGATAAAGTATGCTGTCTGATGCTTTAGGATGTAATTTAGCATTTGTTCTTCCCTCAATTTTGCTTGACACTTATACTTATTGATAATAATTTATAAAAGTTTATTATTAAAGATAATTTTTTTTATAAAATGTCAAGATAATGATGACCGCAATTCTAATATTGTGGCCATGGATGAACCAGCGAGAGTGGCGGAACTGGTAGACGCACTGGACTTAGGATCCAGCTCTGGTGACAGAGTGGGAGTTCGAGTCTCCCCTCTCGCACCATTAAAGAGAAACATTTGGTTGATGACTGCAAGGCAGTCAAGCTTCAAGATGTTCGATTGAGAGGAAAAGGTAGGTTATGCAAGTTACGGTAGAAGATCAAAGCCCTGTAAAGAAAATACTTCACATTGAAGTCCCTGAGGAGAAGGTTACAAAGGAACTTGATAGTGCTTATAAAGATCTAAAGAAAAAGGCAAAGATAAAAGGCTTTCGTCCGGGTAAGGCCCCACGCTCAGTTCTTGAGCGGATGTACAAAAAGGATGTTCACGCGGATGTGATTTCCAGGATAATCCAGGAATCATTTATGGATGCCCTTAAACAGACAGAACTGAATATCCTGGGGAGTCCAAAGGTGGACCCACCTGAACTGGTTGCCAAAAGTAATTATAAATATGACGCGACTGTTGAGGTAAAGCCGGAGATTGAAGATGTTGATTACAAAGGCTTAAGCCTTTCAAAGACAATCTATAAAGTTAATGATGAGGAAGTGAAAGCACAGATTCAGATGCTTCAAAAGAATCTGGCCCAGATATCGCCGATTGAAGAAGAGAGACCTGTCAAAGAAGATGATTTTGTTATTATCGACTATGAAGGATTTAAGGATGGGGAACCGTTTGAGGAACTTCAGAAAACGGAGAATCATACTGTCAAAATCGGTATAGGGAGTATTTTAAAGGAATTTGATGATAATCTGATCGGTATGAACAGGGGAGAAGAAAAGGAGTTTGATGTTACGTTTCCTGAAGACTACCACAACAAAAAGCTTGCGGAAAATAAAATTACCTTTAAAGTTTCTTTAAAAGAGATAAAACAAGAAGAACTGCCGGAAGTTGATGACGAATTCGCCAAAAAACTGGGGCCGTTTAAAACCCTGGATGATTTAAAGAAAGAAATCGTGAACAATTTAACACAGGGGTATGACAAGCGGATTGAGCAGGAGCTTAATGAACAGATTTTTGAAGCATTGATTGCACAATCCAGTTTTGAGGTGCCGGAAATCATGGTTGAATACGAACTGGAGTCGATCATTGCTGAAGCGGAGAGATCTTTTGCGGCCAGTAATATCACTATGGAGCAGGTCGGCCTGACAAAGGAGACAATGGCTGAAAAATACCGTGATACAGCTGAAAAACAGTCCCGGCGGCACCTGATCCTGGATAAGGTCATTAACCAGGAGAGCCTGACGATTTCTGACGATGACAAGGAGGAAGGCTTCAATGATATGGCGAAGAATTTTAACCAGCCGATTAACGTCATTAAAGATTTTTATGAGCAGAATCCTGACAAATTGGAACTTTTTGAGCACGCCTTACTTGAAAAAAAGGCAATCAGTCTTATATTAGAAAATAGTGATATTGAAGAAAAAGAACCTGAGCTTGAACAGACAGATGAAAAAGAGGCGGAAGAAAAAAGCTAATCAGGTGTAACTTGCTGTAAATACAGTGCGTGAGAAGTAACCATAAAGGAGGAAACTTGTGGCCTTAGTACCGTATGTCATTGAGCAGACCAGCAGGGGAGAAAGACAGTATGATATCTATTCCAGGCTTCTTAAAGACAGGATTATTTTTGTCGGAACGCCTGTAGGTGATGAAATTGCCAATCTTTTGATCGCCCAGCTCCTTTTCCTTGAATCAGATGACCCTGACAAGGACATTAATTTTTATGTAAATTCTCCTGGCGGATCTGTTACAGCCGGCCTGGCGATTTATGATACCATGCAGTATATTAAACCTGACATTGCCACTGTCTGTATCGGCCAGGCTTCCAGCATGGGCGCCCTGCTTCTTGCCGCAGGAGCAGCAGGAAAACGGTATGCTCTTCCAAATGCAAGGATTATGATTCATCAGCCCATGGGCGGAGTCCAGGGACAGGCATCGGATATCGCTATCCAGGCCAAGGAGATTCTCCGCATGAAAGACAAACTGAATGAAATACTGGTATATCATACAGGCAAAAATATTGAACAGGTTAAAGAAGATACAGACCGTGATTTTTTTATGTCTGGTCAGGAAGCAAAGGAATATGGTATAATCGACCATGTGATTGCCAGCAGGGATGATATAGCTGATCTCGAAAAAACGGAGGAATAGCATGACAAAACAAGGGGACTCAAACGACAATCTCTTTTGTTCATTCTGCGGAAAAAATCAGAAGGAAGTGAAAAAGCTGATCGCGGGTCCAGCTGTTTATATCTGTGATG
Source organism: Desulfobacterales bacterium (assembly GCA_028277765.1). Lineage (GTDB taxonomy): Bacteria > Desulfobacterota > Desulfobacteria > Desulfobacterales > SURF-7 > JANQFQ01. Next base: position 7,016 of record JANQFQ010000096.1, read on the forward strand.
AATGTATCCAATTGTGTGGAGAAATAATTGAAGAGGAGAGTGAAAAAGAGAGCGAGGTCCTTGAAGAACTCCTGATACCAAAAGAGATCAAACTGATGCTAGATGACTATGTGATTGAGCAGGAGGACGCGAAAAAGGTCCTGGCAGTTGCTGTATACAACCATTACAAGCGGCTTGATTCTTCTATAAATACAGGGGAGGTGGAGATTCAGAAAAGTAATATACTCCTTATCGGGCCTACTGGATGCGGGAAAACCCTGTTGGCGCAAACATTGGCCCGTTTTTTAAACGTACCATTTACCATAGCTGATGCAACGACCCTTACAGAGGCTGGATATGTGGGAGAAGATGTTGAAAACATTATCCTGTCGCTTCTACAGAACGCTGATTATGATGTTGACCGGGCTCAGCGAGGTATTGTGTATATTGATGAAATAGATAAGATCGCTCAGCGGACCGATAACCCTTCAATCACCCGTGATGTTTCAGGTGAAGGGGTTCAGCAGGCTCTGCTGAAGATAATTGAGGGGACAACTGCAAGTGTTCCCCCTAAAGGCGGTAGAAAGCATCCACAGCAGGATTTTGTAAAAGTTGACACGTCAAACATACTTTTTATCTGCGGCGGAACGTTTACCGGCCTTGACCAGATTATCCAGAAGCGGATGGGTGCCAAGTCGATGGGTTTTGGTGCGAAAGTAGTTAAAAAGGATGAAAAGAGTATAGGGGATATTCTGCGCATGCATGAAACAGAGGACCTAGTCAGGTTCGGCCTGATTCCTGAGTTTTTAGGCCGTCTTCCGATCATCACGACTCTTGATGAACTGACCGAGGATTCTTTGATCAAGATACTTACGGAACCGAAAAATGCCCTGGTAAAACAGTTTCAAAAACTTTTTGAAATGGAGGAGGTAAACCTTAGATTTACTGACAGTGCCCTTTCATCAATAGCAAAAGAGGCAATGAAACGTAAGTCAGGGGCCAGGGGACTCCGTTCTATCATGGAAAAAAGCATGCTGAACATTATGTATGAAATACCTTCCATAGATAGTGTCAAAGAGTGTGTGATAGGCGAAGAGGTTGTTCTCAACGATGAAGAGCCAATTCTCCTGTACGAACAGACAAAAAAACAGGCGTAATCTTTTTTTACAAAAGAAAACGGCTGTGCGATAGGCTGACTGCTGCTGCGTCTGAATATTCCCCTGAAAGTTACCTGGTTTCAACGTTAATGAAGCTGTATTTGTATTACGGTTTACACTTACGACTGCTGGAAACAGAGATAAAAATTAATACAATACTATAATGGAACTATAAAAATGCCAAAATTTTTCGGACATGACAGACCGCAGGAGAAGAAGCTGGTGCTTCCTCTTTTGCCGTTAAGAGATATTGTTGTATTTCCGTACATGGTAGCGCCCCTGTTTGTTGGACGTACCAAGTCCGTCAACGCCCTTGCTGACGCAATGAACAAAGATAAAAGCGTTTTTCTTGCCACGCAGAGAAAGGCTGGGGTTGATAACCCCAAAGAGAAAGATATCAGCAATGTGGGCACCATCGGAACTGTCCTTCAGCTTCTCAGGCTGCCCGATGGAACGGTAAAGGCTCTGGTGGAGGGAAAATCAAGGGCTAGAATTACGAAATTTCATTACGGAGATGATTTTTTTCATGTTGAGCTTGAGCAGATTGAAGAAGAGATACTTTTAGAGTCAGAGGGGGTCGCCCTTAAACGATCCATTATTGAAAGCTTTCAGGAATACGCGGGTCTTGATAAGAACATTTCTGAAGAGATCATCACGAATGCATCTGGTATTACCGATCCTTCACAGCTTTCAGATACTGTTGCCGCGCATTTTTCATTTAAAATTGAAGAAAAACAGCGCCTCCTTGAAACCGTGTCATTAAAGGAACGGCTGTCCCTTCTTTTACGATTGATCAAGACCGAAATTGAGGTCTATAGCATGGAGCAAAAGATCAAGGGGCGGGTCAAGAAGCAGATGGAAAAGACCCAGAAACAGTATTATCTGAATGAACAGATGCGGGCCATCAAGAAAGAGATGGGGGCTGAAGATGATCCCGGCGATGACCTCAAGGAATTGGAGAAGCGGATAAAGAGGAAAAAAATGTCCAAGGAGGCTGCCGGTAAAGTGCGGCAGGAGTTTAAAAAACTTAAAATGATGACACCCATGTCCGCAGAGGCAACGGTTGTCAGAAACTATATAGACTGGCTCATATCCCTGCCCTGGTTTGACAAAAGCAAGGTCAATAAAGATATTGAAAAAGCTGAAGTTATACTGGATGAGGATCACTATGGCCTGGAAAAACCAAAAGAGAGGATACTTGAATACCTTGCTGTCCAGATCCTGGTCAAGAAGGTGAGAGGACCGATCCTCTGTCTTGTGGGGCCTCCTGGTGTGGGAAAGACATCCCTGGCCAAGTCCGTGGCCAGGGCCACTGGCAGGAAGTTTGTCCGGCTTTCCCTGGGCGGTGTGAGGGATGAAGCCGAGATACGTGGACATAGGCGAACCTATATAGGGGCAATGCCGGGGAAGATTATTCAGTCCCTGAAAAAGTCGGGTGTCAACAATCCTGTTTTTTGCCTTGATGAAGTGGATAAGATGAGTATGGATTTTAGGGGGGACCCGTCAGCCGCGCTCCTAGAAGTGCTGGATCCGGAACAAAATTTTTCTTTTAACGACCATTATCTTGATGTGGATTATGATCTTTCCGACATCATGTTCATTACCACCGCAAACACACTGCCGGACATTCCGCTACCCCTACAGGACAGGATGGAGGTGATTCAGTTGCCGGGTTATACTGAGCATGAAAAGTATAATATTGCCAAGGGCTTTCTTGTTCCTAAACAGATCAAGGCGAACGGGCTCAAGGAAGGCAGGGTTACTTTCTCGAAGACTTCAGTTATTACAATTATTCAGAAATATACACGTGAATCCGGCGTAAGAAACCTGGAACGGGAGATTGCTTCGGTCTGCCGGAAAATCGCTCGGGGCGTGGTAAAGAAAAAAGATGATCGTCTGATCAGGATATCCGCAAAGTCGATACAAAAATACCTGGGACCGCCCCGTTTTAGGGTAGGAGAGATCGAGCAGACTGACCAGGTAGGACTGGTGACCGGCCTGGCGTGGACCCAGGTGGGCGGAGAACTCCTGCTGATTGAAACAGTTATCATGCCGGGGAAAGGGGAATTGATCGTAACCGGCAAGCTGGGAGATGTTATGAAGGAATCAGCCAGAGCCGCACTCAGTTATGTCCGGTCCCGTTCAGACCGTCTGCAGATAGACAACAAATTCTATAAGGATTTTGATATTCATATTCACGTACCAGAGGGAGCGATCCCTAAAGACGGCCCGTCAGCAGGTATTGCCATGTGCACATCCCTTGTGTCAACCCTGACAAAAAAAGCGGTTTACAGGGATGTGGCCATGACCGGAGAGATCACCCTGAGAGGACGCGTTCTCCCTATTGGCGGGCTCAAAGAGAAGGTTCTTGCCGCGCATAGAGGGGGGATCAGGAAAGTTCTTATACCCAAAGATAATGAAAAGGATTTAAAGGATATCCCTTCTTCCATTTATAAACAGATTGAATTTGTTGTTGTAGAGCATATGGATGAGGTCCTGACCCAGGCTATCATACTTAAAGAAGGGGAGACTCTTTTCAAAGACGGGTATCCGGTCGGGATTATGAACGGCGAGGTGGAACAGCCGCCGTCGACGATTCAATAAAAAATATAGTGCCTAAAGTGCACTAAAGTTGATGTGTCGTTTCGCTCTGTCAGTTTTATAAAAGCGGGATCTCATATCCAGGATCTAGCAGTATTATCGTCAAACTCATTGTTTTTTGTCTAATCCCCTGTATTTCCGACATAAATTCTTAACAAAATGACTGCTTGCAAATCATTCAATTTTAGTGTATGGTATTTTACATTCACTACAAAATTATAGAAGCCAACCCCGAGTAATCGGGAGGCAGAAAGCTAGGGATAAGCAGTTTAAGATTGTCCAAAAGATGTTGATCAGCGAGAGGCGGGCAGATATGAGAGGGACTTTTTTAGCCTTAAACATGGGCAAGTTCAGTCAGGATAAGGCCTCGCGATCTTTATGTTCAATTTTGGTGTATTTTTTAGAATACGATTTTTTACTAATCAACAGGTTAATTTCTTGTAGAATGCTTTATATTACATATGATGAAAGAAGAAAAAAATAAGTAGAAAAAAACTGCCGCTTGATTGTTGGCAGAAGTATCAGGCTCAAAGAAAAGTAATTGGGCCCACAAGTTATAGAAAAGCCAAGCCCTTTGAGGGAGGGGCACGGAAAGCCACGGGTCTTAAAAAGATAGCCGGGTTGCCTGCTAAATTCGGTTAAATAAAACCGGAATGTCTTTTTAAGGCGTTTCGGTTTTTTTTGATTTGATGAATGAAAACAGTGACATGAATTTTTTAAAAGTGATGGAAAAAATGAACAATAGAAAACAATTATACGTTATGACCTCTTTTATTATCATTATCTTATGTTTACATCAGCCACTCTGGGCGGAAACACTCGATGATATGAAAGTTATTAAAATATCTCCAAAAGACGGAAAAGCGGTTGTGAAATTCATTCATCAGAAAGAACTGGAGATTATCAAAGTGGGGGATATTATCACCGATGGCGCCAGAATTATTGAGATCGCCAAGGGGAGAGTCGTGATGGAGAAGACCAATGACCTGGGAATGGAATTGATTGTTATCCGGCTGGAAAACGGGAAACAGTGGACAGAGAGGATCTCAAAAACCGCGACAGACAAACCAGCGGATAATATTAAAAATATCACAACCAGTACCAGTACAAGTGATTAGCTGTTAATCGTACGTGAAAAGAGGATAAGGATGGTCAACACGAAAGAAACAACAAAAAACGATATTCACCACGAAGTTAATCCGGTGAAAGTCAAGCAATAATTTTTAATGCTTTTAACTTTCTCCACAATTTGTTCTTTGAAAATTCGATAAAGACACCTATAAATCTGAGATTATATCTGATATAATGTCTCCGATT
>JANQFQ010000099.1 GCA_028277765.1 Desulfobacterales bacterium
TTCAACGGAAATAATTTTTGTGCCGCTGCTGTTTGTATTAGAAGAAACATACCCAATCGCCCCTTTTGTCTTGCTGACATAGTTTACCACCTCTTCTTCTGATGGCAGGGAAACAGGTGCGATGCCCCTGCCTGAGAAGACTAGGTTGACCCAATAGTTCCTAAACTGTGAGGCTGTCTTCTTGACGTACTGCTTTAAAAAAAGATCATGTGTCTTTGATCTTTTTAATGTAACAACGATCACGGTTTCATCACCCCATGAAATTTTCCTGCCCGTAAAAATTTTTTTCAAATCGGTTTTGCTGATCGAATCTACCGGTAGGGCTTGATTGCCGATGACAACAATATTGCCCGAAGAAGCAGATGTCACCGGTGCGGCCCCTGGATACAAAGCGATAACCGCGGCAATCAACGCAATCCATAACGCACTTCTAAATAATGCATTCATAAATGACCTCCTGAACATTTGTCAGCCAAACTTGTTAAGATTATCATCCTTTTGCGCGTATCTGGCTTAAAACCGCAATGTCAGCTTTGCCGCATAAAGATGCCAGTTTTTGTCAATATTACCGTCATTATCCGGCTGGATATAAAACAGGCCGTCCATGCTGTGGTGTTCCAGCTTAAGTGCCCAGTTCTCATTTATATCAAAACGGGCAGTCACGCAGTCATCCTTGAGCCACGCCCTGGCACCCTTGGCCACACCGGAAAGAGGGTCTATCAGCTCTCCGTCCTTGTCATCCTTGTTGTAATAGGCGACGGAATAATACGCACCCAGTTCAAACCAGTCGCAAAAACGGTAAGATGCGCTTATGTAATAGGATTTTGTCTCAAGCTCATTGGATGGCAATAACGGCTCACCAGTAAGCGGATTTTCATAGAGATCCATTGTATCTTTATCGAGTATCACGGTTTCCAGTTTTTCGGTCATGTACTCAAAAGCGATGATCAGGTCATCATAGATATATTCAACGGAGAAAATGTCCACGTCAAGGTCGGAAACCCTGTAAAGCATCTCCAGATCAACCTCAACGTCCATATCCACGAATGTATGGATATAATAATCAGGCGGATCGACCCCTATTGGAAATGGTGCCCATACTCCCGGACCAATCGGGACAACCCACATCGGTGTAGCCGTGTTAATATAATATCCGTATACCATGTTAATGCCTGCATCAACATCTATCTCCAAAAGCATATTGGACCACCCGACTCTCAGTCCTTCAAGGGGTGTCTCCCATATCAACGATGAGACATAGACGTCATCCACGTCAACCTCATTAATCGTGGAGAACCCAGCGGTTGACAGGCGGTATGCGATCCCGGAATCATTGTCGATATCAATTCGGCCGAACTGGAACTGGTAGTTCAACGTGCCTAACATTGACAGCGGTATATCACCGTAAATGCTTGCTCCGTTTAATGACGAGTAACTCTCCCTGCTCATTTCTGCGTAAATACTCGTCGGAAGTAAAATAAAGGTACGGCTCGCGTCAATATCCCGTGTCTCATTGTAAAAACCGTATGGTACTTTAATCTTGCCGATTCTAAAGCCCAGCCATTTCTCCCATGAATAATCAATAAACGCCCAGTCAACGATCAGGTCATTGTTGCCAAAATCACCCATATCCCTGGAGAAAAACTGCATACCCACGGACAGTTTCTCAGCCATTGGCGCTGAAAAGTTGACACCTATTTCATTGAATTCAGTTGTCCCGTCTTCTGTATCCGCCACATAGTTGTTATCATCAGACTTAAGATACCCCTGTGAAACAAAACCGTGGATAGTCACGCCCCCGAATTCATACGCCTGGGGACTTCCGGACAGCATCAAACTAACAAACAGCGTAAAAATCGTAATCTTTTTCATTATTAAGTCCCCCTTTATTGTACGGCCACAACCTTTGCACCGCCTCTGTTTGTACTGGAAGAAATATATCCGATAGCCCCTTCAGTATTCTTCACATACTGCACAAGTTTCTCCTCTGAACTAAACTTCTGGGGAGCTTGTCCCTTGCCTGAGAAAACCATGTTTACCCAGTAGTTTTGAAACTGGGATTCGGTTTTCCTTACATATTGTTTTAAAAACCGTTTATGGGCTTTCGATCTTTTCAATACCACAAAAACAATTTTTTTCCCGTCACTCCATACCTTTTGCTTACCTGTGTAAATATCTCTTAAAAAAGCTTTACTCAAGGAATCTGTAGGCACGCCTGGATTACAGATAACGACCACATCACCTGATGATGCAGCTGTTTCCGTGGCAGTACCCGGAAATAGAAAAACAGTTCCGGCAAGCACCAAAAACAGTAAAATAACTACTAACCTGTCTTTCATAGTCACCCCCTAGACTTATGTTGAATATTAAAACTTATAATCCGTTAAATGATATGTATTTATAATATTATGGGATGTTTTTTCTAAGTCAAGGATTATTCGCATTTGATAGTTGATTTTAACAATAAAGATTGTTAGATTGCACACCAGTTTAAAATTTTGAAAAGCTTGCTTTTATTATATTATTATAATAGTGAGATAATATTATAATAAAAAGCTACAGCAGCTTGCCTGGAATTTAAATAATGTGGCAATCACTTAGCATAACACAAAAAATATGGCTGAGCCTGAGCATCCTTATTGTTGGTTATCTTGGATCAACGGTTTTCGGTTTTATCATCGGCGTTCAGACCGAGCGCAAAGTAGCAACCGTATCCAAATATCTTTTTCCTGCTGTCACGTTAAGCCAGTCTGCTTTGACCGGTTTTGAACTGCATATGGACGACTACAAGACCGCTATTATAACCGCGGATTCATCAATGGTGGAATCTGCTGGAAAAAAAGGACAACAAGTCATTCAGACACTTAATGATATCTCAAACCTTGAGGGTCTTGATCAGGTGATCAAAACCAGTATCTCTGAAACCATTCAACTATTTAAAACATTCACAGAACAGGCGCAGGAAGTATACTTGGAAGTAAGCTTGGGGGAAGAAGCGACTGACAGCAAATACACTGAACCGCTCAGGAACCTTGCGAAACAAAGAAAACAGATTGTAGATAGACTGACCGTTTTAAATCAGTTGTTTACCAAAGAGCTGAACTTAAACCTGGATTCTGTTGACAGTGCAACCCGCAACCAGCGGTATCAGAACCTGGCAGCGTTTTTTGTGATCGCCATCACCGCTATTGTACTGATAACAATTATCATCACCAAATTCATAAGCCTCCCTCTTAAAAACACGGTAGCGATGATCAAGGATATTGCCGAGGGAGAAGGCGACCTTACCAGACGCCTTGATGTAAACAGCAAAGATGAGGTTGGCGAGCTTGCATCATGGTTTAATATTTTTGTTGAAAAGCTGCAGGAAATCATCACAAATATCGCGGGTCAGGCAGGCACCCTGACCGCCTCCTCTGATGAAATCTTCGAAGTCTCCGGCAACCTGACCAGCAGGTCTGAAAAAATGTCCAGCAATTCAACCACGGTGGCCGCTTCTGCCGAAGAGATGAGCACCAATATGGATTCGGTCGCTTCTGCCATGGAACAGGCATCAAACAATACCGCGATGGTAGCGACTTCCCTGGAGCAGATGGCGTCAACGATCAATGAAATTGCACAAAATTCAATGGAAGCCTCAAATATATCCTATAAGGCTGTGACAGAAGCGAGCAAAGCTTCAACAAAAGTCGGAGAACTCGGCACAGCAGCCCAGGAAATAGGTGATGTAACAAAAACAATCACTGATATCTCCGATCAGACAAGCCTGCTCGCCCTAAACGCAACGATTGAAGCTGCTCGCGCCGGGGAATCAGGCAGGGGCTTTGCCGTTGTCGCGAATGAAATAAAGGAGCTGTCCAAACAGACAAGCGACGCAACTGAAAGCATTAAGATGCGGGTTGAAGGCATACAGGAAACCACAACAGGAACCGTTGAAGCGATAGAACGTATTTTAAACATTATAAACAAAGTAAATGAAATCGTTTCAACAATAGCTGTGTCTGTTGAGGAACAATCTGTAACCACAAAAGAAATCGCCGGCAATGTGACTTATCTTGAAACCGGGATCAATGAGGTTAATCAAAATGTTTCCCAGAGTTCCTCAGTTTCGGGCAGGATCGCCAAAGATATATCTCAGGTCAACAGGGGTGCCGGAGAAGTCTCTGAAAGCAGCGCGCGGCTTTATAAAAGCGCTGAAGAGCTGTCGAACCTGGCGATGCATATTAAAAATTTAATGGGCAAGTTCAAGGTATAAAATCTTTTTTTACTGCTGCATTTTTTAACTGTATTCATTGACTTAATTATTTTATAATAATCTATTTTCCTCATTAAATTCATGTTTCCATCAAACCGCCCAGTCCCTCTTTGAAAAAGAGGGGAGCGAATCTTCCCCCTTTTATAAAAGGAGACCGAGGGGGATTATTGTATGATAATGAAAATATTTCATGCTTCGTTGTGATCTTACGAACATGATAGTTTATTAGAAATGCGGGCGAGTAAACTTGCATCTATTCCATTAAAATATCTAACAAAAAAACAAGACACATCCAAACATGAAAAATACTTTCCTTCTTGACATGTAAAACTCTTTTACGCTAAATTAGTAAAGTATATTAAAAAAGATGATTTACATAAACAGTTAAAGTCTCGAATCTAGTTGCACAATATAACTATTTCATAACACTTATAGCCGAATTATACTTTTCAACATTTATTATTAATAATAAATAAGGAGAACAACAAATGAAAAAACATTGGGTTTTATTGGCAGCAATGTTTGTTGTACTGTTTTTCATCACAACAGTATCATCTTATGCCGATATCCTCATCGTTTGCAACAGCAGGGTGGTAGATACGACGCTGAGCAAAAATGATATAAAGGATATTTTCCTTGGCAAAAAAACCAAATGGAGCGACAAGACAAAAGTTCATTTCGCAACCCTGAACGATGAAGATGTTCACAAACTTTTCTTAAAAAAATATATAAAAAAGACCGCCTCCCAATATCGCAATTATTGGAAACAGCTGATATTCACCGGCAAAGGCAAAGCACCTAAAAAGTTCGACTCGGTTGAAAAAATGCTAAAGCATATCGCCGTAACTGATGGCTCAATAGGATATATCAGTACAAGGTCAACAGCCATACTTGGGGCTTTTTCGTCCAGCATACAAACAATAAATGTTAAATAAAGGGGGAGTGAGATGAAAAAACATATATTCCTTACAATCATATTCCTTTCATATCTTGGAAATGCCTGGGCAATCGAATTCGGTGGTGTCGATATCCACGGGTTTATTTCCCAAGGGTACTTAAAAAGTACATCAAATAATTATCTTAACGCAAAAACCAGCGAGGGTTCTTATGATTTTAGTGAAAGGGGGGTAAACTTCTCAACCGAACTCACCGACACCCTCCACCTGGGGATACAGATTTATGGAAGAGACCTGGGTGATATTGGAAATGACGACATTGTTTTGGACTGGGCGTTTGCTGATTATCACTGGAAAGACTGGTTAGGCTTTCGCGTAGGCCGAATAAGGCTTCCCATGGGGCTCTACAATGAAACCAGGGATATGGACATGCTGCGGACAAACATCCTGCTGCCCCAGGGCGTGTACCAGGAGACATGGCGCGATACCACATCAGCGATTACAGGCGTAGGAATTTACGGCGAAATACCAGCCGGCTTTCTGGGCAGCTTTGACTATTCAGCCCAGGTAGGAAGGGTTAGCATTGAAGATGACGGCGGTATTGGAAAAATCATGGAAGACACAGGTATACTTGTCGACTCTCATTTTGATACGCATCACACCTGGAACACCAGCGTTTTGTGGAACACCCCGGTTCCTGGTTTGCGCATTGGCGGTTCTTTTGTTGAATCAGGCTTTGATGCAACGGCCGAACTCCCGTTCGGCGACATCCGGACAGCAATGGTTCAGGAAATTGCTAATTCTTTCGGTGGTCTTATAACTGTCCCTGACTATATGGACACGGTAAACGAATTGCTAGAAGCATTGGAACAACTCGCATTTGGTGTTTCTGGCGTTCCTACTTCACTTGATGACATAGATCCGATTAACATGGTGCTGACATCAGAAAACATTAATATCTATACACTTTCTGCTGAATTCACATTCGGCAACCTGACAATTGCCGCGGAATATGACAGGAAAAGGATAAATATCCAACCAAACGCAACACAGCTTAGGAGTGAAGTCCTCTTTGAAATGGATGAAGCGTTTGAAAGCGTATACCCCGTATTAGGCGCGTGGGGCTTGGGCAGCTATAATGATCTGAAAAACATTGTTACAGAAGAATTGCTTTTGGAAGCTTTTGCCGACATGGGCGTCGGCAATCTGAATCTTGACATGGCCGGTTATTACTGGAGTATCTCCTACCGCTTTACAGACTGGTTTGAATTGGGCTTTTACTATACCCAGGGACATCAGGACGACGGTGACAAGGGCGGCGGCACTTTTCACGAATCTGAAATTCAGGCATGGCCCGAAGCTCATAAGGTTGCTCAGATGCTGGACTGGACAGATGAAGAATATGAAGATTATCATATTCAGCCTGCGCATCACGCGTATTACAAGGATAAAGCCCTGTCATTACGTTTTGATGTAAATGAATACTGGACATTGAAGCTTGAACATCACTGGAACTATGGTCTGTTTGTTGCGCCGGCCGTAAAGAATATGCCGACAGACGATAACATTGAAGGTTCAGTTGAAAGATGGAACATGTTCGCTGCTAAAGCGACCTTTAACTTTTAAAGCTAAGTTGAAACGCGCTATAGCGGGTTTCAAACAAAACTTACTTCTCTTAAAAACCGACAAAAAAAACCGTGCTTGGCTCAGAAGCCTGCACGGTTTTTTTGAAAGCGCATACGCTCATAAATCATTAAATGTAATTACATCTGTCCATCACCTTCGATCTTCTCCCTGAGACCGCGCGAACATTTGAAGGTTACGACTCTTCTTTTCCCAAGCATAAGGTCATCTCCTGTTGCAGGATTCCGGCCTTTTCTCTCCTTCTTCTCCTTTACACAGAACTTGCCAAAACCACTGATCATAACGTCCTCACCGTTTTCAAGCGTGTTTTTTATTGTCTCTAATAGTTTTTCCACAATCTCCACACACGCTATCCTGGGGAGACCAAACTGCTCCTGAACTGAATCAACAATCTGGACCTTCGTAAGAGCCATAAAAATATACTCCTTTGATAATAAAAGGGATTTACGTTGTGATGTGAGGTTAAATACATACATCTATCTTTTTTGTCAAGAAAATATGAACATAAACCAAAAACATCACCACATGACCAAATGGGACATAATTACAGAAAGTTATCATCTATCAGTTTATTCTTTACATTGTATGTTTATTAAAATAGAATAAATAAATTTTTTTGCTGGGGGAGCCCTTTGGGCTGAGATGGAAATCTTTCTAACCCGCTTTTCTCACAAGTTCTGATGCAGTTAAAGCTGCCGTAGGAAAGCATAGATAAAGCCGTTGTTTGATCTAAAAGCTTGCCTGCGGGCAGGTTTTTTTTTGAATATCAGCGCACGAGGTCAAAAGCATGAACTACTCAACGCAGATGGATGCTGCAAGAAAAAATATAATCACAAAAGAGATGGAAGCTGTTTCCAAAAAAGAAAACATTGACGCGGAAAACCTGCGCAGCCTTATCGCAAATGGCAAGGTGATTATACCGGTTAATAAAAACCATAAAAACCTTGTGCCTGAGGGCATCGGCCAGGGCATGCGGACAAAAATAAATGTTAACCTCGGCATTTCAAAGGACTGCCGGGATACAGACCTTGAACTTGAAAAAGTCAAAACAGCCCTGGATCTGAATGCTGAAGCGATAATGGATTTAAGCTGCTTTGGTAAAACCCGTGAATTCCGTAAAAAGCTGATCCATATGTCGACTGCCATGATAGGAACAGTACCGGTCTATGATGCCGCGGGCTTTTATGAAAAGGACCTAAAAAATATTACGGTTGATGAATTCTTTAATGTGGTTGAAGCGCACGCAGAGGACGGTGTCGATTTTATTACCATCCATGCCGGCCTTAACAAATCAACAGCTGAGGAAATAACAAAAAACAGACGGCTTGTGAGTCTTGTTTCACGCGGCGGCTCACTCCTGTATACATGGATGCAGCTTAACAACCGGGAAAACCCGTTCTATGAACATTTTGACTGGCTGCTCGATATTTGCGAAGCGTACGATATCTCACTGAGCCTTGGCGACGGATGCCGTCCAGGGTGCATTAACGATTCAACAGATGCCTGCCAAGTTAAAGAAATGATAGAACTTGGAGAATTAACCTTAAAGGCATGGGAAAGGAATGTTCAGGTCATGATTGAGGGCCCCGGCCATATGGCTCTCAACGAAATAACAGGAAACATGATGCTTGAAAAAAGGCTGTGCCACGGCGCCCCTTTCTATGTTTTAGGACCTGTTGTCACGGACATCGCGCCGGGTTATGATCATATAACCAGCGCTATCGGGGGCGCGATTGCCGCCGCAAACGGAGCAGACTTTCTGTGCTATGTTACCCCCGCAGAACACCTGCGCCTCCCCACCCTTGAAGACATGAAAGAAGGGATTATCGCCACAAAAATAGCAGCTCACGCAGCTGACATAGCCAAGGGTATCCCCGGCGCCAGGAAATGGGACAATGAAATGAGCAGGGCAAGAATGAATCTTGACTGGGATAAAATGTTTGAACTGGCAATCGATCCTGAAAAGGCAAAAAAATACAGAAAAGAATCGGATCCCGAACACAGCGACACCTGCACCATGTGCGGAAAAATATGCGCTATACGCACCATGCAGCGTATTAACCAGGGGAAAGATATTCAAGGTGAGTAAAGACAAATCCGAAATTCGAAGCACGAAATCCGAAACAATATCGAATGACCAAAATTAAAATATTCAAAACAATCCAGTATCTAGCATCTAGAAACGTTTCGAACATTTGAGCCTTTGTATTTTGAATTTGTTTCGGATTTCGATATTCGGATTTCGGATTTTCCCATTTATCCAGCATCCAGCATCTAGTTCCCCACAATAGTCACTTCAATCGCCCGCTTACGCGGTTTGTTGTCATGATTAATCGCCACTACCTGCTGCCAAGTTCCAAGCTTGAGGCGCCCTCCCCTTACCGGCAAAGAGATTGACGGCCCTAGTAAAGCAGCCTGCACATGGCTGTGCCCGTTGCCGTCGTGCCATGCCAGTTCATGCTCATAATGATCCCCGGGCTGGGCAAGCCGGTTAATGGCGTTCTTAAGATCCTCCACAACCCCTGGTTCATATTCAATCGTTGTAATCGAACCGGTTGAGCCGACGATCGCGGCTGCTAGATTCCCGTTTTCCACGCCTGCTTCAGACACAAGCCGGTTCAGTTCAGGTGTTATGTCACATATATCCGGTCCCATATCCAGTCTTACGTCTATTGATTGAAAAAATAATGCAACACTACTCATATTTTCCTCCCTTTGCTTTTATTCAGGAAATTTTAAGACCCATGTAAAAAAACTGAATACTAGATGCTAGATCCTGGATACTGGATATCAACATAGCGGGAGGAACCCCGCCCAATATCCTATACCTCATCTCTGATTACTAATCACTGTTTCTAACTCGATCACGACCACAACAACAGCTTTTTTTAAACTGATAGAGCGAAGCGATACATCAACTTTAGGCACTTTAGGCACTTTTTTTATTTTATAAAAGCCCTTGTTCCCAATTCCACAACCCCTGCCGTTTCTTTATCTTTATCTTTTCCGGGATCCGTTCATCCAGATGCACAAACATACGGTAACCAGCCTTTCGCAATTCCCTTTTTTTAGATGAAAGATCCAGTTTCCAGTTCGGATAAGCCCAGAATCCCGTCCCATATTTCTTTACCCATGCGTTTTCACCCCTGGGACTGGCAAACACCGTGTCCATTTTAAATCCCTCTGAAATGGTCCTGGATATACTCAGGGGCCAGCAGCCCGATATAACCGCTCCAAGCGGCAGGCTGCTCCGTCCCGGGAGACCCAGGAGATCCTTCCTGCCCATTTCAGGACTGACAATAACCCCTTTGAAACCCCATGATGCCAGCATGTTTATTGAAAGGGGATTTGACTGGTTACAGAAGGGACCTGCCCATAGATTAAGTTTTTTTACATCTTTGAAAAAAGATATCTGCCAGGGAGCGTTTAGCACATAATCTCTACACCCTTTTTTCAGTAAACCGTTTATCAGGCCTTTTATTTTTTTTTCCTCTTCAGGCCATATAACAGGCTGGAGCCACCACCAGACCCCTGGCGCTATTCCCTTTTTCTTTAAAATATCGTTCCTGTCTGGTGAAAGCCAGTATCCGGACTGCTCTCCGTTGTTCACACGCCCTGACCACCTATATACCCGCATCTCAACAGGAGCGATCCGTCTCTTTTTTTTCTTTGTAACACGGGCCTTAAACACGGGGGATCTCCCCTTTTTACCAGTACACCCCTCTAGTTCCTTTTCCAGCTCAGATAAAAGTGCCTCAAGTTCTTTTTCACGCCGGTCAATGAGGAATACCGATATCCCCTTTCCTGAAGACTTTCCTGAAAACGGTTTTAAATAAAGACGCCCTCTCTTTGGGACAAATTTCGTAACCTTAAATATGCTGTGACCGCCCCCCCCCTCATATCCCACACGTAGAATGTCGCCTGTCATCAGTTCTAGCCGGGGAACCATATAAGGCCTTTTTGATGATCCCTGGACTTTACCGGCAAGAAGTCCTGAACCTGTCTCTATCTTTGTATTGACTGGGAACTGGGGCCTCTGGGGCAAATAGTTATAATGTGTCCCGCTCCGCCCCAGGGCCTGGTCAAGGATTGCGAGCGCCTCTTTTTTCATCTTCGGGTCCCCGCTCTTATCCCTTAAGATTTTATACGCCCTGACTGTATGAAACACATAATGCGGACCTTTTTTGCGCCCTTCAATCTTCCACGCGCGGATTTCAGGAATATTATGAAGCGTTTTGGCCAGAACATCCAGGCTTAGGTCCTGGCATGAAAAAAACCTTTTTTTTTGTCTGTTTTGCCGGTACAGTCTCCGGCACGGCTGGACACATCTCCCTCTGAGACTGCTTTTCCCCCCCAGATAACTGCTCCAGTAACACCTGCCAGAAACGCCATAGCACAAAGCACCGTGTACAAAAGCCTCAAGCGTCACCCCTGGCGGGCAGGCCCGGGCCATATCTTTGATCTCATCAATACTTAATTCCCGGGGGACAACCACACGGCTAATATTGCTGTGTTTTTTCACTGCCTTAAGCGCGCTGGGAAAACTTACGTTCGCTAGGGTTGACAGATGCAGTTCCCCGCGATATCCAACCTGCCTGGCCAGCTGAACCATGGCAAGATCCTGGATAATCAGCGCGTCAGGATGAACATGCCGGTTAAGCCGGTCAATCATCCCACCCACGTCATCTAGTTCATCTGGCTTTACAAGTGTATTAAGGGCAATATAAACATCTGTATTCTTTTTATGCGCCAGTTTAACCAGGGGACAGAGTTCTTCTTCGGTAAAATTGTCTGCTTTCATCCGCGCGGAAAACTGTTTAAGCCCGCAATACACCGCGTCCGCACCTGCGGCGAGCGCGGCAAGAAATGACAGCCTGTCACCTGCCGGCGCCAGAATCAATGGATATATGTTTCCCTTTTTCTTTCCAGAAGAACTCATTATCAGACCTTTGAACTCCGGTTTATCAAAAGAATTTATCAGAACAATAAGCAAGATACAAGGGTGAACCCTCATGATGGGGTTGTTAAAAGTTTTTTTTTCTGATAGATAGAGTTGCACTGATAAGAGATGATAGAAATCACAAACGTATTAAGGACAAACCATGAAAATTGCAGTCAGCGGCAAAGGAGGAGTCGGCAAAACAACTTTTTCCGCTCTCCTGATACGGACAATGAATGACAATGGGAAGAATGTTTTGGCAATTGACGCGGACCCTGACGCGAATCTCGCGGCAGCTCTCGGAATACCTGATACAGAAAAAATTGTTCCCATTGCCGAGATGAAAGATCTGGTATATGAAAGAACCGGCGCTAAAGCAGGTACCATTGGAGGCTTTTTTCAACTGAATCCCAAGGTTGATGATCTTCCCGATTCTTTGTCGGCAACATTCGAAAATATCAAGCTGATGCGACTGGGCGAAGTAAAAAAAGGTGGCTCCGGATGCCTGTGCCCTGAAAGTACGCTGCTCAGGGCGCTTGTAACACATATCGTCCTCGTCAGAAATGAAGTTGTGGTAATGGATATGGAAGCCGGCATTGAGCATCTTGGCAGGGCAACCGCCCAGGCCGTTGACCGGCTTATCGTGGTGGTAGAGCCAGGCCGCCGGAGTATCGATACTGCCCGGAATATCAGGAAACTTGCTTCTGAAATCCGTCTTGAAAACATCTCCGTGGTAGGCAATAAAATCCGGAATGAAAAAGATGAAGTATTTCTCAAGGAACATCTCTCTGGTTTTGAATTCCTTGGTTTTCTCCCTTTTGATAACACCTTGATTGAAGCTGATCTTAGCGGAATGTCTCCTTATGACGCGGATTCCCCTGCGAAAGAAAGAATGATGGAAATGATCGCCCGATTGTAAAATAATGCGAAAAAAGTATTATAGAAGAAAACACGGTTTTAAAAAAAAACCGGTATTACTGAAAATCAGGCCCGGTGCGGATAAAAAGCTAAAAAGCGTGTTTGCCTCCATTGGCGTTCCTGAAAAGAAGCCGTTTACACCTGACCCTTTTCAGATCGAAGCCCTTTCAGCGATTCAAAAATCAGACTGCCTTGTAACCGCCCCTACCGGCGCTGGAAAAACATGGATAGCCGAAAAAGCGACCGAAAAAATCTTGGAAAAAGGCGGGAAGATCTGGTATGCAACCCCCCTGAAAGCGCTTTCCAACGCCATCTATCTCTCTTTTTCAGAAATTTTCGGAAAAGACCGTACAGGTATTTTGACCGGTGACCGTAAAGAGAATCCTGATGCGCCAGTTATTATAGGTACAACTGAAATTTTACGTAATCAACTTTATGACGCCATGCATCACGGAGAAGATCTTGATGCTGATTTTGTTGTTTTAGACGAGGCGCACTTCCTTGGCGATGAGGACAGGGGTGTTGTCTGGGAAGAGATCATGATTTATTTACCTTCGAGGATACCAATGCTGATGCTCTCAGCCACCATCGGTAATTCCGGCCACATAGCAAAATGGCTCTCTTCAATCAGGGGCAAAGAATGTATTACCGTAAATGAAACAAAAAGACCTGTGCCGCTTTATCCTCTTTTTTTTCATCCTTCCGGTACCCTGTACCCTGTTTTTTCCAGGCTGGGAAAATCTAAAAAAAACATTATCTATAAAAAAGTAGTCTCATACATGCAGAATAAACACGCTCCACGCCTGGCAGCACCGCGAAAACTTCCGCCCATGGGAGATATCATTCGTGTCTTAAAAAAATACAAGCTCCTTCCCGCGATTTTTTTCCTTAAATCTCGCGCGGACTGCGACAGCACGCTCGATCTCTGCACCGAAGAAAACTTGCTAAATAACCCGGAAAAAAAAGAACGGCTCAGAAACCGGATTGCGGAACTCGTAACCCAGAATCCGCATATTTCCAAACACAAACAGCTGTGGCACATGGAGCACTTGGCGGTCGGATCCCATCACAGCGGCCAGCTTCCAGCATGGAAACTCATGGTTGAAACCCTTATGAAAGAAGGTCTCCTGGATGCTGTCTTTGCCACATCAACGGTTGCGGCGGGTGTGAACTTTCCCGCCAGAACCGTGGTGCTTATCAATTCGGACCGTTACAACGGCGCTGAATTCGTTCCCCTTAACGCCACTGAATTTCATCAGATGACCGGAAGGTGCGGCAGACGCGGAATGGATAATATCGGATTTGCCGTAACGCTACCGGGTAAATTTATGGATATGCGTCTGATCTCGAAGCTCATGACTGCTCAGCCTGCTGAGGTCCAAAGCCAGATAAAGATCAATTTTTCAATGGTTCTGAACCTGCTCCTTTCTCATTCGCCCCAACAGATTGAAGACCTTTTAGAAAAATCCTTTGCATCATACCTTCTTGAAAAAACATCCGTGAAAAAAAAGCAACATAAATTTTTTCAGGATGACCGACGGTATTTATGGCGGGACTTTCAGCAGCACCTCAGTTTTTTAAAAAAACACAGGTATGTTTCCGAAAACAACGAACTCACAGATGACGGCACCTGGGCATCTCGTCTTAGAATTGATCAGCCCCTTATGGTGGGGGAAGGTTTCAGACTCGGCATCTTTCCTGAATCCGACCCTGCCATGCTGGCCGCGATAATCGCAGCATTCGTAAATGAAAAGGAATCAGACGATGAAAAGGTCAGCAGAGAAATGATACCTAAAAACCTTCTGACAGTTTATCTTAATATAAAAAAACAGCTCCACCCTTTTGCGCAGGAAATGATTTCAGAAGGCTTCTCCGTCCGTCCGCTCTATTTGAATCCAGTTGCTACAATTTACGCCTGGGCTGACGGCAAACCATGGGAAAATGTGCTGATGATATCCGGTCTAGCTGAAGGCGATCTTGCGAGACTTGTCATGAGAACCGCTGACAATCTCCGTCATATTAAAAATCTAACGAAAGTCTTCCCTAAAGTAGCTGAAGCATCGTTAACAGCAATTGATCTTATTATGCGCGAACCAGTGATTGAAATATATGAATAATTCAAAGCGTATCCTAATATTACTACTGTTCTCTTTTTTCTTCATCTCTTTCCAATCCAGCTGCCTGCTGGATAGACTGATACAATTAAAAAAACAGCTCTGTTCTTTTGAAAAGAATTTTCATGTGCGCATCCATCCAGACGGGAGTCTCTCTTTTATTGCAGTGAATCCAGTATTACTGGATAAAGATATCATAAAGCTTACAGGGGAATATCCTTCAAAAAAAGAAATAAAAAGAGGCAGACTTGCTTACAAATATATTTTTCGGAAAAAAGACACCGGCTCCGACAAACAGTATGACCTTTCCACAACCTTCTTTTTTAAAAAGTTAAAGAGGCGGTATCGACTCGAAGAAGTATACCTTGATCGGAATGTAACAACTATATTTTCAAGCAAATTCGTCAGTGATGTTCTGAAATCCCTCTGTAAATCCGAAAGAAACATACCTGCAAGGCGCTTTATTATAAATCTGAAAAATGTTGACCTGAAACTGCTTCCAGACCTGGAGGGTATAGAAAAAATCCTTGGCAAACACAATAGGATCGAAACTGTAGATAAAAAGACCGACCTGTATACCTACATTTTTTTACAGGAGTTTGTTGATCCGTTAAAGAAAAAAATAAAAAACAAATCTATTGTCAAGGCCTACTATAATAAAAAAACAAAAAGTCTGATCCGTACTCATGTCAAATATCTGCGATATGACATAGACGTCAAGTTTATTGAAAAAAAAGTAGTGATTAATGTCCTTTTTTCAAAAAAGGTAAAATAGAGCTCTCTCGTTGAAGTGAATATTTGTTGTTTAGTGCGCGTGACAGGAGGACCAGGTTGTAAACTACGAATAAATGTAGGGTGGGCTGTGCCCACCATCTACTGATTCATAATGTATGCTGACTCGTTTGGTGGGCATAGCCCACCCTACGATGGTTGGTCTCATTTCATTAAATGTAAGAAATATTGAGTTGATATTACACTGCGTCTGGTTTCGATTTTTAGATTTAAAACTTATGAAAAAGCAAACATCCTGGCCAGTGTGCCTAGCTTTAACTGCTTGATAACAGGTTGTTGTAATTTATAAAATTTTTTGATATATGCTCAATCGATATTAAGTTCGATAAAAGGAGATTTTTTGTTATGACCATGAGCGGAGCATTAGAGAAACGGCTCAAACCTATACTTAAAGACATAGTTGATCATTTTGGAACCCCGTTTCACATCTATGATGAAACAGGGATACGTGACACTGGCCAATCACTCATAAATTCATTCTCAAAAGTTAACGGCTTCAGGGAATATTTTGCTGTAAAAGCACTCCCTAATTTTCATATCCTTACCATTATGAAAGACATGGGTTTTGGTTTTGACTGTAGTTCAATCCCGGAACTGGTCCTGAGCCGGAAGGCCGGCGCCGGCCCTGATGATATTATGTTCACCTCAAACAATACCAGCGCGGAAGAGTTCCAAATGGCCGCAGCTGATGGTGGATGTATATTAAACCTTGATGACATCTCTCTTGTTGACAAAGTCCCGGTAATGCCCGAACTGATATGTTTCCGGTATAACCCCGGACCGCGCAGGAAAGGGAACATCATTATTGGCAACCCTGTAGAGGCGAAATATGGGGTCAGCCACAATCAGCTTGCGGATGCCTATCGCAGAGCCAGTGACCGCGGAGCAAGCAGGTTCGGTCTTCACGCAATGCTGGCATCAAACGAACTGAATTATGAATACATGGTTGAAACCACAAAGATGCTTCTCGATATTGCTGAATGGGTATCAGAAAACCATGGTGTTGCCTTTGAGTTTATTAACATCGGCGGCGGGCTTGGCATACCTTACAGGCCTGAAGAAAAACAACTGAATATCAATGCCATGGCACAGGAAATTACTGAACTTTTCAGCCGTTTTCAAAAAATCTGCAAATACACCCCTGCTTTTTATATTGAAAGCGGACGGTATATGACCGGTCCCCATGGTGTTCTTGTGGTTACGGCTATTAACAGGAAAGAGACATACCGCACATATGTTGGCGTGGATGCATGCATGTCTTCCCTAATGCGCCCTGGTATATATGGCGCGTATCACCACATTACCGTGCATGGTAAAGAGGAAGACAAGACAAGTGAAACCGTTGACGTGGTCGGTTCACTGTGTGAAAATAATGACAAATTCGCTATCCAGAGGCAGCTCCCAAAGATAGACGATGGAGACCTTCTTATGATCCACGATACCGGTGCCCACGGTCATGCCATGGGTTTCAATTACAATGGCAGGCTCAGGCCCAAAGAACTGCTCCTGAAAACAGACGGTACTGTTGAACTGATCAGAAGAGAAGAAACGATGGAAGACCATTTTGCAACCTTGAATTTTAAGCCAGATATCTTTAAGCCATAGATGCTAGCTTGCTGGTCGTAACAAAGCGTAGATCCCGCTGTTGTTTAGCAAGGATAAGATAAGGACTGAGTAAACCTGGCAGAGGAGATCCCGCCCCTTCGCTCTCTTTTCTTAGCCTTTATCCAGCATCTAGTCTCTAGCATCAAAAATCTCATATCTAGCTTCAATCTTGTTTTTCATTTAGTTACCAGCCTCCAGAAACCAATATTCTATGCTAACATATACACCTACATCTTGTACTTTATTTCTCTTGACACACTATATCTTCTAATATAGATAAGAAAATTACAAACTCTATGGAATGGATCAATATCTGGCTTATGGATCTTATACTGGTATGGTTTATAACTTGAGCAGGTATGAAATAAGAAATGAAGAGGACTTGGATGTAGGGGAAGATATCCTTGTCTTAATGTACGGCAATCTCTGGAAATTTATGATGGACAGAATTGACCATCAATTTGACGGTCACATTTTTACTATCCATCATCAAGGTGAATCATTTAAGGTTTACCGCAAACTGACAGCCTCCATATAACTCTGAATTTCTGCCGTCACAGTAATTAGTCTTCGGGCTCTTTCCATGTGCACTCCTGTTGTCTGCTGCGGTACCATGCAATACCGATACACCAGGCAAGCCCGCCGTATAACAGCATAAAGCCTATTAGCCCCATGATAATTGCTTTGCCTTCCATTGGTCAGCCCCTGTTGTCATCTTTTTTACGTCTGTTTCCCTTTACCTGTCTGACTCTGTTCGTATAATAGAAAGTCCAATTGAGCCTAGTGTTATCAGTAAAAGCGTGCCGCCGCCAATAATCAGAACAGCCTCCACAGGATAGCCTTCATAGGGTGATTTAATCTCTTCTATAAACGATCTAACAACCGTATATATTAAAACTGCGGGTGTAAGAAACTTAATTATAAATTTAAATACCGGACCGATTCTGATTTCAGCGTTTTTGTTTATTTCTTTGATAAAAGTATCTGCTCCCAGGATCCATCCCACAGCGATACATTCCATGATCGCCACAAATGTAATTGAATAGCTCATTAGGAAATGATCGATAATGTCAAGCCAGTAAAGTCCGGCACTGGTTGTAAGAGGAAGTCCCATGATAAAGCTGATAACGGCAACAATAGTTGTGGATTCAGATCTTGAAAGATCAAACTTATCACTCAAGGCCGCGCTGACAGTCTCAAGGAGACTAAATGCTGAATCAATTCCGAGCATAAGAAGCGTAATAAAAAACAGGATTCCAAAAAATTTTATCCACAAGGGAAGCTGCGCCAGAGCCGCCGGATATACAACAAATGCAAGGCCGGGCCCTGCCTTAGTAACATCCTCAATATTTGAATTTGTGGCGACTGCGAAATAGCCGAGCACGCTGAACACCGCCAGACCGGCAAGGAAACTGAAACAGCAATTCCCAAATGACGTTATTGACGCTGTATTTGGGAGTTCTGTATCTCTGGGCATAAAAGAAGAGTAAGCTATCATGGTTCCGAAGCCAAGGGACAGGGAGAAAAATATCTGGCCGTATGCCGCAAGCCACACCTGGGGGTTCCTAAGCTGATCCCAGTCAGGAGACAGGTAATAATTGAGTCCGACTTCAGCGCCATTAAGCGTTAGTCCCCTCACAAGAAGTATGAGTACAAGAATAACAGGAAGCGGTACGGTAAGAAGCAGAATCTTGCCAATATTTGAAAGGCCACTCTTAATAATGGCCCATATAATAACCCAGCTGGCCAGAAGGCCAAAAAATAATGGCCAGTGTATACGCTCAAAATCCCAGGGCCCCTCTGATAGATGAAGTATATCATTATGAAAATGGTTCTTACTGGTTGCGATATCCACAGTCCACTTACTAAGGTCGCCTATTTCGAACAAAAAATTCCATGTCCACCCAAGAATTATGCAATAGTATATATTAATAGCCATGGCGCTCAAAATTGCAAACCATCCTATGAAACGGAGGGGCCGTTTTATAGCACCCAGGGCAATGTTTGCTGAACCCTGAGAACGTATACCAAGGCCGTATTCGATAATCATCAGCGGTATGCCGGCTGTAAGAAGCGCGATAAAAAAAGGGATTAGAAAAGCCCCACCCCCATTCTGAGCCGCGATATAAGGAAACCGCCACATATTACCCAGCCCAATGGCTGAACCAATTGCTGCCATAATAAAAACAGACCGGTTTTTCCATCGTTCTCGTTCCTGCATATAAATACCTTTTGTCCTGAAAAATATTCTGGTATTATACCGGATTTGATCATTAAATATCTAAAAATAATCGTTTAACTTAATCCGTATAACACCTTTCTGCAAACAGAACAACATTATTCATTAAATCAACAAAGGCGATCACAAAGATCGCCCATACCAAATAATAATTTATGATTCGAATAAACAATAGGCACTCTCTCTATAGGATGATTGAACCTATGGGATGTAAAACCGTAGGGTGGGCTGTGCCCACCACATCTTCAGACAGGGCAACATTAAACGTTTTACCGGATCATATTATCCATTATGCTGAAGTTAAAATCTGCCGTAGCTTCTAAAAGTATTGAAAACAGCCAAAAAAAACCTTGCCACATCAGCAGTTAATATATTAGAAATCTGAATAGTAATTAACCCTTTTTATTTTTAGTTGGAGATTATCGTTCGTGAAAAAAATAGGTCTGGTCATAAAACCCGACGCAAAAGCACATGAAACCGCAGCTAAGTTTGAAAAATGGCTGGAATCAAAAAAAACGGAGGTATTAAGGAATGAACTTTCCCATGAGGCACCTCCCCTTTCTGACTGCCCTGCAGATCTTTTCTGTGTCTTTGTACTTGGCGGTGATGGAACATTCCTTAGCGCAGCCCGCTGGATAGGCAACCTGGATATACCCCTGCTTGGCGTCAAATTCGGTGATGTCGGTTTTCTTGCTGAATCCTCAGAGGAAAACCTCTTTCCCATTGCCGAGGCTATTTTAAAAAAAGACTTCAGCACGACACCGAGGATGCGGATTCAGGCAGAAGTGATAAGAAAAGGCAAAGAAGCTGCCCGTGAAACCATATTAAATGATGCGGTCATTAATAAGGGAGCCCTAGCGAGACTCGCTCATATCGACACCTATATAAACGGCAGCTTTCTCACTACATACAAGAGTGACGGACTTATTGTATCAACACCCACAGGGTCCACCGCGTACTCCCTGGCTGCTGGAGGTCCGATTATACACCCGGGAGTACCGGGTATCATCATGACTCCCATTTGTCCCTTTACCCTTACGAACCGTCCATTGATTCTTCCTGATACAGTCAGTATAGAAATCCGCTTTGCGAAAAAATCCTCTGATATCATGCTGACTTTTGACGGTCAAAAAGGGTTTGAGCTATATGATGATGATAAAATTATTATAAAAAAGAGCGCTCATCCCTTGAGGACGATTAATGTGCCTGAGCAGCATTATTTTGATATTCTAAAGACCAAACTGAAATGGAGCGGCAGCCGGATTTGATCTTATAATAAGGCAGGAAATCTTGCCCTTGAAATTTTGGGACAATTAAGCGATAAAAAGATAGGCTCTGTTAAACTGAACGTTACAGTAAAAAAATGAAAATCAGTCAATATCTAAATCAGAAAAACATTTTTCTGGACGCCAAACTCCCGGACAAGGAGGCTGTTCTCCGGTTTATTGCTGACGTCTGTGTTAAAAACAGCATCGTCAAAACCGCTGAACCCCTTTATATCGGGCTTGTTGAACGTGAGGGGACCATGAGTACTGGAGTGGGTAACGGAATCGCCTTACCTCACACAACGGTCACTGAACTTGAAGCCCCTGTTGTTATCATTATAAAACCGGCAAAGCCAGTGAAGTTTGACACCCTTGATAACCGTCCTGTCGATATCATCCTGGGGCTGATATTTCCTGAAGACCAGAAGACATTGCACATAAGGCTCCTGGCTGCTGTTTCCAGACTGTGCAAAAATGCTGACTTTCTCAATGCTATGCGGAAGTCGGGCAGCCCCGTTGAACTTCATAAAAAGATAAAAAAACTGGAAGAAGACATGGATTTCCACTGATACGCATGGTTTTCTCCGTAGAA
Organism: Desulfobacterales bacterium; assembly: GCA_028277765.1. Classification (GTDB taxonomy): domain Bacteria; phylum Desulfobacterota; class Desulfobacteria; order Desulfobacterales; family SURF-7; genus JANQFQ01. The sequence continues at coordinate 21,260 of JANQFQ010000099.1, forward strand.
TCAAATATGAGAATATAAGGTGAATCTTTTAACAGTCGTTTTAAATAATGAAGAACTTCTTGATGAACTGATAACAGGATGGCTTGAAATTGGTATCTCTGGAGCAACTGTTATCGAAAGCACAAGCGCGCTCCAACTCATCAGCCATCATGTCCCCATCTTTGCCGGCTTCCGCAGCCTTACCAGCGGCGGCATGCGTCATAACAGAACCATTTTTACAGTAATAGAGGATACTGAGATCCTAGACCGCGCAATCCGTTTTCTTAAAAAACTCTGCAATGATACAGGAAAACCAAGCCAGGGTATATATCTGGTAACACCTGTTACCGACCTGGGACGTCTTGGGGAGGAAGGATAAAAGAAAAGTGCCTTGTATAGTTAAAACAAAGTGCCTAAAGTTGTGGTCAGGTTAGGGAAAATTGCAAGTGCCTTATTAAGGAATTCTACCAGATTATATAAAAAATGGCAGAGCGAAGCGATACCACAACTTCAGGCACTTTAGGCACTTTTAACTTAAGGCACTTTATAAAACCTATCTCATGAAAATATTTTTCGCGTTTCTTTTGATCATATTTCTCGCTTTCAGCGGTTACCACCTTTCTTTTCGAGGATTCCGCCTACCTCTTTTCGCGCGCAAGTTTTACCTTACAGGCACAGAATTTCTTTTCCTTGGCCTTCTCTTGGGGCCCGGCTTTCTTAATATCCTGGACCCTGAAACACTGATGGGGCTGGAACCGCTCGCTGCCCTTCTACTCGGTTGGATTGGCCTCCTGTTCGGGTGCCAGTTTGAGATAGCCAAGCTGAAGCGCTATCCCATGGAATTCTTTTCAGCAGCAGTACTTGAAAGCCTGTTTACAGTGGTATTGGTGTTTTGTGGTGTATACGCGGCGCTCCCTTTTTTTGCGGAAACAGGAGAAATGTTGAGGATCTCAGCTTCTGTCACACTGGCGGCAGCCGCTGCCTGCACCGCGCAAACAGGTATTGTCCTTCTGGCACCGGGTACGGTTCGCCAAAACAAAAAGACAGTCACCCTTTTAAGGTATATATCGAGCATCGACGGTTTAAGCGCGCTGCTGGTATTCATCGCGGCGTTTGTTATTCAGCCATCGTTTACATCAGGATTATGGAGCAGGGAAGTTGGATGGGCTGCCCTGATAAGCACCGCAGCATGCTCTGGTCTCCTTATCCTGTGTCTTCTTTTTTTATCAAGAAGGCGTGATGAGAGCGATCTAATGCTTCTAATACTCGGTATGGCGGTCTTCACAAGCGGCACAGCCCTTATCATCAATTACTCACCGCTTCTGGTAAATTTTCTTATCGGCTTCTGTCTGGTAAATTTTTCAAGGGACAAGGAACGGATCTTTAATATCCTTGTCAGCGTTGAAAAACCGGTTTACTTGCTCCTCCTGGTATTTCTCGGCGCAGGCCTGCATCTTGATTCATTTTTGATCGTTTTTCTGGCATTGGGGTACTGGTTGTTCAGGTTTATAGGCAAGCTGGCAGGGGGGGTCATGGTTACCCTTCTCGGCCCCAGGCTGAAGGAACATCCCGGACTGCTGGGATGCGGTCTGCTTGAACAGGGAGGCCTTGCAATGGCAATATTGTTCGATTTCCAACAAAGGTATTCCTGCGAAACAGTCAGCCTTTTGATCAGCCTGGCAGTCCTGGGAATTATTTATAATGAGTTTATCAGTCCTCACATGTTGAAACAGCTACTACGCAGGGAAAAGTGATGGAAAACAGGTATAAAATCATAAACAGCATTGCTGTAAATTTTCTGATCCTTGTTCTTTTAACGCTTTTTGCTCTGTGGATGAGAACGCTTGATATAAATTCAAGCTGGCAGAAAGCCGGGCTTGTGAACATGTCACTTGGATTTGTAATTCTGATCGCGTATGTCATTTCCAAAGAGGGGACCAGGATATATCTTCCCCTGATCAGTGGTTATATCTTCGCAGGCATCATCGCTGGCCCTTATGTCAGCGGCTTTCTAACAATTGATATGGTTGAAAGACTTAGGCTGATCGATGACCTGGCCCTAAGTTTTATCGCCCTTACAGCAGGAGGAGCACTCCGCCTCCAGAGTCTCAAAAGACGGAGAACTTCCATCTTGTCGAACATTACCCTACAAGTGGTGATCGTATTTTTTGCAGTGTTTCTTTTTGTCCGTATGTCCGGGAAATATTTCAGTATCACAGAGAACCTGCCGGCCGCTAAAATAGTGGTCTTCGCCATACTTCTGGGCACGATTGCCATAGCAAGATCACCTTCATCCGCTATTGCCATTATCAGTGAATGCCGTGCTGCAGGCGTTTTTGTTGAAACCGTACTCGGTGTTACCATTACCATAGATGTTCTCATCATTATACTGTTCACCGTGGCTCTGACGGTTTCAAAAATTTTTTTATCCAGCAGCGGGATACTGGATGCCTCGGTATTTATCATTCTTTTGGGTGAAATGGGATTCTCAATTCTTATCGGAGCAATTTTGGGAAAAGGAATATCGCTTTATATCAGTCGTATCAGGCATGACCTTCCATTGTTCCTGCTCTTTATAGCTTTTGGAGTTGCAAAAACGTCTTTCTGGTTGACCGGTTTCATGGAAGCCCACTTTAATATTTTCCTCCATCTGGAACCGCTTCTTATCTGCATGTCAGCCGGTTTTTTTGTTCAGAATTTCAGCAGGGAAGGTCCTTTTTTTATGGAAAGCCTGGAGCGTATGGCACTCCCGATATTTGTCCTGTTTTTCTCTTTGGCAGGGGCGTCCCTGAACATGACATCTCTTATAGCTTGCTGGCCGTTTGCCTTGTGCTTTGCAAGCGTACGTATGGCCGGTATTTTCTGCTCGACCTGGCTCGCCGGAACATTGAGCAGGGACAAGGCAATTCACCGGAAAACAGCCTGGATGGCATACATGACACAAGCCGGGGTTGCTATCGGACTCGCCCAGCTGGCTGAACGGCAGTTCCCTGAAATCGGTGTCTATTTGACCACTGTCGTCCTTGCGGTAATCACAATAAACCAGATTGTAGGGCCGATAATGTTTAAGGCAGCGCTGAATATTGTGGGAGAGACAGGGAAGCAGTAAAAAAAGTTAAGATTTTATTTTACAGGCAGCGTCAGATTTAATTGAAATTTTATATCTACTATCTAGTATCTTACAATATCCCCTTCACCTTCTCCACCACATTTTCAACAGTAAACCCGTATTTTTCAAGAACCGTCCCCCCCGGTGCGGAGGCTCCAAAACTGTCTATACACACTACAGATTCGCTGCTACCGGTGTAACGCTCCCATCCCAATGGACTTCCAGCCTCAATCGCGACACACGCCTTTACTTCAGGTATAATAATAGAATTCCTGTAACTCTCATCCTGTTTTTCAAAAAGCTCCCAGCTGGGCATATTCACTACCCTGACAGAGACGCCCTCCTTTTCAAGTTCCTTTTTCGAATCAAGCGCCAGATGCACCTCCGCACCAGAAGCAATCAGTATAACATCAGGTGTCCCTTCTGTATCATCAATAACATATGCCCCGCTTTGAAGCTTACCCCTGGTCTTTTCAGAATCCAAAACCGGCAGTTTCTGGCGGCTGAGAAGCAGGGCAATAGGACCGTTACTTATCTTCAAGGCCTGACGCCAAGCGTCTGCTGTTTCAGAGGCATCCGCAGGCCTAAGAACTGTCAGGCCGGGTATCGCACGCAGAGACGCAAGGTGCTCAACCGGCTGATGTGTGGGGCCGTCTTCGCCCACAGCAACACTATCATGGGTAAACACATAAATAACCGGCAGTTTCATCAAACTCGCCACCCTTATGGCAGGACGGATATAATCGGCAAAGACGAGAAAGGTACCGCCGTATGGCCTCAGACCATTATGAAGGTACATACCGGACATGATCGCGCCCATGGCATGTTCCCTTACACCAAAACGGATGTTTCTGCCGTCATAATGCCCTTTCTGAAACTCGTGGGAGGAATCAAGATACGTCTTATTTGATGGCGCAAGGTCAGCGGATCCGCCGATAAGAGTCAGCACTTTGCCTGCCAGCCCGTTTAAAACTTTGCCTGAGGCTGCTCGGGTGGCAATCGGTCCGTCTGAAGGTGAAAAATCAGGGATCTCACTGTCCCATCCTTCCGGAAGATAACCGCTCATGGCGTTCACCCAGCTGTCCGCAAGTTCGGAGAATTCCTTTGAGTATGCCTTAAACCTCTCTTTCCATTCTTCTTCAGCTGTTTTTCCCAAATCTATACATTTTCTAAACTCATTTAACGCCTTATCTGGCACATAAAACGTTTTATCTTTCGGCCAGCCGAGGTTTTCTTTGGTAAGGGCTATCTCTTCTTCTCCCAGCGGGGCGCCGTGGGCGTCAGCTGAATCCTGTTTGTTTGGGCTGCCATATGCGATATGTGTTCTTAGTAGAATTAATGAAGGATTTTCCGTCTGGGATCGGGCTTCCTCAATAGCGCCGGCAATGGCATCAAGATTATTGCCGTCATCCACTCTAATGATGTGCCAGTTATAGGCTTCAAACCGCGCAGCCACATCTTCCGTAAAAGCGATATCCGTACCCCCTTCGATCGATATCTTATTATCATCATATATACATATAAGGCGCGACAGTCCAAGATGACCTGCCAGCGATGCCGCCTCTGAGGCGACTCCTTCCATCATGTCACCGTCACCGCACATCATATAGGTATAATGATCAACAATGTCATGCCCTGGTCTGTTATAACAGGCCGCAAGGTGACGTTCAGCCATGGCCATACCAACCGCGTTTGCAAAACCCTGCCCAAGCGGACCTGTAGTGGTCTCTACTCCCGGTGTGAGCCCATATTCGGGATGACCTGGTGTTTTACTTCCCCATTGGCGGAAATTCTTAATATCATCAAGACTTAAGTCATATCCGGTTAGGTGAAGCAGGCTGTATATAAGCATGGAAGCATGACCCCCTGACAATACAAACCGATCTCGGTCAAGCCAGTCCGGATTTACAGGATTATGCTTTAAATAACGCGTCCAAAGTACATAACCCGCAGGCGCAAGCCCCATTGGCGCGCCCGGATGACCGGAATTTGCCTTCTGGATAGCATCAATGGAAAGTGTACGGATAGTATTGATACAAAGATCATCTATCTGTGTCTGTTCCCCGTCACTCATAACTCTTTTCTCCTTTCAAAATAAGGTCAGGTGAAGTCAAACTAATGCACGGCTTGTTATACCAGTTTTATTTATTTTGCAAGGAGAGATATAAAATTTGTTGGAATCATGACATGTAAGGCATAAAAAACAAAAAGTTCATCTTAGACCAGAATGCAAAATAAATAAAAATCCGAAATCCGAAGCACGAAATCCGAAACAAATTCGAAATCTAAATGTCAAAATGTTTCAAACTCTTAGACGTCAGATGTGAGTGTGTTGGCTCTGCCAAGATATTCATCCAGCATCCAGGATAGTTTTGATCATTCGGATTTTGGTCATTTGATATTGTTTCGGATTTCGTGCTTCGGATTTCGGATTTTTTTTATCCAGCACTCAATCCCGTGGCTTTCTTCCACATCTAGAGTGCTCTCATGTGCTCCGGTTTCAGGCTGATCTTACCAGCAAGCGCTTCATCGATCAGCTGAATTGTCTTTTCCTTGTCTCTGGGCATTCGCGCCCTTATGGGGAGGTAATTTGAAGCATGGTTGGCGTGAAAGAGGCCCCTGGTTAGATTGGTATGCTCAAAAATGGTTCTGAGCTCCTGGAGGGTCTCTTTTGGCTTAAATACGGGGAACTTACCAGCCTCATGATCTTTATAAAGAGGTGTGTCTGGTATCAGCATCAAACTCAAAGCACCAACATATTCAGGATCGATTGCTGAAAGCACCCTTCCGGTCTCCTTTGCGTGGATCTCTGACCTTTCCCGGCCTGCGATCCCTAAAAGTACCGTTAGTGATAACTTAATCCCCGCTTCTCTGATCTTTCTTCCCATCTGTATCATCCGTTCTGAATCTGCACCTTTTTTAACAGTCTTAAGGGTAACATCATCACCACTTTCAAGTCCCATATATGCTATTCCAAGTCCGTGAGCTTTAAGTTCTTTTAATTCATCCATTGTCTTCAGCTTGATACTCTTTGTGTTAGCATAAACGCCTACCCTGGTCACCCATGGGAGTTGCTTTTCAATCTCAACAAGAATTTTCAGCAGTCTTTTCTGTGGAATGATGAGCGCATCACCATCACACAGAAAGACACGCCTCTGGCGCTTAAAATGCTTAGCAGCATAAGCAATATCCTCCATAATGATGTCATCTGACTTTATCTGAAACAGACCCCATTTGTATGAACCGCAAAATGTGCACTTATTGTGCGAACACCCCAGTGTCACCTGGAGCAGGATGCTGTTTGCCTCACTAGGCGGGCGTATAATGTATCCTTCGTAATGCATAGTAAACATCCTGGTTTGGAGAGCCAGTCTTTAGTTACCCATAAAAGGAGGTTGTTTATGAATACTTACGCTGAAAATCCGAAATCCGAATATCGAAATCCGAAACAAATCCGAATATCAAAATCCAAATGTTCAAAACAACAGATCTTATACCACAGGGGTATAAGTTTCGTTTTTTTTTCTGTAATTTGAATTTTGGTCATTTGATATTGTTTCGGATTTCGTGCTTCGTGCTTCGGATTTTTCATAGAAAACCTTTTATACTTCTGTATCTAACCTAAACGGATAAAAAACTATAGCTCTGTGATAAAAGCATTACCGTACAACCGGCTTCCCACCGAATCCATCCCCCTTAAGCCTGGTGATGAACCAGTCTGCCTCCTTTTCAGTCCGGAATGCGCCGACTAAAAGTCTGTTTTTGTCCTTTTCCTTTCGGTCGGGAATTGAATATGTGAAATACCCTTTTTCCTGAAGTGCATTTCCAGTCTCCTGAACCTCCAGCTCTGTTTTATAAAGCCCCACCTGCACCGCGTATGGGAACTTCACAACCTTTGCGTATGAAAAGCTCTGCTGTTCCAAGTAAGCGGCAGCCATTCTTGCTTCACGATAATCACTGAAATAACCTATAAAAATACGCCACCATTCCCCTTTGTCCGGTATACTTGTCAGAGATGTTAATACAGGTACACCGTTTGATTTTAATTCTTTTGCCTCATTTAATGTCCGCTGCCGGTCCTGAAAAGAGATAACATGGATGGTATATGGATAGCTGATGACATTGTCGGATGCTGTCTCCATTCTATTATTAAAATTATATGAAGCAGCCTGTTTCCCACCAGGTGTATTTTCAGCTGTCCATGCCGTATGTTCTGCTTTGTACCTTTCTGCAAACCCTTTTCCTGTGCCCGCTGGAACAGCAACCACATAACTTCCTCTGTTCAGGCGGTTGCTCCTTATCTCCGGGTTCATTTCCCTTATGGTTTTGTAATATGTTCCTGCGGCCCTGGCAACCACAACCAGGGGTATCTCTTTTGAACTCTTTATTTTTACATGATCAAATGTAAGCGGGGGATATAGGTCCCCTTTGTCCAGAAAAAAACCGTATTTCCCAGGATTTGATAAAACAAGCTTCACGGAAACGATCTTAAAAATATAATGCTGTGTCTCCCTGTACAGGTGTAGTTTATAAAAATCATTTGTCTCTTGATTAATAATATCCTCCCTTAGCCTGTCTTCACCCATATTATAAGCGGCAGCCGCAAGTGTCCATGAATTGAATTCAGCGTAAAGCTCTTGTAGATATAAGACTGCCGCATCTGTTGATTTAAAGATATTTCTTCTTTCATCAATTTTCCGGTTAATGGTAAGACCATATCGTTTACCAGTCAGCCCCATAAACTGCCAAAACCCAGTAGCCCCCTTGGATGAACGGATATTCGGGCGCAGCGCGCTTTCTACAATCGTAATATACTTCAGGTCATCCGGCATATTATTTTTCTTTAAAATTTTTTCAATATGCGGCATATATCGGCCGGACCGTTTTATCCACAACAGTACCTGTGCCCGGTCCTGGATGGAATACATAAACGCCTTTTCAAAACGTTCCTTTACCCGCTGTTCTTCAATAGGAACTCTTTCTCCGCAAAAATCGATGGGCGAACTAACCTTTAGACTGGATGTCAAGGAAGGTATCCGGGCTGTCTCAAAACCTTCTTTAGCCGTTCCCCACACAGGAAAAGCCAGTATTAACATAGTAATGAATAAAAATGTATTCCGCATAATTTCCTTTCCGGTTTTATTTACTTTATGTAACCTCCTGCCTGTACAACATCCCAACCGTCTCCTCATCCCATTCATCAAACCCATTCAAGGTTTCAACCCCTTCTTCATTAAACCTTTTTGCCACTTCATCTTCGGTTAATCCAACAACCCCCATCATAGCAACAATCCTTTTTATAACGAGCCTTCTGCCCTCCTTTTCGTTAGCGCTAACGCTGTTGTGCTTCTGTTCTTTCTTTTGTTTATCCTCTTCTTGAATTAAACGGTTTTCGTTAGTGCTAACACTGATCCTTTCTTTCTTTTTTTCAGATTTATTTTCAGCTTCAGCAATTTTGAGAGCAGTTTCGTTAAAAGCGACATCAGCTTTAGCCCTATCATCGTTACCACTAACGATATTCTCTTCTTTATATTCAAATGTCTTAGGAGATTGCTCCTGATCAAGCATCAGAACAGCTCTGTTTATAATCCCCGAAATACTCTCCCCTGTTGTTTCCTTAACCCTTTTGATAACAGTATATGACTCCCTGTCCATCATCACAGTGAACCGTTTCCTCCCTTCGGCCTTCTGCTTTTTCTGCCATTTTCGCTGTCTGTCTTTACTTGAAAGCGTCATTAATACCGCCTGTATTAAATCTTATTATTCACCACAAAGTCACAGAGGTTGTTTTGCTTTAAAACAGCTTAGCCCTTCAGGCTTTGCGTGACAAAAATAACTCATCAATGTACTCTGTAAACTCTGTAGGGTGATTTTTTCTATTGGCGACTATTTAACCAACACTCGAACTCTTTGTGGTGAAATTATCAGTTTTTCTGACTATCCTGTTATCGCTAACACTCCAAGGATCATAAATCAAGATTTTTTATTGTTTAAAGCAAAAAAGCTCTTTATTCCAAAAGGATAGACTTTCTTACTTGCATTTCCCTTATACCTAATGTACAAAAATACTTTTTGCTGTTGTTAGCTATTTTAATATAAAAAATGAATAGACATAATAATAATACCGGTCCCTTAAGAATCGGCCTTCTTGGTTACAGAAGTAATCCTCACTGCGGCGGGCAAGGTATTTATATTCAAAATCTCGCCAGGGCTCTGAAAAACCTTGGCCATTATGTGGAAGTCATCTCAGGTCCACCCGGGCCTCACCTAGATGAGGATATTACCCTTCAAATGCTCGAAGGCCTTGACCTGTATAATCCTGAAGACATGTTCAGAATGCCCACATTTAAAGAACTATCAGACCTGATAAACTTTATAGAATGGACTGGGATCTCCACAATGGGTTTTCCTGAAACACTTACGTTTGGTCTTCGTGCTTATAAATACTTGAAAAAACGAAGAAATGACTTTGACATCATTCATGACAATCAGAGCCTCTCCTATGGTATATGGGCAATTAACAAAATGGTTCCCACCGTTATCACCATACATCATCCTATTACTGTGGACCGTGATATTGATGTCAGTTCTGCTTCAGCGATATCTAAAAAGATCGAACATTTTCGATGGTATTCATTCATCGGCATGCAGAAAAGAGTTTCACGGACCTTTTCCCATATTATCACCGTTTCTGAATGTACAAAAAGTGATATAGGAAGTGAATTCAGCATACCTGAAGATAATTTCAGGGTTGTGCCAAATGGTATCGATATTGACCGTTTTTACCCCATCCCGGATATTATACGCCGAAACGGCAGGGTAATTGTGACAAACAGTGCAGACACACCGTTAAAAGGGCTCCCTTATCTTTTAAAGGCCGTAGCCGAAGTCGCTAAATCAAAAAAAATCAGACTCATTGTCATTGGTACACCAAAAAAGAATAGCCGTATTATCAAGATTATAAGGGATCTTGACATCGCCCACCTTGTTACCTTTACAGGCAGAATTTCTAATGAAGAATTTGTAGAACAGTACGCTAAAGCTGCCCTTGCCGTGGTACCGTCCGTGTACGAAGGATTCGGGCTTCCTGCCGGTGAAGCCATGGCATGCGGAGTGCCAGTGATAACAACCTCAGGAGGTGCACTTCCAGAAGTTGTGGGTAACGCAGGCGTTGTTGTTCCTCCCAAGGACCACATGGCCCTGGCCAATGCCATATCAGACCTTTTCGATAATCCAGCTCGGGCTAAGGATATTGGACAGGCTGGTTACAAACGGGTTATGGACCACTTTACATGGGAAAAAGCAGCGGAAAAAACCGTAGACGTATACAGAGAGGCGATCCGTGATCACAGTTGATTTTCACAGACTAGGCATCAAGCCAGGTTATAAGGTTCTCGACATCGGCTGCGGACCGGCCCGCCATACCTGCGCTGCCTACAGGTTTGAAAAGATCACGGCCATTGGAGCGGATCTAAGCTTTAATGATATCAAAGAAGCCAGGATACAGCTGGACTACCATGACATGATCGGCGAACACAAGGGCGGAGCATGGGGGCTCCTTGTTACAGATATAACCTGTCTTCCGTTTAAAGATAATTATTTTGACCTTGTTATCTGCTCAGAAGTGATGGAACACATCCCTGATGAAAAGAACGCTGCTAAAGAGATTGTAAGAGTACTTAAGCCGAAACACAACCTTGTTGTCAGTGTACCCCGCTACTATCCTGAGCGGATATGCTGGGCCCTTTCAGATGCTTATCACAATGTAAACCAGGGTCACATCCGTATTTATAAAAAACAGCCCCTTATAGACCTTTTTGAGAGCACAGGGGTAAAAAGATGGCGTACCAATTACGCCCACGCCCTGCATTCACCGTTCTGGTGGCTGAAATGCCTTATGGGTCCAGAAAAAGATGATTCCCTACCTGTAAATCTCTACCACCGGTTTCTCACCTGGGACATCATGGAACAACCATGGATCACAAGATTCCTAGACCACCTCCTCAACCCCGTCCTCGGAAAAAGCTTAGTCTTGTATCTGAAGAAAAAATAACTGCTCAGAACAGGAAAAGTATGTGCGTTTAAATAACAAATCAACAAGTAAAAAGGGGCACCCATTTTCTCGCTGTTCTCTGGCTTAAAAAATAGAAGTCGAGATCATAAGCATCATATTATTCTAAATCGCAGAGTAAACATTTATCAATATTCCAAGGACATAAATCCTCAAAGATAGTATAAGACATGACAATGTTTGCTTTATGTTTCTTGCCTTTATACTCATAATTAAATTTTTTATCATCATTTTTTCCCCAACAATTTTTGAAAAAATCGCACTCTCTTAATCATACAGTATGTTATAAACATTGTTTTTTTTTCTTGTTCTCTAGATTTCATTATTTTTCAAATCAATAAAAAAGTTGTTGCAAAAAGATTTTTTTGCCTATACTAGAAATCATTCCATTTACAATCGGGAAAAAAAAAGAATCGGGGGAAGTAACAATAGATCTTTTCTGGTAATTTTTTTACTGGATCTATGACTATTGTTAAAAGACAAACCTTTTGTAAAAAGGAACCTGATTTTATGGGATTGTTATACAATGGATAAACAGACTGCCGCAAAAAAAGATGTATATCAGGCAGACTGCTTATTCACAACTAAAAAAATGAGTTCACCACGAAGAACACGAAGAAATGATGTATTATTTTTCGCTTCGCGATAAATAGCGACTGTTCTGTGGTGATACATAGAATAGGAGTGAGGTATGAAAATTGAGAGAAGAAATAAAGTAATTAATTTTTTGCCCGACGGGCATAAGAACAAAACTCTTCGTATTCTTCGTGTCCTTCGTGGTGAAAAAAAGTAAAGAAGGAAATAGAATGAAAACAAGTAAGAGATTATTATTTCAAACCAGGATGTTAGTAACAGCCATTTTTTTAATTGTCTTGGCAGCAGGCACACATGCGCAGGCGCAAACAGGGCAGTACTTTAATGGGAATGGATCATATGCTTCAGTAAGCGATGCAGGCTTTAATGATTTAGATTACTCAGCGGATTTTGCTATTGAGACAGTCGTATATATAAAACCTGATGAAAGCAATATCTATGGCGGGATATTAACAAAGACATCTTATGGCCATTATATCAATACAAACATACCAGGATGGGGATTAGGTATATACCAGGATGCCAAGGAAGATTATGCATTAATTGGTATGAAAGTCGGTGACGGCACTCATCATGTGACCCAATATTCCATTATAGATATAGGTAGAACCCATA
>JANQFQ010000127.1 GCA_028277765.1 Desulfobacterales bacterium
CAGTCTCGATAAAAGGCTTGGCCGGGATATATTCTCTGAAAAAGCTTTCTAAAGCGTAAACTGAAACAATTTTATCTATAAATCATTCATTCTTTTTAATCCCATGGATACGTGCGCTTAAAATTCGCTTTACTTAAAAATCTTTCTTGTTTCTTTCAATTTTTTTGTAACTGATGCCAATTAAATTTTGAAAAACTGAAATATACAGGATATAAAGATTTGATTTTTAATAATTCGTATGTCCCTTTTTCTTCTATTTCTTTTAACTATCATATAAAATTAAATATAGACAGACTGATAATCTTGAAAATAGTTGCGATGAAGGGTATAAATAATTTGATTGAAATAATTCGTATGTCCCAAATTTTATAAGGATTTGTAAGAAGTGTAATTTAGCACTGTAATTTCATCTTGATCGATTATGAAATAAGATACTGCGTTACGCGTGAGCTATGGCAACATTTAAGGAAAAAATCGAAAACCTTTTTGAAATACTTGGACACAGGATCTATCAAAACCGTTTCAAGACACTTCTTATTGTACTCATTATTAGTGCCGCCCTTGCTTTTCAACTCAAGTATATTGCCTTTGACACCTCCTTTGAAGGGATGCTCCATGAAGATGATCCTGGCAGGATTATGTATAATTCTTTTCGGGACCAATTCGGCCGGGATGAGCTTGTCCTCCTAGCTATTGATGCCCCAAATATTTTTGACGCGGAATTCCTTAAAAAATTACAGGCGCTTCACAATGATCTGGAAAATGAAGTCCCCTTTGTCCATGAAGTAAGGAGTCTTATTAACGCCCGGAGTACTCGAGGCGAAGGTGATGTGCTTGTTGTTGACAAACTTCTTGAAGGCTTCCCCAAAAAAAAGATTAACTTGGATGAATTAAGGGACTATGTGCTGAGCAACCCGGTTTATCTGAACAATTATATTTCTGAAGATGGCAAGATCACTGCTGTAGCTGTGGAAACCCTGGCTGTGATTGAAGATACTGACGGGGGTGATGACATCCTTGACAGCTTTGAAGATGACCCGCATCAAGAGGACACATCTGAAAGCTGGCACTATTTTTCGGAACAGGAAACCAAACAGGTTGCTGAAGCGGTTCACAAAATAACCGCGCGATATCATTCATCCGAATTCTCAATATTCCTCACAGGTGGGCCGATTATTGAGGCTGCCACCAACCATATCATACAATCGGACATTAAAATCCTCACAATAGTTACTTATTTAGTCATGACTTTTTTTCTCGGCCTTCTGTTCCGCAGAATCAGCGGGATTGTAACGCCACTGATTATTGTTTTTATTACTCTTGTGGCGACAGGCAGCTTGATGGCCATTTCAAAAATCCCTGTTACACAGGCCACAATGATTCTGCCAAGCATCCTGAGCGCAATTGGTGTGGCTGATTCCATACATATCCTGGCAATTTTTTTCAGACGTTTTCAACAGGGTTATAGTAAAGAGGATGCCATCGCTTTTGCACTTGGCCATTCAGGACTAGCTGTTTTAATGACAAGTCTGACAACTTCAGCGGGATTTTTGTCATTTGCTTTTTCAGAGCTTTCCACAATTGGTCATCTGGGAATTTTTACATCCGTGGGTGTTATCATTGCTTTTATCTATTCAATAATTCTACTTCCGGCTTTATTGGCTGTTTTCCCCATAAAGTATAAAAAAGAAGGTGAGGCTCTGAAAAAATCAAAAATTATGGACCGTGTACTTATATGGTTCACGAATTTTTCAACTGCGAATCCTGGTAAAATAATCTTAGCGGGCATTGTAATATTTGTCGTGTTCACTGCTTTTCTTTTTAAACTAAATTTTTCCCTTAACCTGATTAAATACTACTCTGAAGACATGCCGATAAGGAAAGCTTCTGCATTATTTGACGATCGCCTCAGGGGAGGTTTATCAATTGAGGTGATCGTGGATACCGGCAAGGAGAATGGTATTCATGCGCCGGACATATTAAACAGCATAGAAAAAGTATCAGACCAAATGGTAAAAATTGATAAACCAGACATCTTTGTAGGAAAAGTTTTTTCCATTGTTGATATCTTAAAAGAGACCAACCAGGCGCTTCATGCAAACAAGTCCACTTTTTATACTATTCCCCAGGACCGTGAGACCATTGCTCAGGAATTTTTGCTTTTTGAGGGCAGCGGATCAGACGATCTTGAAAGGATAGTAGACAGCCAATTTAGCAAAACCCGTATAACTGTGAAAATCCCGGTAGTTATTGATGTTGTTGTAATAGACAAACTGCTTGCTGACTTCAGAAAAATATTCAAAAATGAATTTTCAGGTCGGGCAAAGGTCACCATTACAGGCATGGGCGAGCTGATGTCAAGAACCCTGCCAGCTGCCCTGCGAAGCATGTCCAAAAGTTATATCACTGCATTTGTCGTAATAACGTTTATGATGATTCTTCTTGTGGGAGATTTAAAAATCGGCCTGATCAGTATGATACCAAACCTGCTTCCGATTATTTTTGTAATGGGATATATGGGCGCGGCCGGTTATCCTGTGGATATCAACGCGCTTATGATAGGGAGCATCGGCATGGGCCTGGTCGTGGATGACACTATGCATTTTATGCATAATTTTCGTAAGTATTATAAAAAAACAGGTGATCCAGTTGAGGGGGTGAGGGAAACACTTCTCGGCGCTGGCAGGGCAATGCTCATTACCTCAATAGTCCTGACAGCGAGTTTCTTTGTGTGGATGATGGCCTCTTTAAGTTCCGGGTTTATATTCGGCCTTTGTACCGGCATGGTGATTATATTCGCACTGCTGGCGGACTTTGTACTGGCACCGGCCCTTATGGTTAGTGTGACATGCGCAAAAGAGGTAAACGGTTAGACGAACAGATGTCCTTTTGGGCTGCTTCCTGCATAGCCCTTTCACATACAAGGTGTTCTTCAAAAAATGAACAAACCAAAGTTTCACTGGAAACAGTTATATAATCTGCGATGGAGAAACCTGCCGGCTGCAAGCGGCGATTTATTTCTTGCTTATCTGTTTTATACGGCGACCCGGGGCGAATATCTCTTTGACATGTCGCTTCACCACTTTGGCCTAATGGCGCAGGTTGAAACTCTGGCGATCTTCTCTTTCCCTTTTCTGGTGCCTATTGCCATTGCAGAATCTGAAACCCGACAGGAAAAAATAATACAGCCTGTTCTGTTTATTGGACTGCTGTCAATTTATTTTTTAGGCGCCTGGAGCGCTGGAAAATGGCTTGGTGTTTCCATGTTTATCGGGGTAAGCGTCATTACCTATCTTGGATTACTGCTTAACCTGCAGTCAGAATCCATCGTCGGGCAGCTTGCACTAAGGTGGGCCTGCTGTGTTGTCGTATTTGTCGCCGCATCAGCCATAGCAGACATGCCGCAAACCATAAACACCTGGAATAGATGCCGTGGTTCCCTGGAGTTTGGCAGGATATACTTTTTTGTTTTAGGTCTTATAGAACTGACAGGATTTTACCAGGCGCCTTTTTTTCAAAAAAAAAAGAGAGGATAGACAAATAATCCTTTTTGTTACCCCGGAGCTAACCTGTTACATTTTTTCAGGGACCTACGCTGATTACGCCTTTACCTGGGTACTCAATGACACTGAAAGCATTGTTCTCAAAGGAAGAGGCGATATAAAAACATTAGAAGGTTCTATTCTTGAAAGGAACACATTGAAATAAAAGCATGATACCCGGAATGGCATTCCCTTGCACTTATAAAAAAGCCTGACCATGATGGTCAGGCTTTAGTTTTTGGCTCCCCAGCACGGACTCGAACCGCGGACCCAGTGGTTAACAGCCACTTGCTCTGCCGACTGAGCTACTGGGGATCAGTCATTAGTTTTAATCAATCCCCAATAGATCCAAGTCGATTGAGTGAAGCGAAATCCCGCTTTAGCGGGACTGAGCTACTAGGGATCATTAAGCTCAACACAATTAATAAAGATCATTATAAAAGTCAAGATAAAACAAATCGTTTTTTAATCTTATGAAAAAACAATTTAGAAGAGAAAACCGATCTTAATACAATTCATAGAAATAATTAAACAAAAAAGCCGGACGCAATTCAACAATACGCCCGGCCTTTTTATTTTTATTAATACTATCTTTTTCTCTTAGCTTTTTTCTTCTTCTTGGCTACTTTCTTCTTTGCCTTTTTCTTAGCGACTTTTTTCTTCTTCTTAGCTACCTTCTTTTTTGCTTTTTTCTTGGCGGCCTTTTTCTTTTTCTTTTTCTTCGCTACCTTCTTTTTTGCTTTTTTCTTGGCGGCCTTTTTCTTTGCAGCTTTCTTCCTTACGACTTTTTTCTTCTTCTTGGCTACCTTTTTCTTTGCTTTTTTCTTAGCGACTTTTTTCTTCTTCTTGGCTACCTTCTTTTTTGCTTTTTTCTTGGCGGCCTTTTTCTTTGCAGCTTTCTTCTTAACAACCCTTTTCTTCGCGGCCTTTTTCTTCACAACTCTCTTTTTCGCTTTTTTCTTTTTTGCTATTGCCATATCATCTCCTTTTAATAATTAATTTGAAAAGGTCCTCGCCATGTTTGAGGAAATGAAATCATCCGCTGTTAATTATTTTATTTATAACACTTTTTTTGAAAAGGTCAAGATTATAAAGTGTTTTCGTTGAAGATTTTATTTAAAGGAGATTTTTTTATGTGCTGGATATTTTTATGAGAAACGCAGATCTCCATAATTTTTTATTAAACAAAACTTCCTTACCTTGGATGGGCGGTTAAAAATATTAGCAAGGCACGGCAAACCCTTGTAAACCGTAAGGTTGGAGCAATGTCGTTTTAAATGATTTCGATATGATGCTTTTTAAATAACATATCTGCCTGCTGCCAGCACTTATATTGTTTATAACAAATCGATTGAGGCCTTTATCCTGAACGTTGTCTTCCGACTATTTTTTTTCACTTCATATCTTTTGTGTTGAAATTATCGTTTTTTAAAAAACATGTTCTCATTATCTAATGCTAAAATGAAAACCCCTCAGGAAGATCGCTTTTCTTTGTCCGTACTGGAACCCATGACAGATCGAGTATGGTAAACGTTGGATCAAGCTTTCTAAAAATCGGAATAACGCGTATGCCCATCTTCGGTTCCCCAACAGAAAGGAAACTCATCAAAATCGTGTCAACACCCTTGAACTCAATATTGATAAACTTAATCGGTTTTTCAAGTGCGCTGAAAGCCCCGGAACGCTCACAAACCATAAAAGTATGTTTTGGATTTCGTGCTTCGGATTTCGGTTTTTTTCAATCATCAGCTCAATACCGATTGATTTTGCCTCAAACTCTTATCGCACAACTCTCAGCTCTTAGCCTCTACTAACAACCATCGCAACCGCTTCTCCTCCTCCTAGACAAAGGGAGGCAAGGCCGTTCTTCTTTTTTGTCCTGATCATTTCATAAATAAGAGTAACCATTACTCGGCACCCGCTGGCCCCGAGGGGATGTCCTAGGGAAACCGCGCCACCGTTTACGTTTACTTTTTTGGGATCCAGGTTAAGCTCCCGCAAAATCGCCAGGGTGGAACCGCTAAAGGCTTCGTTTATTTCATAAAGATCAATATCCTCAGCTAAGAGACCCTCTTTTTTTAAACATTTTGGTATGGCTTTAATGGGAGCCACGAGGGTGTATTTCATATCAATTCCAGTTGTAGCGTAAGCGCCGATCTTTGCGAGGATATCGCATCCTAGCTTTTCCGCTTTTTCTCTTGTCATGACCACTACGGCAGCAGCACCATCGCTGATAATCGATGCATTGCCCGCTGTTCCTCTCCCTCTTTTTTTAAACATCGGCTCCATTTTTGAAAGTGTCGTATACGTGGTTTTTTGCGGACATTCATCAACTTCAAAACTAAAAGGATCACCCTTTCTTTGCGGAACACTTACAGGGATGATTTCCTTTTTAAATTTTCCTGCTTTAATTGCCGCAAGCGCTCTTTTGTAAGATTCCGCTGCATACTGGTCCTGGTCCTTCCGGCTGATTTTATATTTTTGTGAACTAAGTTCATTTGACATCCCCATGTGAAAATCATTCACATGGTCCCATAGCCCGTCCCGGAGCATATGGTCTCTCAGTTTCCCGGGCCCCATCCTATAACCGAAGCGCGCTTTTTCAAGAAAATACGGTGCAAGACTCATATTCTCCATACCGCCGGCAACTATGATATCAGCATCTCCTGCTTTAATCGCCTGTACCGCGAGCATGATTGCCTTTAACCCTGATCCGCAAACCTTGTTAATAGTTAGACCAGCCGTGCTCCAGGGCATGCCGGCCTTGATCGCCGCCTGCCGAGCGGGATTCTGACCATAGCCGCAGGGGAGAACCATCCCCATGATCACTTCATCCACCTGTCGCTTTTTTATACCAGCCCTGATAACCGCCTCTTTAATAACAATCCCACCCAGGTCAGTAGCACCGATACCACTCAACATCCCGTTAAAGCTTCCCATGGGAGTCCGCACACCGCTGACAATAACAATCTCCTGTGTCATATATTATACCTGTGTATTAATGTTTAATAATAATTTTGTCTTCTTGCCCTTCGTGACCTTGAGCAAAGCAGGTGGTAATAATGTTTTTTAACCAATAAGACCAATTAAACCAACTAACCAATATTTTCACATCAACATCCGATATGCCGCGAAATAACAATCCGCTGCACCTCTGATGTACCCTCTCCAATATCAAGAAGCTTCTGATCCCTGTAAAATCGCTCCACGTTATACTCTTTCATCAAACCATAGCCGCCGTGTATCTGGACCGCGTGGTTAACTACCCGTCCCATGACTTCCGCACAAAACACTTTTGCCATGGCCGCTTCTTTCTCAAAAGGCCGTTTCATGTCCCTGAGCCAGCAGGCCTTGTATAGAAGATTTCTGGCGCATTCAATTTCAATAGCGCAGTCAGTAAGCTTAAACGCGATGGCTTGGTTTTTTGAAATCGGCTTGCCGAACTGTTTTCTCTCTTTAGCATATTTCAAAGCCATTTCATATGAGCCCTGGGCGCCGCCCAGCCCCATTGCAGCTATGGATAGCCGTCCCCCATCAAGCGCCTTAAGCATCTGGTGAAAGCCGTCCCCTGGTTTTCCAAGTATATTTTTTTTGGGTACTCTCACATTATCAAAATACAACTCTCCCGTACTTGTGCCCCGCCACATCATCTTTTTATGCATCGGTACGGCTTTGTATCCTGGTGTCCCTGTTTCTACGATAAAACAGGTAAGCTCCGGCTTGCCGTCGTCTTTTGTGCCGGTAACCGCCTGTACGGTTACCCCCATGGAAAGATCGCAGGCGGTATTGGTTATAAAAATTTTTGATCCGTTAATAACCCACTCATTTCCGTCAAGCACAGCAGTCGTCTGTGTTGCCCCGGCATCTGAGCCTGCCTCAGGTTCTGTAAGTCCAAAACCCCAGACCCCTTCTCCCCGGCACAGTTTAGGAAGATACTTTTTTTTCTGCTCTTCTGTTCCAAAATAATACAGCGGACCGATCCCCACTGAATTGCCGGCAGCAATGGTACCGGCTTGAGAGCCGTCTACTCTGGCGATCTCCTCAACCGCTATAATATAACTCACATAATCCATACCCTGCCCATCATATTCCTCTGAAACAAACGTACCAAAAAGACCGATCCCACCCATCTTTTTAACAAGCTCGGCTGAAAACGCTTCTCTTTCGTCCAGCTCAAGGGCAACCGGCCCTATCTCTTTTTCTGCAAACTGCCTGATCTCTTTTCTGATCATCTCCTGTTCTTTGGTCAGATCAAAGTCCAAGGGGACACCTCCTTTTATTTATCTTCATCTTTTCTGGCCGCTTTTTTTCCTCTTCTTGCAGCTTCCATGAAAAGCGGAATTAATTCCTGCTTTTTTGAAAAGTGTGCTCTGATACATTTACAGAGAGTCCTGAAGCCGATGATTTTGCTTCTGAACACAAAAGCTGAAAGAGCCACAACATTTGCCGCCTTGACGCTGCCGATCTTCTGCGCGATTTCGTTAACCGGCAAAATCAACTCATCAACATCATCCCGTCCCGAGTCGATATCAATCAGGGAGCTGTTGATCAAAATAATCCCTTCAGGTTTTATCAGGGGGGCAAATTTTTCCAGAGACGGTCTGTTCATGGCCACCAGGTGCATGGGATTCTTAATCACCGGAGAACCTATCTGGCCATCGCTGACAAAAACCGTGCAGTACGCTGTGCCACCGCGCATTTCAGGCCCGTAAGAAGGAATCCAGACCACATTAAGACCCTCTTCCATTGCAGCGTTAGCAAGTATTTTACCACTTGTCATTATACCCTGTCCGCCAAAACCGGCAAACATGACTTCACTCTGCATATATTCCTCCTCACATTTCTTCAGGAAGTTTATATTCTCCCGGCTTGTAATAAAGCAGTAGAATTTCTTCCGCCCATTTAACCGAATTTTGCGGTGTCATTCCCCAGTTTGTCGGGCATATACTCACAAGCTCAACCAAACTGAAACATTTCCCTTCCATCTGATATTGAAAGGCCTTTTTAATAGCTCTCTTCGCTTTCATAATATATTTCGGTTTTATGACCGCTTCCCTTGCTATGTATGCCGGCGTTTCAAGAGCTGACAGCAGTTCCGAAACCCGCATCGGCATTCCTACATCATGAACATTCCGCCCAAACGGAGAAGTGGTTGTCCGCTGACCAGGCATTGTGGTCGGCGCCATCTGTCCCCCTGTCATCCCGTAAATCGCATTGTTAACAAACACCGCCGTTATCTTTTCTCCCCTGTTTGCCGCGTGAATGATTTCCGCAGTACCAATGCTGGCAAGGTCACCATCTCCTTGGTATGTAAACACATTAAGATCAGGACGGACCCTCTTTATTCCGGTCGCCACCGCCGGGGCGCGGCCATGAGCCGCTTCCATAAAGTCAAACTCAAAATACTCATGGGCTAAAACCGAACAGCCCACTGGCGCCACACCGACCGTTTTCCCGCGTATACCAAGCTCATCAATCACTTCTCCCACCATACGATGGATAACGCCATGGGTACACCCCGGGCAATAGTGGGTCGGCCTGTCTGATAGTGCTTCAGCTTTTTTGAATGCTTTTCCCATTTTTTCTCCTATCTGTTTAAAAGAGAATGTATATGAGCGATAATTTCCTTGGGAGGCGGTATCGCGCCGCCCGCGTTGCCGTACCATGTTACCGGGCACGCTCCTTGAACAGCCTTTTCCACATCCTCAACCATCTGCCCCATGTTCAGCTCAACGCAGAGGACCTGTTTGCAGCCAGTCTTTGAGGCAGCCTGGCGGATGGCTTCTTCAGGAAAAGGAAAAAGAGACTGGGGTCTTATCATCCCCACCTCAATACCCTCTTCTTTTAATTTGTCTACAACGGTACCACATACTCTCGCCATGATTCCGAAACATGTAATAAGGAGCTCGTAATCTGTATCTAGATTGTATGCTTTATATCGAATCTCGTTTCTTCTCATGCGGTCGTATTTTTCCTGCAAAGACTTGTTATGTTCGTGCATTTCATCCGGATCCAGGGAAAGGGACTTGAGCACATTCCGTTTATCGCTATTGCGGGTATCCATACCATTGGCTGCCCACGCGTCCTTGTTTGACGGCCTGGTAATAAGATGCTCCGGAAATGAAACCGGTTCCATCATTTGGCCGATAAGGCCGTCGCCTAAAATCATCACAGGATTCCGATATTTTTCAGCAAGGGGAAATCCTTCCATGACCATTTCAACCGCTTCCTGGATGCTGGAAGGAGCGAGCACCAGCAGTCTGAAATCTCCATGCCCCCCACCCTTTGTGGCCTGAAAATAATCCGCCTGTGACGGCAGTATCCCGCCAAGCCCAGGTCCGGTCCTCATAATATTAACAATGACCGCAGGACATTGCTGAGCAGCTAGGAAACTTAGAGATTCACTCATCAGGCTTATACCCGGACCTGATGAGGATGTCATAACCCTTTCTCCGCATCCAGCAGCTCCCAGAACCATGTATCCCACAGCCACTTCGCTTTCTCCCTGCAGGAAAACACCCCCTGCTTCAGGCAGATGCCGGACCATATATTCAGCAATCTCAGACTGGGGGGTGATGGGGTATGAAAAATATCCTTTGCACCCGGCCCTGATAGCAGCCTCCGCGATTGCCTCGTTCCCTTTCATTAAAACTTTTTCCATTGTTTCCTCCCATACCCGTCGGCCGGTACTACTCGGTTTCTTCTTCGGCAGACTCAGTTATCGTTATGGCAACATCAGGACACATAATACAGCAGGATGTGCAGAAAAGACAGTTTTCAGGATTTTTTTGCAACGCTGAATAATATCCTTTTTTGTTTAATTCTTCAGATAGTTTCAAATTTTTTTTAGGACATACAATCACGCACAATCCGCACCCCTTGCACTTGTCAATATCGATAAAATGTCTGAATTTCATAGGCTGACAACCTCTTTTATTTGTTATTGCGGTTCATTGTTCCACGGCATCATAAGTTTTCTATAAATGGTTAATATCGGACAGTCAAAATAGTTGACATTGACTTCCGGAACCAGTTCAGACGGTACAGTGACGAACACCACTGGAAGACCGCTTTTATCTGAAACATTCTTAATAAAATCATATCCATGATAAATATGTTCTGCTTCTGTTTTATCAACAAGATTTGTGTTGCCAATAATGCCGGTTATTCTTAATTTTGAAGCCAATTCAATCTCTTCTCTGATAGCCATGCAGCCATTTATACTGCTAGTATCGGGTCTAAACATGTTTATTACCTGGAGTGTCTGAATTTCCTGCTCATGAAGGGAATCAGCCAAAGACGCAAGCACCGTAGCACCGGCATCATTCCCTCCGCAGTCAATTAATGTCAGCCCGTATGAACGCCGTATCATCCCTGAAACAGCCGGACTCACAATGGGAAGATCCGCCTGAAGATATTTGTCAGGTGGTAAAATAATATCAATCCCCTGCCCTGAAAGCAGGTCTTTTGCTTCACGTGTTCTAAAATAAGGGTTAACAATATCAAGGTCGGCCACCTGAACCTCAAGGCCTTCTTGTTTTTTCTCAATTGCCAGGTTTATTGAAACTTCTGTTTTGCCGCTGCCGTACCCCCCGACAATAATGACAACTCCAGAAAGTATAATTTTCATAAATTACCTTTATACCTTAAGGGCATAAGTTTCGTTTATGAAACAGGTGAAATTGTAAAAGAACCAGTCTCTATATTACAGCGGTAATCGTTACAATTATTATACCAACTCTTATCATGTATTAAAAGAGACTATTCCTATAAAATGCTTTTCCCGAAAAGAGAGGCCGTCAGTTCCACTGCGATCTTAGCGGTCTGGTTGCTCTGGTCAATAATCGGGTTAATCTCAACAATGTCCATTGATGAAAGCCGTCCGGAATCAGCGATAATCTCCATCATAAGATGCGCTTCCCGATATGTCAGCCCTCCCCGTTCAGGCGTGCCCACACCCGGGGCGGACATGGGATCAATGGAATCCATATCCATGCTCACATGAATGCGGTCTAAATGGCTTAATTTGTCCAAGGCCTTGTACATAATACTGTTTATGCCCTGTTCATCAATATCCCGCATGGTGAATATGGATATATTATTCTTTTTAAGAAGTTTCTTCTCTTTTTGTTCAAGACTCCGTACGCCTATCAGTACAATATCATTGGGATCAATTTTAGGACCAGGCCTACCGATATCAACAAGTTCCGGCATGCCAAGGCCTGTTAAAACCGCCAGGGACATACCGTGAATATTGCCGCTCGTAGATGTCTGCTGTGTGTTAA
This sequence comes from Desulfobacterales bacterium, assembly GCA_028277765.1. Lineage (GTDB taxonomy): Bacteria > Desulfobacterota > Desulfobacteria > Desulfobacterales > SURF-7 > JANQFQ01. Next base: position 11,828 of record JANQFQ010000127.1, read on the forward strand.
AATCACCATGGGCATCTATCCATATAAGACCGGCCGGAAAATCATGGGTAATTCCCCCAACTGATCCTATGGAAATGGAATGGTCACCGCCGATAAAAACAGGTATGCAACCTTCGGCAACCGCTTTTCGGCCAGCATCGTAAACAGCCGCGCAGGCTCTGTATATTTCTGAAAGAACATTCCGGTCATCAAGTGATTCCTTGACTGGAACCTGTATGTTGCCGGTGTCTTTTATTTTGCACCCCAGCTCTTTAAGCCTTGACGACAACCCAGCATAGCGCATGGCACTGGGCCCCATATCAACGCCCCGCTTTGACTGTCCCAGATCCATGGGCACTCCGAATATCTTAATTTTTTTATTCACTCTTTTTCTCCTGATCACTTTTTCGCCAGATTGTTCCATAGGTTGATCATAAAATCCTGAACATTGGTTAATATGGCAACCGCCTGGTTTGAACCCCGGTTTGCGAGTTTATCAGCGCTGAATTCAGTCATGTCCACAATATAATAAAATACAGGACGGACGCTTCCGTCTGTCATCACATAATAATTTGGAGTCATATTACCGAACGCTATTGAATGGAGTTGTGTGGCAAGGGTTATAACGGTTGTCGCTTTTCGTGCGTATTTACGCATAGCATCCTGGGATTCGTAAGCATCACCAATCACTTCAGGCAGGGGGCCATCATCACGAATGGAACCTGCCAGAACATACGGTACCTTTCTCTTTTCACACGCATATATAATTCCGTCTTTTAATTTCAGATCTGTAATCCCTTTTTGTATTGAGCCTGCCTTCCTGATTTTGTTTAATATGTCCAGATGATTGTAGTGTCCCAAAGGCTGAAGCTCCTGGGAATAAATATCCTGCCCTAGTCCGGTCCGATAATAAGCGGCTTCAAGATCATGTGTGGCAAGGGCGTTCCCTGCCATTAACGCGTGGCAAAAACCGTTTTCAATCAAACCTTGCATTGAATCGCGGCTGTCCTTGTCAAATGCGGCCGCCGGACCAAGCACCCATACAATATATCCATGTTCCCTGTCATACCGTAAGGTTTCATACAGCTGGTCATAACTCCTTGAAAAAGGTGTTTCCCTTGTTCCCCGGGTTCTAAATGAAAATTTATGTTCTTTTTCATCCGCATCCCCTTCAAATCCCCTGGTATAAACCAGTACACCCTCCTCGCCGTTTTCTGTTCTACCCACAACCACAGGGTCTCCCTTTTTAAGTCTCCGGGTTTCAACCGCTTCAACCATCTCTTCACGTAATACCAGCACGCAGTCCATCCTGTTTTCTCGAACAAGTATCCATTTGCCGTTTCCAGTATGAACATATTCTGGGTGATTCGATGTAGCATGATAATTTTCAGGTGCCACACCATCTTTGGGCGCCAATCCCGTTTTAGCGGCAGGTGCTTCTTTTAGTGACTTTTTACTGAAATCAGGCGGTGTATATTTCGGCAATTTAAATGACACTGTCATTACCTCCAGAATCGTTTTTTCCCTGCTGTTCCAGTCCCCTCTCTCCAAGATAACCATACCTGTGATAATTATTGCAGATACTCTGCTCATGATAATACTGCAGGAGCTCAATTCTTCCTTCCATTACAACAGCTGACCTGGCAATATAAAAACCGCTATCTGCGGCATCTTTCAAAACAATCCATGGAACACGGTCTGGTGCTGCGTAGCGGATTCCGTCTATTTCAGGCATGATTTTAATCAGGTCCTTGTGAGACTGATAAAGAACCTCCGCATTATCGGAAAAAAGCCTCCCTTCTTTATTTAATATAAAATCCAGGCTTCTGCTTCTGATTCCTGGACGCGCGCTGAGAATAAGACGGCACCCTGAAATCCTGGCAGCGGCAATACGCGCAAGAATTTCAAACAGGGTGTCATCTTCATGAATTCTTATGACAACCGTTCCGATCGGCAGATATCTTAAAATATTGTCTTGGCCTTTTAATTTAAAATGATCCTGCTCCCGTGAAAACAGGTCCTCTCTAGCTGAAAGATAGCTCACCACTGCCGCGAGAGTCTTTTTAATATCCTCTTCAAAACCTTTTAAAAAAAACTGATCCTGTTTTTGGCTCCACTCTATTATAAGATCAAGCAGGGGATGGTTCCCTTCTGTCATATCTGAAAAAGGGTATGATGCGTCTTCAGCGTTCATGAACTGAACTGCGTAATTCGGCCCTCCTGCTTTGATACCCGCCCCGATCGCTGATTTCCCAATGCCGCCAAACGGCTGCTTGAGTACAACGGCACCGGTTGTCCCCCTGTTAATATAGAGGTTGCCGGCCTTGATGTTTTCTTTCCATATTTCCTGTTCCCGTGTATCAAGGCTCTCAAGTCCGGACGTAAGACCATATCCGGTCTGGTTGGCCATCTTTATAGCGTGCTCAAGGTTCTCCGCTTCCATCACACCAAGAAGCGGCCCGAAGAATTCTGTCATATGCGTTATGCTGCCGGGTGTTACATCCCATTTTATACCTGGAGTCCAGATATAAGGATTATCATCCACGTTTTTTGGCTTGAGCAGCCATTTTTCACCAGGATGAAGTGTCGTCATGGCCGCTTTCAGCTGTCCAGAGGGAGGATGAATCAGCGGCCCCATCTTGTTCTCAAAATCCCAGGCCGAACCAACGCGCCAGCTCCCTGCCGCGTCCATTAAATGGTCTTTAAAATTTTTATCGTTGAACACTTCTTTTTCAAGTATCAGCAACGATGTAGCTGAACATTTTTGGCCACAGTTTGAAAACGCCGAGTGCATCACATTGCTGATTGCCTGGTCTCTATCCGCCATTGAGGTGACAATGGTCGCGTTCTTTCCGCCGGTCTCAGCAGTAAAAAAGACTCCCGGATTATTTTGTAAGATGTTCAGGCCTGTATCAGTACCGCCGGTTAATATGATAAAATCGATGCCCGGATGTCCGGCCAGTGTTGAACCAGCGGACTGACCTTCTGCCGGGAGAAATTGAAGCACATTTTTTGACACGCCTGCGTTCCAGAAGCATTGGCATAGCACCCAGGCCGGCAGAAGTGCAGCTGAAGCCGGCTTGAATATGACGGTATTACCGGCAGCAAGAGCAGCTGTAATACCACCGCATGGAATCGCCACAGGGAAGTTCCATGGTGATATAACCAGCCCAACCCCTTTTCCCATGAGTTTGACATTTTCAATATCAATAAACGCTTTTAATGAATGTGGATAATATTCAACAAAATCGACAGCCTCAGACACCTCAATGTCTGTTTCCGTAAAAATTTTACCGGTGTTCGCAGCAGTTGAACCGATAAGATCTCCCCTTGATTTTCTGATTTCCATTGCCACCCTCGACAGTGTTTTATGCCGAGTTCTTATATCTGTCGTGCGCCACCCATCTGGATCTTCTCTCGCTATTTTCACAGCCGCTTCTACATCATCATGAACAGCCCCTGTGCACTTCGCTACGCAGATGTTTCCATCTCCGGACACACTAACTCGTGAAGGGTCTATACAATCAATGGTATCTCCCCCCTCATATATCTCTCGCCCGGCCACGACCAGCGGTATCTCCATTGGGGCCTCTTCCTGTCTTTTCTTCCACTTTTCCTTTATGGCCTCAGCCCATCTACCGTTGGCAAGAAGTGACCAGTCTGTGTCAGGTTCATTATCAAAACCGACTTCATAAAAGGCCCCTTTCTCTTTAATATAATTTTCCATTGTCCTGTCTTGTCTCCTGTTCGGTTCTTTTCCGGCCAAGTCAATATGGTGGCAGGATTCAATGAATTGTTGCTTTAGAAAAGACCATTCTTCTGATCCAGGATCCAGTTCATTCGCGTAACGGAGGAAGTTTTCTTCGCCTGTATTCTCGTCCAGCCGCCGTATCAGATAGGCGATAGCATTAATAAACTGATCCTTTAACGCGACAGGCGCATACAGCAGCATGTCGCCGGTGGTTTCCTGTACCGCCCGCCTCACATGATCGGCCATCCCCTCAAGCATTTCAAATGTAAAAAAGTCATCAACTTTTCTATCCTTTGCCAGCACATATGCAAACGCCAATTCAAAAAGGTTGTGAGAAGCGATCCCCAGGTGTACCGCCCTAATATTTTCTGGTCGCATACCGTATTCCACCATCCGCTTGTAATTGGCATCCACTTCAAGCTTGGTTCCGTAAGTAGCAAGGGGCCAGTTTCTGATTGTCGATTCAAGTCTTTCCATTTCCAAGTTAGCCCCTTTTACGATTCGTATTTTTATAGGAGCCCCTCCGTTTGCAAATCTTTCCCGGGCCCATTCGGTTAACCTCTTCTGGGTGTGAAAACTATCTGGCAGATAGGACTGCAGTACGATCCCGGCTGAACAGTCTTTAAACTCTTTCCTGTCTAATGTCCGTCTAAACGCCTCAACCGTAATGGAAAGGTCCCGATATTCTTCCATGTCAAGGTTGACAAATTTACAGACCCGGGTCCCGTCCGGTCTTGTGAAAAAATGTTTTTGTGCTATTCTGTAAAGCTGTGCTAGACGGTGTTCCAGTACAGATACCGTATGTTCAAACGCCAGGGAAGATATCTGAGAATATATCGTTGATATTTTAATGGAGATATATTCCACATCCGGATTTTTCAGATCCTCTGTATAGGTTTCAAGACGGTTCATCGATTCTTTCTCGCCAAGCACCGCCTCTCCCAGATGATTAATATTCATCCTAACACCGTTCAGTTTCCTTTTTCTAAGATGCGCTTGTAGAAGATTTTCTTCTCCTGCAAGAATAACGCCGCTGCTCCCTTTCCTAATAAACATGATCATGAGGGGAACGCTAATGATTGAAAAAAACCTGCCGGTTAAAACAAAAAGGCGTATAAGCATACGCTCTATAAAAGACATGAATTCAGGAATACCAAATTTTTTTAATAGGTTTGTTATTTGATCGGCAACACGGTATGTCTGTTTTGATCTGAAGCTTTGATCAATAAGCTTGGCCAGGATTACTTTATCCATGGAACGGCGGAGAAGCCGTTTTATCTTATTCTGAAAAAACCGTTCTCCAATATTCAGGATTTCATTAGATCTGACCTGCCATTTTTCCGCAAGATTGACAGCTTCATCTATGATTGAATCAAAGTCATTCATGTTAATGCCTGCAATGTCGTTAAAGTCAGTCCGCTGATACCATTAACAAATACGCTTGAATCAATACTTCTTTTCCGCATGCTGTCGGCCCGGTTTTCTCAAGGGCTACATATATCTTACTCTATCGTGAAATTTTCTGCAAACCATTAAAATAAAATATTAAAATCTGTCTTGATAAAACGGTCAATTTTTATTAAAATATTTAGATTAGTAAAATGATGGGCCCTAAAAGACTTTATATACCCTACCTTTTCGACCTATTTATAATGACTGAAAACGTATTGCAATGGAATTTTTCTTGACTCTGTTGGTGTTTTGATTCCTAATGACACATTTCATGAAAATTAATAATGATAAAAAATTATATACATCAACTGACGGTCTTTTCAGAACAGGAAAAGTCCTCACCCTTTCAGCCTGCCATTTTATCCATGATGTCTATTCCAGTTTTCTCGCACCCCTGCTGCCGTTACTGATTAACAAGTTTTCACTTACCCTTGGCCAGGCTGGACTTCTTTCCACGGTAATGCAGCTTCCCTCTCTATTAAACCCATTTATCGGAGTTATCGCGGACAGGACCAGTGTCCGTTATTTTATCATACTTGCTCCGGTAACGACCGCCGTCCCCATGAGCCTACTCGGACTTGCTCCTAGCTATAGTGTTCTAATCCTACTCCTGTTTATAACCGGCATGAGCGTTGCCTTTTTTCATGTACCATCTCCTGTTATGGTGGCATATCTTTCTGGTGATAAAAAAGGAAAAGGGATGAGTTTCTTTATGACTGGCGGAGAACTGGCTAGAACCGTCGGTCCGCTCATTGCCGTGGGAGCTGTCTCTGTTTCAAGCCTGGAAGGATACTATCCGATTATGATTTTCGGTATCATCGCTTCTGCCTGGCTCTTTTTCAGGTTCCACGATATCCCTGTTCAACCAGATACATCTAGCCGCCTCTCCCTGGTGACAACTTTCCAAGAACTGAAGCACATTCTCCTGCCGCTGACAGCCATCCTCACAGCCCGGGCGTTCATGAACGCTTCAATGACCGCCTTTCTTCCCACTTTTATCGAAATAGAAACCGGCAATATATGGATTGCGGGATTCGGACTTACCGCCCTTGAAGCAGCAGGCGTATGCGGCGCTTTATCATCTGGCACCTTGAGCGACAGGTTTGGACGCAAACAGATCCTTTTGATCGCGCTGGTGGCCGCTCCAATCAGTCTGTATCTGTTCGTATATACCAGCGGCTTTCTCCGTTGCCTGATGCTCTTTGCAACCGGCTTCACCCTTCTTTCCACAACACCCGTGATGCTTGCCATGGTACAGGAAAACGCGAAATCCAGTCCAGCAACCGCTAACGGTCTCTTCATGATGGCGGCCTTTACAGCCCGTGCCTCTATTGTCGTGGTTGTTGGAATAATGGGAGACCATTTAGGACTGTCAGCAGCATACTGTATAAGCGCTGGAATCGGTTTTTTTGCTGTACCTTTTATCTTGCTGCTGCCAGGGAAGGCGAAGAGCTTAAAGCAAAACGTTTAGAATTAAGGATAAAACTTTCTGGATAATTGATAACTGATAATAAAACTATTGACACAAAGGCTTGTTTTTTAACATTTAGGAGATTATGGCACTAGAAAAAACCATTCAAAAGCTTAACTCCGATGACAAGATCAGAATCGTGGCGTTAGGAGATTCTTTGACCCACGGATGGATGGTTAACAAAGGATATCTCGACTTTCTGAAAGAACTTCTGCATAACAAATATCCGGAAAGTATCGTCGACATCATAAACAGGGGAATCCCGGGTGATACTGCCGACGGCGGTCTGAATAGGCTGAAAGGGCATGTTATCAATGATAAACCGGATCTTGTTCTGGTGCAGTTTGGACTGAACGATGCTTTTTCAGGATATGCTGTTGATCATTTTAAAAACAGTATTCTCGGGATCATTGCGGGCATCAGGGAACAGACATCCGCCGAAATTCTCCTGATGACATCATCCGCCCTTGAAGGGCATGACTGGCTAATGACGGAAAAATATTACATTGCTCTGGAAGAAGTCGCTGATGAAGAAAGCGTCCCTCTGGCAAAGGTTCATACATACTGGGAACAGAAAATATCTGAAGGTACAGATTTCCGGTCCCTTGTACAGCATGACCTTGTCCACCCCACCGAAGAAGGATACCAACTGATGGCTGAGGCTGTGGCAGAAAAGATTTAGCACATATTTATCATAAAGCCGACGGATTCAGATGAATGGTGGGCACAGTCCACCATCTTTCGGTGAAACAACTTTTTTTACTTTCTAACCACTTTAATCTTTTTTAAATTCATCAACCAAGCTGCAGACATTATCGAATTCAGAAATAGCTCCCTGCAGCTCTTTCCCTTCAAGGCTCGCCATAAATATATCCTCGTCATAAGGAATCCTGACCAACACCCTGGACTGGTCAACCTGTTCTGACATGGCTTTTTCCACCCGGGTGTCAACCTTGTTCAGTATCAGGCTGATGTTGATCCCGGCCTTTTCAGCCATTTCAAGCATTTTTCCGGCCATGGTAAATGATTCAAATGTCGGATCTACCACGCCGAGTATCAGATCACAGTTTGTATCAAGGCCCCTGCCAAAATGCTCCACCCCGGCTTCCGCGTCAATGACCACCACTTCATTATCACCGATCTCAAGGTTGGACAGTACCTTTTTTGAAAGGACACCTATGGGGCAGGCGCACCCTTCACCAGAATGATGAATTTTGCCCATGGTAAGAAGCTTTATACCGCCAGCCTCTGTTATGTTTTCTTCAGGTATGTCATCGATTTTTGTGCGCGTGTAGAAAAAATCGTCAGGTGGGGGGAATGTCTGGTTCATTTTTTTCTTAAACGCCTTTTTACCGCCAAGATTATCCAGGAGTACCACCTGCTCCTGAATCCCAAGCAGCTGGTGAAGACAGGCATTTGACTCGTCCGCATCAATTAGCAGCACACGGTACCCCTTTTCCTTAAGCGCCTTTGCCACAAGTATTGCTATTGTGCTCTTTCCACTGCCCCCTTTTCCGCTGATAATAATCTTCATATGTTTTTTGCCTCCGATCTTTTTTAGATTTAATCTTTTAACCTATTTTTTCAAAACATACAATAGGCTTCCGCTATTCAATAGAATAAAAGCCCTAATTACAGTTTTTTTAAACTGGCAGAGCGAAGCGATACCACAACCTTAGGCACTTTAGAGCACTTTATTAGCGTACTTTTTTAAATCCGATCACGATCACCTAGATACTTGAAACTTGATACTAGAAACTGGAGACCAGATACTGGAAACTGATTACTCCCTTTAGCGCTGACCACGATAAAAAATAATCGGTGGGCACAGCCCACCCTACGACTGTTCACTGAATACTGTTTCTATTGTATTCCCAAGGTGATGGGCAGACACGTAGGTCTGCCCCTACAACCTTTTTTATCCTATAATCCTGTTAATCCTGTCTAAAAAACATATAAACGGCAGAGCGAAGCGATACCACAACTTTAGGCACTTGTAACTTTAGGCACTTTCATTACAGTGCATGTATAACATTCGTTACAACCCCCCACACCTCAAAGTCCATATCCTTTTCAACAGACAGCGGACAATAGTTCCTGTTTTCCGGCACCAGGAGCACCCTGTCCTCAATTAGGCGGATCCTTTTAACTGTTAGTTCTCCATCCACCGCTGCGATGATGATCTTTCTGTCTGCAGGCTCCATTGACCGGTCAACAACCAGTATATCTCCGGGATGAATCCCAGCGCCAATCATTGAATCGCCTGCGGCACGCACGAAAAAAGTAGCTGCAGGATGCTCAACCAGATGCTTGTTCAGGTCAAGCTTCCCCTCTATATAATCCTCTGCCGGAGATGGGAAACCCGCTGCAACCGGAACCAGGAACAGTGGCAGGGGACACTTTACGGCCAGTCCGGGCCGGTATATCCTGAAAGCAGATACCTGCTTAACAGGCAGGCTGTCACTATTTCTGAAAATCAAAATAATACCCCCATTATACTTATGGACAAAAAAAAACAAAAAAACAGTTGCATTTTATATAATTTGTGTTTATATAGTTTAACATAAATTGTCAACCCATATGATGAGGTGCTGATTATGACGCTTTCAACATTTGAATCGTTTCTGCAAAGGGTATCTGAAGTTACAGGCATATCCTCCCAGTCTGAACTCGCTTCTGTGTTAAATATAAATCGGTCAGCCATCACCCAGGCAAGAAAAAAGGATTCCATACCCGGCAAATGGATTCTTCAGCTTTATAAAAAGTTTGGCTTAAACCCGGACTGGATCGAAACCGGGGTTGGTCAGACATTTTTAAAGGGTCCTGGCAGTATGACTATGGAATTCAAAAATATACCAAAGGTAAAAGCCAGACTCTGCGCTGGCGGAGGATCATTTGAGGTGGGATCTGAAATAGAGGGTTATTATTCATTTCAACATGAGTGGCTCAGCTCAAAAGGTGCGTCAGACAGAATGGTCTTAATGGATATATTCGGCAACAGCATGGAGCCAGAATTAAAAGACGGAGATACTGTTCTGATTGATGAATCCCAAAAAGATATCCTGGCTGGTGCTTTATACGCTGTAGGTGTTGATGACACAATAATGGTTAAAAGAATTGAAAAACATCCCAGCAAACTCGTCCTATTGAGTGACAACAGGGACTATGCGCCAGTATTTCTACAGGACAGTGAAATCAACAATGTCCGGATTATTGGAAAAGTGCTATGGGTGTGCAGGGAATTCAGATAAAAATAAGTCGCCTTATGTTCATATAGACAGGAACCAGGCATGTCCCAGATTTTTTTTGCCCTGATGGTTCATTTTTATAAACATTACGCCATAAACATAAACACTGAGGGGCCAAAAATGCAACATCATACTATCATTCAAAACAGGGCCAGAATAATCATTGTCAAAGGGAGGGAATAAAATGACAAAATACATATCATATCAGTATTACTATGAATATTATGTGTATCACGGCAACACCATGATTGAACGTGTAAGAAAGCAGGGTAAAAATACTTTACTACATGACTGGATAATTTTTGATTCCGTTGAAGAAGCCTCAGAATACTTTAATTGTGAATGCTGAAAAAATGAAAACAAATAATATGATGGCAAATCACGCCATGTAGGAGGAGATGATGCTTGATCCTATTGTTGAATGGGTAATGGATGGTGTTTTTATGGTAATGGTACTACTGATAGCTGTTCTGGGAACATTTGCAGCACTATAAAGCTGAGTTGAATAGTGTCGTTTACTATTCATACGAAACTTATGCCCTTTTCGGTATAAAGCTGAGTTGAATAGTGCCGTTTACTAATTCAACTCAGATTTAACTTTCACAATATATCTATATGTTGTGCCTATTAACGCTTGACATACAACATGTACTATTCTATTATAGTAAAACGCCTGATGAATCAGTTCTAAAGTATTAAACCTTTGCTAACTGCAGTCTAAAATCAACAATGGGGGTTGATTTATGGACACGAATATCAGGATAAAAAATGAAGTTTTTCTTATAAAGGCTTACGGCAAATCCTGCTTTACCTGCGAATTCTGGAAAAAAAGAGAATGCGAAATCGGCAGGTCAGTCTCTTCTCTTGGCAAATCACATTGTATTCATTATAAGACCAAAGAAGGGACCTAGCTCGGAAGTCTCATAAAAAATTTGTTTTAGACGACACCTAATTGTTTTGAGAAGATGGTGTGAGGCTGGAATTGTTGAAAGCGTCGGTGTGTTACCAGTCAAGTTTCTTCTTAAGGTCACTGAGTGTCAGTGCCAGACATTTTTGGATGGTCTCTCTGACACCTTCGCCCTTCAGTGCACTGCCGGTAAAAGTAGGTGCCTTTAACTGACGATTTAAATCTCTGTCCATCAGCTTTACCGGCATAATCGGAATACCTTCATCTCCGAGATCCCGTTTGTTAAACTGCATGACCAACGGTATTTTAAAAATATCCTTGTTATAGGTTTTCAGGTTTCTCTGAAGGTCCTTCAGGGATTCCATATTTTTTTTCCGCCGGACCTCAAGAGAATCTGCCACAAAAACCACTCCGTCAACACCTTTTAATACTAGTCTTCTTGTTGCACTGTACTGGACCTGCCCTGGAACAGTGAACATCTGAACACGCACATCACACCCCTTGATTTTACCTAGATCCATTGGAAGAAAGTCAAAAAACAGGGTGCGGTCGCCATGTGTATTAATCGATGTCATATCACCTGTGACCAGCTTCTGATAATTTTTAAATACCTGCTCTAAGTTGGTGGTCTTCCCGCCGCGGCCCGGCCCGTAATATACAAGCTTACACTCAATCTCGCGTTTATGTACATTGTAGTGGGCCATCTATTCTCCTTTGCGGAAGGGAGAGTTGTTAGAGTTGTGATGCACATTCTTCAGAAAAGATTAATATCATAAGAGAAAATCAGGGTCAATGATTCCTGTATTTTTTTATATATAAGAATTACTCCGGACTACTCACAAGTCCTGATTAGGCTTGTATATTATTCACGTATAATATATTAAAAAAAGATCATTTACTGAAACCTCTTCAGATTTATGGGCAATAACAGGAGGACATAATGGCAGACAAAACCTTTGACGCAGTATTTGTCGGCGGAGGAAACAAGGCGCTGCTTCTAGCTATGTATTTAATGAAGTATGGGGGCATGAGTGTTGGTATATTTGAACGGCGTCACGAAATCGGCGGCTGCCTTGCCACCGAGGAACTATCAGCACCCGGCTTCCGGGGCAATACTCACGCGAATATCATTCTGCCATGGTACTACGCGCCAGTATGGCGTGATTTTCCTCAGTTCTGGGAATATGGCGCTCAATGGGATCAGCATTTGTGCAGTGATGGATTTGTTTTTAAAGACAAGGATAACTGCCTTGCCATATATAGCGACAAGCATGACCCGGAACAGGAACGTACCTGCGCGGAGATCGCCCGGTTTTCTAAAAAAGACTCGGACACATGGCGCAAGCTTTGGAAGCTTGAACAGAGCGACGAATACAGAGCGGTCCAGCTAGACTTGCTGTTTTCGCCCGCAGAAGACAGGATGGCTCCTGAATTCATGGAAAGACAAGGCCTCGTACTGCCAAACCTTATGGAAGCCGGGGTTGTGCCGGATGCCATAACCTTAACCGGTAGCGCATATCGTGTGGCACAGGAAACATTTGAAAGCCAGGAACTGCAGTCCTGTGTGTTGCGGTTTGCGGTCTCTTCAGTTGTAGATATTACTCAGCCGGGCCAGGGAATAATGGGAACCCTTTTAAGCACAACCCTTCCCGCTATCGGCTTTAATCGGGGCGGAACACACATGATCGCCCATGCTGCCCACCAAATACTAACCCAGATGGGATGTGAGTTTCATATCAATAAACATGTAGACAAGGTTATTATTAAAAACGGTGCCGCAACAGGTATCCGTCTTGCCGACGGCACGGAGATAGCAGCAAAAAAGCTGGTTGTCAGCACGCTGAATCCACACCAACTTATATTCGACCTGATAGGAGAAGAGCATATCAGCGACGATCTTCTTAAAAAACGGGTTAGAATTCTTGAAAACACTTTCGGGTGTCTAATGTGGTATAGTTTTGCCGTTCATGAAGCGCCGTCGTATAAAGCTGAAGCTTTCAATCCTGATATTCATGAAACCATGTGGCTGGGTCTGCAACCGGATCCCGATCCGATTCATATTGCTCGGGAGTGCCAGTACGCTCAGATGCATAAATTTCCGCCGTTTGAAGATTATGCCAGTGTGGTTGGTTGTCACAGTTTGGTTGATCCAAGCTTTGCCCCCCCTGGAAAACATGTCGTTGCCCATGAACAGCTCGGTCCCCCCGCTGACTCCCTTTCAGAAAAAGAATGGATGGAAATACGCGCGCGTTACGCTGATGAACTTATCGCCATATGGCAAGAATACGCACCCAACATGACCTGGGACAACGTCATCGGCATAGACCAAAACAGCCCTTATGATCACAACCGTATGCGCAACCTGATGCCCACGGGATGTATGGCCGGCATAGACCGTGTCCCACACCAAATCAATGAAAACAGGCCCACCCCTGAACTAGCCAATCACAGGACCCCGATTAAAAATCTTTACGCCACTGGAGGCTGTTGGCATGTTGGATCAAACGCAGGGGCAAGCGAGGCTTACAACTGCTACAAGATTATTGCCAAGGACATGGACCTTGGAAAACCGTGGGAGAAACAGGGAAAAGAAGAGCCAAATTCTTTACTTGAGCAGTACGCAGCTATAAGAAAAAAAGTTCAGGATTCAGCGGATCCGGACGATGTAAACAAATACAGAAAATAATACCTGCTCGGTTTATTAGCGGGTTTTTCACAAAAAAATACGGATTAACCGGTCGTCTGAATATTGACGCAAAAATATAGTTTTTTTCTTGCATTTATCTGTAGTATTATATACTTTGTGTGTTTGTTCAATGACTTAATTCCATAATTATTATAAAATTATTTTATAAACGGAAAAAAGGAGGTACAGGCATAAAAAGACCAAGTCGCACAAACAGGACAAAGACAAATAGACAAATCAGGGCAAAAGAAGTAAGGGTAATAGATCCAGACGGCAATCAGCTGGGTATTCTCGCTATTCATCAAGCACTAGCGGCGGCAAACGATTTTGGGCTTGACCTTGTAGAAGTATCACCCACCGCAAAACCGCCTGTCTGCAAAATAATGGACTACGGCCGTTATAAGTATGAACAGACAAAAAAACAGCAAGTAGCGAAAAAAAAGCAGACAACCTTTCAGGTCAAAGAGATAAAACTCAGGCCGAAAACTGAGCAGCATGACCTGAACACCAAGCTGAGCCACATTAAAAAGTTTCTTGAAAAAAAAGACAAGGTCAAGGTTACTGTAATGTACAGGGGTCGAGAAATAACCCTTTCCGAGCGGGGCAGGGAACTGCTCAATATGATAACTGAAGAGACCAGCGAACTTGCAGTGGTAGAACAGGAACCGAAATTTGAGGGCCGTACAATGGTCATGATCCTAGCGCCCAAATAATTTCATTGACTCATCTTATTTCTTTTCATATATCAACTTGCTGACATTTAAATAATAACTCGGTTATTTTGTCTGGCGCATTGCTTTGCGCTATACAAAAAGCCTGCACTATATATATTAGTAATTTTTTTAGGGGTTTAAGACCATGCCAAAAATCAAGACAAACAGGGCAGCTGCAAAACGCTTTAAAAAGACTGGTTCGGGAAAATTTGTTTACAGAAAATCCCACGCAAACCATATTTTGACGAAAAAGACAACTAAGCGTAAAAGGACCTTAAGACAGGGCCATATCATTGACAAGACAAATAAAAAGGAAGTTAAGTTACTGCTTCCTAATGGATAGACCGTATCACAGGCCTCGCTGCCTGGGCAGCGCGGACCAGGGAGATTCACCATGCGTGTAAAAAGAGGATTTAAAGCCAGAAGAAGAAGAAAAAAAGTGTTAAAGCTTGCAAAGGGCTACAGAGGCGGACGCAGCAAGCTGTTCCGTACAGCCGCGGACGCCGTGGATAAAGCACTTATGTATGCCTATCGCGACCGAAGAACCCGCAAGCGTGACTTCCGAAGGCTCTGGATAGCCAGGATAAACGCGGCTGCCCGTATGAACAACTTAAGCTACAGTAAGTTTATTCACGGACTTAAAAAAGCTAATGTGGAGCTTGACCGCAAGGTGCTCGCGGAGTTGGCCATATCAGATCCTTCCGCGTTCTCACAGATAGCACAGCTGGCCGCACAACAGGCGTAAAACCGGCTGTTTAATGCTTTCATAGAATGGAGAAGGAGGATACTGCTTTTAATCTGTATTAAACGCTTTTAAAGGGCTTAACCGTACAATGGATAAAACCATAGAACAAATAAAAGAAGCCGCCCTTAAAGAGCTTGAAACTGCTTCTGATATTGAAAACATAAAAACCCTTTCCGTCCAATACCTTGGCAGAAAGGGTTTTGTTACTCAGTTTTTAAGAAACATTTCAACGCTCCCTAAAGAAGAACGTCCTGAAGCGGGGAAACAGGCTAATATTGTCAAGGCAGAGCTAGAGCGGCGCTTTAAGGAAACTATTGAAAGGCTTGACGCCGGGGCTGAGTCGCAGACAAAACATATCGATGTGTCTCTGCCGGGCAGAAAACCGCAGACAGGATCAATACATCCTATTACACAGGTCACGCTTCAGATATGCGGTATTTTCACAAAGATGGGGTTTCAAATAGTTGAAGGCCCTGAAGTTGAAACTGACCATTATAATTTTGAAGCCCTAAACATCCCCAAAAACCATCCTGCCCGGGACATGCAGGACACGTTTTACGTGTCGGATAATATTGTCCTCCGGACCCACACATCCCCCACACAGCCTAGGGTAATGGAGAAAACAGACCCTCCTGTCAGGATCATCGCTCCAGGGAAAGTCTACCGATGTGATTCTGACATCACCCATACCCCCATGTTCAATCAGGTGGAAGGACTCCTGGTGGATAAAAACGTCTCTTTCGGCGACCTAAAAGGAACCCTGACCGCTTTTGTCCATCAAATATTTGATGAAAAAACAAGCTTAAGGTTCCGTCCGAGCTTCTTCCCTTTTACAGAACCAAGCGCTGAAGTGGATATCCAGTGCGTTATGTGCAGGGGCAGCGGCTGCCGGGTCTGTTCACACACAGGATGGCTCGAGATTCTCGGCGCTGGTATGGTACACCCTGCGGTATTTGAAAACGTGGGGTATGACACATCAACGTACACAGGTTTTGCATTCGGCATGGGTGTTGAACGGATTGCCATGCTGAAACACAGTATAGATGACACACGTAAATTTTTTGAAAACGATATACGGTTCTTAAGGCAGTTTTAAAATGAAATTCAGTCTGAGCTGGTTAAAAGAATATGTTACTATTGATACGGAGGTTTCAGACCTTGCTGATGCGCTGACCATGGCAGGACTTGAGGTTGATTCTGTCACAGACAGGTATGGATATCTGGATACAGTTATCACAGGGCGTGTTGTCTCAATAAAACCGCATCCAGATGCTGACAGACTGCAACTATGCGACGTGGATATTGGGGAAAGAACTATCTCGATTGTCTGCGGTGCGACGAACGTCAAAGAAGGCGGAGTCTATCCGTGTGCTCTGCCGGGGACACTCTTTCCAGACGGAAGGACTCTTGAAAAAGGCGTAATTCGGGGAATTGAATCTAAAGGGATGCTCTGCAGTGAATTCGAACTCGGGCTAGACGGTGACCAGTCCGGTATCATGCCTCTTGAAGACAGCACCGCTCCGGGTATCCCGATTGCAAAGGTCCTTGAACTGTCAGATACAGTTGTAGAAATTGACCTGACCCCGAATCGTTCGGACTGTCTCAGCCTCATTGGAATCGCGCGGGAAGTTGCTGCAATTCAAAACAAAATTGTTAAATATCCTGAAGTTTTTGATGACCTTGACAGTAATACAGGCAAACACATTTCAGATATTTCCTCAGTAACCATAGAAGTACCGGACCTCTGCCCGCGATATGCTGCTAAAATTCTATATAACATCAAAGTAGGCCCTTCTCCTCAATGGCTCAAGGACTGTCTTCTTTCTATTGGACTTCGACCCATAAACAACATTGTTGATATAACAAACTTTGTCATGATGGAGAGCGGCCAACCCCTTCATGCGTTTGATCTTGAACAACTGGCAGAAAACAGAATTATTGTCCGGACAGCAAAACAGGGGGAAACATTTGTCACTCTGGACAACAAGGAACGTAAGCTCACACCGGACATGCTGATGATCTGCGACGGGAAAAAACCTGTAGCACTTGCCGGTGTCATGGGCGGGCTGAATTCGGAAATTGAAGACACAACCACAACAGTTTTTATTGAAAGTGCGTATTTTAACCCTGTTTGCATTAGAAAGACAGCAAAAAAATTAAGCCTGAACACTGATTCTTCACACAGGTTTGAACGGGGGGTTGATCCTGAGGGTACAGTCAATGCCATGAACAGAGCGGCTTGGCTGATGATGGATCTTGCTGGAGGAAAAGCTGTTAGCGGTACTATCGATGAACGACCGAAAATAATCCCCCAGAAAACAATACCCCTTAGCATTAAAGACACAAACCGTCTTCTCGGCACAAACTTTGCGCTGGATGATATTAAAAAATATTTGGAATCAATCGAGTTCCCTGCTGCAAAAAAAGATGATGACAC
>JANQFQ010000132.1 GCA_028277765.1 Desulfobacterales bacterium
TAAAGCTATTGAGCAATTGTGGGATATTTATCCGAAAATATCCTCAATATTTGATACGCGGACAGTACATAGCCGCGTGAGTTTTTACAGGACCGTCAATATTAATTGTTCAATAAAACGTTTATTATTGCTACGATTTTAAGATTAGATTTTATTTTTATTTAATATAACAAATTTTCTGGTTTTTCAAACTATTCTGAAGGGGCAACATATTTCGCATGCCCCCGTTGATAGAACACGGATGACACGGATTTTGTTTTTCTATCCGTGAAAATCAGTGTTTTCCGTGTCATCCGTGTGCCATCAAAAATTAAAAATACAATAATATAAAACAATGAGCTTCACATTCCGTTGTTTTTATTTCTTATAAATAACCGCCATCAGAGCCGGAGCGATCAAGAAATCAGAGAGAAGTGCAAGGATGATGGTTACACCGGTTATTAAACCAAAACCGGTCAGGTTGTTCATCTCTGAAAAGGTCATGATAAAAAAACCAGTGGAAAGGACAAGGGAGGTGAATAACATGGCCCTACCGGTTGTCTGAAGGGTATTATGCACAGCCTTTTTAACATCTTTAGTTTCAAAATAATACCGTCTGAAATTGTGCATAAAATGAATCGTGTCATCAACCACCAAGCCTATAGCAATACTTCCGGTCAGCATGGTAAAAAGATCAAGTGGTATCTTTGCCACCCAGATTAATCCCATGGCAACAATTATCGGCGACAGGTTGGGGATCATGCTTGCCAGTCCAATTTTCAGGTTCCCGATCATCAAAACCATCAGGACCGTAACAATGATAAAGGCAATGAGGTAGCTCCGCGCCATGGTTAACACCGCGGCTGAAAGGGTACGACCCAGAATAGAGACAAGGCCGGTGACCGTAATCTCTGCCTCTCCTTTAAAAGCGTTATTGAATTTATCTTCAATGGTACGGATAAAACCAGCATACGGTATAGCATCATGCCGCGGCATTTTAATGGTAAAGCGGGCAATTTGGAACTGTGTGTCAACAAAATCTTCCAGGTCGTCTGAACCACTGTTTTCAAACAACAAAAACTCCTGCGGTATAAGGGCTGGATCCTGAGGTATAGCGTAAAACTCAGACCTGTTCTCGTTTAAGGCCTGGTGGATCTCTTTTAGGATATCACCCACGTGAATCGCCTTGCCTACGTAAATATCACCAGATTGAAATCCTTCAAGCTCCTGCTTCAGACCCTCTAGCCGGTTCAAGTTTTCAGGATCATACAGCCCGTTTTCTTTGCCGGTATCCACCACCACTTCCAGGGACATGGATCCTTTCATGGCATCATCAATGGTATCCGTGCTGATCCGGATTGGCGCTTCATGGGGCAACCATTCTACGGGATTGTGGGAAAAGCGGTTTTGAAACGCGCAGACAAGCCCGGCAGTTATCACCACAGTTATAAGAGTAAGAGTCATCTTTGGGCGGCTGGTTGCGACATCACCAAATCCTGCCAGGAACCGGTCCAGGATTGATGTCCCTTCTTTCTTCTCCTGTTTCCTGGAACTGACCGGTGTGAGGGCCAGCAGGGGCGGCAAAAGGGTTATTGTAAACAGCATAGCTAACATCACACCGGCGCTGCCAAAGATCCCGAGCTCAGCAATCGGCGCGACTTCCGCCGCACTAAAGGAAAGGAGTCCTCCAGCGGTTGTCAGGCTTGTCAGGACAATCGCTAGTCCGGAATGTTCCAGGGCATGGGCAATGGCGTTTTTTTTATCATCCCCATATGCCATCTGTCTAAAAAAAATAGCCAGCACATGGACCGAATCCCCTACCCCCACAGCCAGTAAAAATGTCGGCAACACATTGGTGGGAAGCTTAATGGAGACGTTAAAATGGCCCATCAGACCGGCGGTTGACACGAGAGATAGGATGACAATAATAAGCGGCAGCAGGAAACCGGAAATCCTTTGGAACAGTATATACAGGAAAACAGAGATCGCTATTATTGCGAACAGGATAAAAAGCCTGACATTTTTGACCATGAACTGTTTTAAATCATGAGTCAGAACAGGTGACCCGCCGATACTAATCTTAAAGTTAGTCCCGTAAAATCTTGCGGCAACCTTACGAACAGCATTCACGGCCTCGGTGTTTTCAGCATCGGTCAGGTACTTCCTGGCGGCTGGCCCGTTTCCATCAGGAGCAGAATCTGTTGTATCTTCAAATCCGTCCAGAATATCACTATCTTCTTCAGTGGAAAAACCACTGGTTTCAATCACCACAGCAGTAAATCCCGCATCTTCTGATACTAGCAGGTTTTTGTAAAACAGATTTGACAACACACGGCTTTTAAGATCAGCCATCTCTTGATCATTCATCGGCCAATCTTCAAGCAGGTCTTCAACAATCAGTTCATCACCTTTTCCCCGCGTATTTCGTGCGTTGACCAGGCTCGTAATCTCTTCAAGATGGGGAACCTCTTTTTCCAATGCTTCATGGAATTGTTTAAGCTTTTTAAGGAAAGCCTGTTCAAAAACAGCTGGCGGCTGGATACCGATGATAATCAATTCATCCCTTCCGAACTGGTCGCGAAAAGAATCATACGCAACTAGTATTGGATCATCAGGATGAAGAAATGATTCTGTAGAGGTATCCATATGGATACCTCTTATTCCGGAAACCATGGATACGATTACAACAGCCATGATGATTAGGGTTTTAAAAGGATTATCATAGGCAAACTCACCAAACACGAAAAAATGGCTCTCAATCTTTTTTCTAATATCTTTCATGATAAGTATTCGAAATATAACCGACTGATCTTACTAATGTCCAGATAATATTTTATTCAACACCCTTGACAAATCAACACATTTACTGACATTATATATTGTCCGGGGGGAACTACTGCGGGGCTGTTTATGAACTTATTTGCCGGGCCGATTGAGACTTTCTTTGATTATTTAGGTCATGTTCTTTGCCGGAACCGATTTAAAACTCTTTTCATATCACTTATCTGCATCATCATCCTTAGCCTGTTTCTGCCCATGCTCAAAGTTGATACCTCCTGGGAGGGAATGCTCCACAAAGATGATCCTTACCGTGTCGCTTACAACCAGTTCCGCGACCAGTTCGGCCGGGACGAAATCATCATTATCGCCGTAGAATCTTCAAACATATTTGAGGAAAACTTTTTAAAAAAGCTAAAATCGCTCCATGAAACCCTGGAAAGTAAAGTGCCGTATCTTGAAGAGGTACGGAGCCTGGTAAACGCACGGAACACCCTTGGGAAAGATGATACTCTTTATGTGGATGACCTGCTCAAGGACTGGCCTGACAAAAAAATCGACTTGAAAACGCTGGAAACACAGGTCATGAATAATCCTGTATATCTTAATAATATTATATCTGAAGACGGGAATGTGACCGCCCTTATCATTGAAACCCAGGCAGTTATATCCGAAGACAATAATGAAGATGATATTCTTGATGATTTTGAAGACACAGGAACCAGCACAGAGACTTTAGAAAAATCTAATCGTACACAGCATTATTTTTCAGAAAAAGAAAACAAAGAAGTTGTCTCTGCCGTTGAGAACATCATAGAACAGTATACTGGCGACGATTTTCCTATTTCATACACAGGCGGCCCGATCATTGAACTTGCCATGAACCGCACTGTATTAGAAGACCTGAAGTTATATATCATTATTACCTATATAACCATTATCTTTTTTCTTTATGCACTTTTTAGAAGAATTGCTGGCATCGTACTGCCACTGATCGTTGTTTTCGCATCACTGCTTTGCACTATGGGTATTTTAGGTGCTTCCGGTGTCCCGATTACCCAGATGACGGCTGTTCTGCCAAGCATTCTGTCCGCAGTCGGAACCGCGGATGCCGTTCATATCCTTGCCATATTTTTCCGGCAGTTTAAAAAGGGGACCAGTAAAGAGGAGGCCATATCTTACTCACTGAGCCATTCCGGACCCGCAGTGGTAATGACAAGCCTTACGACTGCGGCTGGTTTCATGTCATTCGCCTTTTCTGAACTTTCAACCACCAGCCAAATGGGCCTTTTTGCTGCCATCGGTGTTATCATTGCCTTGATATTTACAGTCGTACTCCTTCCGGCGCTTCTCGCGATTATTCCGCTTAAACATAAGCCCCCTGGGAGCCAGGACAAGAACATCAAACGTATGGACAGCTTCCTGATCGCGCATGCTGATTTTGCCACAAACCATCCATTTAAAATCACAATTGTAAGTCTTATGATGCTCATTGTATTTACAGGCTGCCTGTTCCTGCTCAGGTTCTCCATTGATGTTTTAGAACAGCTTCCGGAAAAAAAGGACGCGAAAAAAGACGCTATTTTTATTGCCCACGCCCTAAAAGGATCTCTGCCGATTGAGGTGATTATAGAAACAGGCAAAGAAAACGGTATCCATGATCCTGATATATTAAAGAGGATTGAACATTTTTCCCGGGAGATTGAAAAGATACATACCCCTGACATCTTTGTGGGCAAGGTGTTCTCCATCACAGATATTGTAAAGGAGACCAACCAGGCCTTAAACGGTAATGATCACGCGTTTTATAACATACCGGAAGACAAGAGTATGATCGCACAAGAACTGCTTCTTTTTGAAAACAGCGGTTCAGATGACCTGGAAAAGGTTGTGGATAGCCAGTTCAGCAAAGCCAGGATTACCATAAAACTCCCCTATGTTGATATTGTAGATATCTATAGATTCGTTACCGATATCAATGGACGCCTTGAAAAACAGTTTTCCGGAAAGGCTGATTTTACCATCACCGGTATGGGATCCCTCATGGGAAGAACGCTTACCGCGTCCCTCCACAGCATGACAAGAAGCTATATTATCGTTTTTTTTGTCATCTCAATTATGATGGTTGTGTTAGTAGGGAGCCTGAAATACGGTTTGGTCAGTATGTTCCCGAATGTTCTGCCGATTATCATCGTCATGGGAGCCATGGGCGCGTTGGGATTGCCGCTTGACCTTAACGCACTGATGATGGGAAGTATTGCCATTGGGCTTGTGGTCGACGACACCATGCATTTTATGTACAATTTTCGCAAATACTATAATCTTACAGGAAACGTCCAGACATCCGTTCGTGAGACACTCCTTGGTACAGGCCGTGCCATGCTTATCACCACGATTGTATTAAGTTCCAGTTTTTATGTTATTGTTTGTGGACAGCTAAGAACAACGGTTATTTTCGGCTGCGCCACAGGGACAGTTATCGCACTGGCGCTGCTATCAGATTTTGTCTTTGCTCCAGCATTAATGAAAATTATCACACGGGATAAGTAAGTCTTAATGGCCCAAAAATAAATGACCACGAAGGCCACGAAGATCACGAAAAATTTATTTATTTTTACTCACCTTGCGGCAGCGATAAAAAAAGAAGCGGTTCCGCCACTACTTTTTATACGATTTATTCGATTTGTATCATTTTACTCTTAATTATTATGCCATGTACTTTTGTTCCACCTGTCCCCTGCAGTTTTGTTCGTGATGGTGATCGATGGAAAATTTTACCTGCCCCTTCATACATCTGTGATCACCTATGATGTATTCTACCTGTTTTGGTGGGCACAGCCCACCCTACAACATACAATTGTAACCATCTATTTGGGACGATCCTTGTGATCGCCTTTGTCGATTTAATGAACGATATTGTTTGTTTGCAAAAATGCAGGCCAGTTGACTTTTAAATATAAAGCCTTACCTTTTATTTAAATCGAATATTAAATGTTCAAAATATAAAACATTTACATATGTCAACTTTTTTTGTTTTGGCCATTTAATTTTAATCATTTGATATTGTTTAGAATTTCGAGATTCGTGCTTCGGATTTCGCATAAATAAACAATGGTTTAGCCTAAACGTTCTGACGATGCAATAAGGACCATGTTTATAATACGGATAAATGAGTAGGGAGGTGAATATTATGGAAAAATCATTTTCAAAAAGAGCCGCCTGCTGTATAGCGGGAAAGAAAAGGCTAAGAAAAGAATATAAAGCATGTAATGTGAAATCATTCAATCCGAAAGAACGTAGGACCTGCAGGATAAAAGTAGCCAAAAGAAGTAAAAAAAGGGTTAAAGACTGTATGCTTTTATAATATATAAAAGTATGAAACGACATGATCCCATGATGGGATTACAAATGATGCTAATCATAAAACAATCCCCCCTCGAGAGGGAAGCTGGGTGACAATTGAAAGCATGCTCATGCTTGAGACAATATAGTAGGTTGGGTTGAGCCACTATGGTTTTGTTGGGTTAAAAAACGCAACCCAACCTACTGAATTGTATTTATGTGAGAAGTTGAATAGAAGTGAAACCCAACATGATAGTTAGATGAAATACATAATACAATTGTAACCATCTAGTTGGTAGGGGCGATCCTTATGATCGCCTTTGTCGATCTAATGATCAATGTTGTTTGGTTACCAAAATAGGCGAATACAAGATTCTCCTCTACGTTAAATGCATATTTTACCTTATAATATTTGATGCTAGATGATGGTATTTCTTAATCCAGCATCTAGAAACCAGTATCCAGTTTCCTATTTCACCCGAATAAACAGAAACTCGCCCCCTCCATGTCCTGCCTTACGGATATCAGCATATTCAGGGGTCTGATCAGAATTCAGCATAACCGGTCTACGGATTTTACTAAAAAGCGAAGTACCGTCTAAAATTTGTCTATTCTCTTTAAGTGTACTGATGAGAGAAGAGGCAAACACAGAATGGTTGCCAGCTCCTCCGCTGTCAGCAACCGGTTCCAACCCGCCGGAAGATAAAACTGATCGCGCTCTTTTACTGGCCATACGGGAAAGATAATCACTTGTACGAGGCTTGATATGAACACCCCTTGCCAGTTTTCCTGAATAACAGCTGTCGGAAATAATCAGAACATGCTTGGCCTGTATTGCTTTTAATGTGGTCGTGATCGAGCTGTTCGATACCCAGTCAACCATGCTGTCAGAGGTGGCATCCACCGGCAGCCAGTATCCTTCATCACCATCTTCATCCAGCCAGCCATGGCCCGCGTAGTATATCAGGAGGTTGTCTTTAGAAGTTAGTGTTTTTCTGAATTTTTCCAACATCCCAAGTATATCAGAACGGGTAGCATCATTAATAATTGTTACATTAAAACCATAATTATCCTTTAATATCCTTCCCAGGATAGCAGCGTCATTCTGTGCTGTCTGTAATACTGGTAAATGTTGATAATTATTGTTGCCGATAACCAGAGCGAAATATCTGCCAAAATTAATATCACTCCCATCACTGATATTTTCAGTAATATCCTGATCCGGCTTATCTGTCTGTCTGGTGTTTGTGCCCACGGCAGGTGATTTCACGATAATAGTTTGTGCCTGAGGAGAAAATTTCGAAATTCTTGGTGCAGCAGGCCTCATAGAAATGGGATTGCCCTGAAGGGTAGCGTTCCAGTTCCCGCTCCCATAATTAGACGTCCAGTGTCCCTGAAGGTGCTTGCCATCATCTGATATATGGAACACCACTGTGCCGTTTTCGCCCCGCCCATGATAACTGGCTTGAAGTTTGTTTCCATATATCGTACCACTAAAAGTATATTTACCTGTCCCGTAAACACTGTTCCCGGTCTGCTGAAAACTGATGCTACCGTAAGTGCTGTTCCATAAACCTGTAAAGGACCATGTCTGTTGATTTGTGTTTGAAAAAACCGGAGGTGGGGGCGGAGGTGGCAGCATATAATCACCTTCTGGTTCCGCTCCAACAGCCACAGAATTCCCAATCCTAGCAGCGTACCATTTCCCTGCCCCTAAATTGGATGTCCAGTTTCCGCGAAGATATCGTCCATCATCTGAAATATGAAACACCACTGTGCCGTTTTCAGTATTGCCCTGGTAACTGGCTTGGAGACGGTTACCGGTGACTGTCCCCTGGAAGTTATAACTTCCAGATCCGACAACTGTGTTACCGGTCTGCTGAAAACTGACCTGACCATAAGTTGTGTTCCATACCCCGGCAAAGGACCATTTCTGTGCTCCTGAAGACGAAAAAGTGGTACCTGGCGGGATTAATGAAGATGCTGTTACACAGCCGATCATAAAACATATTGAAAAAATAATTGATAACAATCTCTTTTTCATAAAATAGCTCCATGATGTTGATATAATGATAAGAAAACGTTTCTTTGTTGTAATATTATATTATAAACCACAAATATGAAAATGGAAATTATTTTTTATTCGACATTTTTCGTCTGTCACCTGCTCATAGAACACGGATGACGTGGATAAAACGGATTTTCACTGATTTTGTTTTTTTATCCGTGCAAATCAGCGTTTTCCGTGTTATACCGAAAGGGCATAAGTTTCGTTTGAATTCTAAACGACACTATTCAACTCAGCTTTATACCGAAAATGGCATAAGTTTCGTTTAAATTGTAAACGACACTATTCAACTCAGCTTTATCTGCGTGCCATAACTTAACTATATAGTATTGACAACCACCTCTCTTTTAAGTATAAATTTTTCTTTGCTGACCAGGGTTTTTGCTGGATTTCTAGATAAATTAAATAATATTTTCATATAATTATTAGCACCTACCACCAAAGGAGTATGATATGAAAGAAGCTGTAATCGTCAGCGGCGCAAGAACACCGATCGGAGCATTCGGCGGCTCGTTAATGAATGTGAAAGCCATTGAACTTGGCTCTATTGTCATTAAAGAGGCGGTCAAAAGGGCTGGCCTCCGTCCGACCATAAGTGATCAGACAAAAGAAGCGGTAGCGGACAAACTTAAGAACCGCGGTCAGATCGATATTGAAAAAGATAATGATGACTGGGACAGCTCTCATAATCCAATTGAAATTGATGAAGTCATCATGGGAAACGTCATCCAGGCAGCCCAAGGCCAGAACCCCGGACGGCAGGCCATGCTTCACGCTGGTATCCCAAAGGAAACTTCAGGATATACAATAAATATCCTTTGCGGTTCAGGACAGAAATCGATCACCCTGGGCGCGACATCGATTATGACCGGCCAGTCTGACGTGGTTATAGCCGGCGGAATGGAAAGCATGAGTCTCGCTCCCATGGCCCTGCCAAAGGCTAGATGGGGTCATAAAATGGAACTCTCAGGCACAGGTGATATCCTTGACCTAATGGTATACGACGGCCTTTATGAGATCATATATGGTTACCATATGGGACTTACTGCGGAAAACATCGCTGAACTATACGGCATATCCAGGGAAGATCAGGATGAAATCGGCGCCATGAGCCACGCACGCGCTATGTCAGCCATCAAGGATGGCCTTTTTGCTGATGAAATTGTTCCGGTTACCATAAAATCACGCAAAGGTGACATTGTTGTTGATACAGATGAACGTCCCATGGAGACAAGTGTTGAAAAAATGTCCAAGTTACGACCTGTTTTCAAAAAAGACGGTACCGTAACCGCTGGAAACGCTTCAGGTGTGAATGACGCTGCAGCCGCAGTCCTAATGATGAGTGCTGACAAAGCAAAAGAACTGAATCTTGAACCGATTGTCAAGGTCAAGGCATTTGAATCCTGTGGTCTTGATCCAGCCTATATGGGGCTTGGACCTATTCCTGTGGTAAGAAAGTTATTGAAGAAAACAGGAATGACCCTGGATGATTTTGACACCATTGAACTGAATGAAGCATTTGCTGTTCAGGCGCTTGCATGTATACGCGAACTGGGAATCAGCACTGACAAAACCAATGAACTGGGAAGCGGTATCTCCCTCGGCCACCCCATTGGATGCACAGGCACCCGCCAGGTGGTGACAGCCATGAACCACATGCTGCGCAAAGGACATAACACATGCCTGCTGTCAATGTGTGTTGGTGGGGGGTTGGGCTTGGCGATGATACTAGAACGGTAAAACCGGAAACACGAAATCCGAATATCAAAATCCGAAACAAATACAAAATCTAAATGTTCAAATGCTCAAAACCATAAATGCCTAAAATTTAAATTAAAATTCTTTTTGTTTTTGGAATTTGAATTTTGGTCATTTGATTTTGTTTCGGATTTCGTGCTTCGTGCTTCGGATTTTAAATATAGCTAAACAACGAAAACCTTTATTCTAAGAATATTCGTCTAAAACATACGCCATTAACGCGAACTATAGCCTGTGTCCTCCATCCACCTCTATCACCCTGCCGTTAAAAAAATCGCATTCTATAATATATTGTGCTGTTCTTGAGATCTCTTCCATTTCGCCAAGCCTGCCTGCGGGAATTCTGGAAGCGATTTTATCAAGAACCCGCTGCTCAATTTTTGCAACCATATCGGTCAAAATATAACCCGGTGCAATGGCCGCAGCCCTAACCCCATGCCTGGCAAGCTCTTTTGCCCATGTAACAGTCATGGCCACAAGACCTGATTTTGCGGCAGCATAATTGGTCTGCCCAAGATTCCCTGCTTTGCTGATGGATGAAATATTTATGATAACCCCCTTAACACCGTGTTTGACCATGTGGTACGCGGCTTCTCTGCCGCACAGGAAAACACCTGTCAGGTTAATATCGATAACCTTGTCCCAGTTTGAACGGGGAAACTTTTCGATCTTATCTTCTGATTTAATGATAAAAAAATGATCTGCGGTTATTCCGGCGTTATTGATCAAAACATCCGGTGCGCCGTTTGTCTCTGTGAATCTTTCAAAGAAATCAACTATCTTCTCTTCATCGGTCACATCAAGGATTTCACCCGGGATACCGGTTTCTTCCTTTAATGCATCAAGATCGTTCTGGATCACATCCACAACGTAAGGTTTTCCGCCTAGATTTTTTAAATCCACAGCAAACTGTTTTCCAAGACCCCTACCGCCGCCTGTAATAACAATGTTTTTACCTGCAATATCCATATGTTAAGCTCCTTTTTACAAAAAGTTTTATTTTTATAAACATCAAAGGGAAAGTATATAGCAGGAGATCTTACGCTAGTAAAGAAAAAATACCAGCAGCTTTCAAAAAATACGAAATATACTTCAAATTTCGCTACCAAAGGTAAACAGAAGTATAAAGCTGAGTTGAATAGTGTCGTTTACTATTCAAACGAAACTTATGCCATTTTCGGTATAAAAAGGAACTTATTCTTAAAAAGTAACAGTCTTAAACCAGGGGTGATCTAAGAAAAAGGCGGCCTTGATAAGAATTTGTCCATAAGTTTTCCCTTTACTTGACGCAGCCCAGGGTGCCTAGAAGACTCCATCCGTGGAATACTGAGAAATTTGAATGCATGTATATGTTTGGCAAATCTCCTCCGATACAGACAAATTCACCGTAGTATTTCAACTCGCCGAACCGCTTATACGGCCGTAAAAAATATGCCATGACCAAAAGCCGTCCGGACATTTCTCCAATGTTGTCAGCAAGACGGTATTCCAGCACATTATCCTTCCTTATTGTTTCTGCCACTATATCTTCTGGCGGATTAGCAATGTCAGGCACTTTGTATTTGTAAGAAGATCTTTCATTCATGGAAATGATCATGTTCCTTTCAGTAATTTTTTCCCAGATCGCGAAAAGCACACGATTAAGCCGCTTGCTATGCTTGGTTCCAAATTCAAAAGCGCCGCCAGCTGTAAAATCCCATTTTGGGGAACCATGGACCCACGCACCATAAGCTTTAGCTATCCCGGGATTCTTTGCAAACCCTCCGCATTTTTCCACCAGATCGTCAATCTGTTCTTTAAAATCGAGTTTGATACAGTCGATATTGTCCTCATACAAGTGATCAGGAAGGTCCTCGTACTCCATAGCGTGTAAAAACTGCTGATACTTGATCCATATAAACAGGGACGCAAGTTCCTCAAACATGCTTCCCGCTATTTTTTCAATTGTATTTGTTCTGAAACGGCATTTTTCAAGAATCGTAAAGCCTTCGTCAATAAACATTTTCATCTCTTGGATTTCAGCATCAAATGCTTCTGGAGATGAGTCAAGTAAATATGATGGATAAACACTTCGATCCGTCTTAAGTTCCTGCCGGGCCTCAAACAGATGATTCATGCTGTTAATACTGCTTCGCCATTGTAATAAATAATTACCACCCCATAAAACTGACATAATCATCATCATTATTGCTACGGTTTTGCCCCTGTCCAGCTTGTAAGGCTGTTCCACTGCAGTCCTGTCTGGTAAAAGAATAAGTACCGAAATACCAAAAAGACTAAAACATCCCAACAGTCCGACAAGAACCGGATAACCTTTCAAGCGAGAAATTAAAAAACCGCCGTATACATAAAAAAAATTCACCAGTATATAAGGCATAACACCGATATCCAGACCCCGTTTATAAACAAGGCCGTCGAATATAAAAACACATAACAGCAGAATGGTGCCGGCCTGTAGGGAAAACCTTGCTTTGCGTGTATCTGGTTCTTCCTTCGCTCCTTCATAATTTACATCGCCGTCTTTAACAGTATCAAATCTCTCTTTAACAGCCTGCGTTTTTTCCTGCTTTTTCCGTTCCTGTACTTTTTCGAACTTGCTGAAAAAAATCCCACAGGCTTCGCATTCCTCTTTTTGTTCCTGGCGGTGTCCGCATTTGGGGCAGGTCAGGACATCCGGCACATGGTCTTTCTTAGGCTCAAGTGCTGGATCAGTTGTGTTCATTGCTTCCGAAACCATGTCTTGATGTTCGGCATGTATCTCGTTTCTAGCCTGCTCGCTGAAAATACATTCCGCGCCTATTTTCGTAAAAGCATCCTTGTATTGTATCGCGGTATACCTGTTTAAGTTCTCTTTGATGAACAAATCCCGACCTGTAAAAATACCTTCAACATCATCAATTGCCACACCAAAAAGCTGTGCGAACCTCTCTTGCACCTCTTCTTTACCATGGCCGTCAGCGCATTTACCTGAATAAGTTATTGTATAAAGCGTATTTTTATCTGACTGCATAAGCGCCATCCTTCCTTAACCCTATAATCCGGCAAGAGCCAGGGAAAAGGAATATATCATTCTTCTGTCAATACTGCCGACTTTGTTTTCATAAAGTGTCAATACACAGAAACGGGCCAGGGCAAAATGTCCTATTGCCGCACCATTGGAATCTCGGATTACGTATACCTTTTTTACTTTGTTTCTTCCCCGCCATTGATTAACCATGTCAAGGACTGCACTTACTTTAGTTGCAATAAGTTTATCTCCTATTACTTCAGCGGCGTTCCTGGCGATCTCATCAACGCCGGGTTCCTCTTCTCCTTTCAGCATGACAGCCCCTTCGCTGTTTTCACATATGAAGGCCGATGAAAATATATGACGATACATGCGAGCAATCTCAACGTCCGATGTATCTGAAACCGAAAAGCTTCTTTTCAACACCTTAATTCTATCTAATTGTCGACAGAAAAACACTGTTTCCGTTTTTCCGGGGTTCAGGCTTACGCGAACGAGCCTTGAAGGTGTGATGAAATTCGGCAGAAAAATAATGCAGCACAGCAAAACCAGCACACCCAATAAAATCGCGGAAAAACCGGTAGTGAACACTTTAGCGTATAAGGAAGTAAGCTTCCATTCAAGAAAAAGCCCGATGCCGGCGGCTGCAAGCAAGGCCGCCTCTCTTCCAACAGCTGATTTGAAGGATGAGATATAAGCGACTTTTTTACCGGTGTCGCTATAAACAGGTTCCGAGTGCGGCAGACAAAAAACAGCTGGGATGAATCGTATACGCTCAAAACCGAATTTGAAGACATCTACAGACTGAATATTACTTAGAGATTTTTTTTCAACGACCGCGTCATCCTGTTCTTTTTCTTCTGTTGGCAGTGACGAACCCTCAGGCAGTGGCACATTGTCAGAGAATGAATCGGTGATGGGAACTATAGCGTTTTTAAGGCTTATTTTATCCATCATGACTTGCACCTTTGAGGCAGCCCCAGCCTTTTCAAGAGCCTTCTGATACCTGCAGGCACGTTCCCAATTCAATCCTTTTTTTAATATTCTTGACTTCCCGTCAAAAAGATGTGCGATCCTTTCTTCATCTTTGTCGAGCAGTTTTGCCAGTGTCATCCGAACTTTTTCAGGTGTAAAATCTTCGAGGATCTGACCTCTGAAAACAATGCTGTACCGTTCCTCAGTTTTGCGAGAAATATTCTGATCATTCATCATAGTGAAAAACCTCGTTCTACCTCTACAGCAATATTAGAAAATGGGCATATACGAATTGTGTCGAATTAAACATTTTATACCTTTCAGGAATTTATTTTTCAAAGTTTAACTCTTCATCGGATTTATAGTTATCTAGGTTGACATCTCCCCCCTGATACTACTATATTAGCGGTTCATATATAATATATAAGAGAGCGACTTTTATGGAAGGGACTGCTGAAAAAGATTTACATGTTTATCTTCAGCCAACCTATTATATTGAGAGTGATCTACCAGAGATAGTAGATTATGCCCGGGAAGCAGTAAAAGGGACGAAAACAGACCTTGAAAAAGGGATAAAGCTCTATTATGCGGTCAGAGATGATATCCCATATGACCCCTACCGGGCGGATTCAACACGGACCGGGCTCAGGGCAGGTGTTACGTTAAGAAGAAAAGTAGGACACTGCGTATCAAAAGGGACACTCCTGGCAGCTGTGGCCAGGGCAGTTGGAATCCCGAGTAGGGTTGGTTTCGCTGATGTGCGGAACCACATCTCTACAGAAGGTCTTTTACGTCTGCTTAGAAGCGAAACCGTGCATTATCACGGCTACATGGAAATGTTCCTGGAAAACAGATGGGTCAAAGCCACACCAGCATTTGACGCATTCATATGCGGTCATTTTAATGTTCACCCCCTTGAATTTGACGGCAGGAAAGACTCTCTGTTCCAGGAATTCGATTGCGACGGGAAAAAGTTCATGGAATACAT
>JANQFQ010000136.1 GCA_028277765.1 Desulfobacterales bacterium
AGGTCGATGATTTCTTCCTCTTCGGCGGGCGCTTCCACAGCATCTACAAGATCTATGATTTCATCATCTGCTTCAGGGGTCTCTTCAACAGTATCCAAAAGGTCGATGATTTCTTCCTCTTCAGCAGGCGCTTCCACAGCATCTACAAGATCTATGATCTCATCATCTGCTTCAGGGGTCTCTTCAACAGTATCCAAAAGGTCGATGATTTCTTCCTCTTCGGCGGGCGCTTCCACAGCATCTACAAGATCTATGATTTCATCATCTGCTTCAGCAGACTCGTCTATCGCGTCTACCAGATCAATCACTTCATCATCCGGTTCAGGGGTTTCCCCAACCGCATCCAGCAGATCGATTATCTCCTCTTCCTCATCAACAGCATCCACAAGGTCGATAATCTCATCATCTGCTTCAGCAGGATCATTTATAGCATCAGTAAGCTCAATAATTTTTTCATCATCCTGCTTTTTTGATCTTGCTTTTTTCTTGTCTGGTTCTTTTTTTTCAGCCATGCTAAAACAGTCTGTCTTTTTCTAAAAAGTCCACCTGCCCTTAAAATTTTAATGAACAATCAAGACCTTAGGTTATCTTACGAAAATTAACATACACCATTTTGCCTGTCAAGATATTTACTTTATTATATATTATTACATTTTAGATTAACGATGTTTTTGCAAACTCAATAAAGTGTTGAAGAAATAAGGAGTTAGCAATATATAAAGAATCAGCTTAAATGGATATGAAAATAATGAGAAAAACAGACTCATGAGACGTTTCTTTATTGAAAAATCAGAAATACCAGAACAGGCGCCTGCCATCAGGGGACAGGACGCCCGGCATATCAAAAAGGTTTTGCGGCTTAAACCTGGAGAGCTAATTGGTCTTTTTGACGGCACAGGGGAAGAATATGAAGCAAAAATAACCGGCTTTTCTGATGGAAAAGTAACCCTTGAACTTGTTCGAAGCTTCCCTTCAACATCAGAATCCCCTGTCACACTTCTTGTTGCCCAGGCGCTTTTAAAAGACAGAAAAATGGACACCCTTGTCCGCCAACTTACTGAGCTCGGTATTACAGGCTGGCTCCCTTTTTTCGCACACCGCTCCGTTCCCAGACCAGACACAAAAAGACTTGCCGCCCGTCATAACAGGTGGCGGAATATTGCCAGAGAAGCCCTCAAACAATGCGGCCGTTCTAGGCTTCCTGTTATAGAAGACGCATTGTCTTTTGAAGAGGTCCTGGACCGATCACAAGGCTTTGATTTAAAGATCATTTTCTGGGAAGAAGAAACCCAGCCGTTTGAAAAAGCTCTTCAGCAAATAAAAAAAAAAGCAAAAAGCATATTCCTCATGCTCGGCCCTGAAGGAGGCTTCACTTCTGAAGAGGTTAAAACCGCAAAAGCCGCTGGCTTCATCTCCGTATCACTCGGCCCAAGGATTCTAAAATCCGAAACCGCCTCAGTAGCAGCCTGCGCCATCATACAACACCTGTTCGGTGATCTGGGAGGGAAATAATAAGGCAAAATAATTTTGGACAAAATAATTCAAAGACTACTACCAGCGAACGATGTAAAATGATTAAGATTAAAGGATCAAATAATGCAGAAGCAGGATCTACCCGCCGGAGGCTGAAACCTTTTTCTTTTTCGTTCTGTTTACGAAAAAGAAAAAATATAACTTCTTCGTGATCTTCGTGTCCTGGTAAAAAAAGGTTTTCTTCGCGACTTTGCGACTTTGCGTGATGAAAAGCCGTATCCCAATAATCTACATCCTGTCCATCCTGTATATCCTTGTTAATTAACCTCTGTGTCTGTGACTCGAGTGCAACAGGTGGTGAAAAAATAAACTTGACAAACCCGCTAACTGCTATTAATTATTTCCTGTTTGTGCCGAGGTAGCTCAGTCGGTAGAGCAGGGGACTGAAAATCCCCGTGTCGGCAGTTCGATTCTGTCCCTCGGCACCAGAAAGGCTTACAGGGTTTCCTGTAAGCCTTTTTTCTTTTCCAGCCACGAATAACACGAATACCCGCGAATTATAAATAAAGATGTTTCCTATCTCTTCTGTAGTAAAAACCGTTACGGTGTTCTGATCCAAAATCAACAGGAAGGATTTTCTGGCAGGCCTTTTTTCCTTAAACAGCCAATTTTTAATTAAGCCTTCCAAATTTTTCATAAATTCTACCATTGTCAGAAAAGAAAATTTGATATATGCATCTTCTGTAAGGGGTCTGATGTGAAGATTGAAACAACGGCAGATAATTTATAAACAAATACCAGCTTAATTTATGAGGTAAATAATGAAATCTATTATCATGAAATCCTTGCTTTTCTGTGTTGTGTTTTTTGGATGTGCTTTCTCAGAAGTCACGGTATCGTCCTCTGAAAGAAACGCGGCAGATATAAAAAGACCGATTACAGAAAAAGCAATGGAAGTGATTGTAAAGATTGATGATTCAATTGTAAATAAAACTTTTGACGAATCAGACAGAGACGGTTTTGAAAGGATCAATTGGACGCCTTCTTTATTAAAATTAAAAGAAAGATTAAACATAATAAAGGTCAAAAGATTACTTTCTCATCTGGAAAAAAGAGAACAAAGTCGTATTACGGTGATTAGATATATCGATTTTAACAGAAGAGAATTATTAAATCCCCCAAGCAGAATTCTGTTATCAAACGATCGTAAAAAAGATTATCAGCTTGAAAATTATTTTATTTTTTATCTTAAAACAGAACCGGAACAAGCATCCTTATTATTAAAACAGGACCCTTCGGTAATATCCTGTTTTTATGATAAGAATTCTTCTCCAACAGAATTGCCGACAGATGATATGAACGTGTTTGAGCAACAATGGGGGCTCCATAATATTGGTCAGACCGTTAATGAGGTTACAGGTATTGATAATATTGATATTGATTGTAATGAGGCATGGGATATTACAAAAGGAAACAATATTATTGTCGCTGTCACGGATACAGGGGTTTATATGGACCATCCTGATCTCTATTTAAATATATGGATCAACCAGGCTGAACTGCCCCAGGCATTTAGAGAGGAAGCCGATATCGATAATGATGGTATCGTCACTTTTCGCGACCTTAATAATGACAGTGCGGAAATGACCGCTATCCTTGATACATGGGGATTAGCTGATTCATCCGAAGATGCAAACGATTATATTGATGCTTTCGAACTGATTGAACGTTTTTCAGACAATACTGATTCACCGGAAGATGCGTTTGATTATCCGGATGATATTGTGGGACGGGATTTTGTTGGTGGTGATGATATACCTGAATATGATGCGTCGGATGATGATGCAGCAAGCGAAGATA
The DNA here is from genome assembly GCA_028277765.1 of Desulfobacterales bacterium. Taxonomy (GTDB): domain Bacteria; phylum Desulfobacterota; class Desulfobacteria; order Desulfobacterales; family SURF-7; genus JANQFQ01. The sequence goes on from JANQFQ010000136.1 coordinate 3,334, forward strand.
CTGGCATTCATGGCACAGCTGTCGCAAGCATTATTGCCGCGGGGATGAATAATAATGAAGGGATTACGGGTGTTGCGCCTGAAGCATTGATTATGGTGGTTAGAGGGAGAAATTCTCAGGCGGTTCAATATGCAGATGAGATGGGAGCGGATGTCATCAACTGTTCCTGGAGTGGCAGCGATAACCTGGCAAGTATTGAGTTGTTTGAAAATACGATCAGAAATAACCTTAAAACAATTGTTTTCAGCACCGGTAATATTGATGAGGAACACCCATATACCAATGGACTTGCCTATGGAAATATCATTGTTCCGGACATTATCACCGTCTCCAACATAGACAATCAGGGGCACCTTGATCCAACATCGGTAAGAGGCATACGTACGGATGTAACCGGGCCGGGAATGAATATCTACGCCATAACAGCATATGATAAAGATACCGGGGCCAGTCAATACGGTTATCATGACGGTACAAGTTTTGCCGCGCCGTTTATTAGCGGCATATGTGCTTTAATTAAAGAAAACAACCCTCAATTATTACCGTTACAAATAAAACAGCTAATAACACAATTTACCGATAACATTGAAGATCCTGATAATGATGGTATTGAAGATAATGGTTTTGATCCCTATACCGGCCACGGCCTTCCCAAAGCTTTTGATGCGTTAACTTATACAGAAAACCCACCGGTATGTCTGATTACGTCGCCTTTGGTTACGAATCGTGTGCCGCATAAGCGTGATGCCTGGAACAGGGTTAAGGGAATCATGCCAATCAATGTTATCCTAGGTGATCCCTTTTATGTTGCTTCTTTAGGTTGGGGATACGGAGAAGTGGATTGCTGGCTGGATATTGCGCCCGGAGAATCGCCGGAAGCGTCTGATTGGATCTCAATCACAGCAAAAAATATTACTCATAACAATAAAGAATTAACCTTTTATGATTTTGATCAGCATCCCCCTGGAAGATATACTTTGAGATTATCAGCACAATCTCCATTTGATACTGAAAATATTTTTGAAGACCGCATTCAGATCGATATAAAATATGCTTGTTTGCAAATTGAAGAAGGAACCGTTTTTAAAGAAGATACCATTAATATAAAAGGAATTGCCTCCGGGCCGGAAACTATTTTTAACTTTTATTGTTTTGAATACAGACGCCCGGGTCAAGAGGAGTGGATTCAATTTTCAGATAATTTTTCCACACCCATCGATTTTCCGGATATAGAATTTAATTCTCCGCCTGAAGATTATCCGGTTATTGGACAAGAAATACCAATCAATCAAATTCCTGAAGGTGATGTTTATCTCCGATTAGCTGTATATGATAACAATAATGAACTGTATGATCAAGATGTTGTATTGGTTAAAAAAACACCATATGCCACCGTAGAACACAATCCGGTTGATTTTTTTGAGTACGGCACCCTGCTGGTTAAGCAGCCGGACAAAAACCGGTGGTATACCCTCAACTTTTTACAGAATTACAGCGATCCTGTTGTTGTATTCGGTCCCTTGAGTCGAAATGATACGGATCCGGCAATGGTGCGGCTTAAAGATGTCAATCCTGGCTCATGCAAATTCCAAATATCTGAATGGAATTATCAGGATGGTATTCATGGTGAAGAGAAGGTGTCTTTTATCGTCATGGAATCCGGTATCCATCAGTTGGGGAGCATTCATATGGAAGCCAAAAACATACCGGGTGTTGCTAACAATATACACCCGCACTGGTTTTCGCATAATTTTCCAATTGATGTTAAACCGGTTATATTAACCCAGGTTGTTTCTTATGAGGAACCTTCCGCTGTTGTCACCCGATTTACGTATCATCGCAGCAATTTCGACAATGGTAGAATATCTCCACGTTTGCAGGAGGAAGAAGCGGAAGATAATATTCATGTTCCTGAGACGGTGGCGGTGATCGCCATGGAGAAGGGCACCGTCAACACGGAAAAGGTTCGACTGGTCGTCAGTGATGACAATTATGGCAAAACCGGGTTGTACACCACTAGCCGTTTGGAGACCAGGAGTCTGCTCGGTCACATACAAACAATGAATAACCATGATCCTGCCGGGTTAAGGTTCACGGAACTGGCAGACAGATCGATTGCGGTACGTATTGAAGAGGAGCAGTCCCTTGATGATGAAACGGATATTATCGACACCGATGAAACACCGCCCATGTCTGTTACTGACCGGGTTGGCTTTGTCTCTTTGTCAGCAACGGTTGAGCACCGTGTTTTCTTCCTGTTCGACCAGGCACTTGTTAGCGGACTTTCCGATGTGGAGATCGATAATCGATTGATTCAATACGTAGAGGACATGAATGCGATATTCTCGCAGCAGACAAACCGGTTTTTTTCCTACGCGCCTTTTGATTTTGAAATCACTGACGCGCCTTTTCCCTCCGATTGTCCTATTAGTTTATATGTATATGACATTGATTTATTTGTTTGGGCAAAATACAAAGATGCCAATGAATCAAAGGGTGGGAATGTTGGTTGTATTGTAGATGAAACCACGATGGACATGGGAGCATTCGGTACTTACTGGCCTGAATTATATGACCGGAATGCCATTATTGAAGATAGTGGTTCACCTTCATTTGATGATTACCACTGGCAACTGCGTACCATTGCTCATGAATGGGGACACGTTTTGGGTGTGTGGCCTGAGTACTATAATCTGGACAAGGTACCTGATATTACAGGTGTCGAACCCATTGTTGATATTGATGATACCAATGGGTTTGATGCCTACTATGGTGGTGATGTATACCTTGATTGTTACGATAGATATTATGTGTTCGCAGATCCTTTTTGGAAGGCACACCTGGAATATTGGTGTGATCCAATGCTTAACGAGATTAAAGGAAATACAATATGTGGTCTTTGTTCACAAAACGCCACCCATCAAGAAATAATTGAAGCCTATCATTTTAGTGATTTGAGCGTAGCGCTGTTTAATGATCCTTGTATTCAGCACCAATGTCAGATCTATGCGGAAAATATAAAGTATGTTATTCTTGATGCGGAAACATCTCTTCCCATTCCCGATGCATTGATCAGAAGATGGCGCGTAAACGAACATTCTGACGGATCACCAGCAGAAGCAACAGAATTGCCGAATCTGAACAGCAATAATGAAGGAACGGCAGAAGAAGATTCACTGTTTTTTGGTGAAGATCTTGGCACCTCTCCGATTGTTATCAAAGTATTCAAAACAGGCTATGAGCCGCAAGTGAAATGGGTGTCTCACCTGGATGCGCAAAAGGAATATTATGTCAATAATAGTAACACGTTAGTTGTTACGATCAAAATGGAAAAGGTCATCATAAACGGGAATATTGACTCAACTGCAGCGGGTTCTTTTCATACGCTCGGATTAAAATCGGATGGCACTGTAGTGGCAACAGGTAAAAACATTGACGGCCAATGCAATGTGGAGAGTTGGTCCAATATTGTACAGGTGGCCGCAGGCGAAGCTCACTCTGTTGGATTGACATCTGAGGGAACCGTTGTGGCTGAGGGAAACAATTCGTCGGGTCAATGCAATGTTGATACGTGGAGCGATATTAAACAGATAGCTGCAGGATTTAATTTTACCCTGGGATTAAAATTTGATGGCACGGTGGTTAGTGCTGGAACGAATAATGTTCAGCAATACAAAATAAGTACTTGGACCGATATTGTACAGATTTGCGGCAGCTATAGCGCTGTAGGCCTAAAATCAAACGGGACTGTAGTCACAACATGTGAAAGCGCCTATTGTGATATATCCGGCTGGACAGATATCGTACAGATTGATCGTGGTCAGGTGTTTACCGTAGGGTTAACATCAAGTGGTACGGTTGTGGCAGTGGGGACAAATAATTGCGGCGCATGTAATGTTGACAGCTGGACAGACATTAAACAGATTGCCGCTGGTTATCAACATACCATAGGGTTGAAAACCGATGGCAGCGTGGTTGCATCCTGTGGCAATGACCACAGCAAGTGTGATCTTCAGGAGTGGGAAGATATCGTTCAAGTCTCAGCAGGGCAGGATTTTTCCGTTGGATTGAAACAAAATGGCACTGTTGTTTGTAAAGGGGATAATTATTGGGGCCAGTGTAATGTTGACAGTTGGAAATAAAGAAACAAGGGGGAGTAAGTAATTCTCCTTGCACTCGAAATTTTTTAAACTCCTCCCCCAATCGTTTTTTTCGAAATAAAGAGGGCTTGCCCCTTAGCCCCGTCTATACTCCCCCTTTTTTTCTTCACAAAACCAAAGGGTGTGATTTTTATCCACCTTTTTTAGTCCCTTAATCAGCCTTGTCATATTTTCTAATTCAATTAATATTGATCTTTACATTTTATTAACTGTCAAAATTAAATGATTTTAAAAGCATAATTAAATAAGGAGAAATGATGAAGAGATTATCAATCAAAAGTATTAGCGTATTATTCTTTTCCGTGGGTTTAATGATTTGTACCAGCTATAAAGCATCTGCCTGTGCCGGTGAAATCTATAATGATGCCATAGGAATGATGAATGTTATCGATTATTTCGGAAGCCCAGCTACAATAAATCCGCTACCGGAACATGTTGTTCCCCAACACCCGTATTTGGCGCCGCAAGGCCGAAACGGCATGCATGGTGATAGCTATGCCAGTGGTGTTTATAATGAAATGGGACCACTGGGTGTAGATCCGGTTCTGGAAACAGAATCTTACGGTGCCTACGGCGGTGAATGTGCCACAGCCGTATTTAACAGCCAGGGGATGTTGATTTCCGTTTGTACCAGCCTCATCAGTATGCGTTTGATCCTAATGGATCCGGTTACATTGGAACCTTTAGCTGAATACGAACTGCCGCCTCGCGAGTCAACCCGCACATTAAATATTGATGAAATTCAAGCGGACAGCTCAGGGGGTGCTTATTTTCATTTGGACCATCTGGACAGACCAATTATTGGCAATGCGGATCGGTTGATTCAGGTGTTTGAATTGTATGAGAATGAGGGTGAATATTCCTGGCATGTGGCTGAAGAATATGACCTGAATCCGTACCTTCCGGATGGTTATCTCGTAACCGATGTTATTCCGGACTGGGACGGTTATTACTGGTTTGTAACCCGCCAGGGCCTGGTGGGTACGGTTGATAGAAATACCGGTGAAGTTAAAACCATGCAGCTTAACGGAGAAGAGATTCAAAACTCTTTGGCTGTCAGTGAGGATGGTGTTTATATCGTATCCGATTACGCGCTTTACCGGTTTGAGCGCGCGGCAGATAATACCCCGACATTTACATGGCGTGAAGAATATGACCGCGGTACGGTATTAAAACCCGGTTCGATTAATCAAGGATCCGGTACCACTCCCACCTTATTGGGTGACGATTTGATCGCCATTTCCGATTATGCGGATTCACAGATCAATGTGCTGGTTTATCATCGTCAAAAAGACTATCAAGGCGAACGCCTGATATGCCAGGTGCCGGTGTTTACTCCGGGAGCGTCAGTTACAGACAATTCCATGATCGGCTATAATCGCAGTGTGATTATTGAAAACAATTATGGTTATACCTCACCGACCGAACCGACATGGACAGAGCCCGGTGTTACCCGAATTGATGTTGCAGAAGACTGTTCAGGTTGCTCGGTTGTTTGGGAAAGCCAGGAAGCCTCACAAACAACCGTATTGAAACTGTCTACAGTTAACGGCTTGGTATATCTGTATACGCGTGAAGAAGTTCCCAATACGCCACTTGCTCAAGCATGGTATCTGACGGCTATTGATTTTGAAACCGGTACCACTCGTTTTAAAGCCAACACCGGCCTGGGCGATCAATTTAATAATAACTGGGCGCCGATTACTTTAGGTGGCAGATATCATAAAGCCTATATCGGTGTATTAAACGGTATTGTATCTATTGGTGATACGCAACCGGATACAGATGGTGACGGTCTGATTGATATTATTGACAATTGCCCATTAACAGTTAATGCAGATCAGATTGATATCGACAACGATGGCATTGGGGATGCCTGTGATTCATTAATCGATTCTGATAATGATGGTATTGCCGATACCTCGGACAATTGTCCAATGGCAGCCAATGCCGATCAAGCAGATGCTGATGCAGACGGTATCGGCGATGTTTGCGAAGATTCGGATGGTGACGGTATACTTGATGACGATGATAACTGTGTTTATACAGCCAATCCGGATCAACTCAATTCCGATGGCGGGAACCGTGGCGATGCCTGTGATTATGAAAACAACTGGGTTATTTTATATTCCCAAGAGGGGAGCAGTCCGGTTGCCGGATATACAGGTAACGGGACCTATAAATGTGTTACCAATAGGGAAAATAATCATCGTTTGGTTATCGAAAATTGTGATCCTTCCGATCCGAGTCATCGCTGGTACTACTGGTTCGACGGCAATAACAAACTGGAATTCAAAAGTGTAGAAACCGATGAGTGTATTCGTAAAACAGCTGCAAATAACTATGTGGATATGGGATCATGCGGCTGTGATATTGAAAAAGCGGAAATCATTGACGAAGATAGCAAGCATACGACAGCACCCTTGAAAATTGAAAATGCAGACAAGCCAAGTTACGAGTATGGTGCCAGCAGCACGGAATTTATTTCAAAGTTGATGACTTCTCCAACTCGCTTCGGTATGTTCATTCTTGGCGATCAGGGGGTAACTGCCGGTGAAAATGATTATTCAATCAATGGCTTTCCGGCATATCCTGTCTGGATAACATCTCATGACAACAGCGCCGAGACCGAATAAAAATAGCAACAACAGCTAGTAACAATGTTTCTTGGTGTTTCTTGGGACGGGCCGAGCTAACCTTCTGATATGTTGAATAAAAAGGGTAAAAAAAGAGTTCTTTTTAGCTATTAAGCGGCCTATTTAGGGTAAAAAATGGGGGGTTTAAGAGACTCCCACAAAAAAGTATTTTCATAAGAGCCTTACAGGTCAGGAATAATTTTATATGGGCTCTTTCTTTAAGCTGCAGTGTGCAGCGATCTCTTGAAAATTTTAATAAAAATTCTTTCTTGTGGCATCTGTGGGTTATATGCAAAACATGACCGGCGACATAATATCTTTTTGCACGTGCCATTTTTTAACGTCCTTGTTTCTTAAAATGGTAGTTTTGGGGGTAAAACTGCCCGTTTAAGGCCTATTTTTGCTTGTTTTTATATCGTTCTTTTTATAATGTCAAATGGTTATCTCGGCCCGTCCCTGAATCGAAATTCCTGATATATAAGGTTTTATGGCTAAGAAAACTGAAAATCCAAAAGTTCTTTTAGGGCGAAGAATCCGAAAGCTAAGAGATGCAAAAGGCTGGACACAGCAGGAACTTGGCAGTCAATCTGATGTTAATTATAAATTCCTTGGTGAGATTGAACGAGGACAGCAGAATCCGTCTTTTGAGATTCTGACGAAAATAGCTGCTGCATTAGATGTGGAACTTCCAGAATTATTCCGATATGAACAAGAGATTTTAAACCGAAAAGAAATTGAAAGCCGGATTAATCAAATCATCAAATCAATATCTGATGCTGATCTTCGTCAACTGCTGCTGATCCTTAGAGTTACATTTCCTGTAAAATAAAATATCTCTAAATCATTATAGATTATTTAATATACGTATTGTTGCAAATAATCTTGATGAGCCTAACATACCTGCATGACATATCCGATCAATATTTCATCAAATATTGACAATTCTTACTTTTTCAGGTAGTTATAATTTTCCGAACTCTAAGTAGCCAAATCAATACGATTTAGTAACAGAATCACAACCAAGAGTGAAATTGCACAGATATTAGAAGCTATCAGCACAAAAAACAGCTAATATTATTTGAAAAAAATATATTAGCAGCGGTTTATAAAAAATTGTGCACTATACTGTTTTTTGCCATTTATCATTGATCATATCAGGATATATTTAAATATTTCGGTGTCTTATCAGTATCTCGAAGGTATTTCCGCACAACAACATATCATATGATATATTTTTGCTTGACTTTCTTATCATATGATATATTATTATTGTACAACTAATTATTACAGGGATAACATTTTTGGAAATACCGATAGAGATACAAGTTGCTATTTTTTTAAAGGAATTTAAGGAAATCGCCACACAGGGAAGAGGCCTAGATATCGTTGATCGAAAGGAAAACCTACATTCGTTATCAAAACTTGGGCTGACTAAAAAGAACTGCAAAAATGAAATATTAAGCCTTTCGGTTTCAAATTATTCGTCAGGTCCTAAACCAGATAAAGATAAACCCGGTTATGTTTGGGAGTTTGGGAAAAAAATCAAAGGGAAAGAAATATATATTAAATTGAAAATTGCTGACGTTGATACAGCAAAAATCGCAAAATGTATTTCTTTTCACGAAGCCGAACACCCGATAGATTATCCTTTAACATAGTCGGTTTTTAAAGGGGGTTGCTATGAAAGGGATTTGTCCAAATTGTGAAAAAATTACTGAATTAGAATATGTCCGAGCTACTGAAGAAATAGAAGTAAGAGGCGATATTATTCCAACAGAAGTTGATTATTACCGATGCAACGAATGTAATATTGAATTTGAAGATCCTAATTCAGAAAATGATCCTTTAGAAAAAGCATATGTCGAGTATCGCCGTAAACATGACTTGCTTCAACCTGAAGAAATTCGTTTTTTAAGAAAACAATATGGTCTTACTCAAAATCAATTAAGTACGCTTCTGGGCTGGGGGGGCGCCACCATAAGTCGTTATGAGAATGGCGCCCTTCAAGATGAAGCTCATGATAGGCTTTTGCAACTTATAAAATCTCCAGAAAATCTATATGAGCTCATAACTACAAAAGGTGATGTGTTACCCGATTCAAAAAAGAAAAGTCTATTAAAGGATCTGTCAAATATAATTGATAAAAAATGCTCTTATCCAAATTTTTATCAAGAACGTTTTGGCAGATATGAACCAAATATCGATAGCGGTTATAAAGGATTAGATTTGAATAAACTTTTCCAAGCAGCAATTTTTTTCTCTAAAGAAGGTGTTTTCAAAACAAAACTATGTAAACTGCTTTTTTACGCTGATTTTAAACACTACAAAGATTATGCAATTTCGATTACCGGCTCAAAATATGCCCATGCCGACCATGGCCCAGTGCCTGATAACTATGAACATTATTTCGCGGCACTTTACCATGATGAACAATCGATAACTATAAGAGAAAAAGTCTTTGAAGATTTTTCTGGAGAAGAATTTATATCTATGATTGAACCTGATTTGAGTATTTTTTCTGATACTGAATTAGAAGTAATAGCAAAAATAAAAAATCACTTTAAATCTTATACTGCCACAAAAATACGAGAGTTTTCACATAATGAGAAAGGGTATAAAGAAACTCAAAATGGAGATATTATTTCGTACAAATATTCAAATGACCTGCAAATATAAATTTTGGCAAAGGAGAATATCATGAAACCGAGGGACACCTATAAGTATCATTACAAAATTGGAAACAAAATTGTCCATGGCGGAATAACCGATGATTTAGAACGTCGTGAGCAGGAACATCAACGAAAATGGCCTAAAGGCCACATTAAACAAGTGGGGCGAAAAACAACGGAAGATGCGGCTCGCAAATGGGAAAAAGAGAAAGGTTACACATAGTCTCTCGACCTTTCGTTATCCAGTTTAAGTTTAAGTATATCAGAGTTAGTCTCAAAATCAAATGACATTTGCTCTTGTGGTTTGATTCCATCTCTAACAACTTTAAAATATGCACGCTGCATGAGTTTAGGTGCTTCTGGGTGGTCTGAAGCATGAATCATGAAATACATTATCCTTCCGCCGCTTCTTTCCGAATATATTGGCCATGGATGAACATATTCATAGTTCAATTCTGATTCAAACCTCTTACAGAAAGCCTCTGCCCTCTTATAAGGCTTCATACCATATAATATTTCCCAGTCCTTTTTACCCCACCAACGTTTAAGAACTCTAATATCCTTTTGTGCGGCCAAAGCTCGATCCAGCCAGCCAATAGGTAAAAAATAAAACAACTCGATTTTAAATCCAGATTGTTTGTGTCTCGATATATTCCTAACAGTAGTCCAATTGCATCCAAATGTTCTCTGGTTGTGTATTCCGCTCAATCTGGACACCAATTCCACTCCATTCCGGACACCAGTTCCAGAGTATTCCGGACACCAATTCCGGAGCATTCCGGATTACTTGGGGTCGCACCAAGACAATCACCTGTTATTCCAGTATAATAACTAATATAACGCTTGTTTTTATGCCTTAAATAGCCTTTTTTGACCCTAAAAAGATACTTTTAAGAAAATTCCTTCCTGTTTTTTCATGCAGTTAAATATAATAAATTTTTTAAACCGTCCTTTTTACCCTTAAAGTTGGCCTTTTAAACGTAAAAACATATACCTTTTTAACGATTTTTAATATTTTATCAAACAGTTAACTTGGTGCGACCCTATTTCACTATTTCATTTTTTATTTCTTTTGATTTTTATATATACTAAGTTATAAATTTTTCATTTTTTGGCTCAAACGTCAAAAGAAGATTTTGACCCCTTTATGGATGTTATCAGAACATGGGGTCTGGATATTTATAATATTCCCCACCTGTAATAGCAGCAATCTCTTCCATAAATTCAATCGTATCGCTGTCTCCACCTATGTGGATGGTGTGAATTCTTATGCAATTATTGTATCCGTAAAATTCGCTTATCATATCGAGCCATTTGGGAGGCAGATTGTCCTTGCCATCACTTATCAGGAGAATTTCCAGCCTGTTACCATTGTCTCCGTAATCGGTAAATATTTCCATGCTTTTCATGATGGCATTACCAATGGAAGTCAGGCCAGCCATGTTTTCCGGATCAGGTGGATTACCGGCGTCTACGAAAATATCGTCCGCTTCTGAATAATCCGTATACTCTTCAACACGCTGTGGAAGTAAAGCTATATATAAGATAGGTTCTTCAAGATTATTATCATCCGTATTAGGAACGATTGGCCAATTTAGAACCAGATTGTCCGAATCCTCTGCAAAGGAGATAAAACCGACATGATCGCCAAAATTAACCTGGCATTCTATATACTGGTTAGCAAGGGTGCTTGCCATCTCTAATTTTGTTTTATCTTCATTTGATGTTGTGTCCTGCATAAACATGCTCCCCGACCGGTCAATCAGGATCAGCAGGTTTTTATACGCCTTGTCCTCTTGAACAACAATCGATTGCTGTGCCTTGTCCCATGCCACCGGGCCGCTCGCCGCATCAATTGTAAGGGAGTATTCCCCGGAAGGAATTAGAGCTTCTGGAGACACAATCATATTAAAAACATTATCCTCCCAGAAATACTTTAGCACGGAAAGCGGATACTGGTCCGCTATTTTTATTTCAAAATCATCAGGTGTCGTATACTTGTCCAGAAATTGCTCTCTTAAGCTGACCAAAAACGGCACGCCTGAATTTGAATATCCGGCATACTGTTTCTCGTTTTTATGCGGTTTGACAATATCAAATCTATTGTGATAGTTGCTTGAGTTTTCAGGATCATGATGGCTCTGGGGCCACTGAAGCGCGTCTTTTGTGTAGTGTTGTTGCAAGTCGTAAACATATACACGTTTTTCATGATTATTCGTAGGCATATAAGCGATCAGGATCAATTCAAGTTCTCCGTCATGATCAAGATCCGCAACCTGAGGCGGTCTGTAAACAACAGACTCTTCTGGCCTGGCCAGAAAACACCCATTTTGTCCGATCGCTGAGCCGTCTTTTTGATGTGCAAAGATAAAGGGTGTATCAAACGCAGCAGAAATAACTTCCGCTTTGCCATCGCTGGTGATGTCGGCAATGCAGGGATCGGTTAAAAAATAATGCGGAAACAAATTGACTGATTCAAAATAACTGTCGGCCTCAAAATCTTTTATTTCAATCGTTTCCTCTCCACTATGGTGAGCCGCAAATTCTATTATATTATCTCCGTCCATATCGCCGCAAGTCATTAACCCGCCATGCCATGCCCAATTATCCATTAGGTCTTGTTGAACAACGACGCCATAAGAATCAACCGCAAACAGGTAGCTTTGACTCCGCATAATTGTTTCCAGTTTTTTGTCTCCATCAATGTCAGCCAGTATGGGTTTCTCCAGGTTATAATAGTCAGAGCCAAAGGCCTGTTTTAAATCCAGGGTCCACATTGGCGTTGTTGCGTCCAATCCGTCAAACGCAATCAATTTGCCCCAATATAAATTGTTTTCTTCGGTTATAGTATAACAGATGATGTCATCATCACCATCATAATCAATATCGCCGACTATGACGTTTGTGAATATCTGACCATCCGCTTTTAGTCCCCCATCAACCAGATCATTTCCATCATGATCCAGCACCCTGATAACAGATCCGTCAGGGGTGTCCGGATAACCGAAAACAACCTGTTTTTGCCCATTACCTGTTAAATCAGCTATAACAGGTGTTATTTCAACACGAGAGCTCAAATCACCTGGAATTAGAGCCGTTATAGAATTATCTCCGTTCAATAGCGGCCAGTTTCCAGTCAAAGGTTCTCCATGATCATCAAAAGCATTAATCTTGAGAAACTTGAAGCCCGAACTGTAATTTCCAGCACTTGAGATGTTGATGATTTCATAACGGCCATTCCCATTTAAATCACCTACAGCCGGTCTGCCTAAAGCGTAGCCCACATAAGTCGGATGGCCCACAAAAGGCCATTCCCCCTGAATTTCAGACCCATCATGCTTGAGAACTATCAATGCGTATTCATTATTATTATCATAATCAAATGACGTTACTATAATTTCATCCATTCCATCTTTATCTATATCTACAATAACTGGGTCGGTCCTTTTTTCTGAACGACCAACTGTTACAGGCCATCCACTGGCAAAAGCCTGTAAGTCCTTTATGATCCTAACGGTATCACTGTCATAGAGTTCGCTACTCTTGTCATAAACAGCAAGGCGTATGTACACCACGCCATCAGGAATATCTGCAATTGATAAATTTTCAGCTATAACAGGATATACTGAAGGAAGAGAATCAAAATGATTGCCCGGGAAATCAACAGGTATTATAAAATCGCTTGAAAGCGGCGTCCATGAATCCTGATCCGTTAACCGATATTCAAAACGATAATAACCAAACACTGCTTCCGGAGCAGAGGCAATGCCGCGAATACTATCTATCTTATCATTTGGTATAAATGCATCCTCTTTTATCTGGATTAACGCGTGCTTCACATCAACCTGGATTCGGTCTTCAAATATTTCTCCCGGTGCAAAGCTTGATATCACCTTTAGGCGCAATGTATAGCGGCCAGTGGGTAACTGGTCGAAATTGTATACAGTTAATTCATCGTCTAATAGACTAACGCCAAAATCCGAGTAAATATGGGTCCATTCATCACTGCCCGGAGAATTCCCCGGACCGATTTCCAGTATGCATTGCACGCTGCTTACAATATATTCATCACTATTTTCATTATAGTGGGGCGCCCGGGCAATAACGTTTATCGGCGTGTCTCCCTGTACCCTTACCCAGACATCATTCTTGTAATGCAGCCTGTTTGTAGCCTTTGGCGAAGTTATCCTGCATTCAGGCGCTTCATATTCAACATTAACGGCATTTGCCGCGTTTGCCAGTCCATATCCGGTATATACGTCATAACCTGTATCTTCATCCGGATCCGTAACATTAAAGGGTGCCGGATCCGTAACATTAACGGCGGTATGATTTACTAACTGCATGACCTGATACGGACTCCAGTCATAATGCAATGATTTAATAAGCGCGCAAATACCACTTATAAACGGCGCTGCCAGACTTGTGCCACTGTAATAACCATATAAGTCATGCTCCCTGGTGCTATAAATTGATGTGCCTGGGCCCGCCACATCAATACGTATGCCCCTTACCGACTTCCAATTAAGCTCCCCATCATTCCTAAGATTTGAAATTGCCATGACATCCGGGATCAACGTCCCAAAGGCAAGAGCATTGTGAAACTGTTGACTATGCACGATATTACCGGCGGCAAATACAACGACTGTGCCCAACTCTCTTACACAGTTTTTAAGCAATTCTGTCTGAACCAGAGCATCGGAGTCTCCCCATGAACAATTTATTATATCTGCGCCCATCTCAGCGGCATATGCCACCGCCATTTCGGACCTGCCGCGCACTACCATAATCAAGACTTCCGGAGACACACCGACCACTCCACCGTCATTCATGCTTGCACCTATGACGCCTGCCACTGCAGTGCCATGGTTTCTAGCATTTTCGTCCACAGCATCTGGATCGGAACTATTATATTCAGGGATATTATCTTCTCCAAGAAAATCCCATCCGACCAAATCGTTGGGTTTGTCGCCCGGGTCCAGCGAATCTGAATATTCGTATTTGTCAGAGTTAAAAAGGTCGATTAAATCATACGCATCGATATAGGTGTTATTATTGGTGTCATAAAGTTTCCAGGTCTGCCTCATCAAATCTGCTTCAGCACCGGATTCGTTCAAGTCTGAAAACGTCACTATGCCGTCGCCGTCAATGTCTGCTTCCTGACGAAAAGCGTCCGGTAATTCTTCCTGGTTTATCCAGATATTTTTATAAAGATCCGGATGATCAAGATATACACCCGTATCCGTAACCGCCACGACAATTCTCTCCCCATTTTGCTTCGCTCCTTTTGTCTTCTTCCATGCTTCAATCGCGTCAACATCCAGGCCATAGAGTCCAGCTGAACCAGAGAATGTCTGCCCAATATTACACAGCCCCCACTGCTCGGAAATACCAGGATCACCTGGATCATCCGGATCGTTTGGGTCGTTTGTCTGACATTCGTCGGCTGCTGGTGAATGATTCTTGTTCTGACTACATTCAAGCACGTTGGGATCGCCCGTCAATAACGCACAGACTTTGGCGGCTTCCATGGCCGTTGAGAAATAAAAAATAAAATAATTTTCCAGCTTATAGTTTTTTCTTTCTTTGGATGATGGACGAAACTTTCCTTTATGTTGGAAAAATTTCTCCCATTTGAAATTGACACTCTCTTCTACATAAACAACACCCTTTCTCTCTGTTTCAAAACTGGAAAAAAGTCTTTTAACTTTAACTAGATTTAATCTATTAATAATTATACCCAATGAGGTGTCCAAATCTATTCTTGTAAAACCGTTAGCGGATTCACTAAATTTTATGTTTATGACCGAATCATCAAGCTTTACAATCACTTCCATTGGTCTTTCTGTAACTGATTTCTCCATATCGGCCACCTTTCTCTCAGGGGCAGATACAGCGACTTCTGAAAAACTACATCCAAAAAATAGAACACAAAAAATCAGGGGTTTCATGATAATATGTTTCATTATTTACCTCAAAAGTTAAGCAGATATTTATTTGTTAATTATTTGCCATTGTTTCAATTTTCACGACATAATCATTATTAATGATTGTTTGCAAATAAACTAATTCATTCTTCTTTTGCAACCACAATATTTAAGAGCAAAAAGAAGTGTAAGGATCATGCTTGAATCTTGACGGTCCTGTAAAAACTCACGCGGCTATGTACTGTCCGCGTATCAAATATTGAGGATATTTTCGGATAAATATCCCACAATTGCTCAATAGCTTTA
>JANQFQ010000009.1 GCA_028277765.1 Desulfobacterales bacterium
ATATGATGAAGACGGTTTGTTCATATAATTTGAATAAATTTATTTTTCGTAAAAATAATCAGAAAATTTAGATCCAAATAATCTGAGAATCAACAACAGCTCTTGCTTATCTTGATCCAGGTTCTGGTAGTTATGTGTTTCAAATCCTTATTGCTTCACTTTTATCTGGTTTATATGTTTTAAAGATATATTTTCAGCGTATTAAATCTTTTATTTTAAAAATATTCTCAAAAAAATGACAGAAATTCTTTCAAGCTCTTTTCGAGATCCAAGCGGTTTCCTGTTTGTCCAAAATGGAGAGATTTATCGACAAATAAATGTCTCATATAAAAACCACTATGATTCACTTGTTAGCTCAGGTCTTTATAATAAACTTGTTGATGGTGGTCTTCTGATTAAACATGAAGAAGTCGATTTGTCTGCATTTGATGATAATGAAAATGCTTATACTATTATTAAACCTGAGAAACTCCCATTTGTGTCATACCCCTATGAGTGGTCTTTCAGCCAATTAAAAGATGCAGCATTGGCAACTTTGGAGATTCAGAAGATTGCACTAGACTTCAACATGACCTTAAAAGACGCATCTGCATACAATATTCAATTCAAAGAAAGCAAACCCATTTTAATCGACACACTGTCATTTGAAAAATATAATGAAGGGGATTTATGGATCGCCTATAAACAATTCTGCCAGCACTTTCTGGCCCCTCTTGTTTTAATGAGCAAAGTCGATATCCGCCTTAATCAATTACTAAGGATTTATATTGACGGCATCCCTCTTGATATGGCATGTTCCCTTTTGCCTGTGACTTCATTTTTTAACGTTTCAGTATTTTCCCACATCTATATACATGCAAAATTTCAAAAAAAACATGAAAACAATCAGGTTAATGTAAAAGAACAAAGTAAAAAAAGTTTCAGCAAATTAAAATTTTTAGCACTTATTGACAACCTGAAGTCTGCAATTAATAGACTTCAGTGGAAAGTCATGAATACTGAATGGGGTGATTATTATAATGATACAAATTATGATGATGAAGCCCGAAACAGCAAAATTGAACTCATTGATAGATTTTTAGATAAAACCAAACCAGAAACAGTCTGGGATTTGGGAAGTAATGTTGGTCTTTTCAGCCGTCTTGCAAGCAAAAAGGGCATATTTACTGTTTCATTTGACATTGATCCATCGGCAATAGAAAAAAGTTATATTGAATCAAAAAATAACAATGATAACAATTTCCTTCCTCTGCTGCTGGATCTCTCCAATCCAAGCCCTGGAATCGGCTGGACAAATAATGAAAGGGATTCATTAATAAAAAGAGGGCCTGCAGATATGGTCATGTCTCTAGCATTAATTCATCATCTTGCTATTTCAAATAATGTACCATTAATAAAAATAGCCGCCTTTTTTAAAGAGCTTTGTAATTATCTTATTATTGAATTTGTTCCAAAAAACGATTCTCAAGTCAGCCGACTCCTGGCAACAAGAGAAGATATCTTCACGGATTATTCAGAGGAAGGTTTTGAAAAAAGTTTTACAACATACTTTGTAATTGAACAGAAAGAACTTATAAAGAATTCTAAAAGGATTCTATATCTAATGAAAAATATTGGCATATCGTAATATGATAAGACGTTTTGTTAATACTTTCAAATTTATCTTTAAATCCCTGCCGTTTTTATTTCCTTTTATTATTGCCTTATTAATTACACCCAGCCTGATTTATTTATCAAATCAAACCTATTATCACTTCAATATTAATGTACTAGTTCCTTTTTGGGGCATTTTCTGCCTGGCATCAATTATTATGCTGTGGTTTTATTACAAAGTTTCCTTTAAAATTAGAAAGATTGTTCTTCCTCTGTTTTTTTTCTCAGGCCTATACCTTTTAATCTCTGAAGCCTTTACACCTATATCAGTCGGTAAAATTGTAGATATGACGGAATTAACTGATATTAAGGAACCGGTTTTATATACCTGTATTGATATTGTTCTATTGATAACTGCTATAATAGCAGGCATAAAACTTCCCCATAAAAAACTCCGCAATGTTTATTCGCTCTTTATATTGATCATTTTGCTCCTTAATACCTACAGTTTTATCAAATCTCTCCATCCAAATACGCATATAGTAAGAACTGTAAAACTTCAGCCTCGTCACAAATCTCCAATAAAGAAGCACAACATATATCAAATAGCTTTTGACGGTTACTCACAAGATTATTTTTTAGAAATCGCAAAAAGAAATAAAATAGAAAATGAATTTGACGGTTTTATCTTTTATGAGAAAAATCTGAGTAATGATAGATGGACAGGAGGCTCCCTTGCTTCATATATGTCTGGGACTTTTTACAGTGCTGATATGAGACGCAAATTTGATGAGTGGAGATTTGACTGGTGCGAAAAGGAAAAACCCAGTCTTTTAACAGATGCATATAATTTCGGCTATAATATTAACCAGTACGTCTCACAATTGTGGCACCATTTTAGAGCTTCATCATATATAACAATAGAAACAATTGCAAAGAAGTATTACTATGGGAAATTAGTCGCAGAAATGATTGATTATATTTTTTTGAGACTTGCTCCAAATTTTTTTCAGCAAGAATTCTTTTATAAAGGCATTGGTTTAACATCCAGGATCTATTTCTCTGTTACTAATGTGAATCCCTATCAGGCTGAATCCTATTATAGCGTTAAAATAATGGAAAAACTTATTTCTGATGAAGCCAAACGAGCTAATCAAGGTGAATATGTATACGCGCATATTTGGATACCACACGGACCGAATGTAATGGATTGTAATTGTCAATATAATCCTCCACAATCAAAAGCGGTTGATCTGAGAACGCTTGACAGATATTATGCATCCGAAACCGAATGTGCCACCAAATTAATACATAAATTTATCAGTCAATTAAAGCAGACGGGAAACTATCATGACTCATTCATCATCATACATTCAGATCATGGGAGAAATCATAAAAATGATGCTTTACTAATGATAAAACCACCGGACAAATCAGGTAATCCCATGGTTATTTCAGATCTGCAAACTCAGTTGCTTGATATCCCAGCTACTATTTACTCAATATTAGATATTGATAAAACAATAGAGAATGCTCACTCTGTTTTGTCAAAAGATTTCCCCCAAAAAAGAGATATTCATATGTTTGATTGTTATGCAAATGAATTGGAAGTTGTTCATTATTTAAGAACATGGGATGGGAAGAAAAAGTCATTACCCCCTATAAAAAAATAGCACACAGGTCGTCGCTGAAAGCTATGACCGCAGGCGGATAACATGGATATCTTGGATTTTCACGTATTAAAGCGTTTTTCACCATCGTCACAGAGTAAAAATAAAAATCGTATTAACCACAAAGGGCACGAAGAGCACGAAGAGGTTTAAATTCGCTTCGCGTAAAATAAATGCTATAGATTTGGTGATGAGATGGATTCATTAGGAAACAGCCATGAATATATGGAGCACTTGAAGTAAAAAACATCCTTTTGACCAAAGGGCCGTCAAAATCCCTTCGTGATCTTCGTGCCCTTCGTGGTTAATAGTCTTTTATTCGTGGCTAGAAGCCTGCTTCCGAAACGCTCTGGCAGCATCTGCTTGAAGGCATTGCCATGCATCATTATCTTCTGCCAGAACGTTCAATACCCTGTCGTATAGATCGAGCATTCTAGGATTGGCGCTGTGATGGGGCTGGGGATGCATAGCCAGTGTAAAAATACCTCCAATAGTTCTAACGTATTCAATCATTTTTTTTAGCAAGTTCCATTTATCCTGTTCTTTATTTAGTATCTCAAGGAACCAAAGTACGGGAATTTCCACGATATTCGGACGGATAAAAAACGGCATACAGGACGCGCACCCACTGTTTGAATTGACCACACCATGCGGATAGGTGTTTGGTACTGATGAATCATATTCAAATATATTCAGACGATCGATATCGTCAAAAAACCGGTTGGTGCGGATCAACCAGGCAGATCTGAAACCTTTCATGCTAAAACGTCTTGCTTGTCTGATAATAATATTCCATCGTCTAGCCCTTTCCTCGTCATTTGTAAACGCATGGCGGACATCATGGTTATCACCGTGACTCGCCAGTTCATGTTCCAAATGAGAGAGCCAGTTTAATGCATCATCAAGCCTGGGATCATCAAGATAATCAGCAACAAGAAACCATGTACTTCTGAAGCCGTATCTATCCTCTATGGCATGTATCTGTTCCAGCATATTCTGGTGCTTCAGTACCCAGGCAGTATCAACATCATGGGACAGGGAGATCGCATACTTTTTGTTTTCAGGCCATTTAAAGGCAGCTTTTTTTCCATCCAGCCGTTCTGACAGCTTAATAAGAAAATCAGCAGCAGTATCATATGGTTCATTTGGAAACAGGATCGGTTTTGGCTTTTCAAACAAAGATAGGATTTTTTCTGCAGTCCCTTTGATAAAATTTGGGAGAAGACTGTAATTAAAAGGAAGGATCGTTGTTATTGGCGGAACCAATTCAGGCCGGTAATGTTCATGTAATAGGCCATTTATAGCTTTATCAAGATCTATGCTTGTATGATAAATCCCCTGTTTTTCCCAAATCAATGGAATTTGCGACGAACCGCTTTCTATCCAGACAAGCACTGTACCATCGCATGATTCATCAGGGACTTGGCGAAGCCATAATAATGAAGGGAGCAGTCGGCCCAGAACTGGATCAGCTTTCCAAGATCCATCCAGCCGCGGTCTCCACAACCAGCCATCTCCAAGTTTATTTTGTTCCATATATTATCACGAAATTATTCACCACGAAGAAAATCTTTTCACCACGAAGAACACGAAGGTTTTTTTTGGTTGCTTCGCAAAAGATAGCAGCAAAAGATTTGGTGATGAGATATTTGATTAAGGAAGTAGCCATGAATAAATTCAGCATATGAAGGTAAAACATCCTTTTGCCCGAAGGGCCAGCAAAACCCCTTCGTGTTCTTCGTGTCCTTCGTGGTGAAAAAATGCCCTTTGTGGTAAATATGTTTTTATGTGCTTTCATCCAGTTTCCGCGCGGTCGTCTTTTCAATAAAATATATCGGCCGTTTCCGTGTTTCATCAAAGGACCGCCAGAGGTATTCACCGATGATTCCTAGCATGATCATCTGGATACCGCTCATGAACAGGACAACGATGAGGGTGGATGCCCAGCCGCGGACAACATTGTCAATGTATACAGAATACAATATATAAATCGCCAACACAACCCCGACAAGGGTAGCCAGAAAACCCACAAAAATCATTAATTTTAAGGGAAGGCCTGAGAACGCAATGATCCAGTCTTTTGCAAAACGAAACCGGGTTCGAAATCCCCATTTTGAACTGCCTGCTTTTCTTTCTCGGCGGTCATATTCTACATGCCCCTGGTTAAAACCCAGCCACGCGATCAGGCCGAACAGAGATGTATTTCTTTCTTCGCATGAATTCACGGCCTTTACTACCCGTTTGTCCATTAGATAAAAGTCCGCCCGCGCAAGATCAACTTCATCACTGCTCCCTGGTTCACTAAACCATGCAAGAATCTTATAAAACAGTTTTGCAAAGACCTTTACTCTCAGCTCTTCGTTTTTCCGGTTTTTCCTCACACCCCATACAACATGCTCCCCTTTTTCCCATCTCTCCACCATCTCTTTGATAACAACTGGATCATCCTGGCCGTCAGCTGCTGTACATAGAATCACATCACTTTCAACTAGGTCCATGCCTGCCCTGATGGCATTAAAACTGCCGCTCCTGCGGCTTAAGCGGACACAGTGGATCTCCGGCTTGTTTAAACCTTCAATAAGGTCAAAGGTGTTGTCACTGGAATGGTCATCAATGACAACAATCTCATAATAATCTATCAATGAGATGTCTTTTATATGACGCTCGATCTCATTAATAGTAGAGACAATATTCTCATTTTCATTATACGCTGGAATAATCACCGAAAGTTTCATAATGATTTATAGCCTTTTTTATTTTTTCTCACCACGAAATTATTCACCACGAAGGACACGAAGAACACGAAGGGGTTTTGGCGGCCCTTCGGGCAAAAGGATGTTTTACCTTCAAGTGCTGAATTTATTCATGGCTACTTCCTTAATCAATTATCTCATCACCAAATCTTTAGCTGCTATCTTTTGCGAAGCAATCAAAAAAACCCTTCGTATTCTTCGTGCCCTTCGTGGTGAATATGTTTTGTTGTTTTATTTATTACCAAGCACATTTTTAATCCCCTGCTCGATCGTCACTTTAGGCTCAAACCCAAGCAGCTCTTTTGCGCGTTTATAGTCTCCTGAGTGTCCGCCAGGCGGTTCCTTTGATAGATGTTTAATCTTTGGTTTTACATTAGCAAGTTCACCAGCTTTTTCAAGAAACGCTTTTAAAGATATTGTGTCCGGACCAGCCAAATGAAAAACGCCTGTCTCATTAGATTGAAGCGCCTGTATGGTGCCTTGCGCGAAATCAGCACTATAAACAGGGTTAATCATTATCCCCTGGGGTCCTTCAATTGAAACCTCTTTTCCATTTTTGACTGCGAGTATAAGGCGATTGATCAGGAATCTGTCTCCTCCATCGCCATAGGGATGAAAATACCGGAGTACAGCCGTGGAAATTGTGCTGGCATAGGCATTGGTGATGAGCTCAGCACAAGCTTTAGTTGCCCCGTAAAAACTTACAGGCTTAAACGCGCAGTCTTCTTCAGACACACATTCAATACCTCTATCAATAGTATCACCGGTTGATGCCAGTACAACCCTGCGTATATTCTGATCCACTGCTTTTTCAAGGAGATAAAACACAGCATCAACAGTGACCTTGTAAAGTGCTTGAGCATTGTCAGGAAAATTCCAGAGGTTCTGGGACAGTACAGCAAGATGAAGGATCGTGTCGATCTCCTGCCAGTCCACATCCGGCAAGCTCTTATTTCCTGCATCCCACTGGACCCATTGAAGGTTTTCGTGATCCAGATCTTTTGGTTCCTGACCGTAGAAGGTTGCGACCATCTCACAGTTTTCATTAAGAAGCCCTGAAATCACTGCCCGGCCAACAAATCCGGATCCGCCGGTGATCAGGATTTTTCTGCTTTTCTCAGAATCTTTCATTCATCTTTTTCTGTTAAATTGTCCATCCATTTAACAAGCTTTTTCAAACCGTCTTTTAATGTTACTGATGACTGAAAACCAAGCAGATCTTTTGCCTTTCTTGTATCTGCCAGACGCTTTTTGACTTCCACTGCTTTCCGTTCTTCTGGAAGTATCATGAATGCTGGTTCCAGATTTGAGCCCATAACCTCAAGGAGCAAATAACACAGGTCTTTAAGAGACGTCTCTTCCTGGCTGGCCACGTTAAAGATGATATCATGAACATCATTTTTCAATGCCAGTATACTGGCACGGGCAACATCTTCCACATATACAAAATCCATGGTCTGGCTGCCGTCACCAAAAATCTGTGGGCGCTTCCCCTCTTTAATAAAATAATACCACCGGATCAACACTTCAGTATACTTTCCCTCAATATCCATGCGCGGTCCGTAAATATTAAAATACCGCATGGCATTATATTCCAGGCCATACATATGATGGAAGGACCTTAACATCAGTTCATTGGCTGCTTTGGCTGCACCATACAATGTCAGGTTGTTATATGGGTGATGTGTTTCCGGGGTTGGGAAGACATCTGCCTGGCCGTAAATGGATGCTGAAGAAGCAGCCACAATCTTTTTCACTTGATGTTGCACGCATGCTTCAATCACGTTGAATGTACCATTATACATCACATCAAGAGCTTCCCGTGGATTATCAGCGCACTGGGTAATACGGAGAGCAGCCATATGAAAGCAATAATCAATATCTTGAAAAAAATGATCCAGCAAGGCCCGGTCCCTGATATCACCGTTTATAAACTGAAGCCGGCTATCAGAAGCATTATGCTCTATGTTTTTCAAAGACCCCCTGAGAAGATTGTCAATAAGAACGACTGCCCCAACGCCCTCATCCAGTAACTGGTCCAGAATATGAGAACCCACAAATCCTGCCCCGCCGGTAATCAATATTTTCGCGCCTTTTATATTGTGCATAATGATTTCCTGCCTTTTTTTCACCACGAAAGGTTTTTTTTACCACGAAGGACACGAAGAACACGAAGGGGTTTTGGCGACCCTTCGGGCAAAAGGATGTTTTACCTTCACGCACTGCATTTATTCATGGCTACTTCCTTAATCAATTATCTCATCACAAAATCTTTTGCTGCTATCTGTTGCGAAGCAAACAAAAAACCTCTTCGTGATCTTCGTGTCCTTCGTGGTGAACATATCTTTTCTTCGTGGTGAATATGTTTTTATAATACCATTCTTTTAATACCGTTTCTCATGAATTTAACATTAAAATTCATGAGAAGACCTATCTTTATTTGAGCCAGCTTCATATATGTTAATAGCTGAGCTTCGTGGATCGGCAGTATTTTATCTACACTTTTCAGTTCTAATATAATATCATCATCAACACAAATATCTATCCTATATCCACAATCCAGCTTTATCCCTTTGTATTCCACAGGAAGCGGCCATTGTATCTTAAATGGTATATCATTTATCTTTAATTCATGAACAAGGCACTGCTCATATGTTGATTCCAGCAAGCCTGGGCCTAAATTCCTGTGAACTTCAATCGCACATCCAATGACTCGGTTTGATACCTCATCAAATTTCATTTTCATACCCTCCCTGGTTTATACTGTTTTACTGCAAAAAAATGATCTCACCACGAAATTATTCACCACGTAGAAAATATTTTTTACCACGAAGGACACGAAGAGCACGAAGGGGTTTTGGCGGCCCTTCGGGCAAAAGGATGTTTTTTCAAGTGCTCCATATATTCATGGCTCTTTACTAATGTAATTTATCTCATCACCAAATCTTTTGCTGCTATCTGTTGCGAAGCAAACAAAAAACCTCTTCGTGTTCTTCGTGCCCTTCGTGGTGAACATATCTTTCCTTCGTGGTGAATATGTTTTTATCTTTTCTTTAAGAACCTTGCCGGGTTACCGCACCAGACCTCATTGGCCGGGACATCTTTGGTTACAACGCTGCCGGCGCCTATCATTGCGCCCTTGCCGATGGTTATTCCGCCGATGATTGTAGCATTGGTGCCGATACTGACATTATCTTGAACCTCAGTTGTGACAAACCGTCCCATCCATTCTGCTTCTGTCTCTAATCCACCTTTTTCACTTACTGCCCGCGGATCATTATCATTGATAAACATAACGCCATGGCCGATAAAACAATTATCGCCAATAGTGACTCCCTCGCATATAAAGGTGTGAGAGGATATTTTACACATGCTGCCGATTGTCGCGTTCTTCTGGATCTCAACAAAAGCGCCAATTTTACTCTCATCACCAATACGACAGCCGTACAAATTGATAAATTTCGACAGTATTACATCCTTACCTAATACCACATCATCATTAACACAAAGATAGTCATTCATATCTCAATATATTTTCCTTGGTTCCTGATCGATTTTTCAGAACATTCCAGGAGTTTCACGACCCTCCTGCCTGCGAGCCCATCATTGATCGGTTTTTTATTTCCGGTCAGGCACTCAAAAAAATGTCTCATTTCAAGGTTTAGCGCTTCTGTGTGTTCAATCTTCGGGATATACGCGTCACCTGAGCGGTATGCTACCAACAGTTTATGAACCCCTTCTTTGGAATCAATATCAACACCCCTGTCATATACCTTAATTTTTTCATCTGCTACAAGGTCATCCCAAATCAGCATCTTTTTATCACCACCGATCAGCATGGTCCGGACTTTAACAGGTGACAGCCAGTTTATATTAAAATGGGCTATAAACTTTTCTTTTTCTTCTGCGTACAGAGTAATATACGCCACATTCTCAATTTTCTTCTGCACATGGGCCATACCATGGGCAGATACGCCTTTTAGTTTTTTATCAATCACATAATCCATAATGGAAAAATCATGGGGTGCCAGATCCCATATGACATTTACATCATGCTGAAACAATCCCAGATTGATTCGTGTTGAATCAAAATACAGAATCTCACCAAGCTCCTTTTTTGCAATTAATTCTTTCATCTTGCGCACAGCCCCTGTAAAAAGGAAGGTATGGTCAACCATGATCTGCAGTTTTTTCTTTTCTGCCAGCTCAATCAGTTCATCTGCCTGAGCGGTTGTGGCTGTAAACGGTTTTTCCACAAATATATGCTTTCCAGCTTCAAGGGCCTTTTTGGCAAGATCATAGTGGGTTGATACAGGGGTGACAACAGCAACAACATCAACATCTGGCGATTCAATAACCGCTTTTGGATCTTTAAAGTTTTTAATATCCGGATACTGCTGCCCTGCCCTTTTTAATGCCCCCTGGTCAATATCTGCAATGGCTTTAACTATCATCTCAGGTTGGGTGTGGAAATTTCTGACAATATTGGGGCCCCAATATCCATACCCGATTACCCCGACCTTAATTTTCATAATATATCCTTAAAAACTTTTTTCACCACAAAGGGCATTTTTTTACCACGAAGGACACGAAGAACACGAAGAGGTTTTGGTGGCCCTTCGGGCAATAAGGATGTTTTATCTTTATATATTCCAAATATTCTCATGGCTAATTCCTGTATTTACTATATCATCACCGATTTATAGCAATTATTTTACGCGAAGCGAAGTATATTATCTTCGTGTTCTTCGTGTCCTTCGTGGTAAAA
Source organism: Desulfobacterales bacterium (assembly GCA_028277765.1). GTDB lineage: Bacteria > Desulfobacterota > Desulfobacteria > Desulfobacterales > SURF-7 > JANQFQ01. The sequence goes on from JANQFQ010000009.1 coordinate 10,785, forward strand.
ATGTTTTTGTGTTTTCTTTCTTGTGACCTTTGTGGTGAATATTTTTTTTGAATATCCACTAAATCCAGGTACTATTCAATGCTTTACACGTGATAAGTATTGTTATATCATATTTTTTTACTGAGTCCACAAAATTGATAAAAATCGTTAAGTTAAAAAATCTGAGGCACTTATGTTTAAAACAATATCCAGATTCAAACGTTCTTTAAAAAGGAAAAAAAAGAATATTGTTTTACTGGTATGCTCTATTCTTGTTTCTCTAGTTCTTCTTGAAATCCTCTGCTTTTTTCTTTTAAAAAAAATCAATGCTGCTTATACAGATGAGCATGGAAAGTTTGAAGCCCCTCTGAGAACCGCTGTCTATTCCTTTACATTTGACAATGTTTTGCATCCATATCTTGGTTATGTCATGGATAGGCAGACATTGTCAGGAGTGAATCGGTTTGGATTTTTCTATGATGAACCGGTTTTTAAAAGAAAAGAAAACCAGGTCATCATTGGTATTTGTGGTGGATCTGTGGCAGATGGTTTTTATCGAAAAGGGACTGAAAAACTTGAGCAGAAATTAATCCACCTACCGTATTTTAAAAATAAGAATATAAAATTTATAAATATTGCCAATGGCGGATATAAACAGCCCCAGCAACTGATCGCACTCAACTATTTTTTAATCCTGGGAGCAAAGTTTGATTTTGTTATTAATATAGATGGTTATAACGAGGTTATGAGTTCCTACTCAAATTCACGTAAACACATCCCAGTATACTTTCCAAAATCCTGGAACCTCTATGCCAGACGTAGCATGGACCTGGATGATGACATCATATCCTATATTTCATCAATAAAAGAGATCAAGAAAAAGGGCAGATACTGGAACAAATTTTTTTCTTCAACATTAATCAGCAAAAGTAATATTTTCGGAGTGACTGGCGCCATTATTGAAAGAAAGCTGCTTCGGGACCTGCATGGCCAGACTGTAAAGCTGGATAAACGCCTTTCAGAATCAAGGCGTAATTTCCAGGTTGTAGGACCTGATGATCAATATGAAAATAATAAAGAGATCCATCAAAAAAACATTGAAATATGGCGTGAATGCTCCATCCAGATGTCAAAACTGTGTAATGCAAACAACATTCAATATTATCATTTTATCCAGCCAAATCAATATTTTGAAGATTCCAAACCCCTTAATGAAGAAGAACAGAAAATCGCATTCGATCAAGATGGGACACAGAAAGATATTGTAAATTATGCCTATGCTCTACTTGTAAAAGAAGGAAAACAGCTTGAACATAGCGGGGTGAATTTTGGTGATTTAACAATGATTTTCAGCAAAGAGAACCGAACGCTTTATACAGATACCTGCTGTCATTTTAACAGGCTCGGCAATGAAATTATGGCTGACGCAATTGCGGATTTTATTATTCAGAAAGAAAAACATCTTAAAAAATAGGGGCGGGTCGAAACCCGCCCGTTATACAGGATAAATGGATTATCATCATTATAAAAACCAATGAAACCAATCGAACAAATAAAACAAATGAAACACTTTTTTTGTTCGGATTAGTCTTTCACTCGGAAATAAAAGCACCACCCTCCCGCGTTTTGAGTAATTTTTAACAAGATTGAATTTATCCCTTTTCTAAGAGTTATATCTACCATGTCCTCATCTACTCTGCATGGACGTGATGTATGGTGCCGATATTCCTCGATCCCATTTACCCATATTTTAATACTGTCATCACTACCAATACCTAAAGTCACTTTTTGATGCTTTGGAGATTCTATTGTGGTATAAGCATAGCAGACAGCATCTGGATCATCGCCAAATATCTTATCTAAATCAATTCTTCTCCCCTGAAAAGCCCAGTTGTTAAAATGTTTGGCAGCAGTCAGCTGAAGCCATTCAATCGTAGTACCATCCTGAAGCGTATGTTTCATACCCTCTTGAGGTATAATACGTGTTTCTCCGCCTTCTTTGACTAGAAAATCAGTATCCAGGGATGTCTCTGAGAATGGGCTTGGTATTCTTCCCAGAACCAGCCAGTGCTTAATAAAAATTTCATCGCTGAAATCTTTTGAATATACAGGCTGCTTATCAACATTTGATGTATATTTTTTATACCCAAGATATTTTACTGTTTTGATTCCGAAAAAAATCACTGCAACGACTATACATGCAGCAATAACAATGGCTAAAGGAAGTTTGACAAACAGATTCTGTTTATAATCATCAAGGGGTGTCTTAAGGTCCTGCTTCATTGTCTTAATAGCTTTTTCTTCAATATTGCTGAACAGGTCATTAAAAACATCAGACAGCTTTCTCATCTCTTTGTCATCAATAATATCTTTTTCAATGGCTTCAAAAATAAATTCATTTCCTGTGATCTGAGCAGCCAGATCAGTGTCAGGAATATTGCCGAGGGCTTCCTTTACCTGGGAAATATCAGTGATTCTCTCCTTTTCAGATATCATAAGGAGCAGGTTTGCCATATCTACAACGAACTTCTTTGAAATAATTAAGGCATCATCTATTTTATCGGTCTCTTCAAGAGTAATGATAGAATTTAATCGGTTGTTACATGAATCAATCTGTTTTTTAATTTCTGCCTTTTTGTCCTCATTGGCGAGTTCCTGTTCATTTAATTGAGGTTTTTTCAGGTTTAAATTAAACACGCCCATGATGCTCCTCCATTTTTTAATAAGTGATTGTTATTATTAAATATGGATTTAAACAAATATTATCTGCAAGTCAAGCTAAAATGACAAATTAAAACCATAAAAAACGTATTCACCACGAAGGTCACGAAGAGCACGAAAGGATTTATTTCCTGCCCTATTGGCCAGAGTATGTTTTACCTGCACTCCATATATCCATAGCAAATGCCTGACTTAATTATCTCATCACCTAATTTTTAGCTACTGTCTTTCGCGAAGCGACAAAATATTATCTTCGTGCTCTTCGTGACCTTCGTGGTGAATATGTTTTTTATATTTTGCCTCCTGAAATCAAAAATAAGAAAAAAACATTTTTTTAAAAAAAAGTATATGATAGATCAAATATATTACGATTTATCAATGGACAGAATATGGTTAACAAATTAAAAACATCAAAAATCTATGTATTTCTTTTTTTCCTCATATTCCTGATAATCGGACTATCTATTCTTGAGGATTATGGCATCCCCTTAGACGGCCCTAGACAGAGATACGCTAACGGTATCGTTAATTTGAACTATATTCTCGGTCATGATGATGAGTTATTAACGTCAATTGAAAGATATCATGGGGCTGTTTTTGAAGTTCTTCTTGTTGGGATGGAAAAATTATTACGATTACAAGATACAAGACATATTTTTCTTATGCGGCATGTAATGATTTTTCTATTATATTATATAGGAGTATTCTTTTTTTTCCTAATATGCAAAAAAAAATTTCAAAGCTGGAAAATTGCTCTATTCGGAACCTTGCTGTTTATTCTAAGTCCTAGGATCTTTGCAAACGCTTTCTATAATTCAAAAGACATTCCGTTCTTATCAATCTTCATTATCTCTATCTATACACTTCTACAATACCTAGACAGAAAAACCTTTAAAAGGGCTATTATACACGCGTTTATGTGCGGGATGCTCATTGATATACGCATCCTTGGTCTGTTTGTCACAGCCATGACAATTTTCTTTGTGGGTATTGACTTATTCATGACACATCAAACCAAAAAGCACAACACCATAAAAACCGCTGCCAGCTTTCTAGTTTTTATATTTTTTCTTATTTGTTGCACTATCCTGCTTTGGCCGATTTTATGGGACAACCCATTCTACCATTTTATTCAATCATTCTTACAAATGATTAACTATTCACCCTGGGGTGGTGCAGTCTATTATTTCGGGAGTAAAATACAAGCGACCAACCTACCCTGGCATTATGCCCCTGTATGGATTATCCTTACAACACCGATAATGTATTCAGTGGCTTTTATCGGAGGAACTATATTATGCGCGAAATCTATTCTTTTACACTTGGCGGCATCTTTTAAAAACACCCGGCTCAGGTATGACCTAATCTTTCTTCTCTGGTTTTTCACACCTCTGTTAAGTGTCATTATTCTGGGTTCTGTTGTATATGATGGCTGGCGGCATCTTTATTTTATTTATCCTGCGTTTATCATCATTTCTTTACATTCCTATAGGTATCTATATGTTTTTATAGATAAATTTAAAGATAAAAATATACGTTTTTATCGATTAGGCGCCTGCAGTTTGTGTGCTTTCATTATATTATCCCTGGTCCACACTTTTACGTTTATGATAAAATACCATCCCCATCAAAATGTATACTTTAATGAAGTCGCCCTTTTGAATATGGAAAAAATAAGGGATAATTTTGAAATGGATTACTGGGGCCTTTCATGCAGAAAAGGATTGGAATTTCTTTTGGAATATGACAGCAGGCCTGAACTCACCGTCATGTCCTCGGATCTACATGGGTTTAACAATAGAATGATTATGAAACAAAAACAAAGGACAAGACTCAACATTGTCAGACAGTGTGCCCGCATTGAAATTGTATATACAAAACGTCTTGAGGAATTAATAAAGAAGCATCCAGATATATTAGTCTATAGATATGATCAAAAAAATCTTTTTGCATATTCGCTGGTCAATGAAGAATTAGAAAAGGAACTGATAAAATGCTATACAAAAAAAAGCGACCTGTTCCTGTTAGACAGACTGATTAATGAATCAAGAGAAATTAGTAAAGCTACCTATTTCATTTCCAATTACAGGTGGTATAAGGGAGAATATGACTATGAACTTATCCATTCAATAAAGATTGGCGGCGCAACAATCCTTGATGTTTTTAAATTAAAATAGAAAATATTTGTTTGATTGGTTTGATTGGTTTTGTTGGTTTTTATATATGAAATTAGGATGTAAATATTGTTCATCAATGGGCAGAACATGATTAAAAATATAAAAAAATCACAAATATCTGTTTGTCTGTTTTTCCTCTTATTCCTTGTTGTCGGACTCTGTGTTTTCAAAGATTACGGTATCCCTTTAGACGGCACTACACAAAGAAACCTTAATGGCATCATCAATGTGAAATATATTCTTGGTATTGACGATGCATTATTAACATCAATTGAAAGATATCATGGGGCTGCTTTTGAAGTTTTTCTGGTTGGGATGGAAAAGTTATTACGATTAACAGATTCAAGACATATCTATCTCTTGCGGCATTTAATGATTTTTCTCTTATATTATACAGGCGTGTTCTTTTTTTTCCTTATATGCAAAAAAAGATTTCAAAGCTGGGGAATTGCTCTGTTCGGGACTCTGTTGTTTATTCTAAGCCCTAGAATCTTTGCGAACGCTTTCTATAATTCAAAAGACATTCCGTTTCTAGCAATCTTCATCATCTCTGTCTATACACTTTTACAATACCTGGACAGAAAAACCTTTCAAAGAGCTGTTATACATGCATTTATGTGTGGGTTGCTCATTGATACCCGCATCCTTGGTATGTTTATCACAGCCATGACATTTTTCTTTGTGGGTATCGACCTATTTCTGGCCTATCGATCTAAAAAATTCAATACCGCAAAAACAGCTGCCACCCTTCTGGTTTTTACAGTTTTTCTCATTGTTTTCATAATCATGTTCTGGCCGATTCTTTGGGATGGCCCTGCCTACCATTTTATTCAATCATTTATTCAAATGATAAAGTATACGCCATGGATCGGTTCTGTATTTTATTTTGGGAGTAAAATTAAAGGAACTAATCTACCCTGGCATTATGCCCCGGTATGGATGATCCTCACAACACCAATCATGTATACTGCGGCTTTTTTCGGGGGAACTGTATTATGCGTAAAATCTATATTAAAAAGTATGGTATCAGCCTTAAAAAACACCAGGGCCAGGTATGACCTGATCTTTTTCCTCTGGTTTTATACACCGCTGTTAAGTGTTATTTTCCTGAGGTCTGTTTTATATGATGGGTGGCGACATCTATTTTTTATATATCCTGCGCTTATCATTATATCTTTACATGCCTACAGATATCTATTTGTATTTATAGAAAAATTTAAAGCCAAAAACATACGCTTCTATCGATTAGGCATCTGCTGTATGGGTGTTTTTATTTTGTTATCCCTGATCCACACTTCCGCGTTTATGGTAAAATACCATCCCCACCAGAATGTGTACTTTAATGAAATTGCTCTTTTGAATATGGAAAAAATTAGGGACAATTTTGAATTGGATTACTGGGGCCTTTCATGCCGAAAAGGACTGGAATTTCTCCTGGATTATGACAAAAGCCCTGAAATCACCGTCATGTGCACAGATAAGCATGGGCGGAATAATCGGTTGATAATGGACGAAAAGCAAAGAAGAAGACTAAATATTGTCAGACAGCGGGCCAGTATTGTAATTATACATACTAAAAGCCTAGAAGAATTAATTAAGAAAAATCCAGATATACTAGTCTATAGATATAATGAAAAAAGTCTTATAGCATACTCAGTGGTTGATGAAGAATTGGGAAAGAAACTTAAAAAATGTTATACAAAAGAGAAAGACCTGTTTCTGATAGACAGACTGATTAATGAATCAATAAAAATAAATAAAGCAACCTATTTTATTACCACTTATAGGTGGTATAAAAGAGAATATGATTATGAATTAATTCATTCAATAAAGATCGGCAACGCAACAATTCTCGATATTTTTAAAATGAAGTAAAAGAAATACAGTTAAATTTGTTTTATTAGTTTCATTGGTTTCATTCGTTTAATTGGTTTCATTCGTTTCGTTGGTTTTGATAATGAAATTAAACAATTAAAACGGTTGCATTGGTTAAATTGGTTCTATTGGTCTCATTGGTTAAAAAGATTGACTATATGCTCCAAGCTCAACTCAATATCTCAAATGACGAATCCGAGGTTCATCATTTTTTTTCAGAAAGTGCTTTGATCTCATCTTCGGTTAATGCACGGTTGTAAAGACGAATATCATCCATCATACCCCTAAAAGGCCAGTAAATACTATCATCACACCCGTTTCCAAAAGAAAGATATCGATAGGCAGGCTTAATCTCTCTGCTTACATTCAGGTTTGTATCTTCCAGCTTGCCGTTATAATAGATGTTAGCAACACTTCCATCATATGTCACCGCAATATGCTGCCATTCATTGTCTTTTAGTTTTGAAGTCGTCCGGACAGCCACGCATTCCCTGCCTGAAATGTCAAAAAACTGGAAGGATAATACACCGCCCTGTTTTTCGTGATAAATAAGGTTATATCCCTCTTTTTGACCGTATCTGAGCAGATCGATAATCCTGGCATACCCGCTCGGTTTATTTCCGTTCAGCCAGACAGAGATGGTTAGCGCGCTAACGTTGAAAATCTGATCGCTTTTGACAATAATAATATCATCGATCTCATTTGTTCTTGTACCGTTAAACACATAAGCACTGTTTTCTTTACCAAAACGGTCTTTTGCCAGCCTGGGGCCGATCACTGTCCCATGGTTTGGATTACCACTGGAATCATCAGCATTTCCGTTGAATAAATACTCCGCGATAAGCCCGTTTTCCTGTACAACAGAATCGTTTTCCCCCTTCCATTTACTTTGAAATACTTTGTTCCCGCAGCTCTGCTCTTTCATCATTTCCTCACGGAGTTCCTTTTCCACTTCAACTCTTATCGAGGGTCTGACCCGATCTTTGATCTTTTTCTTTATTTTATCACACCCTGAAATACTGAACATGATGACGACAACAAATAAAAAATATATCCCCTTTTTCAAAATATCCCCCTGTTTCTGTTTGATATGTTAATGTATTGATTATTATAAATATTATTAGGATCAACAAATATGCCGCGGATATTAACAATTATTTCTTTTATTGTAAAGACAATATTAACTAACTAAGACAAAACCTCCTGTTTTCTTTAAAGAAAAAAAGATGGAGGCTGAGGATGAAATAGATGGTGTCCCTGAAAAGGAGCTGTCCTGCTGAAGATGAATATCTTTTTGCGTTAATTGTAAAACAGCCGCAGTCAAATTCATGTCCGCGCACCAGATTGATACTAATCGCGATAATAAATGCAAAAAGCATCAGGTTGACGATACTTGCGGCTGATCTGGGATATATTCCTGTGATTAAAGCAATGCCGGATACGAGTTCCAGGAACGGGAGGATGATGGCGATAAGGTTGATGGAGAATTCTGGAAAAAGCTTATATCCATAAATAATTTTAGCAAACTGCGCTGGATCAATGATTTTATGGATGGAGGCATAAATAAAGAGCAGCCCTAAAAACCATCGTATAATCAACTCAACCCACTGATTCCCAAGAATTTTTTCCATATTTCTATTCAACTGGAAATCCCTCCTTTTCCCATGCAGGATATCCGTCCACAAATACCTTTATGTTTTTAAAACCTTCGTCTTCAAGATACTGGGCGAGTTTATGGGAATCATCACACTCACGGCCGGAACAGTATGAGATGATTAAGACATCTTTTTCAGTTTCATCTATAAACATATCAATTAAATCTAAAAAATCATTAACCGGGAAAGATTTGGCGCCTTTGATATGACCTTCTTCATATGCCTCAACTGTTCTAGCGTCTACAAATGTCGCCTCCCCTGAATCAAAAATCTCTTTAACTGCCTTCACGCTGTAAATCTCTCGGTCATGGGATATATGGGAGTTTTTCTGTACAGGGTCTGGAACACCTGTGGTATAATCACCAAAAAACGCAATACCTTTTGGTGACAGTATATTAACGATAACACTGATGATAATCGCAATTCCAACTAGAAGGGCTATGCCTTTTATGGTATCTTTGTACAATGACATTATTCTGTCTCTTTATTTTCTTCCTCTGCCTGGCTCTCTTTATCCTTGAACTTGAATATGACCTCATCCTTGCCGATCATCCCAAGCTCTTCTCTGGCAACATTTTCAATATATTCAGGATCATTTCTTGCCCTTTCCACTTCGCGGTATAAATCAACATTCTCCTCTTGAAGCTTCTTATTCTCCTCTACAAGAGTCTCTTTTTCAATCCTCAGATGGTTGAAATCCACAAATCCCTTATGTCCGAAAATAACGACCCAAAGGGTAAAAATCAGCACAACACAAGCTGAGCCGACTAGAATTTTATGCATCAAACTCACTTCTTCTTGCCCCCGGCTCTAATCATGTCAAGAACACTCTCAAGTTCAGCACTTTTTGTTAAAAACGAAACCCCTGTATAGATAACAATTCCGGAGCCAATACAGAGGATAATACCAATTAAAAGGCCTAGCATTGTTCCTTCCCCTTTTGGGATGATATACAATGATGCTCTCCATACTGCCGCGCCCATCAAGATAGACCCTGTTATGGTTTTTATCAATGATATTAATAAGTTTTTTCCCCCTAGATGACCGATCCTTTTTCTTAATAATATAATTAAAAGACATAAATTAATTACGGCTGAAATGGATAATGCAAGGGCCAGGCCCCTGTGCAGTAAATTCTGCATTAGTATAATACCGAGCATAATATTGGCAATAATCGATATAACCGCGATTTTAACTGGCGTCTTTGTGTCCTGGAGTGCGTAAAAGGTTGGTACAACAACTCGGGAGCTGGCAATCGCCCATAAGCCTAAGCTGTAATATAATAACGCATCAGCGGTTTGCTTTGTAGCGTTTATGTCAAACTCTCCCCTTTGAAAAAGCAGGGCAACAATCGGTTCCCGTAACACAATCAGTCCGACCATTGACGGGACCATGATAAAGAAGTTCAGCTTCATGGCATATGAAAATGTTTCTTTTAAACCATCATAATCCTCGTTTGACGCCTGCCTGGAGAGGCTCGGGAGCACCGCTGTCCCGATCGCTATGGCGAATATGCCTAAAGGGAACTGTACCAGACGGTCAGCATAATAAAGATACGACATGCTCCCTTCAGGTAACAGCGAAGAGAGCAGGCTGATAATTACTTGATTTATTTGATAAACTCCAGCCCCTACGATCGCTGGAAGCATCAAAACCCCTACTCTCTTCATGCCCGGATGAAGGAACACGGATTTTTTCCAAAACTGGATTCCCCTTTTCACCAGCGGTGGTATCTGGATCACAAGCTGTAAACATCCTCCCACCAGCACGCCAATAGCAAGCCAGATAACCAACGTTTTTTGATCATCCGTAAAAAACGAGGCGATCCCTATTGTTGCGATCATACCCACGTTCAGGAACACAGGAGCGATAGCTGGTGCGGCAAAATGACCCAGTGCATTCAATATCCCCATACAAAGGGCTACCATACAGATAAAAAACAGATATGGGAATACTATCTTTGTCAGTAGTACGGTCAGTTCAAATTTGTCATGAATATCTGCAAAACCAGGTGCAACCATGTGGACGATTAACGGTGACATGAATATACCGATAACAGAGATAATAACCAATAGCATAGAAAGAAACTTTAGAGCCGATCTCGCCATTGCAAAGGCCTGATCTTCACCCTCTTTTGTGAGATACTCAGTAAATACAGGTATAAAAGCAATGGTAAGTGTCCCTTCCGCAAAAAGACGCCGGAGAAGATTGGGTATCCTGAACGCAGCAATAAACGCATCGGAGAAAAAACCCGCACCAAAAAAAGCAGCCACAACCATATCCCTTACATAGCCTAGAATCCGGCTGATGAAGGTCAACCCTCCTACAACTCCGGCTGCTTTTGTTACACGTTTTGTTTCAGACATTACATATTACCAGATTTAAGTTTTTCATTTTATATAACATGAAATAGGTAATTGACAAGGTTTACCGTAAAAATTCAAGTTCTGTTTATTAAACGTTCTTAAAATGGGAATTGTGTACAGGCTAGATGCTTGATAGGGAGAGGCGGGGTCTTCCCGCCTTATCATCCAGCATCCAGCATCTAGGATCTAGTTTTAGATTTGTTTCGTACTTTGGATTTGATTTTCTATGTTTCCATATCCTCTTCTAAACACATCATTACTTAGTATATATTTTTTATCTTGACAGATATTTAAGAGATGTGTATAAAAAACAGTTTATTAATAACAGAAAAGGAGTTTTGAATTGGCGAATCATAAATCCGCTTTAAAAAGAGCAAAACAGAACCGTATCAGACGCGCTAGAAACAAGATTGTTAAAACAGGAATTAAGAATGCTGTTAAAAAGGTTCGGGCGTCTGCTAATGAAGGTTCTAAAGAAGATGCGGCAACCATGTTGAAAGAAGCGCAAAGCATTATTGATAGAGCAGCGAAAAAAGGCGTGATTCACAATAAAACCGCATCCAGAAAAATTTCTCGCCTTTCTGCGGTTGTAAACAGCCGTTCTACTTAAATTGCTTTTACCATTTCTTGATTTTATATAGTGTAAACCCTAACGCTGCATAAAATTTTGTCCAAAACCGTAAAACTCGCTCCTTATCAGTTAAAAATCATCAGCCATCCGGTTATATATTTTTTCTGCAAGTCGCTTTGATAGTTCCTCGATAGCATCGCTCCTGTTCTGTTCAGTATCAGGCTTGTCATCCATGACATCATAGTCTTCATCTTCGGTAACACCCTGAACCGACCATAGCACCTTTCCGGCTGATGATGTCAGTTTCATGTCGACTGTAATTTTTACACGTCTCTCAATGGATGATTTTCCCTTGTGTGAAATCGAGTCAACATTCAAGGATCTTATTGTACCGGTCAGCACCGCATCACTGCTCTCCTTGTCCGTCAAAGAGACCCTGCCGTTTCTTGTTACTTCATAGTTAAGGTCGTTTGTTATCACATGTTCCAAACCGGTTTCAGACGTACGATTCTCGAACAATTCTATGTTGATGCTCTTGATGCCAGAAGGGAGTTCACCGCCGCCGGTGAACTTATAGCCGCAGGCGACTCCTGTGAACAAACATATAAGAATGATTAAGTACAGTTTTCGCATTTTATTACGGGAACAATTGTATCGACTGTACCTGGGCAGGCACGGGGGCCTGCCCCTACAATCATGTAATTCCATAATCCCTGAATTCTTACCATCCAGCATCCAGGATCTAGTATCTAGCATCATTTTTCCCAAAGCACTCAATCTGTTAATCCTCTATAGTTAAAGCAAAGGATGGCCCAATACAAAATCCCTACACCACAATATTCACCAGTTTTTTCTTAACCACGATCACTTTTCTAATCTCTTTACCATCAATAAACTTCTTTGCCTGATCATGCGAAAGGGCTGCTTCTTTTAGTGCATCATCATCAGCATCTGCGGAAATGGTGAATTTTCCTCTTAGCTTTCCATTGACCTGTATGACGATAAGCATTTCATCAGATACCAGGGCATCTTCATTATATTTTGGCCATGAAACAGAAAGGATACTCGGCGTCCCTCCGAGTGCCTGCCATAATTCTTCAGAAAAATGGGGCACAACCGGTGACAGCAGAAGGATGACGGTTTCCAGGGCTGACTTCATCACACCTGTCTCTTCCGGCTTCAGGTCCTTGAGACTGTTTGATTTATCTTTTCCGCTGTTTTCTGGGAAAAGGGCATACATCACATTGACAAGTTCCATGACTGCGCTGATGGCTGTGTTAAAATGGAACCGCTCATCAATATCATTGGTAACCTTCTTCGTGGTCTGGTGGACCTTTTGATATAGCTCAAGCAGTTTGCCGCTCAGTTCACTCGGTTTACCGTTGAATCCATCTACTTCCTTAATGACCGGGATCCAGTCGACTGCCAGGCGCCACACCCTGTTAAGGAAACGGGCTCCCCCTTCAACACCCTGCTCGCTCCACTCAAGGTCCTTTTCAGGAGGAGCCGCGAACAGGCAGAACAGGCGGGTTGTATCTGCACCATATTTTTTCAGAAGGATATTCGGATCAATCACGTTCTTTTTAGATTTTGACATCTTTTCCACGCGTCCGAAATCAGCCGGCTTACCACATTTGGTACATTGGGGGTCGGTTTCCTTATACACCGTCTCTTCAGGAAACAGAAAACCATGTTCAGGGCATGAAACCGTCTCTTTACATACCATCCCCTGAGTTAACAGTCGGGTAAACGGTTCCTTGAAGTCGACAAAGCCGAGATCCTTTAGAACGCGCGTAAAATACCTTGAATACAGCAGATGGAGGATTGCGTGCTCAACACCGCCGATATATTGATCAACAGACATCCAATACTTAACAGCCTCCCTGTCAAACATACCTTTATCATATTTCGGACTGCAGTAACGGAGGAAATACCAGGACGATTCAACAAAAGTATCCATGGTGTCTGTATCCCGTTCCGCGTCTGTATTGCCGCATGCCGGACATGCTGTTTTTTTAAAATAATCAAGAGAGGAAAGGGGTGAACCGCCCCCTTCAAGCAGGTCTGCGTCTTCAGGCAGGACCACTGGAAGCTGATCCTCCGGAACCGGTACCACACCACATTTCTCGCAGTGGATCATGGGAATCGGAGCGCCCCAGTAGCGCTGGCGGGAAATACCCCAGTCCCTTAGCCTGAAGTTAACAGTTTTTCTGCCAAGATCATGAGCCTCAAGATAGTCAGCTATCTTGTCCATAGCTTTCCTGTTCAAAAGCCCGTCAAACTCTCCTGAATTCACCTGGACACCGTCTTCAATATACGCCTCAGTCATGACGGATGAATCGAGCGTCTTCCCCTTAGGCTGAATGACCACGACAATATCAAGCCCATATTTTTTTGCGAACTCAAAGTCACGCTGGTCATGGGCTGGCACACACATGACAGCACCAGTACCGTATTCCATGAGGGCAAAATTGGCTGTATATACCGGTATTCTGTTTCCAGTCATCGGGTTGATGCAGAATGCCCCGGTGAAGACCCCTTCTTTTTCATAACTCTCAACCCCCTTGGCAGATCGGTCCTGTTTGGACATTTTATCTATAAAACCAAGGACTTCCTTTTCATGCTCACCCCCTTTTGACAACTCAGGAACAAGGGGATGCTCAGGCGCAAGACACATGAACGTCGCACCGAAAACCGTATCCTGTCGGGTTGTAAAAACAGTGATGACCTCATCGGAATTTTCAATTGGAAACCGTATCTCCGCTCCAAAACTTTTCCCTATCCAGTTCTTCTGCATGGTTGTGACTTTTTCAGGCCAGCCAGGGAGCTGGTCACAATAGTCAAGAAGATCATCCGCATAATCGGTTATTTTAAAGAACCACTGCCAAAGTTTCTTCTGAACAACCTCTTTACCGCACCGCCAGCAGAGGCCAGCTTCAACCTGTTCATTGGCAAGGACTGTCTGACAGGTGCCGCACCAGTTAACATAGGCTTCCTTTCTGTAAACCATCTTCTTTTCAAACATTTTGATAAAGAGCCATTGCTCCCATCTATAATATTCAGGATGGCAGGTTGCCAGTTCCCTGTCCCAGTCATAGCTGAAACCGATCTGTTTTAGCTGTATACGCATGGTATCGATATTATCATACGTCCATCCAGCAGGGTGGGTGTTGTTCGCTATGGCGGCATTTTCAGCCGGCATCCCAAAAGCGTCCCATCCCATTGGATGCAACACATTAAAGCCGCGCATCATTTTATATCGCGCGATAACATCTCCAATGGTATAGTTACGGACATGTCCCATATGAATCTTTCCAGATGGATAGGGGAACATTTCAAGGAGATAATACTTTTCCTTTGAGATATCCTCATTGACCCGGAAAACACCTTTGTCTTCCCAAAAAGCCTGCCATCTTGCCTCAATCGATATGGGATCGTATCTCTCTTCCATGGGGTAATCGAACTCCGTTGTATGCGGTTTAATAAAATTTCAGGTCTAAAATCGCGTAAATGTCATGACACAATATAAGATAAATATCAAGGTGACAAGCAAAAACACCTTACACAGAGAACCCGGATTTGGTTATTTCTGATAGAAGATACCACTTTTGAAGTATTTAAAAAAAGTGCCTAAAGTTATGGTATCGCTTCGCTCTGCCAGTATTTAAGAAACGTGGTCGTGATCGAAAATGGTGGGCACAGCCCACCCTACAATGTACTAACCCGCATTTCTCACAAATCCTGACAGGTTCATTTACAAGGCTTTCGGGGTGAAGATGTATACGCATACCTCGAACCCCGTATAACGCAGTAAATGGGCGAATCAGGATTGCCCGGAGGGGAAAAATTTGTTTATAAAAGATGGTAGCATTCATAAGACAGACTGTTATTTGAATAATTAGCATAATGCA
>JANQFQ010000087.1 GCA_028277765.1 Desulfobacterales bacterium
AATAACATGATAAATGGCTTTCTGGTTGGTGGGTAGTAACATCCGTGCATATCTAGGCATAATAGTCTCCTTCCCTGGATTAGTGGTTGATGATGATATATTTAAGGCTTTATACTTCTCAGGTAGTCAATCGTCAATAAAAAAAAGGGGAACATACGAATGATAAATGCATAGTTTGTCTGTCCCCCTTTTTAAATGATATCTTCGTTATTTCGGTATTGGTCTGTCACTATTTATGATTTATACTGCACGTTCCGACCATGTATCATATAGATCACGAAGGACCAGGCGGATATTTCCGTTATGGGAGAAGAATAGGTTTTCAAGATACGAGCGGCTGATCATTGCGTCCTTTCCGAGAAGTTCAAAGACGAGTCCGTGCAGGAGGTCAGGGGATGTGCTGGTGTGCAAAAGTTCAGGGAGCAGACCAGGGATATGTGAAGTAATGATAAGGGCTCCTGCTTTTTTGGTCTTCAAGTTAAAAAAAATCCACTGAAGCCATGGCATCTGCTCAGCGCCGTCGAGGAGTATGGCGTCATTAGGGGAAAGATCTGCATAAAAGTTTCTTAAAAAGGATCTGGATAATTTTGATTTTTCTATGGTAAGGCAGAGATGTTTTATATGGAATCCTTCCCCAGCAAGTTCTTTACCTATTTGTTCGATCAGGGTTGTCTTGCCTGATCCCTTAGGACCGATAATAGAGGCCCTGTAACTCATATTTTTAAGGCGGTGCATAATTTCATGAAATCGTATATATGCATGACGAAAAGTTAGGGCTTCAACATTGCGGCTGGAGAATGGGTTGTTCCGAGCTTTCATTAAAATTAACCGCCTGATTTGGTAAGGTTTACTTCATGTCCGTAAGGGGAGACAACTATTTCTTTCTGTTCGGCCTCTTTTCCAGGTTTTGAGAGAATTTCAAGGGCCCATGTAAGGGAAACAAGTTTTCCGGAAAAGCTGTAAGGTTCATTCGGCAGGGTAAATTTAAAAGGCCGGGAGTCACTTATACCAGGATTGTCAAAGGATATTTCATCAACCACTTCCATGTCTTCTGTCCCTTTGCCGCTGGTAAACCAGAACAGTCGCAAATAAACTTTTTTGGGATCAATATTCAGCTGCCAAGACACAGTCCCCTCAATTATCTCTTCAGGAAAGTAAACATTATTATCTTTTAAAAAATTAATACTGAACCGGCTCATTATTACAGCTCCTCATTTGCTAGGGGGAGAATATCGATGATAAATTCCTGGGTTGTATCCGGCCATCTCGGGATGTCACACCGTAGGGTGATTTTCCATTCTATTGAATTGTTGCTGCTTTTAAATGAATGCATTGTTTCAAAAGGTATTTTAAAATCAAGCCTCCCTTTCCGCATTCGTTCTGGATCGGTTTCATCAACGATTGTTGAGCTGAAAAAGGTGTTCCTGTCTGTGTGTGTATTGGTCCCCCGCCGGTAGGTTGCTGTTTCATCAGCCTTGACGGTCATCTGGAAATTTTGAAGTTTATAAACATTGCCGGAAATCGACCACTCAATTTTTATGGTTTCGCCCAGCCTTATTATTTTATTATAAAGCATAACCATAGGTTTGGGATTGAATGATGCCATGATGAAGTAGAATATGCTGCCGAACATCACAAGGCCGATGAGGACAAACGGTATGAGAAAGAGGCACAGGGAATAATCAGGTGATCCATGTCTCCAGCTGTTATACGCCTCATAAACAAATATAGAAACAATGCCGTTCCATAAAATGGTAACACCGATGCTTCCTGCAATTTTTACGGCGATAGATGTTTTGGGTTTCAGAATTATGGGACCGCCTCGGCTGATACTGGAATGTGATTCCCTTGAACCTGATGTGCGGCCTACGGCTGTTTTCTTTTTTCCTTTGATCGCGTAAACCATACCGAAAAATCCAACTGCCATAAAGATAAGCGGAAAAAGAACAAGGAAAGCACCAAAGCCGAGTTTGGTATTCAGAACTGCATCTGATGGATCTTCAGGATTGACAAAACAGACAGTCTGCTTTCCTGCTGGATACTGCCGTACGATTGCTGCTTTACTTCTGTAACCACTGGAAGACCCACCGATAAAGTTGTATTTATCTGACCTGTATGTTATCCCTTTGTAAGTGTAGGTATAGCATATATCAACACTGTATGTTGTACCGTCACTGTCAGAGTGGCTCTGTACCCTGCTGGATTCTACCCTGCATGGCAGTTGTATCCACGCGTCAGAGTTATACGCTTTATATAACATAGGGAAAATAAGGAAGTATCCTACACCGAGGCCTGCAAAGAAGAATACAGAAAAAAACAATACAAGGCCTCCCTTTGCAAGGAGAGAACTATCTGTTTTGGAAGTCTCTGAAAAGGATGATGTCTTGGCAGCGGTTGGAGGTTTCCATCCTGCATAGATGATAATACCGCCGAGAACCACGAAAATCAGAGGTAGCAATACAGCAAAGCCGACCATCAAGCTGTTATGCGCCAGGATCGCCTGGCGCGGATTTTTTGGGTTTACGAAACAGACCGTTTGCTTATCCTCGTAATATTTTTTTGATAGACGGTCAGATTTCGCCACACTGTTGTCACTGTTGTAGTTCAGTTTATATTTGTGAGACGTGTAATTCCTGCCCTCAAAGGAATAGACGTATGATACCTTGAACTCATATCCGTCACTAACGGTGTCTACCCGGGATTCAGTTATTGTGCATCTGGTTTCCTGCCAGCTTCTGGTTAAAAAGTCTTTATATGTGGAGGAGAGAAGCAGGAATACAAAAAGGCCACCTATCCCCATAAATAAGAGACTGAAAATTGTCAGGCCAACCCTTCCGCCTTTTCCTATTTTTGAATTTTGTCTGGATCTTAATGTAACCATAGTAGTGTATGGCCGTAGGTTATGATTTTTATTTATTTAACATATTATAGTACGTGATGCAAATAAAACAGATGATGGATAAAGAAAAGGACTGAGTGCTGAGGACTGAGGGAACAATATAATGCTGGATACTAGATGCGTTTGTTGGATTTCGCCTTTGTTGGTGTAATGATCAATGTTGTTCTGTTCGCCAATATGGGCGAATACAAGATTCGCCCATATGAGAAATGATTTTTTTCAATTGTAGAATCTTGGCGATAACCCTTCAAATCATCTATAGTGACATCTGTTTTTTAAAACTTGAAGTGAAATCAGGGTAAATAACGTTGTCGTAGGTGCGGTAATCAACGACCGGACCGAGTGCATGGGTTTGCAGCAGGAACTCCAGCTGCAGGATCTGTTCTGGATTAAGCTGGTTGAATTCTACACCACATTTTTTTATAGGAATGGTACTATAAGGATTCCTGCTGGGTACGGTCATTTCAGAGATAATGGTTACCTTAATTTCCGTCATAAAGATTTTAAAACCAGGAAGGTAAATATCAAGTTCAGATGATTTTTCATATGTCCTATTAAAGGCATGATATGTAAATGCCAACCCCCCTTTGCTGATATCCATAATCAAGCCGCGTTTTTGAGAATTTCGGAAAGCCGCGAATGTGCCTTCAGCGATCTTATAGCGCTGGTGTTTTCTTCGATCATAAAATTTTTTTTCATTTCCCATGTTTTACCTCCCTGTTCCGATTACCAGGATGTATTTGCGGCAGCCTTTTTGGCTGCCGCAAAAAGGAGATTTATACTTCAGTATGACAAATCAAAGTACTGAGTACAGTAAATATGATTCGCAAAGAGCATGCCAGCAATCAAAATGAACTTAACATGCTGATAAAATAGTAAAAATTAAAAAAATGGATTAATTTAGAAGGAAATTATGGCTACAACTTTTATTGTAGGTAAGAGTGTTAGGTATTGATAAAATACCATAATTCAAGGTTTTGAGATGATACAATTATTGTTGTTTGTACAACAAAAGTTGTAGGGATAGAAAGATTGATTGTTATTTAAACGCATCTAACAGTTTTTCAGCCTTGTCATCTAAAAGACCGAAATTTTCCACAGTTTCAGGTTTTGGTACGCCATCAGATGTAAATCCTTTTTCTTTATAAACAGCGTCACAGAGGTCCTGAAAGGCCTGTTCCCTTTTTTTTATCAGCAAATTAAGCCGTTCTTCCGGCGTGTCTGGGATATTATCATCACCTGCATTCTCCTGAAGCCATTTATCATAATAATCAGCACGGAATTCATACTCATTAAGATATACTGGTCCCATGGCCCTGTGTGGGATCTGATCACTGGCACGGGTGCCTTTACCTTGCCGCAGGTTGATCAGTTTCTGGAGAATGTAAAGCCGCTCTGAATCGTCCAGCAGGTCCTGCAGTGTTTTATTACTTCCTGTTGTCGCGTTATAATAAGCAACATAATAATCAAGGGTAGGGAAGTTCCGGGCGGGCCGGTCTGTTTTCGCGGCTTCAGGATGCCGCACATCGATCCAGGGAAGTTTACACAAGCCTGTGGCGTTAAACCAGGTGCGGATAAGCGGAAACCATTTGAGAGCCTCAGCCTTGCGTTCAAAGGTAGGAAGTTCCATATGTACCTGGTCAATGAAAATGAGCCATGCCTCATCATGCTGGGGTCCTTTTAACGCAAAACCGTATCCACCTTGCTGGGCCAAGGATTCCTTTGATATATACATGGAAAACTCAAGCCCTTTTACTTCCATGGCAAATCGATCCAATTCAGTAAGTATCTTCTGGATATCATCTCCGGTTTTTTCCGCGTATTTTTCAGCAATCCATTTTTTGCTTTTTGCCACGCCCTGGCCCGCGATCTTTCCAAATCCCTGACCACCCGCTATTTCATGGAGCAGCCTGTCAGCTGATTCAATATTACCAAAAGAAAGGTCATAGCCGATATCCTCTTTATTGAGAAAGCCGCGCTGGACGCATTCCATTAAGAAAGAAATGGTCACTCCTGTGGAAATCGTATCAAGGCCGTAATCATCACAGTACCAGTTGTATTCCATCACATAATGGGGATCAAAGATTCCCATGCAGCAAACAGCGCCCACGGTTTCATACTCAGGACCGTCAATACCGACTTTTTGTCCAGCCATTGGTCCCCGGATTAGATCTACATCTTCAGCCCCTTTGGAGCACGCAAGATTGCATCCGTAATAACAACCATCTGGCATTTTTTTACTAAAATATTTATCAAGAAATACCTCAGCAAAGAGTTTTGGAGAGTCCTCGCCTCTACCATACTGGTAATTATTTATCGGGAAAATATGAAACTTATCCATATACTCAGACAGCCCGGTGGTTCCCCATGTGGCAAGATTAAGCTGATCAGGATCACATCCCCGGATGACCTTTTTAAGTGCTGAACCAGCCTTCCGTACTCCAGCGGGTTCGATGGCGTTATTACCGTCGGCCCTGGAAAGGCTGCTGTTAACCACAATCCCCTTCAGCCCTTTAAAGCGCATGACTGTTCCTGTACCGCCTCTGCCGGCCTGTTTTGCCCTGATGCGGTCTCTTTTCTTATCATAATAGAGGCTGTTCAGAATACCGAACTTGGCGTTGCACGCGCCTTCTCCAGCGGTAACGGCAGCATATGAGGCGCTGTATTCATTGTTGTTGATATCTTTAAGAAGCGCTTCACCAAAGGAGATCGATCCTCTGTCCACGTCATTGCCGTAAGACGGCGCAGAGACAATGCTGATGGCGCCTTCATCCCCATTGATTATGATGATGGAATCCTGATCTGCTATCCCCGTGACACTTAGCGCGTCAAACCCGGCCAGTTTAAGAAGCGGGCCAAAGTGGCCCCCAACATTTGAATCAATAAACGTACCGGTTAACGGTGATATGGTTCCGGCTATAAATTTTCCTGTGCCAGGGAAGCCTGGATCATTGCCAAGGGGGCCGCTGGCCATAATAAGCATATTTTCAGGACTGTCGTAACGGGTATCACGGGTTGTGCGGTCCCATATCATTTTTAATGCATAACCGCGGCCTCCTGTATATTTTTCCTTAAAATCGGGAGCAAGCGTTTCAATGAAGATATCATTAGCATTCAGGTCAACGTTCAGAAATCTGTCGGTATATCCCCCTGAAACGGTTACGGGATCATAACTAATTTTCTGTAGAGTTTTCATGGCTCATCTTTTTCGTTTAAATAATTAATTATTTCAAATGATTGCAAAGTTCACAAAATTGAAAATAATTACAGGTAATTATTTGATTTGTCAAGGTGTTTTCATTGTTCTGAAGTTAGAGGTCCTGAATTCGTTAAAAATAGTTTAACCCAGTCAAAACCAAATTTCATCAATTCCGTATCAGACTCTCTAATTTGATCGATCCGTTCTTTGGGAATAGTAAATCGTGAAAGGAACGTGCTGTCAAAAATAAACTTTTTAAGACTGTCAACATTGAAGCATGCCATAAAGGCCATCTTCAGTGCCGGGCTGTTGGTTCCCCTGTCACCCCATGGGTTGCTTCGAAATATTGTGTCCAAACCGACCCATAAATCATTCATATCATTATATTCCTTTATCTGCTGGTTCTCCACCCACTGGTGAACAGTCCATTCCTTGGCTTCTCCATGGCCGAGACAATAGGTATGCTTTGCCAAAAACCAGCATGTTTCTTTTTCTTCCCCTTTACCTTTTTTGTATCTTGCCACGGCCCGTTCCACTGGATAGGTACGGCATGAAAAAGGACGGTCCTCATAAACGCTGCACCCATCAGGCGTAAGAAAGGGGCATGATTTTTTATTGTCATCCGACATTTTAAGCATAACGTTTGGAAAGAATGGGTTGTCCCGAAAAGCCGAAACCGTGTGCTCATCAAGGAAACGATCTGAAGGCATATTAAGTTTCTGTTTCATCCGGATAATATCATAGGGATAAAGATACATGTCAGCATTTTTACAACACTTTGTGAAGCACTCCAGTCTGGAATGACATTCAAATCTAAATGTGTCGTTATTAGAGAGCTGGCGATTTTGGGATGGGGTGGGCATGTGTGTATCCTCGGTTCTGGATGCCAGATTCTAGATAGCTGGTCGTAGTGAAACAGAGATCCCGCTGGTGTTTAGCGGGGATGCTAGATACTGGATACTAGATGCACCCTATATCATATATCTTACATCCAACATCCTAGTTTTTCCTTATACCTAATAACACTATTTATTTAGTTTAAGATCTTTAAGTGCCGCGAACTGGTTATTGCCGGATGACCTGTCGCATCCGCATTCTTTGTTATTCAGGTCGTTACCGCATTTCACACAAAGGCCGGAGCAGTCTTCTGTGCACAGGGGTTTGATAGGGAAGGCCATAACCACCTGGTCCTGTATCGCTTCCTCAAGGTCTATCTCTTCACCGTGAAACAGGATAAGCTGTGTGTCAAAAGCGCTCAGTTCGATCCCTTCGTTATCTGAATTATCTACCTCCTCAGGATTTTCTTTAGAAAATACAAGATAAAAATCCGCTTCAAGCGCGGTGTTGTATACTTTCAGACAGCGGCTGCAGGTAATCTTTATTTCCGTAGTAAATCTCCCTTTCACCTCAAAATCGGAGATGATCTTTCGTGCTTCTATTCGGATATTCAAAAGAGAGTTAAATTCATATTCTCCTTTTTTAATCATTTCAGCGAGTACAGGAAAATCATCCGGTGATTCTTCAAGGGTGAGTGAAAGGGATTTGTCTTCTATGTCTTTGATGCGGAGAATCATTCCTTAATCCTCTTAAGCAGATTCAGGGCTGCCTGCCGCACCCCTTTATCCGGGTCTTTGATTAGATTTTCCACATGCTCCCGTATGCTAGATAGTTTGCCAGCATCTATCTCTCCGAGCCGTTCAACAGCGAGTTTCCGGATACGGGTATCTCTGTCTTTCATAGCCTTGCAGTATGATGATATATGTTTTTCATGTTCTGATACTGTTTCCAGCAGTACTACCGCATCAAAACGGATATCATCATCTTCATGATCCATATATTCAAGATACACCTCTTCAACCTTTTTATGCTTTGAAGAAAACCGCCACAAGTTATAAAGTATGCATCTTTTTTGTTCGGCACCCGCTTGTTTCAGCCGGTCAAGAAGCAGATCCAGTATACGGTCATCCCTAAGATTTGAAATTGCATTGACAGCAGCCTGTTGGACATCTATGTTGTCATCATAAAGGAGTTCTATAAGCGGAACAATCGCTCTGTCATTCCCCTCCCATCCAAGGGCAAATGTGACATGAACCCTCAGATCTGGATCAGGGCTTTTAATATCTTCCAGGAGTTTATCAATTAACGGTTCAGGATCTTCAAGCAATGGGGATATCGTGTTCAGCTGGGTGGAGGCGGAGCTTCTGATCTCATCCCGGGTATTAGGATCTGTCATGATATTGTAAATCGGTTCAACGGTTTCTTCCCGGGCGAAATTACCCAGAATGAGCAGAATCTTATGAGCGGTCTTCAGATCAGCATACTTAAGCGATTTAAGTAAAATCGGAATAGCCTTTTCCTGTTCCGCCATAAACAGCTCCAAAGATTCCGCGTACGCCTTGGCCCTGTCCATGATACGCTGCTTTGAATCAAATTTTATGATATTGTTTTTTCCCATTTGCTTAACTTAAAACAAATACAATATATTCTTCCTTGTCAATTGTTTTTTAATAATTAATGATAAAGTTTTTCTTGTAAAACAGGCCTGTTTTGTTAATAAATGGCATGCGATGATAAACCAGTCCTGACTTTTTATTGGTGTAACAGGAGATCACTGAATGTATTTGCGTACCTGTGTTCAGCCATCGGGAAACTTTTGCTTTGGAATCCATAAACCCTGTTTCCATGTAAAGAACCTTCGTAAAACAGATTTCCCGGCCTTACTTGGCGAGCTTGACGATGGTATCCTCGTTGATAACACTCGTAATTTTCCAGATACAGATGTTGAGGAAGCAGAGGCTGATACTATTTTTGAGATACCAAACGCGTTCCCTTTCAGGGGCACGACTTACATAGCAAAATCATGGGCTGATGCAAAAGCTGCTGATCCTAAGTCTATTACTCTTCCAGAACAACATTCTGTCTCTTTCTCTTCACTACTGAAAAACTGGCTGGGCAATAACCATTCTGATGATTCAATGGATCAGGCCTTTAAGAACCTGCCAGATTCCATTCTTTTCGCGCTAGCATCTTCATCCACTGATCCGAAGGATCTTATCTGCATGGCTGAGATGTGCTGTAAATTTATTCATGATTCCAAAACTGGCCGTCCGATCGGCATTAAATACAAAAAAGATGGAAGAGGCGGGATACGGGCGGACATAAAAAATTACCCCCTTTTTGAATCCCTTGCGAACAACATCTGTTTGCCGGAAGACTATAGAGAAGTTATGGTTCTCAGACCCGGTGCCCAGGGAGGAAGTGAGATAACCGGTGAATGGCTGGATAAAGATAAGAATCATGTCTTTGAATATCTCAGGAGGAACAGCTATATCCCATGGGGCCACTTTGCGGCCAACATGGCCAATGACGCTGTCCGCTACCAGATAAAGGACCTGTCATTAGGAGATATGAAAGGGATGCGTCATCTCTACTACCAGCGGACGTATGTGCGGATGGCGGAGCAGGTCGGTCTGCAGGTGCCTGCCCAAAGGAGAACACTCTCATCCACTGACCTGGAAGACCTCCGCAAACAAATTGTCGATGTTTTTCGAGATATAAAGGATAAAGAAGAGATTCAATTTAATTCAACCCTGTGGGGATGGAATTTTGGTTTTGATTTTGCCCACAGCGGATACAGGCTGCACGCGTCACACCAGCAGATCCACCAGCAATACGCGCTCATCCCTTCCACGATCCCAGCGGTTGAGAGTATGGTGCAGGATAAAAACAATGTCATGCCTACATTTGGGTGCGGAGACTTGGTAGCTGAATTCACTGCCGAGTACAAACAGCAGACTGGGCACGGTTTTTTTGATGATTATATACAGGCGATAAATAATAATATCCGCGTTGACGGAGATAGAAAAAAAGAAGATAGCCTGGTTGTATATGAGGACAGACATATTATGCTTTTTGTCCCAAAAGCGCAGACATCCCAGTGGGAACTCCAGCTCATGGTACTGGGACATACAGGTAATGTACTGGAAGCAGATACAAAGGTTCGGGATTCACTGGATAAAGGGATTCTCACGGCCATGAGAACACTGACCCATATGGGGGCAAAAATGATCTCTGTTATTGAATATCCAAAACGCTTTGACTCCGCTGACTCGGACCAGCGTCTACTGTATGCTTTTCTTCCCAAAATGCCTGAATCTCCCGGCGCTTTTAGTGAAGCACAGCTCCGCTGGATCAATGGTCATTATCCTGAAGATTTTGCTATTGCTTGCAGAAGCGCATTGCAGAAATTGGAGAAAAGAGCAAGGAAAAGAAACAGATGTGGCGATTAATGAAAATCAAAAAAAAGGTTCGCATCTTAGCATCATTTATGGCTGTAATGGTTATTATCGTCATGATATCGGCTGGGGGATGCGAAAACCAGGAGGCAGGTTTTAAAAAGGAATACCGGCTCCAGGTTACCGTAGGGAGTACAACCTACTGGGGTATGGGGGCCGCGAAATTTTCAGAACTGGTGAAGGAAAAGACCGGCGGGAAAATTATTGTAAAACCATACTACGGCAGTCAGCTGCTCAAAGGGGCTCAGCTGAATTCATCCCAAATGGTAGCCACCGGTGCTATAGACTGCGCGTTTGAATCAACCATCAACACCGCGCCGGTAATCCCTGAAATGAATATCTTTTCACTCCCTTTTTTTATAAACACTTTTGAGAAGCTTGATGCCCTTGAGAACAATGAAACAGGTAAACGAATTTTTACCGCCATGAGACAGAAAGGGCTTGAGCCGCTAGCATGGGGGGAGAATGGTTTTCGCCAGCTGACCAACAACAGACGACCGGTGCTGGTTCCTGATGATTTAAAGGGTCTCAGGATCAGGGTTGTCGGGAGTCCGATCTTTATTGATATATTCCGCCAGCTAGGGGCTGATCCCATCAGCATGAACTGGGGTGACGCTGTGACGGCGTTTCAGCAGGGGACCGTAGACGGGCAGGAAAACCCGGCAGGAATCCTCACCGCCGTGCAGATACACCAATATAACAGGTATGGAACATTCTGGAACTATCTTGCTGATCCTCTTATCCTTTACTGGAATAAAAAAGAATGGGACAGATTTCCACAGGATATCAGAAATGGGATTAAAGAAGCCGCACTTGAAGCCTCAATATTTGAAAAAGCCCTTTGCAGGGCCGGGCTGGACGGAGAAACCTCTTTAAGGATTTTAAAGGATGATTTCAATTATGATATATTAATTAAAGACCCGGTCGGCTTTCTTGAGGAGAATGGAATGGAGATCAGATTCCTTGATGAACAGATGAGAGCAAACTTCCAGAAAGCTGTGAAACCGGTTTTTGATAAATGGGCAGAAAAGATAGGAAGGGAGCTTGTAGAGACGGCAAAGAAGGAGATGGGCCTCAAAGGCAGGACTGAGGACTGAGTGCTGAGGAAAGACATGAATTAACAAGGATAGGATATACAGGATGTTTTTTTATCCTGACCATCCTGTGTATCCTTGTTAAAAAAAAATAAAAATGACCAACCGAGGTTCGGGGAGGAAATTTTTAAATAGAGGATTTTGTGAATCGGAAAACTATTAGGTTTTGTACGAAAAAAACTTAGCGCCTTAACGTCTTGGCGTGAGATAATGTTGTGGACGAACCAGAAAAGAAATTCAGGGTGGATTATATTGCTGCGGCTGTCATGCTCGCGTGTATGGCGATCATTTCGTTTGTCAATATTCTAGGCCGCTATCTTTTTCACTATTCCCTTGCGTTTACCGAAGAGGTAACCATCAATCTTTTTGTGTGGCTCACGGTAGTTGGATCTGGAATCGCTTTTGAGCGGTGCAGTCATCTTGGTATGATCTCTTTTTATAATATGTTCCCCAGGAGCATTAAAAAAGGGGTACTCCTTTTGGGGGCGTTACTGAGCACAATACTTTTCCTTGCCGTTGACCTGCTTCTTGTGACAACCATCTATAACGAGATGACGATCTTTCATGCGACATCACCGGCATTGAACATACCAGTATGGATTTACTATGCTGGCGTGATTATTTTCTCTCCTTTTGTTTTCCGTGGTATCTATGTGGGAACAAACAGACAGCTGAAAGCGCTTTTAGAGGAGGATAGTGCTTGATGGATGCTGTGTTTGTCATTATCATTCTTGTCGCACTTATGCTTATCGGTATTCCTATTTCAACAGCACTTGGAATTGCTGGTGTTGCCACCCTTTTAATATTTAACCTGGGGTACCAGGCCACGGGTGCCAATTTTGTGTCTGGCATAGCTTCTTTTCCTTTGCTGGCGATCCCTTTTTTTGTTCTCGCGGGCGTGATACTTGAAAAGGCTGGTCTTGCGGCGCGGATTGCGAAATTTTTCGAACTTCTGGTGGGGCAGAGTACCGGCGGACTAGCAATTGTAGCGGTTGTGACATGTATATTCTGGGGAGCGCTTTCAGGCTCGGGGCCGGCAACTACCGCTGCTGTTGGGCTTTTGCTCATAGGCTCAATGATACGGCACGGGTATGACAAGGATTTTTCCGCGGCCACCATAGCAAATGCTTCAGATCTTTCAATTATTATTCCACCGAGTATTGCGTTTATTATTTACGGCAACCTTACAGGTACATCAGTGAGCGCACTGTTCATGGCAGGGGTATTCCCAGGTCTTCTTATGGGGATCAGTATTGCCGTGACTGCCTGGTGGCTTTCAAGACGAAGGGGTTTTAAAGGGATCGAACGGAAAGGCTCGGCAATTGAGATTCTACGTGCCCTGCGTGAGGCTGTATGGGCTCTTTTGGCACCTGTCATTATCCTTGGCGGTATTTACATGGGTATTTTTACACCTACAGAAGCGGCTGTTGTCGCTGTATTCTACAGCCTTTTCATTGCCATGGCGATTTACAGGACTGTGAAGCTGAAAGATTTGGTCACAATTCTTGTTGACGCTAGTGTGATCAGTTCGGTTATTATGGCTATCGTTGTTTTTGCCGGTATTTTTTCATGGGCTGCATCCACCACAGGCCTCATTGATATGCTGGCAGAAGGGATCATGACGGTGTCGCCAAACGCAATTATTATGATTCTGCTTGTCAATATCCTGTTGCTAGGGCTTGGCATGTTCCTGGATGCGATATCGATATCGTATCTTATTATGCCGATTCTAATGCCGGTTATGAAAACGTTCGGTATAGATCCGCTGTGGTACGGGGTCGTTTTTATTACAGCACTTGCCATCGGCCAGACAACACCCCCTGTGGGGGTCAACCTGTTCACAGCCGCAAACCTGGTTGATAGTGATATTGATTCACTTTCAAAGGAGATTGTCCCTTACGTACTTGTGAACGTTGTGATCCTGATCGTCTTGTCTCTTTTGCCATGCATTTCACTTTTTCTGCCGGTTAAGCTGGGGCTATATTCACCTTAGCCCGCATTTCTCATAAACTACCATGTTCGCGAGATCACAACAAGGCATGAAATATTTACTGTTTCAAAAAAATCTCCCTCGGTCACCCTTTGAAAAAGGGGGAAGATTTGCTCCCCTCTTTTTCAAAGGGTGACCGAGGGAGATTTATAAAATTGGATCGTTTTTAAGTCAAAATTGTCTCCAGGCAGGATAGAATATAATATCCATCAGCGCAGCGGGGACTTCACCGAGAAGCAGGTACCAGCGTCTTAGGAAAATGGTATTATCACCATGTTCAGAGGAAAAGAGTAGAGGCGCAACAAATAGAAAGCCTCGAAACTTCCAGGCGTTCAATGGATAATTAAAAAGCCTGCCAGCAAAAACGAAAATAAACAAGAGCAATATATTTATTGTGATGACTACCGTCAGTCCGGGGCCCCAGTACTGGCTGCCGAAAGTTTTTTTTAAAACAGCGGCGGGAATAATAAGCGGGGGACCGGTGGTTATTTCAGGGTCGGACAATGGTTCCGGCACAAAGCAGGTTCTATACCCAAATCCCTCTGCAATGCTTTTTGCTACGCAGGAGATATAGGAATCATCAAAATACGGACAGGAGATAGATATTTTTCGAATTTAAAAAAAACAAGCAGAACAAATAAAATTAAAATGATAATCTGGCAAGTCCGTATGTTTGAATCTTTGCTGAAAATCATCAATGCCTGAAGGCTCCTGTTGGATATGGGATTTGGATATGAAAAACTGATGGAACCGAAAAAATCGATTTCGATCCCGATGAAACTAAAATCATAGGGTGGGCTGTGCCCACCATTTTTCTGCGGGTATACTATATATGCATTCATAAAATCTGTATGATATGTTTCGATATTCTGATAAACTTTTTATCGAGAAGGGGATCATGGTGGGTTAGAAGGATTACATCTGGATCCTTTGCCAGGATCTGCAGTTCCGTGAGTATCTTCAAGTTATTTGTCTTATTATATACTGTTCCGGATAAACGGGCGTTTGTACATCCTTCAGGAAGGTAACATTCATCACCTGTGAATATATAATTTTTATTCCCATTTTTTAAAAAAACAATCTGTGTGCCGGGTGTGTGCCCTCCTGTTTTTTCGATATATACATTTTTGTCTAAAGACAGCGCACCGTCTGTGAGCTGTAATTTTTTATTTGTTTCAACAAAACGATAAGCGTTTTTTAAGAGTGCATTCTTTTTCACGTGTTTTAAATAATTCAATTCATCCTTCTGGATATAAATCCTGGCGTTTTTAAATAGGGTAACAGCGCCTATATGATCAAAATGGCTGTGGGTGATAATAACGTCCGTTATCATCTCAGGTGTGATTTTAATTTTTGCCAGAAGGGCTGCTGGATCCTGAAAGGCGGTAATCTGGTAAGCGCGGATTAAAGCATGATCATTAAAACCAGTATCAATGAGAATAAGCTGTTTGCCATTTTTTACCAGATAAAACAGCCATGAAAAGTCAACCCGGTCGTTTGAGTTATCATTATAGTAAATATGTTTTTTGCTGAAGAGACTTTTACCGTATTCAAACGCAAAAATTTGAATTCCAGCCTCTGTTTTTTTATTGTTTGTGTCGCAAGACATAAAATAAACTGGAGCGAGAAAGCAGACGAGAAACATAAATAATATGAGGATGATAATGTTTTTTTTCATAATCAAGTTCCTCCGTTAATTATCGCAAGCGCCGCATTGGCCACATGAATTCACGAGGCAGGGGGCGGATGGTTTCCCCTTTTTTGCTTTTTTATATTCCTTTATCAAGAATGATTTATTTATGCCGTTGTCGATAAAATCCCAAGGGAGGTGTTCATCAAACTTACGTTCCCGAAGAGCAAAGAAATCTGTGTCAACAGGGGCGTTTTTCAGGGTTTTTGTCCAGTTGCCCATGTTATCGGCTGCAAGAGATAAAACCTCGCTGATTCTGCGGTCTCCGCGTGAAATAAGGGCCTGAATATAGGCAGAACGGGGATTGCCGCCATGAACGCGCAGGTTCGGCACTTTTTTTAATCCTTTTCTAATATGATTGATTTTCTTTTTAATGGTACGTGGATGATTCATGAGAACCCATTGAAACGGGGTAAACGGCTTTGGGACAAACGGGTTTACATTAACGGTGATACCTCCGATTCTTTTTTTAGCACGGCTTGCCTTGAGAAAGATTTTTTTAATTTTTTTGCACAACATGACGATAGCTTCAACATCATCCAAGGATTCTTCGGGCAGGCCTATCATGAAGTAGAGTTTTAGGTTAGGTATCCCTCCTGCGACAAGGGTTTCCACAGCATTCAGTATATGATCTTCCGTGATACCTTTGTTAATGATGTTACGCATCCGTTCAGAACCTGCATCAGGGGCGATGGTTGCTGTTTTGGTTCCGCTTTTCCTGAGCGCCGAAATAAAACCTGGTGACAGGGAATCAGCGCGCAATGAACTGAATGATACCCTCATATCCTTTTGAATGGCCAGTTCGCATAAATTTTCAATATACGGAAGATCAGAGATGGTTGCCCCAATTAATCCCGCCCTCTCTGTCATTTCAGCACCTTTACCGAGACATTCTTCCAATAGAGGAGGGGAGACATGCCTCTGGGGCCTGTATACATATCCTGCGCTGCAGAAACGGCATCCATGGGTGCATCCTCTGCTGGTTTCAATCAGGAAGGTGTCTGGAAACGCGGTTTCACTGCTTAAGACCGTGGTGTGCGCCGGATTCCCTAACGGCCCTTTAGCTTTTAGGCACTTAATTTTTTTGGGCATACGGTTTGCCGGTTTAAAAGATTTGATCCGGCCGTCATTATTATAGGAAGGAGAATAGAAGGAAGGAACGTATATGCCAGGAAGATTGCCGGCGATTTTTTTTAAAAAAGCTGTCTTTTCATCAGACGGTTGAAAAAGCTTTATGAATTTCGGCAGGATTTCTTCTGCCTCACCCAAAATGAAACAATCAATAAATGGTGCCGCGGGTTCAGGGTTTAAAAAACAGGCAACTCCCCCTGCAATCAGAACGGGGTGGGGAGCCTTTCTTTCAACAGCATGCAGGGGGAGACCTGTCTTTTGAATAATTTTAACAATATTTAGGTAATCATTCTCAAATGAAACGGAAAAAGCGATCATGTCGAACTCGGTGATATTCCTGCCGGATTCAATTGTCTGTATCCGGCTCTGAACAGAATCTCTTCTGCTGGGCCAAAAGGCTCTTTCGCATAGTACATGTTCGAAACTATTCAGCAGTCGGTATACTGTCTGAAAACCGAGGCTGGACATCCCTGCACGGTAAGTGTTGGGATAAACAAGAGCCACCTTGATACGTTTTTTCCAGCTTTTCCGTATTACTCCTTTTTCATGTCTAAAAAAATGGTTATTATGTTTTCCGGTTTTCCGGACCATTTTACTCCAGATAAACGGAAAGACTAATCCGCTTTTCTCCTCAAAAATGTTGGAACATCAAGTTCATCGTCACCCATAATAAGTCCTTTATAGCCGCGGTAAGTCGCGCCGGTATCTTCGCCAACAGCTTCCTTATACCGCTGGTAAGCCGGTTCATCCAGAACTTCAGGACGTTTTTCAATGTCAGCCAGTGTAACGTCCCTTATCTGTCCTCGACCTTCGGCCGCCATGTAAGGCTGGGCCTCTGATAATGAAACGGTTTTCGAACCGATACCCGTGGCGATCACAGTTACACGCATTTCATCGCCAAGGCTGTTATCAAATGATTGTCCCCATATAATTTCAGCGTCATCTCCCACTTCTTCGTAGATACGGTCAGCGGCTTCGGTGGTCTCTTCTATGGTCAGGTCCTCACTTGACGTGATATTCATCAGTACTCCCCTGGCGCCCGAGATACTAATTTCTTCAAGCAGGGGATGTGATATGGCTTTTTCAGTTGCTTCGGCCGCACGGTTTTCGCCGCTGGCGATCCCAATACCCATAATGGCCATGCCGGCTTTTGACATAATTGTTTTAACATCATTGAAATCGAGGTTTACAAGACCAGGCACCATAATAAGGTCAGTAATCCCCTTTACTGAGTGATTGAGGATTTCGTCGGCCTTTACGTACATGTCGATCATTCTGGCGTTTTTGGGAGCTATTCCCCTGAGCCGGTCATTCGGAATAGTGATGACCGTGTCAGCACACGCCTGCAGCAGCTCGATACCTTCCTGGGCCTGTTTTGATTTTTTCTTCCCTTCAAAAGAGAAAGGTTTTGTGACAACCGCTACAGTAAGAATCCCCAGTTCCTTGCAGATTTCAGCCACTACCGGTGCTGCCCCGGTCCCTGTGCCTCCGCCAAAACCGGCGGTGATAAAGACCATGTGGCTGCCGGCCAGTGCGTCGCGTATTCTCTCCGTGTCTTCAACAGCGGCATCACGGCCAACTTCCGGATTTGCGCCAGCGCCGAGCCCTTCAGTTATCCTCTCGCCGATCTGCAGCTTGACCTCAGCCAATGAGCCATCAAGAGCCTGGGCGTCTGTATTTGCCGCAATAAACGTTACTCCCTGGAGCTTTGAATGGATCATGTTGTTAATCGCGTTTCCGCCAGCACCACCGATCCCGATCACTCTGATTTTCGCAGTGTTTTCTGTTTCTACAAACGTAAAATTCATTTCCCCACCTCCATTAGTTAATTAATACAAGTTCAGCTTGCTCCAAATATATATTAAGGATCCGTCTTAAAGCTTGATTGCTTTCGCAACTGTCCGGAACCATGGTTGTCAAATAACGTCTTTGAACCATTTTTTCATCCTGCTGAAAATTTTATTAAAAATGTTTGAATCCCGTATCCTGAATTTTTTTTCTGATTGGTTTTTCGCGCCGAACTGAACAAGTCCGACCCCTGTTGCATACATAGGGTTGTTGACCACATCCACCAGTCCAGTGATTCCCATGGGATTTCCCTGTCGCACGGGGAGATTTAGAATTGATTCCGAAATTTCAATGACCCCGTCCAAAAGGGCGGTGCCGCCGGTCACAACTACTCCTGATGTGATGTTGTTTTCCATTCCTGCACGGTAAATTTCTCTTTTTATCAGTGTAAACAGCTCTTCCATGCGCGGTTCCAGTATTTCTCCCAGGATCTGCCTCTGTATTTTTCTCGGTTTATGTCCTCCCATGCCAGCCACTTCTACTGTTTCATCAATCTGAATGTTTTTTGAAACACATGATCCGTATTTTGTCTTAATTTTTTCAGCTTCAGTGTACGGGGCGCGGAGACCGACGGCGATATCGTTAGTAAGGTTATTGCCGCCCAGGGCCAACACAAAAGTGTGCATGATATTGTTATCCGTGAATATTGCGAGATCGCTGGTGCCGCCGCCAAGGTCAATGAGCGCAGTGCCGAGTTCCTTTTCTTCCACGGTGAGGACTGATTCAGCGGACGCGAGAGATTCAAGTACAATGTCACATACGTCAAGCCCGGCCCGGTTCGCACACTTCACGATATTATGAGCAGAGGCAACGGCGCCTGTAACAATGTGGATTTTTGCTTCCAGTCTTACACCTGACATGCCGATAGGATTCTGTATGCCTGGTTCATCATCAACGATGAATTCCTGCGGAAGTACGTGGATCACCTCACGATCCATGGGTATTGCCACGGCTCTCGCGGCATCAATCACACGATCAACATCATTCTGAGTGACCTCGGCTCCTTTCACGGCCACGATTCCGCGACTGTTAAAGCCGGTTATGTGTCCCCCGGCTATCCCCGCGTATACAGATGATATTTCGCATCCTGCCATCAGTTCTGCTTCTTCAACAGCTTTTTTAATCGAATCAACTGTTGATTCGATATTGACAACTACACCTTTCCGGAGGCCGATGGATGGATGTGTACCTATTCCAATGATGTTGATCCCCTCATTGGAAACTTCTCCGACCACTGCACATATCTTTGTCGTTCCTATATCGAGGCCAACGATAAGCTCATGTTCTTGCATCATGCACCTCCTTTTTATTGACTGCTGTTTCTGTAATTGCGGGTCTGACAACGATACGGCTTGAATTTTTCAAGTCTATTAACTCCACTCCGGGAAAAACGTTGTTGCTTTTCAGATAGAAGAGAATATTATTAAGGCAGCTGTACTTATTTATATAATCGTTATACCCAAGTCTGATCGCTTTGACTTGAGCTTCTGAAAAGAGAGTCAACCCGATTTCTCTATCCACATGGATCCTTTTGACGGTAAAACCCCGCAATGCTTTTTTTGGATTTCTTTCCAGTTCTAGAAGGTCCATTACCGCTGAAAACGGTATGCTCCGGGGTTCATCAGGGATATTAAGGTCAGAATAATCGAGTCCGGTGATCACCGGCAGACCATCTGTATCTGCAGGCACGCTTTCTTTAAAAATTTCTCCCCTAGTATTGATTAAAAATTTTCTGCCTGTATCGAGCACCGCAAGCGGTGTGTGTTCGCTGATGTTCACAATAAGCTTAGAAGGGAGTTCCCTCCGAATGTTCGCTTCATCAATCCATGGATGTGAAATCAGATTTAAACGAGCAGTGGAAAGGTTTATTGAAAGAATATTTTTTTCTTCCGATATTTCCGCAAGGTCGGCGACCTGCTCTTGTGTAAGCCTGCTCGTTCCAGTAATGTGGACTGAACGTATCCTAAAATAATCGCATTGGGTGATCAGGTCATATACGAGGATGAATATGATCCCCATCAATCCCAGGGCGAAAATAACGGCCATGGATTTTACCCATAACAGAAAAAGCTTTTTCCCGTTGGCAACTTTCCCTGCGGAATTTTTTTTGTAGGCGTTTTTTCTTATCCGTTTCCTAGCCAATGATTTTTACCTCTGGTTCAAGTTCGACATTGAACTTTTTAAAAACTTTTTCCCGAGCGATTTCCATCAATTTAAGAACGTCAGAAGCTGCCGCTCGGTTTTTATTTACAATAAAATTTGCGTGTTTGTTGGAAATCATCGCGTCTCCCACACGCTCACCCTTGAGCCCGGCCAAGTCAATCAGTTCGCCCGCTGTTTTGCCGTCCGGGGGATTTTTAAAAAAACAGCCGGCGCTTGGTGCAGAAAGTGGCTGTCTTGATTTGCGATTATCAAGAATTTCCCGGGCTTCTTTTTTCAGCATGTCCGGGTCTTCCGGAAAAAGGCGGAATGAACCGCTTGTAATGATCGGGCTGTCCGGCAGTATGCTGTCCGTCGATATATTCATATAGAGCTGGCGGTATGAAAAATTCATTTTATTTCTTTCAATTTTTTTTGTATGACCGTCCGGCGTTAAGATATCCACAGATATAAGGTTTTTTTCGACTGATCCGAAAGATGTTCCGGCATTCATCATGATCCCTCCGCCCACTGTCCCGGGTATACCGAGAGCCCAATTCATTCCCTTTAGGTTGTGATCCATGGCAAACCTGCATAAAGAGCTGGTTTTTGCACCGGCCATTGCCGTAGCAACGGAAAAATCAGATTTTTTATCTTCAACAGAGATTTTCTTCATTCCTTTTGTCATGGTTATGATAATCCCGCGTATTCCGCTGTCATGCACCAGGAGATTTGTGCCATCACCGATGATAAAGCAGGGGAGACGGTTTTCCCGCGCCCAGCAAATAAGTTCATAAATCTCCTGAAGGTCCCTGGGGGTTGCAAACACATCTGCTGGACCGCCAATCCTGAAAGATGTGTGTTTCCGCATCGGTTCATCATACCTGATCAGGCCTTTAAAGCGGCTTTCGAGCCGTTTTCTTGAGTTTCGGCCAAGGGTCATCGTCTGCGACCTGACATCCAAGACCAATTAAGAAAACTAAAAACATATATTAAGCGTTTCATAACCTTGCCAGTATATCTTCACCAATTCTCCAAACATTTCCCGCGCCAAGCGTAAGGAGGATGTCACCTTTTTCCAAAACCTCCAGCAGATGCGTGACAGCGATTTCATTTTTTTTAAAAAAAACGACATCTTTGTGGCCATGTTCCATAATGCTCTTGTAAAGCCGGTCGCCATCAATATCCTCAATTTTTTCCTCTCCAGCGGCGTAAATCGGAAGAATAACGAGTATATCCGAATCATAGAATGCCCGTGTGAAATCATCGAACAGGGCCTTTGTCCGCGTGTATCGGTGAGGCTGAAAAACTGCTATTATACGTTTATCAGGCCAGCTTTCCCTGATCGCTGAAAGGGATGTTTTAATTTCTGTGGGATGATGCCCATAATCATCGATAACCGTTATTCCTTTCTTTTTTCCCTTGATTTCCAGTCTGCGCTGTACACCTTCCAGTGTTTCAAGGGCTGTTTTGATGACCGTAAAAGGGATGCCGAGCTCAATTCCCACGGCAATGCTGGCCAGTGAATTTTTCACATTATGAATGCCCGGCAGATTTAGATTGATTGTTCCAAGTTTGTTTCCCTTGTGCAACACGGTAAAGCTACTACTGGGGCCGCTGAATTTAATCGATTTGGCCTGGAGATCGGCCTGGGGGCTCATTCCATAAGTGGTGTATCTCTTTTTTATAGAAGGGATCAGTTCCTGTAATGATTCATTATCTAGGCATAGGATAGCCAAGCCGTAAAACGGTATCCGGTCGATAAAGTCTTTAAAAACTTTTTTAATCGCATCCAGGTCTTCGTAAAAATCGAGGTGCTCATTATCAATATTGGTCACCACAGCCAGAGTCGGGGAATATTTTAAAAACGACCCATCACTTTCATCTGCTTCAGCAATGATATAATCCCCTTTTCCTAAAACAGCGTTTGTCCCTATACCCTTTAGCTTCCCTCCAATGACCACGGTCGGATCAAGGCCGCCCTTATTTAGTACCGAGGCGATTATCGACGTGGTGGATGTTTTTCCGTGGGCGCCTGCAACCGCTATACTGTACTTAAGGCGCATGAGTTCAGCGAGCATTTCCGCTCTGGGAATGACCGGTATTGAAGACTTTATAGCGGCAGATACTTCAGGATTGTCACTACTTATCGCGGATGATGTAACTACCACGTCAGCGGACTTGATCTGTTTTTCCGAATGCCCTTCATATATTTTGATCCCAAGGGACCGGAGATGACGTGTAATATCAGATGACTTAATGTCCGATCCCGACACCTTGTAGCCGAGATTGATTAGGAGTTCAGCGATTCCGCTCATACCGATCCCGCCGATCCCAACAAAATGTATATGGTATTTTTTTCTATACATTACTAGTTATTCCATTTTTTTTAGCAGCCTGAAACAGTCCTCAACAATAAGTTCCGCAGCGTTTGGTTTACCGAAATTCATCAGCTTTGAAGCCATTTCTTTAAGTGCTGGTCTATTATTTTTGTAAAATTCAATTTTAGTTGCCAGGTTTTCTCCCTTAAGGAAGACTTCCTCGATTATTTCTGCGGCGCCTTGATCTGCCAGTGTCTCAGCGTTTAACAACTGATGGTTGTCGGCGGCAAAAGGGTAGGGGATAAAAATCACGCCCCTTCCGATAGCAGATACTTCTGCAATCGTGGTCGCCCCGGCCCTGCAGATGATCAGATCCGCGTTCCGATACTGTTCGGCCATATCATTAAAAAACGGCTGAACATTATGGTTGATATTAATATTATTGTAAGCGTCTGTTACAATTTTTTCATCCAAAGATCCGGTCTGGTGGATAAAGTAGTATTGTTCCGGCTCCCTGATATGCTTTAACGCGTCAATTACAGCCATATTTATACTATGGGCACCCTGACTCCCTCCCAATATCAGTATGGTGAACAGATTGTCATGGACAGCTGTTTCAGTATCAGGGTGTTTAGCATTAACCGCGCATTGCAAGATTTCTTTACGCACTGGATTACCAGTAAGGCGGGCCTTGGTTTTGTTTATTTTTGTCTTATCAAAGGTCACGTAAATCCTGCTGACAAAACGTGACAGAAGCCTGTTAGTGATTCCCGGGATCATGTTCTGTTCATGGAGAACTGACGGAATACCTAGAAGCCAGGCGCCAACAATCAGGGGGCCGGACGAGTAGCCACCTACACCGATGACGATATCAGGTCTGAACGATTTTAGTATAAGGATTGATTCAAAGATTCCTTTTGGAATTTTCAATGCGGATTTTATTTTTTGCCATACTGTTTTCCCTTTGATTCCTTCTGCGGAAATGCATTTAAGATCAAAACCAGCTTCCTTTAATACGTTTTTATCAATAGGCTTTCCAGCATTTACAAAAAGGATTCGACTTTTCGAGTCATCTTCCTTAAAGGCGTGAGCTATGGCGATACCGGGAAACAGGTGTCCGCCTGTTCCGCCACCGGCGATAATGACAGCTGGGGGATGATTAACGGCCTTGTCATTCACATGGTCTTTGCCGCCGGACATATTCAGCTGTTCTTGTTCAGAATATGGCGCTATGTTAGATGTCAGTGAGGTCATGTTTTGCGTGATGCTCCAATGTTCATCAATATCCCGATAAATATCATGTTAATAAGGAGGGATGATCCGCCATAGCTGAGGAAAGGGAGTGTCAGCCCCTTTGCCGGCAGCAGACCTAGTGTAACCCCCATGTTGACACAAGCCTGTAAAACAATTGCAGTTGTAAGCCCAACAGCGAGAAATGATCCAAAAAGATCAGGCGCATTTTTTGCGATAGTGATTCCCCGCCATAGGATAATGAAATAGAGCACCAGGATGACAAATACACCCACAAGCCCGAGTTCTTCACCGATGACTGAAAAGATAAAATCTGTATGCGGTTCAGGCAGGTAAAAAAGTTTCTGATAACCCTGTCCGATTCCTGTACCGCTCAAACCGCCCGACCCAAAAGCCATCAGTGAGTGTACAATCTGATAACCTTCATCTGAAGAATAGCGCCATGGATTCATAAAACTGATCAGACGCTGGAGCCTGTATTCCTCATGGATCATTAAAAGACACGCG
The DNA here is from genome assembly GCA_028277765.1 of Desulfobacterales bacterium. GTDB lineage: Bacteria > Desulfobacterota > Desulfobacteria > Desulfobacterales > SURF-7 > JANQFQ01. The sequence goes on from JANQFQ010000087.1 coordinate 24,365, forward strand.
ATGGGGACAATGAGGATGAGGGATGAAGCAAGATGCAGTATCCGTACACCGCCGATGAACATCATGATCCATGCGATAGCGAAGATAATGACAATTGAACCGAAATCAGGCTGAAGAAAAATCAGGATCGCGAATGCTGTGAGTAAGATCGCATGGGGCAGAAAGCCTATGGAAAACTGTTTTATCTTATCTCTCTTACAGCTCATGGAGTAAGCGAGGTAAACAACCACGGCAAACTTCGCTAACTCGGTGGGCTGAAACGAGATCCCGTAAAATCGCAGCCAGCGTGAGGCGCCGCCGGCATCATGACCGATACCTGGAACTAGCGTGGCTGCAACTAGGAGTATGGCGAGCAGGATGAGTCCGTACGCGGAAGTGGAAAAAGACCTGTACGGAATATGGCGGCATGCGATAAGAGCACAGATACCTGTTATGGCGAAAACAAACTGCTTTTGTAAGAAGAAGTAGTCGTTGCCAAATTTTTTGAGGGCGATGGCAGAACTGGAGCTGTATGTCATCACAATTCCCATGCCTACTAGAAAAAGGACAGGGAACAACAGCCCTGGATCGTATACCATAACGCTTGATTTTGCTATATTTTTTCTCATACCTGTCTCAGTTTTTCAACCTCTTTGCAAAAAATATTGCCCCGCTCTGCGTAGCTGCTGTACATGTCAAAGCTTGCACAGGCAGGGGATAGAAGAACGATGTCACCGGATACTGCTGTTTTATGTGCTGCAGACACGGCCTCCTTCATTGATGAAACTGCTTCAGCGGCAGTAATTTTACCGATAGAATTTAGTATCTCATCAGCGGCTTCACCCATGACGATCAGTTTTTTTACCCGATTCTTAATAAGATCGTGTAAAAGATTGTAGTTGCCGCCTTTGCCGCGTCCTCCCATTATCAGGACTATGTTTTCATTAAAAGATTCAATAGCCCGCACAACAGCGTCAACGTTTGTTGCCTTGGAATCGTCAAAATACCTGACACCGTTAACTGTATCCACGTATTCAAGCCTGTGGGAGAGCCCCTTAAACTGTTTAAGTGCGGCTTCTATCCCTGTAAATGTTCCACCTGCTGCCAGGCACGAGAGAGCGGCAGCGGATGTGTTTTCAATGTTATGCCTGCCGGGAATAGGGATGGACATGATATCCAGGGTCTCATGTGATTCCGGCGAAATGGTGAACACGATTTTATTACAGTTTATATTAGCCCCTTTTTTATACTCACCTGTGTGATTAAAATAAAGTAGATCGCTTTTTATATTTTTTGTAACAGAAAGAACAGCTGAATCGGAGCCGTTAATGACCGCGAAGTCGTCTTTCTCCTGGTTTTCAAAAATACGCCCTTTTGACTTTGCGTACGCCTTAAAATCTGGATACCGATCAAGGTGGTCTTCAGTAATGTTCAGCAGGACACCGACCTTGGGACGGAAAGAAGTGACGGTGTCTAGCTGAAAACTGCTCAATTCCACCACAAGCACATCCGCCCTGTTTTTATTACTAACATAGCTTATCAACGGGTTACCGATATTCCCACCCACAAAGACCTGTAAACCAGAGCTTTCGAGCATTTTACCGATAAGCTCTGTGGTTGTGGTTTTACCGTTGGTGCCTGTTACAGCTACGATTGGTTCCCGGATAAACCTGGAAGCAAGTTCGATTTCTCCGATAACCGGTACGCCTTCTTGTATTGCCTTAACAATAGGATCAATCGTGAGGGGGACCCCCGGGCTTACCACGATGACATCTGATTCTAAAAAAGTCTTGATCCTGTGTTTGCCTAGCTCAAGGCTGATATTCATCTCACGTGCCGCCGGGGCGTATGACGCCAGGTCAGCCTCTTCGGAAATATCCGTAATAGTAACGTCTGCTTTTCTTTTTATCAGGAATCGCGCAGTTTCAATTCCAGATATCCCAAGACCTACAACCAGAAATTTTTTGTTTTTAACTTCCATGACATGTTTACCTTATCTTCAGTGTACTCATAGAAATAAGGGCAAGGGCGATGGCGATTATCCAGAACCTTACGATGACTTTAGGTTCAGGCCATCCTTTTAATTCAAAATGGTGATGAATGGGCGCCATTTTGAAAATCCGCTGCCCGTTTGTCATTTTAAAAAAACTTACCTGGAAAATAACTGAGAGAGTTTCAATAACAAAAAGCCCGCCAACAATTACCAGGAGTATTTCCTGCTTGGTTATGACAGCTACCGTGCCGAGTATGCCGCCAAGAGAGAGTGACCCGACGTCTCCCATGAAAATCTGGGCAGGGTAGGCGTTAAACCATAAAAAGCCTACGGAAGCACCAGCCACTGTACCGCAGAAAATAGCGATTTCCCCGCTCCCCTTTACGAAGTTGATCTGAAGATAATCCGCTATGACCGCATGTCCGGCAACATATGCGAAAACCATATAAGTTACCGCTGCTATGGCCACTGGACCAATGGCGAGGCCGTCGAGACCGTCTGTAAGGTTAACCGCGTTTGAGGCCCCTACTATGACAACAGCAGCGAAAATGACATACCCGATCCCTAGGTCCGGAGAGATATTTTTAAAAAAAGGTATGGTTACCTTTGTGTCAAATTCGGCGCACAAACATACAAGCGTTCCGGTTAAGAGTGCCAGTAATAATTGCAGCAGCAGCTTGCCCCTTGCGCTCAGTCCCTTGCTTCTTTTTTTGATCAGCATTAGGTAGTCATCAGCGAAGCCGATGGCGGCGAAACCGACAGCAGCCAAGAGGACGATGTGTATATAATCATTGGTCAGATCGGCCCATAAAAGCGTGGATACAGTTATTGAAAAGATAATCAGTATCCCGCCCATGGTGGGTGTACCCGCTTTATCATAATGACTTTCCGGGCCCGTTTCCCTGATATACTGTCCTACCTGCATTTTCCGAAGTCTTTTGATAACCCACGGCCCAAGCAGGAAACAGACAAAGAACGCTGTCAGACTGGCGTAAATCGTCCGGAATGTAATATACTGAAAAAGATTAAAAAATGATATTTCAGTATGGAGCGGATATAGTATATGGTATAGCATATTGTTTTACCGTAAGTTTATATGGTTTTTCCTGTTACCACCTGATTAATCAACTGTATTGAACAAGTAGCTTAATTTAAGATTTTCTACAGCATTCGTATTCTTATCGTTCGGGTTTCTTAAATACGCCCTAAGTTTACTCTTTGCATTTGTATCGACATAACCGATTGCCCCTTCTGTTTCTGAAACATATTTCAGCATCTGGTCAATGGTTGTAAACTGTTTAGGGGCTCTTGCTTTTCCAGTGAAAACTTTCTCTCTCCAGTAGTTACGAAACTGCGGGCTGTTTTTCTGTATATATTTTTTTAAAAAGAGCTTGTGGGTTTTAGAATCTTTTAATGTCACGAAATGAATTTTTTTATTATCGCTCCATTTTGTTTTCTTACCCAGAAAAATGTTCTTAACATCTTTTTTACTTAGAGATGTATCTTCCACGCTGTTGTTGCAGATGATGATGACTTCAGCAAAAGATACTGATGTGAAAGCAAGAACCATTACACAAATAAATACAATTGTTAACATCCTGTTAGATTTCATTTCCCTCTCTCCTCTAAGTTGAAGATTAATATTATATATCTTATTCTGTTTTATATTTTTTCAGCCTCAGCTGTTTTATCCCTTAAGACCCTGTACGATTTTTTCCATTTCCATTGCCCTGGATCCCTTTATAAGAACCCAGTCTCCTGGTTTTAAGTGATTCATCAGGTCTTTAATTATCTCTTCCTTTGTCCCGATAAATATCCTTTCCGGATTCATTGCTTCTGTTTCAGCTCCTTCTGCTACAGCTTCAGCAAATTTTCCTGAAGCGTAGAGTTTTGTAACTTCTAATTTTGCCGCTAAAGAACCAATATTTTTGTGCAGGGAATCAGCTTCTTCCCCGAGTTCATTCATGTCACCTGTGACTAGAAAACTGTTTTTTCCGTTTTTGAGTGACATGAGCGTTTTTATGGAGGCTTTCATCGATTCCGGGTTCGCGTTGTAAGTGTCATCAATAATATGTATACCCTGTTTTGTCGTAAGGATATTCATCCTTCCCTTGACAGGGATAAATTTTTCCAGGCCGTCCTTTATCTCATCCAGACTTAATCCCAGATGATATCCGACCGCTGCTGCTGCAAGCGCATTTGAGACCATAAAGTCACCCGGCATGTTGAGGTTGATATCAATTGAACCGTCTGGTGTTGATAAGGAAAATGAGAGACCAAGCCCGACGTTTCTGATTGATCTGCCGCGGATGGATGCGTTTTCTGAAAGTCCAAAAAGAATAATGTTCCTTGATGTCTTTTTAGAAAGTTGATGTACGCGGGGGTCGTCAGTATTGAGGATAGCTGTTCCTCCTTGTTTTATTTCATCAAGGAGTTCGCCCTTAGCATTCATGACTCCTTCTATTGATCCGACTCCTTCAAGGTGCGCTGGGCCTATATTGGTAATCACACCAACATCTGGAGTGCATATACTGGCCAGTCTGCTGATTTCACCGGGTCTGTTCATACCGAGTTCCAAAACAGCCCATTGATGTGAATCGCTTAATTTAAAAAGTGTCAGCGGAAGGCCGATTTCATTGTTAAAGTTGCCATGGGTTGACAGGGTTGAAAATTTTTTTTCAACAACAGAAGCAGTCATTTCTCTGGTGGTTGTTTTACCGTTTGATCCGGTAATGGCGACAACCGAGGATTTAGATCGTTTAAGCTGGTAAGACGCGAGATCGCCCAGAGAAAAGGTAGTGTCATCCACAGCCACACAGGATATCCCCGAAGCGGTCCATTCGTTAACAGGGAGTTTTGGAGCTGCGCTTAGATTCACAAGAAAACCGCGAATACCGTTTTGAACGGTGTCCCTGATAAAACCGTGTCCATCATGATTTTTTCCTGCAATTGCCACAAATAGATCCTTCTGACTGATATTGCGTGAATCAATCGATATGCCTGAAAAGTAGGCGGCATTGCTACCGCAGAGGAGGGAGCCTCCTGTGGCATCAAGAATATCCTGAATTGTCCATGGTAACGGCTGCATCATAAATTATAAATAATACCTATGCGCCGGTATTAACTGTCATACCTTATCCAGCGCTGTTTTTCCCGGTGAAACCAGGGCATTCCTACATTGTATAGATTCTTGCCATAACACTGTACTTCTTGTTGTTTTCATATAACTGGTTAATAAAGAGCTTGGTTTCCTGGGTTCCACTATTGGATTCAAGTAAAATCAGATATAAAGCCATTGTTTTATCCTCCGTTTAATGAATAATAGTGATGTTCCCCCCCTGAAAATATTATTGTGTATGGTTACCAAGGGCTATTTTAGCCTCGACCCTGTCATCAAAGGGGATCGTCTTTTCCCCGATTATCTGATAGGTTTCATGGCCCTTTCCCGCGATCAGGACAGTATCACCCGGGGAAGACATTGAAATGCCGAGCTGTATCGCCTTCCTGCGGTCCGGTTCCACGACATACCCTTTATTATTAAAATTATTTTCCAGTTCTTTTTTGTCATATTCATGAGCAGATACCTGCTGGGTACCGTCCAGTATTTGTCGGATGATTTTAAGAGGATCTTCAGTACGGGGGTTGTCAGAAGTAATTACCGTCAGATCAGAATACTTTCCCGCGATTTTCCCCATCAAGGGGCGTTTGGTGCTGTCCCTGTCCCCCCCGCATCCAAAAACAGAAATCATTTTTCCATCTGAAACTGTTTTTAAAGTGGACATAACATTTTCCAAGGCATCAGGCGTGTGAGCATAATCAACGAAAATAAAACGGTTGCCACTGTCAGAGATCCGCTCAAGCCGCCCTGGTACTGATTGGAAGCTTTCAAGTCCCTTTTTAATGATTTCTGGGGAAATACCGAGCGCGTGTCCAGCACCTGCCGCGCATAAAATATTTTCAATGTTGAATGTGCCGACCAGAGACGAACGGATATTTATATCAGCCTCCGGTATTGAGATGGTACATGAAATGCCTGAAAGGCTATTTTCAATCCTTTCTGCCCTGATCGTGTAGTCATCTGAAAAACCTACGGAAAGACATTTTACGGAAAGTGTTTTGAGAAGCTCTTGTCCCCTGTCATTATTGCAATTAATAACTGCTATCGCGGTATCTGCTTTAGGACTATTGCTGAGGTGATCGGTAAACAGCCTCTTTTTGCATGCCCAGTATGAGGACATGTTTTCATGATAATCCAGATGGTCCTGAGTCAGGTTGGTAAACAGACAGACATCAAACCAGCAGCTGTCCACACGGCCAAGGTCGATTGCATGGGATGATACTTCCAGGACAACATGGGTAACACCGCTGGTGGCCATTTCATGGAGGATCCGCTGAAGATCGAGCGATTCCGGTGTTGTCATGGGATTATCGAAGATCTTGTTTGAATGACGGTAATTCACAGTACCGATGACCCCTGTTCGAAAACCGGCTTTTTCCAGTATGCTTTCAATCAGAAAAGAAGTGGTTGTTTTCCCGTTAGTACCGGTTAGACCAATAACGGTCATAGATGTTGAAGGATAACCGTAGAATTTTGCTGACAGCTCTGCCAGGGCTTTCCTGGTATCTTTGACTTCAACAACTGTTATATCCCGGCTTACTGGTTTCTGGACAACTACCGCTGATGCTCCCTTTGCCAGCGCGTCATCAATATAGTCGTGTCCGTCCGCTGTAAGTCCGGGAACGGCAATAAAGAGACCGCCCGGGACAACATCTGTTGACATGCAGTGAACAGAGCCTATTTCAGGATCCGGTATACCGACATTTATAACGGTTTTTTGAGGCAGCGTATCAAGTAGTGCAGAAAGCTTCATCCAATAAATCCATTTTCATTTGAGACAGTCAGTATGTTTATGTTTCCTTCCCGTGGCGGGATATTCATATAGCTTAATGTGGCATGGACAATTTTTCTAAAGGCCGGTGCTGCAACAACGCCACCGTAAAGTCCTTGCTGGGGACCGTTTACGACAACCAGAACAGCGATTTCCGGGTTTTTTTCAGGGGCGAATCCTATAAAGGAGGCGATGTAATCACCTTCAGTATATTTTCCATGCTTGTTAATTTTTTGCGCGGTGCCTGTCTTTCCACAAACAGTGTAACCTTCGAGTGCTGCTTTTTCACCTGTCCCTCCTGTGGTGATGACTGTTTGCATGATCTGTTTTATCATTTTCGCGGTTTTGGGTGAGACAGCGTTTTTAATTCTTTGCGGCGTCGTCTTTTTTACCAGGCGTCCATCTTTATCGGTTATTGCTTGGACAATAAACGGTTTCATCCGTATGCCGTCATTTGCGACCGCTGAAACAGCTGTGATCAACTGTATTGATGAAACAGATACTCCCTGGCCAAAAGAAATAGCGCCTGTGTCGATTTTCGACCATAATGAAGGAGGGGAAAGGCTGCCCGATGTTTCACCGGGGCTGTCAACGCCGGTTTTACAGCCAAAACCGAATGAACGGAGTGTTGAGTAGAGCCTGGTCTTCCCAATTGTCTCTGCCGCCTTGACGGCCCCTATATTGCTTGAAAACTTGACGACCTGCTGAAGAGAGAGCCATTCGTGCGGGTGGGTGTCGCCAATAATATTATTTCCGATTTTATATTTTCCGTTTTCACAAAAAAATATTGTTTCAGGGGTGCAGAGCCCAGAATCGATTGCCGCGGCCGCGAGAAAAATTTTCATGGTTGATCCGGGCTCAAACGAGTCAGTTACCACTCTATTCCTCCAGGTGTCGCGTTCTGAGCTGGTGAAAGAATTCGGGTTGAAAAGAGGAACATTAGCCATGGCGAGTATAGCGCCTGTCTTTGGTACCATTACGATTGCCATTCCAGACACAGCAGAAAAATCATTTACAGCTTTTTGGAGAGATTTCTCGGTTATATACTGAATTGTCCTGTCAATCGTCAGTATTAGGTTGTTGCCTCCAAAGGTCAGATTTTCCTTCTGGCCTGTATCGAGTCTCCGTCCAAGCGCGTCCCGGATCACCTTGTGTTTGGTCTCACACCCTTTAAGCCATCTGTCATAATAGAATTCCAGGCCTTCAAGACCGTTGTTGTCTATTCCGGAAAAGCCGATGAGCTGTGAGGCCAGTGTCCTGTTGGGATAGACGCGGCTGTGTTCGGGAATAAAACCGATTCCTTCAAGTTCAAGATTTTTTATGGTATCGACCTCTTTGGGCAGAGCGTGCCGTTTCAGCCACACGAAGTTTTTTTCAGAAGAGAGTTTCCTGATGATTTTTTCCGGCTCATCATCAATGGTTTTCATGATCGCTTTAGATACATTTTCCGCGTTGATGATATCCCGCGGGTAGGCTGAAATTGAAACAGCATCAATACTTACTGCCAGTTCTTCGTTGTTCCTGTCATATATGCCTCCGCGCTTTCCATTATATGTGTATGACCGTTCATACTGGTTCGCTGCCTTGCGTGAAAGCCATGTTTCCTTGAAAACCTGTAAGTATACCGCTCTGGCACCTATCGTTATTTGAAGAAGGCTGAATACAGTACCAATAATAATAAGACGAAGTTTAATATTTTTATTCTTATCTTTCATTGTGATATAATCACCATCTGTTTGGGGGCAGGTATCACAAGCCCGATCTGCTGCGTCGCTATCTCTGCTATCCGTTCTGGTGATTTCAGATGAGCGAGTTCAATCTTCAGATTTCCCTGTGATGCTTTTAGCTTTCGCCTTTTTTCAGTCTCCTCTGAGATATCATATCCAAGATTGGTGCACTGTACTCGGCACCATGTATAAAAAAAAAGTTCTCCAATGAAGAGAAAGGTAATGGCAATCCAGATTCCGATTATCTTTAGCCCTGACATCTGTTTCTTCTGTTTTCTTTTTTTCCGGCGTGTCATAATCGTATCTTTACAATTTTTCCGCTGCCCTTAGTCTTGCGCTTCTGGCCATTGGATTTTTTGTTATTTCTTCAGGTGAAGGTTTAACCGCCTTTTTTGTGAGTGATCTGAATACCGGTTTTTTTCCGCAAGCGCATTTGGGGAAGTCAGGAGGACACGTGCAGCCTTTTTCCAGGCTTTTAATTTTACGCTTAACAATCCTGTCTTCCAGAGAGTGAAATGACAGCACACAGATACGGCCTTTTTGGTTTAATATGTTTGACACACTCTCCATAAACGTTTCCAGGACTTCCAGTTCCCTGTTGACAGC
>JANQFQ010000002.1 GCA_028277765.1 Desulfobacterales bacterium
GATCGATCGAACAGGCGTCTACAAATATTGATGTTGTTTCCACAGCCATAGAGGCAAACACGGCTGTTATTAATGAGATTGCCCAGAGTTCTGAAAAAGCTCGTGTTATTACAAATGATGCTGTCGCAAAAGCCAGAGATGCTTCAGGAATGGTTGAAAAACTAGGAAAAGCAGCCAGTGATATAAGCAAGGTTACGGAAACCATCACAGAAATTTCTGAGCAGACCAATTTGCTGGCTCTGAACGCGACAATCGAAGCTGCACGCGCAGGTGAATCCGGCAAAGGTTTTGCAGTTGTCGCAGGAGAAATAAAAGAACTAGCCAGGCAGACAGCTGATTCAACACAGGAAATAAAGGGACTGATTGAAGGCGTTCAGGAGACGGCAAAAGATACAGTTACCGAGATTGAACAGATTACCAGTGTGGTCAATGATGGAAATGACATTGTGTCAAATATTGCTGCGTCAGTGGAAGAACAGTCGGTAACAACCATGGAAATAGCTGGAAATATCAGCCAGGCATCGCTTGGTATGCAGGAAATTAATGAAAACATTTTTCAAAGTTTGAAAGTTTCAGAAACCATCGCTAAAGATATTGCCGAAGCAAACCAGAACGCATCTAAAATGCATGCAAGCAGTTCAATATTAAAGATGTCCGCTGAAGACCTGTCAAAACTTGCTAACCAATTGCAAGAGGGAGTGGCGAAATTCAATGTGTAGTTGTTTCAATACAATTTAAATGTATAAGTCACGATTTTAAAAATGTGGAAACAAATAAAACTCGATGCGATCTTACACTGTATGTATAATCTAGTACTGGTCAATACAATTTAAAATGCGGGCTAAAATCTTTCAAAATCACTATCATCTGCATCACCAATGATTATATGAGAAGCATCTTCTTCTTTTTTGTCTCCCATTTCTATGGTAACTCCATTAATATTATCGTCCTGCTCACTCTTATTCTTTTTTTCGTACGCAGGGGGCGTTTGATCATCTCTATTAAAGATGATTTGGTCTTCTCTATAAGTATATTTACGCGATTGAGGCTGATTAAAATTTTGAACTGATCTTTCTTTGTAAGCGATGGAAGGAACTTGTTTCTTGTGTTCGTCTCCATATATTTTGAAAAACTCCATCGTTCGCTGGAGTTGTTCAGCCATTACCGCAAGTGATGCAGCAGTTGAGGACATCTCTTCTGAAGATGCTGCATTCTGCTGTGTTATAGAATCAAACTGCTGTATTGCCTTATTGATCTGATCAGCGCCGGAGTTCTGCTCATTAGATGCTGCATTAATTTCTTGCACAAGTTCTGCTGTCTTCCTGATATCTGGAACGATTTTTTCCAACATTTCTCCTGCATTTTGTGCTATTTCAACACTGCTTGATGACAAATCACCTATTTCACCGGCAGCGGTCTGACTCCTTTCTGCTAATTTTCGTACGGCATCTGCAACAACAGCGAAACCTTTTCCATGTTCTCCCGCACGAGCTGCCTCTATTGCTGCATTTAGAGCAAGCATATTGGTCTGTCGTGATATCTCTTCAATAATTCTTATTTTTTCAGCGATTTCACTCATAGCATGTACCGTCTTAGATACTGCGGCGCCACCTCTTTCAGCATCGTCAGCAGCACGAATGGCAATCACTTCTGTCTGCTGGGCATTGTCTGCATTCTGCTTAATATTCGCAGACATCTCTTCTATTGATGCAGATGCTTCTTCAGCGGAAGCAGCCTGTTCATTGGCACTTTGGGCAACTTCCTCTGAACTAGCGGTCATTTGCTGGCTTCCATCAGCAACATTATCAGCAGCAGCTTTGACATCTTTTACAATGCTGCTGATGCTTTGAATCATCGAATTCATTGATTTGAGGAGCTGGCCTGTTTCATCGTTGTTTTTGGTTTCCCTGATGGTGACAGACATATCACCAGTAGCAATTCTTCCTAATGTTTTAACTGCATCGTTTAAAGGATTGATAATTAATGAGGTGGTAAATAATGATATTAGAACTGAAAGAAGCAGAAAAACCGCTGTCATTATCAACACGCTTTTTAGCAGCAGTTTGTTTTTGTTGTCTAATAACTCAGCGGATGACGCGATTTCATTTAGTTCTGTATTCAGGATAGATGATTTGGATTCCTGAAAATTCTCAAGCCTTTCCTTAAGATTTACGATACCAAGGGAAATTTCATTTAGGTCAGCAAGTTTAATGCTTTCAGGATCACTAAGAAACTTTGAGACAAAACCAGTGCACTCTTTAATATATTGATAAAAATCGTCTAGAATTGACTGGAGCTCAGGATCCACATCACCTGCTTGTATTGTTTCATTAATTGAATTTTCAATTAACTTGACTTCATTTTTAATATCATAAAGGATAGCAGTGTCTTCGTTATCTATTGCTCCTGATAAATTATCTCCAATCTCCTTGAACTTTTGAATTAGTTCAAAAGCTATATTATTATGAGGTAGTGTGACGGTTGACAATCGATTTGAAACATCAGTAAATGATTGGAATTGATGAGAATTTCGTATAAGAGATACTGTTATTGCACTAGTAATAAAAAGGACGACGATACTTATCGCACAGTATCCTAGAATAATTTTTACTCTTACAGATAACATGGTTAAACCTCCACTGATATAGGCCAGATGCAGATTTTTTTACACGAATTAAACTGTTGTTCTATTAGATTTGTCACATCGCAGAATCATAGATCTAATTATCTAATATTTAATTAAAAATTTCAACAAACATTTTGTTTCAGCAATTTTTTTCATTGTTCAAATGAAAAACTTGATGAATTATTCAAAGTATTTGAGAATGTCATTCCAGCACCGATCTGATAATAGCTGTCAAGTCATCTGCCTGCATCGGTTTCATGATAAATGCTTTTATTCCCAGAAATTCGGCTTTTTCTTCGGAAATAAGATCACTGTAACCTGTACTAAGAATAATTGGTATGTCCCCACGGATCTTCAACAGCTCTTTCGTCAGGATGTCTCCTGTCATATCTGGCATGGTCATATCTGTAATAACTAAATCAAATTCATCTGGATTTAACCTGAAAACTGATAATGCTTCTGAGGGATTTGTAAAGGCTTCAACCTGATAGCCGTGTTGAAATAAAACGATCTGCATTGATCTGGCAATTGCTGGTTCATCATCCACAAACAGGATCTTTTCATTGTTGCCTCTGAAGATCCCTTTATCCAGTGTCTCCATGGTCGGTGTATTTTTAACAATAGGAAAATAAATATAGAAAATAGCACCGCCGCCAGGTGATGTATCTACCTGTATAGCTCCTTTTAGGCTATTTACAATGCCATGAACCACAGAAAGCCCCATCCCAGTGCCTTCTCCGTGTTCTTTAGTAGTAAAATAAGGGTCAAATATTCTGTCTCTGACCTCAATATCAATGCCAGGGCCTGTATCGCTTACAGACAGTTTCAGATAGCTCCCAGATTTAAAATTCTGATTTATACCAACAGCTTTAGCATAATCCATTTCAACATCTTCAAGACATATTGTTAAATCGCCTCCTTTTGAACGCATGGCATAGGCGGCATTTGTGCAAAGATTCATAAATATTTGATGGATTTTTGTATGATCCGCCATTATAACTGAATCGCTTTCAAGGCTATTATGTATCTTTATGTTTGACGGCAAAGACGCCCTAAGTAGTTTCAAGGTTTCGGGTAAGACATCTTTAACCATTACAGGTTTAACTTCCTGATCAGTTTTTCGGCTGAACGATAGAATCTGTGCTACAAGATCTGCTGCGCGGATTCCCGCTTGCTTCACTTCAATTAAATTGTCTTCAAGAATAGATCCCTTCTCAGCTTCAGCAAGGGATATTTCTGTAAAACCAATGATAGCGGAAAGAATATTATTGAAATCATGAGCGATACCTCCTGCCAGGGTACCGATTGCTTCCATTTTCTGGGACTGTATGAGCTGTAATTCAAGCTGTTTTCTTTCCTCATCGGTCTGTTTCCGTTCTGTAATATCCCTTATTATACTAAGGGATCCGATCACTTCAGTATTTTTCTTTAATAATTTAGTGTTCACTTCTATATTGACCATGGAGCCATCCTTCCGTTTTGCATCCAGTTCAATCATTAATGCTGGCGCCCCTTCTTTGACTGCATCTTTAAATAGTTTAATTGTTTTCTCTTTATCATCTGGATCGATATTATCAAACACGGTAAAACGTTTACTGATAACTTCTTCTCGCTTATATCCAAAGAGATCCTCAATTCTGTCATTTACATCAATAACCCTTCCCTGTTTATCGAGATATACAATCAGATCATTTGCGTTTTCAAAAATCATTCTGAATTTTTCTTCATTCTCTTTCAAAGCATTTTCTGATCTCTTTCGTTCAGTAATGTCCCGTGCTATTCCTAGAAGTGCATAAGGTTTCCTGTCTTTATAAATCAAAGATGCTTTTGTTTCTATCCATATAGTGTCACCATTTTTTTTTCTTAATCTGAATACATTTAAATCCTGCTGTGTTCCGGTATTGATTATTTCTTGAACAGCTTCATAAGCCTTTGACAGCTCATCTTCTGACAATATATCAGTGAAATTCATTATTAAGGTTTCGTCTTTTCTATATCCCATCATCTGAAGGCATGACGGACTTGCGTCAATAAAATTTCCATCAAGATCGCTAACATAAACCGCATCAAGGGAGCGTTCAAAAAGAGCGGCGTACCGCTCTTCACTGATTAACAGCGCTTTTTCAACCATTTTCAGTCCTGTAATGTCGCGCATGATAGTTGAAAAATATTCAACTCCGCCGTCTTCTGACTGATGAGACATAATAACCTGGGACACAGGTATCTCTTTCCCTCCAGAACCAATCAGTGCTGTTTCACCTTCCCATACGCCATGTTTGATTGCATGAGGAATGCTTCGATTCTCAACCATTCTAAATGCCCATTCAGGATGTGTGTCAGAAACATGCTTTGTGTTGATATCCTCATCAATATCCCAACCAAGCAATTTCCTGCCGGCACTGTTCATATATATCAATGTATGATTGGCATCCGGTCTTGCTATTGCAACAAGATCGCTTGTTGCCTCAAGAATATCCGTCAACCGTTTTCTTTCCTTCTCAAGCTGCTTCCGATCTGTAATATCCTGACCAACTGCAATGATGCCCATTGTTTCTATGTTTGATGCAAGCAGACGGTTAACATTCCATATCAATGTTCTCGTACTTCCATCATTTGCTATAACCTCGTTTTCAAAACCTCTTGTTTGTCCTCCTTCAAGCACTTTTTTTATGTTAGTAATGCTCATCTCCTGGGACTGCTCAGGAACAAAAAGTTCAAGATAATTCTGTCCAAGGACATCATCCCTGAGTTTGCCATATAGTTTTTCCGCCTCTTTATTGAATTCAAAAATTTTATATTCCGGTGTTAAACAGAGAATGATACTCCCTGCATTCTGTATAAATGTACTGAATCTGGCCTCGCTCTCTTTGAGAACTGCATTTGCTTGTCGAAGGTCATCAGTGCGCATGTCAACAGTCTTTTCCAGTATATGTTTTGACAGTAATATCCTGTTATACAACTGAAGGGCTATTAATATTAGGATAAATATCAGAATTACATACAGGTTTTTATAAAAAGTTTTACAATGCCATTTAACACCGACTGTCCCTATTGTATTCTCTTCAAACAGAACATCTGTTTGAAAATCTACCAACGGTGTAATGTTGAATTTTATTAGGATATTATCAATGAAAGAATTAAAGTCTGATCCTGTCTCAAAAAAAATATTTCCTTTTTCATCTTTTACCTGAAGGATGTGATAGTCATTGTGCCCAGCAGCGGCTATAAGATATTCTGAATGCGCTTTTGGATTAAGATCCCACAATGACCTTGCTATTACACGGGCATGTTCATTAACTGCCTTTTTAATATTGCCGCGTGCATACTTGCCATGCCAAATGATAAAAACGCAAAATAGAGCAC
This sequence comes from Desulfobacterales bacterium, assembly GCA_028277765.1. GTDB lineage: Bacteria > Desulfobacterota > Desulfobacteria > Desulfobacterales > SURF-7 > JANQFQ01. Next base: position 5,990 of record JANQFQ010000002.1, read on the forward strand.
AGAAAATTATTGTAACTGTCTTTAAAGGAATACCATTTTGTTTGATATTCAATATTTCCTTTAAATATTTTTTCATGATTGTTTCCAGGTAAAAGCATTTTTTACGCGAATCTGTAATAAATCAAGAATTTTTACTTGTGTATGACATACCCGAAAAAGTTTACAATCTTTCTTGGAATATGAAAGAATGATAAACAAAACAATAACAGGTCAGCTAATACAGCTCTGAATAGAATGATAATTTTATCTTTTTAGTATTGTTTTTTCAACATCAAAGATTCTAATTTAAAGCTTTTAGAATTGTTTTGGATAATAGGCTAAAACAAATGAGTAATTCTTGAATACAGATATTTTATATCCATGATAATCCATTGGATTAATGTATCAACGGAATCTCTGAAATTAAAATATACTCCTGCTCCGACAAAAATAAATATTCCCACCACCAGTGCGGCGATGATGATGATCATCTTTTTTTCTTCTGATAACCGGTTCATTTTATAATCAATATTTTTGAATTGAAAAATAGTTTTGTCTACAGGTTAAAAAAATATCCCCGTCTGAAAAAGACGGGGATATTTAAATTCTCTTTAAAGAAAATATCTATTTTTTCTTTGAAGTCGTTTTCATAAAACTGACCTTTTTCCCCTTATATTTCTCAAAAGGCCTTTTCTCTATAATGTTCCTTAATGTAGCTCGTGGTGTCTGTTTGATACAAAAGTTCGCTACCCAATCGGGGATTAATCCTCCTGGTTCGCAAACACCTTCAAATGAAATCCTGACGTTTCCGTTCTTCAAATCTGTAACCACAACCCGGATAAATACAAGGGGTACCCGCACATGCCCTTTCTTCTTCTCGATCAGCTTAGGTACAGCGATGGCATCCATATATGCCATATTTTTTTCAGGGAAATAATACCAGAGGGTATGTGAAACCGTATCCCGTTTTTTGACAGGCCATGGGGGCTTATTAATGGAGTGCAGGTATAAGTCGGAATCATCTTTCTGTTGAAGGATTTTAGCCTTATTACAGAGATAAACATACGATGGATATGAGTTGCCGTCTGCCAGGAACGCTATCATGGTATTAAAATCAGCTTTAACGTCTGCTACACCCTTGAACGCCTTGATGGGAGACACCGTTGTCATACGGGTATATATCTTTACCCCGTTTTTATCTTCCACCTTTTTCCATCCTTTATCATCACCAATGGTCACTTTTAATTGTTCCCATTTATCAGTTTCATCAACAAAATTGAGTTTTTCCGCTGAAAAACCTGTAAACGGTATACTGACTAGAAAAAAAACAGTTACTAAAATAATGCATCCAATCTGTCGCATGCTGCTATCTCCTCACCTGCAATTCAATGAAATGTTGCCGTTTTTTAATTATTATAAAATGAATAACGGCGAAATACTATAATTAATTTAAATATAGATTGCACTCATAAAAAAAAATACGAAAAAAATCAATCAAATAATGGCACACAGATAACGCTGATGTTAAGGATTTGCACAGATAAAGAATTATGATCTGTGAAAATCAATAATATCCGTGTCATCCGTGTTCTATATATTTATAATATCACTCATTCAAACTGGCTGATATCTACCCCCCTCTCACGAGCCTTTACCTTAAAGAAATCCATTTCATCCTTAAACGGTTCCACCTGTTCACCAGGTGTCTTACGGACAAGTTTTATGGCTTCAGCCGGACATGTTGATACGCATAAACCGCAGCCTATACATTTTTCAGTGACAACCTGATAAGTGTCATTATCCTCTATAACAGCCTCAACCTGACACCTTTCATCACTGCAAATTCCACAGGCTTCACATGCATCTGTATCAATTTCAGCGTAATAATGTGAATTTACTCCTGTTGATATGCCCAATCGGTTCAGCGTTCTCAAAACCCCGCAGCAGCAACCGCAACAATTGCAGATAAAATACTGTCCTGCTGCAACGTTTGAAGTCAAATGAACAAGCCCCTCTTCTTCAGCTTTCTTTATGATATCGTACGCCTCTTCTTTGGTAATCGAGCGGCCCCAGTGATGGTTTTCAAAAATACCGGGTATGGGGGCAAGTCCAAGGCAGATTTCCATGGGTTTGTCACACTGATTATCTAAAAGGCCTTTTTCCTTTTTGCAGATGCAGTCAGCAACACCAAATGACTTGCTTGATTCTATGAGTGCTGAAACCTGCTCATACGGAAGTGCTTCCTGGGTGTTAGATATCTCCTTTTCAATCGGTACGACCTGTATCGGCTTGGTCTTTTTGTCAAAAAGCTCCGGCAGATAGATATCATTATATTCATCGCACATTTCAGCAAACTCACGATCCATCCGGTTTATCTGGTATTCATAGATCCCTACGATCCACGGCACCATTTTAAAAACCATCCTATGTCCGAGCTTCGCGCCAAAGATCTGACCTTTTTGCCACATTCTCTCCAGTTTCTCCTCAAGTCCCTCCAGCGGCCGACCTGTTCGTTTGGAAATCTGTTCCGCGTTTTCAAAACTCAATCGTAAATCACAAAAAAGATCAGCCTCTTCAGGTTCAAAAACCTTTTTCAGAATTTTTATCTCAATGCCGCTTTTGGTTGAAGGAAATCCATTGGGAAGTGAGTCTAATACTTTTGCCAGTTTTGTATATACATTATTGTCCATCTTACACCTCCTTCATCTACTAACCTTTCGAATGCTCATGTTTCTCCTTTACTTCTCTGAACTGCTGGTTTGCCATGTCAACATAAACATCCTGGGGGATCAGTTCACGACTGATAATGTTAAGGGTTTCAGGGGAAATTTCACCATTATTAATAAGCTGTCGACCGGCATCCCTTGCTGCTTCAATCACATCATCTACAGGTTCGCCCATTTCAAGCATCACCTTAAGTGCTTCACCATGAGGGCGCAGAAGCGCGCCAACAAATTTTGTGGGAGGGGTGTTCACCTCTTCCATGTTCACCATGAGGGCGTTAAAGTTTTCTATCTCCCACAGACCGCAGTTCGCAACCAGAACGACAAGACTCTCTTTACTCCCCTCAGGAGCAAGATGACGGCTCCTGCCGTCCCTTATCTCAATAAATGGATCAGCGATGCATACCATCCGGTCTATTAGTGTCTTCATTTGAGCGGACATGGTATAACAATAAATCGGCGTTCCATATACCACCACATCAGCTTCTTTCATTTTTGGAAGAATAATATCCATATCGTCCTGCTGGGCGCATTTACCAGGGGTTCGCAGCCAGCAGTTAAAACAGCCCAGGCACGGCGCAATATTGAGTTTATGAACATAAAAGAGTTCCACGTCAGCGCCTGCCTCTTTCATACCGTCAAGAAAAGGGTTCATGATAACCGCTGTATTACTTTTTTTCATTCTTGGGCTTGTGTTAAAAGCAATTACTTTCATTGATTAACTCCTGCTGAAAAAAGGATTAATAAATATAAACTCATAATAACATAAATAATCGATGGCCAGCGGCAAGTCAATAAAGAGAGTATCCTGGTTAATATCTGTTGCATCATCTGGATATCAACATGTATATATAAAATGTGAAAGATGACAATAAAAAATTCTGGAAAATTAAGGTCTTGTCTGAAATGACCGATGAAGAGATGGAATCTCTATGCGACAGATGCGGCTTATGCTGTCTTCAGAAGCTCGAATATGAAGATACCGGAGAAATTGAGATAACGGCAGTGGCCTGTCGTCATCTTGATATTAATGAATGCGTCTGCAGAATTTATAATACCAGATCTATTTCAAGCGAAAACTGCCTTCAAATTACCCCGGAAAACATCATGGATTTAAAATGGCTCCCTGAAACCTGTGCATATAGGAGGATTGCGAAAGGGAGAGACCTTGAATGGTGGCACCACCTGGTTTCTGGCAGTTATGAAACAGTTCATGATGCTGGCATTTCTGTTCGCAATAAAGCTGTTCCAGGCAGATATGTGCATCCTGACGATGTTGAGGCATACATTTTATAAAGCCTCTTCGACTTGAAACTCAGGTCCAAAAGGTTTGAAAACCATGACCAACGCCGGCATAAGGAAAAAATCTGCGATCAATGCGATAAATATTGTTGAAGCGACCAGGGTGCCGAAATTGTTTAGGCCCGCCATAATTGAAAAAAGAAAAACCAGGAATCCAGACACAAGAACCGCTGTTGTGATATAAAGCGCTCTGCCCACATGATTCATAGACTGTTTCAGGGCTTTCTTGTAATCTCCGCATTGTCTGAATTCATAATGATACCGCATGATTAGATGTATTGTGTCATCAACCGCAATTCCAATAGCAACGCATCCTATCAAGAGTTTAATATAGTCAAGGGGAATTCCCGCCCAGCCCATGATGCCAAGTGTAATGACTACAGGTGCAAGATTGGGAACCATTGATATCATGCCGATCTTAATTGATCTGAAAAGCAGACACAACATTACCGCAATAACAGAATACGCCAGGAGAAATCCATATAATTGGCTCTTGACAATGTATTCGATCATTCTAACCCATAGAGCGCCCATGCCAGTAAGTCTTGGCTTCATTTTGTCATTTGGCCGAGTTTTTAGATAATCATCAAGCCTGTTAACCATACTCTTGTATCTACTGGTTTCAACCATTTTGCAGCGAACTTCAAGGTTGGCCATTGAATAATCAGATGTAATATAATTTTCTAGTTCATCTCCACCTGACATCTCGTAAATAAGAAGGAACTGTGCGGCCTCCTTTCGGCTTGTGGGCAGTTTATAATACGCAGGGTCTTCATTGTGAAGGGTTTTATTAATATCCTTTAAAAGATCTACTATAGAATAGGTTTTCATCACAATTTCCTGCTGATCCGCCATTTTCTGGAGGGCTTCAATCTCACTCAGGACCATTGGTTCGAGAATACCATTTTGTGTTTTTGCGTCAAATATATAACTTACACTCCCACTTCCCCCCATGATATCATCGACAAATTCGGTCTCGACTCTTATTTGAACATCTTTTCCGAATTCTGTCAGAAAACATGAATCCACTTTAAGCCGTGATATCCCCATGGCTGACCATATAAAAATAGCGGTAAAAACAATAAGGATTGCGCTTTTAAACCTGATATCAAATCCTGTTACGATCCCAAGTATTCTGCTTATAAATCCGCTTCTGAGATCAGTATCCTGATGAACTGTTTTTTTTGTCTGGTGTTTTTTCTTTAGTTTTATAGAAAGAACCGCGATAAGGAGTGTTACTGTCATCAAAAAAGCGAAAAAAACGCCAAACGCGGAGTAAAAGGCAAAATGTTTGATCGCCTTGATCGGTGAAACACTCATGGATGAAAATCCAGCCACCGTTGTTATGCTTGTAAAAAAACAGGGTAGACCTACCAGGTAAACGCTTTTCATTATGGCTTCCCGTCTATCTTCCATTACCATTTCAAGGTGTTGAAACTCACAAAGGATATGTGCTGCGTCTGCAACACCCACGGCTATGAGTATGGTCGGAAGCATGATGAACATCATGTCATAAGACCAGCCCAGAATACCGATTAAACCAGTAGTAAGCATTAACGAGGTTATTACAACCAGTAGAGGACCGATAACCCCCAGAAGGTTTCTAAAGAAAAACAGCAGCAGGATACCGGTAATCAGCAATGAAATTAATCCAAGAGACTTATACTCGTCCTGAATTACCTCATTATATATTGAATTAAGCGGCACATCACCGGTGTTATAGAATTTTATTCCTGAATATTCAGGTTTTTCTAAAATGTTTTTAATTATTTTGTTTGTTGCCTGGGGATATAGATTTGGAAGATCGTTCCCTTTATCAGGATCAAGCATGATTTCTTCAAGAGGATCAACACTCGCTTTGTCCATTTCAACAATGATGGCCGCATATTTGCCATCCATGCTTACCAAACCATTCTGAAATATCGGTTTTTGCATGACTTTGCTGCGTATCTCAAGCAGTTTCTCCTGGCTTTCTGGAAAATCAAGTAGGAGGTCGTGAATAACCAGTTCATCTTGGATCCCTTCGATAAACTCTGCATTGGAAAGCGACACCACTCTCTTGATAAACGGTACCTGATCTTCTAGCTCTTCGGTAAGTTCTTCAATTTTCCGCATGATGTCAATGTCCCATGGACCGTATTCCTTTCCAGGCACCTCGTACATTAAGTAAGCTATTTCATCAGATCCGAAATTATCTCGGTACTCTAAAAAATCACCGTAAGTTGAATCATTTACGTCAAAATACGACTCATAACTATTGTCAAATCTTACAGTTGTAGCGATTTGATAACTAATGAAGACCAACACAGCGCAACAGATGATCACTACCCATCGGTGATCAAAACACCACCTGCCAATTTTTTCAAAAACCCTGCTCATTGCTTCAACAGTGCCTTTTTTTTCAATCATTGTCACCAGTCCTATTTGGTTGTTTTGCAAATACTTTTTCAATTAATGAAGGTATAGAAAATTTTTTGCCAGAACAAAGTGTTGGAGCGAATTTATTTTTTTTATATTTAACCGTAATTCTTTCGTTATCCCATTCAATTTCCCCTAAAGGAACACCATTATGAGGCAGAATATTTGACCGGGGTATATTATGCTCTTTTACCAGTCTTCTTATCAGACGTATAAGCGATTCCATCTGTTTATCTGTTGGTAATCTTTTTTCGAAATTTCCGACCAGACATATGCCGATTCCAAAAATATTATGGTACCACGAATTGATGTCAACATGCGTACCTGCTATCTGTTCCTTCCATCTAAAGCTTTCTTCTATTTTGCCGTCAGGCATGCCGTTTCCGTTTCCGATCAGGAAATGGTAGCATAATCCCCCATATCCCTGATCTGAATGAAATTTGTGAAATGTTTCAGAATCACCAGCATCTGTAGCACTGTGATGAATGACAATAAATTTCCATCCTTTGGCAATGTCAGCTTTTTTGTAGTAGATATCGTACCATTCAGGTATTTCCTCATCAGCGCGGAACAGGCCGTTATTCTGACAGATGACGGTTGTCGCTAAAATTATCAAAAAAAACAGTTTGTTATTTACTATGAAGTTCATAATTTCTATTAAAAATAAAATATTAGAACGGATAATCTCATAAATATTTACTTAATCATCTAAACACCTAAAAGGTCAATTAAAGTTTACAAGCAGGTTACTGGTTTACTTGACATACCGTCCTCTTCCTGACATATTCTCTATAAATTAAAAGATCTGGTATTATCTGCATTTATTCTGTAATCTAGCCTTTTGGGGAGACTAACCATGGATAATGAAGCTGTTTATACATTCCATATCGACATGACCAGAGAAAAAGCTTGGAAAAAGCTCCGTGATTTCACTCTTGCGCCTAATTATGTTCCAAACGTAGAAAGCGTTGAAATTACAACAGATAAAACTGAAGGTGTTGGCGCTTCACGTCATGTTTCCCCTACTAATATTGATGAAACCATTGTTGAATGGCAAGATGGTAAAGGTTTTACAATGAGACTGCATAAAGGGGAAGGCGGACCACCATTTCCTTTTAAAGACGCTGGATTCCAGTATAAAATTGAAGAAGACGGTAGCAGGACGATATGCTCTGTCGCCCTGATATATAATATGATGTTCGGGACCGTGGGAAATATACTAAACAGCCTGATACTCAACAGGATTATTAATGGCATTGTTCGTGATATTGGACTGAGCCTCAAATACTTTTATGAAACTGGTGATCCTGTAACCCCGAAAATCCTGAAACAAATAAAGGCAAAAAATTAGTAACATATAACCTGCTGAACCGATAATACTGTTTTTTTTCTCTCTATCATTGAAAATTTTATTTTTTTTTTCTATATTAACAAAATTACATCATTTTCTGAATGAATATAGAGGTATTTATGCTTTGCCCGAATTGCAATCACAATATCGAAGATGAAAATGTCGAGACATGTACTAAATGCAACTTCAACCTTACAGGTCAAACACTCAATCAAACACTTGAGATAGAAGATACCATTAGCGGCATCTTTGATGATGCTGATGGAACCAGCGATAACGAAGACAGCTCTGATGAAAGGCTGGCTGGTGATGATGAGTTGCAAATGGCAGAAGAACTGGAGCTTGTTCTGGTTGATGATGAAGAAAAGGAGAAGCTCCTTGCTGAAGAAAAAGAAAAAAACGAAACTAATCAAAAGCAAGAAGAAACGCAGGTAGAAGATCAAGAACTTGTTATTGACGAAAGCTACGGCGTTGAAATGAACGATGAACTAATAGAAGAAATCGAAAGTACGATCACAATTAATGCTGACCAGGCAGCAAAAATGAAAGAAGAAGCCGCAGCCATAGCCGCTGGTAAACAGATCAGCCGTAAAGAAAAAAAAGAGGAAATTAAAAAAGAAAAAACTGAAATAAAAGAAACTAAAGAAAAAAAACCGGAACCGGTAATGACGAGTGCTGAAACAATTTCACTGGATCGCCCGCCTCCAGGAAAGAAACGGGTGTTAATCTTTGCGTCTGCAGCAGTGATAGTTGTTCTCATTATAGCCGCTGCTGCGTTTTTTTTGCTTCAGGGGAAATTTGATATAAAGACACTCATGGCTTCAATCAGATCTCAAACTGCTGAAACCGATACCTCGCAGTCCTCCCAAAACATTGAGTATTTCACTGTTCAGTCAGAGAAATTCCACAACAAACCATCTGCGACCGCTATTTCAAACGAACTTAAGAAAAAAGGTTATCCTGCATTTATTGCAGAGGATACAGATAGTTCAGGCAATGCTATATTCAGGATAAGAATCGGTAAATACCCGACAAAAAATAAAGCGGAAACAGTTGCTAGAGCTTTATATACGGACGAACAGAAATTATATAACGTTCTCAACTTTAAGAATGATTCTTTTACAATCCTTCAGTTTAATCCTCGACAACCATTAGCGTCCACACTGCCCGTTAAAACAGAACCGCCGGACCTTTCTACGCCGCCAGTGACAAAGACACCACCGGTCAATACTACGCCGCCAGTAACAAAGACACCACCGGTCAAAACGACACCGCCAGTGACAAAGACACCACCTGCCAATACTACGCCGCCGGTGACAAAGACACCACCGGTCAATACTACGCCGCCAGTGACAAAGAAACCGCCGGTCACGCCTACCCCCCCTGTTAATACGAAGCAACCCATTATGCCAAAGCCATCTGCTTCTTCCAGAGGTAAATACGCTATTCACACCAGTTCATACAAAAGAGTCAGCAATGCTTCAAAAGAAGTAGCACGGTTTAAAAAAATGGGCTTTGATGCTTATTATGAGAAAACAGATTTAAAGGCAAAAGGCATATGGTACAGGGTAAAAATTGGACATTTCAAAACAAGTGCAGAGGCTAAGGCTGAGTTAAACCGACTCAAGTCAATGGACAGTTCTGCCCAGGGAAGAGTAATAAAACATAAATAATTGTGACAACTAAGATTTTATTTTACAGTCAACGTCAGATTAAAGTTTAGATTTTATACCTAACTATACATTTTACTAAGTATTTACAGCTCTCATTGTATTTAAACTGGATATTGTCTGGGAAGTAAAATCTTCACTTTAATCGTTTATCCTGGTGGCCACTCCATTGACCTGCCTCCGATAATGTGCAGGTGAATATGAAAAACCGTTTGCCCTGCATCCTCGCCATTGTTAATAACCAGCCTGAAATCAGATAAAGATTTTTCTTTGCATATTTTGGCTGCAGCAGTGAACAGGCCACCAATGAGTTCATTGTCTGATTCTGTTATGTCGGATATCTTAGGGATATGTTTTTTCGGAATAATAAGGATATGTGTAGGCGCCTGTGGATTGACATCATTAAATGCCAAGAATGTTTCATCCTCATACACTTTGTCACTTGGTATCTCACCGTCAATTATTTTACAAAAAATGCAGTCATCCATAATAGTTTCTCCTTTTGTTATCGTTTAGCATCTTAAATTGACATAATTTCATTAGTAAATATTTTTATCTAAAATATCAACGTGATACTAGATACTAGATGCTGGATTCTAGACAGTTAAAAGCGTAGATCTGAGAGATCAAATTACATATATAATTTTAACGCTCTAATCACTTAGCTATTTCATCCTCGCTAAAATCAGCTGTGTCTATGTTTATCAGTCTATACGTTTCCACACGACCAGCAATCCAGTATCCAGCATCTAGCATCTAAAAAGTGCGCCTTCATTTTCTAGTACTTCACAGATCGCATCTGTCAAAAGTTCAATATCGTCATCCTCAATGATATAAGGCGGCATCACATAAACAAGCTTACCAAACGGTCTGATCCAAACGCCTTGTTGAACAAATCTTTTTTGAATCTCAGCTATTTTTACTGGCTGTTTGGTTTCAACCACACCGATAGCTCCAAGAATTCTCACATCAGCTATATGAGGCAAATCCCGGCAAGGGGTAAGTCCTGCTTCCAGCCTCTGTTCAATTCTTTTTATCCTCTCTTCCCATGAAGAAGATAACAGCAGTTCGATACTCGCTTTAGCTACTGCACAGGCCAATGGGTTTCCCATAAAGGTCGGGCCATGCATGAATAGGCCAGGATCTCCGGATGAAATTGTATCACTGACAGCTGACGTTGTCAGAGTAGCAGCAAGTGTCATATATCCGCTGGTAAGCGATTTTCCTACACACATGATATCAGGCGAAATACCGGTATGTTCACATGCGAACATTTTACCTGTTCGGCCAAAACCGGTTGCGATTTCATCATGAATCAACAGAATATTATGTTCATTACAGAGCTCTCGTACTCTGTTTATATAATGGGGAGAATAAAACCGCATACCACCGGCACCCTGCACAATCGGCTCAAGAATCACTGCTGCTATCTTTTCAGCGTGTTCATTCAGAATAGTCTTCAGACTGCTGACATCATTTTCATCCCATTTGTCATAAAAACCGCAATTCGGTGCATCTGCGAAATACTGTTTTCTGAGAATACCGGTAAACAGTTCATGCATTCCAGTTACAGGGTCGCAAACAGACATGGCACCAAAAGTGTCGCCGTGGTACCCTGATCGAATGGTTAAAAGTCTGGTTTTATCTTTCTCTCCCATTGCATACCAGTATTGATAAGCCATTTTAATAGCCACCTCAACAGAGACAGATCCTGAATCGCAGAAAAAAACCTTATCAATCGAATCAGGTGTAAGATTAAGAAGAATCGAGGCAAGATCTACAGCAGGTCTATGCGTCAGCCCCCCAAACATCACATGGGACATCTGTTTAAGCTGGTCTTCAACCGCTTTATTAAGAACAGGATGATTGTAACCATGAATAGCGCACCACCACGATGACATACCGTCTATCAGTTCTTGGCCGTCTTCAAGGGTAATGCGCACGCCGTTTGCTGATTTTACTGGATATACAGGCAATGGGTCTGTCATGGAAGTATAGGGATGCCAAATGTGGTTACGGTCAAAGTCCAGAAGGTTTTTCTCTTTATCATTGTTCATTTTATTTTTCATTTAATCATCACAAAACAGATGTTGGATAAATACAGGACTGAGTGTTTTGGGCGGAGAAACCCAACCCTTACATACTATTTATAACCCTGAAATCTCTAAATCCCCTATTCTCAATTTCTCAGCTTTTCAAGCTGTTCTCTGAATTCATCGTCAATCTCAATCGATTTTCCTGTATTGGCGTCAGCCAAAACAAAGGTAACCTCAGCATCAGCCACCACGGTTTCCGTGTCTTTAAAACGTATCTCCTGATAAAAGGTCACGCTTTTATTCCCGATTCTTAAAAGTTTGAGGAATAGTTCAAGCGTATCCCCTAAAACCGCTGGTTTCCGATAATTGATGTTAATATTCACCACAGCAAGCACAGTTCCTCTATTAATAATCTCCTGAAAGTCGTGACTGTCCTCTGCCATGCGCCACCTAGCCTCTTCCATAAACTCAAGATATCGGGCGTTATTCACATGCCCGAAAAAATCCAGGTGATATCCTCTTACCGTTATTGTTCCGCAGTTTTCCATTTTTTTACCTTTATATTATCCCTCTTCATTCTCTTTTTTAAGCGGATATACCCTTGCAGGATCGCTGAAATATTCTTTTGTTAATTTCAGGACGACCGGGCTTAAGAAAATCAGTCCGATCAGGTTGGGCCAGGCCATGAGGGCATTGAAAATGTCTGATATTGTCCATACAACTTTCAATTCTATATATGCGCCGACAGGTAACAATATGCAGTATAATATTCTATAAGGCATAACTGCTTTCTGACCAAACAGATAATCAATACACCTATCTCCATAATATGACCAGCTGATAGCTGTAGAAAAAGCGAAAAAAATTAATCCAAAAGGAACAATATATTTCCCAACTTCAGCAAAACCACCTGCGTCTGCTATGCCGGTATTAAAAGCACTTGCTGTTAACTCCGCACCTGTTTCACCAGATGTATAGACACCGGTTATGACGATGACCAGTGCGGTCATTGTACAGATCACAAGTGTATCGATAAATGGGCCAAGCATTGCCACAAGGCCTTCACGAACCGGTTCTTCTGTTTGTGCGGCACCATGGGCAATAGGTGCGCTCCCAAGGCCTGATTCATTAGAAAATACACCCCTTGCTACACCTTTGGACACAACAAGCCAGAATGTCGATCCTGCAAATCCTCCGGCTGCAGCAGTTCCGGTGAAAGCATCGTGAAATATCAAATAGAACGCGTGGGGCACAGCATCGATGTTCATAAGGATAATGATCAATGCGCCACCCACATAAACCAGGGCCATAAAAGGAACAAGACGGCTGGCCACTTGTCCTATTCTTTTAATCCCTCCAACAATAACAGCAAATACAAGTAACCCAATGACAAGACCTGTCACGATCTTTGGTATACCAAAATAAGCCTCCATCGGTTCTGCCACGGAATTGGCCTGGGCCATGTTTCCTATGCCAAAGGAAGCAATGGCGGCAAATAAAGCAAATAGTATTCCCAGCCATTTTTGGTTAATCCCTTTTTCAAGGTAATACATCGGTCCGGCACCAACTGTACCGTCCTCATGAATTGTTCTGAAATTTAGAGACAACAGGCATTCAGCATATTTAAGAGCCATACCAAAAACTGCGGTGATCCACATCCAGAATACAGCGCCTGGTCCGCCCACAGCGATTGCAAGACCAACGCCGGCAATATTTCCTGTACCTATAGTCGCAGAAAGAGCTGCACTTAAAGCTTGAAAATGGGTGACCTCTCCTTTGTCATCTGGATTGTCAAATTTTCCTGAAATCAGTTTCCACGCGTAATGAAATTGACGGAACTGTATCCCTTTTACAATAGTTGTAATAATGATACCTGTCCCGACTAATAGAATGATGGTTACTGGACCCCATACAACATCATTGATCTTACCCAGAATTTCCTGCATAGGCCTTCTCCAGTGATGAATTTTTAAATGAAATCAATATGTTTATTAATTGAAAAATGGTGGGCATAGCCCACCCTACATGATGATATCGTTATTATTTGCTAAATTGTAGGGTGGGCTGTGACCACCATTTCTTTGGCCTCCAAAACCGTTTTTGGAATAGAATGTTCGTGGTTTATTGTTTAACAGAACATGAAAGGACAAGTCAAATCATCATTGTTTCTTTGCTTCACGAATGACAAAACGGATAATAATCGTGGCGCCTGCGAGAAAGAAAAGGATGATACATCTTAAAAGTGGTCTCCCGCCAATACCCCCTTTTTCAAGATATGATTCTGAATGGTCTTCCGGGTCATAATAAACATCGAATGTTTTACCGACTGGATATTTTTTTGACAAAAATTCAGGTATATCCCGGTCGTAATCTCCAAAAGTACCAGGGTTAGTCCCTGTTATAAAACCGATAATACTGCTTCCGGTTTCCTGGGCTTCATCCCCTTTCATTGAATCGCTGAAATAATCAGTAAATGATATCCTGCCGCCAGTATAGATCGTCCCATTTATAGCATAGTCATACCTGACTTTAAGAAAATATATTGTCTCCCCTCTGGAATCAGTAGCACTCTCAACTGAACAGACAGTAATTTTTCCATTGGTAACAGGCCAGTCCTCAGCCTTTATCACCTTGATCGCGTCAAAAATCGCTATCACAAAATAGATGCTTCCTAATAAAAGGAACACAATAGCGGTATAGTTCAGTATTCTTTTTTTTTCAGTCATATATTGTTTTCATCCTTTTAATATCATCCAGCCGGATTTTAGGCACCTCATAAAAACATAGCCTTTTCGCTCAACTTTAAGAAACAATTTTACAAGTCTTTTTAAGGAAAAAAAACTCAAATTGGCACTAATATGAAAAAGGTTCAGGTTAAAACCTGTTACTTGCTCATAAAAGGATTTTTTACAAAAATAATCATCGACTTCAATAGCACTGAAATCAAAATCACTGTACAGGTCTTCAGCAAGGGATCGAAGATCTGTTTTTTCAAATGGAACAACTGCCCAGAAAGCCGCAAGATCAAGCTTTGAATTAATAGCAAGGTCTACTGTACTTTTTAGTTCACTTATTGATTCTCCTGGAAAACCGAGCATGAAATATCCTTTTGTAACCAGTCCAATTTTACTGGCAAATTCAATATTTTGTACTATTTTCTGGATATCGAGATTTTTTCTTATCTGTTTCTGGATCCTTTCAGAAGCTGTTTCAATGGCAAAGGTAATCATATAGGTTCCCGCGTTTTTTAAAAGCAGGATGTCCTCTTGAGTTAGCAGGTCGCCTTTCAAGGCGTTCGGAAATGCGATCTTGATTTTTAATCCCTTTTCAATGATCCTGTTAAGAATTTCATGCATCCTTTTCCGGTCAACGTTAAACGCATCATCCACAATATGAAACTCTTTAACACCGTATTGATCATGGAGCATTACTATTTCATCAACAAAATTTTCTGGGGAGCGTTTCCTTAATTTTTTTCCAAACATGTTATGACAAAATATGCATTTATATGGACACGCTCTTGAACTCATTATGTGCGTATAAGTTTTTGCTGCAAGAATGCCGTTCATGTGTTTGTGATAACCCCAGTATGATTTAATATCTATGAGAGTGTAATCAGGAAACGGTATTGAATCGAGATCTTCTATAAACGCTTCCTTATCATTACAGATAACCGACCCGGCGTCATTATACGCAATCCCCTTAATATCTCTAATGTCTCTGCCTTCTATCCAGCAGTCTACCAGATTCAAAAGAACCTGTTCCCCCTCACCAATTATTACAAGATCTGCATAATCTTTTGTAAGAATTTCCTCGTAATAATAGGTTGGATACGGCCCCCCCATAACAATTTTTGAATCAGGGGAATGTTCGTGTATAATGTTAACCAGATCAGGAAGACAGGACTTTTCAAAAGCGAGCAAGCTGATTCCAATAATATCAGGAGAATATTCTTTAAGTTTGCTGACCAATGCTTCATTTTTATTTTTTACAAGCCTCAGGTCTAAAAAATGGATATCAATTTTTTGGTTCAGGTTTTTTTTCAGATATGAAGAAAGGTATAAAATGCCCAGTGGAACATCCAGCAACTGGTTAATAATATCATGATCAGGTTTAATGAATAACAGTTTTAGCATCTTATCGTATCTTTACTTCGGGACATACCAATTGATTGCAAGGCATCTTTCATTAAGTTATTATAGATGAATTCAGCATTGCATTTAGGTGAAGGACAAATTTAAATGTTGCGGAGCTGGGTCTTGCCCAGTCTTTTCATGATTATTGTTTTAGCAGCTCTGTAAAATTGCATCATCATCAACCGTCTTTTAAACTTTCAAGTTAGCCATATTTTAATAATAATACATAGGAGGACTGTTTTATGCAAGTATTTAACTGGGATTCAGGAGAATACCATGTGCTATTTATTCAGTTCGTATCCCTTTACTGTTTCAAGCATTATACGAAAATTCTCCGGTTTGCAGTCAGGAGGCACCGCGCATCCGCTTCCAAGAATAAAACCACCGTCCTTACCAACTTCATCTATCAGTTTTTTACAATAAACCTCTACATCTTCAGTCTTTGCCGTTGCCAGCATTGTGGCTGATACATCACCGTAGATGCATAGATGGTCTTTAAGTATCTCTTTTGCAAGAAAAATATCCGTTGTACTGTCTAATCCGACTACAGCTGATCCTCTTGGCAGTTCCTTAAAATATTTCAGATTTTTATCCCAACATGTATCAAGATGAAATATGGTCACAATACCCTCTGCCCAGAACGTTTCTACTATTTTCTTTGTATAGGGCCACCAAAAACGTTCAAAAATTTCAGGGGGATAATGGAATGCGGACGCTCTTTCTTCTATAAATAGCCACGCGTTGATCCCCATGCTTTTTGAATCAATAGCCGGCTGTAAGTTTTTAACGATCAGGTCGTCTGCCATCCTCTGAATCGCCTTTTCAACAATATCTGGATTATAATACAGATCTTCTGTAAACGGGATAAGTGAACGCATTAAGGATAGGGTAAAAAAGGGATGATTATCATACACAAAGAATAATGAGTTGATATTCCTGGCGTTAAGTGCCTCAAGGTAAAGGACGCCGGTTAACATGAGATTTTCTATGGCTTTTTCCACATCTTTTGGTGTCATGTCACTGATGCGATACAGCAAATCTTCTTTATAAAATTTTTCCACACCTATGTCGCATATGGTTTCATAGTCTTCGGGTTTCATAACTTCTTCTTCAAGAAGCTGAAAGATGTCATCATCATCCGTGTCCTTGCCTGGAATCCGCATCTTCATGGGATACATGCCAATGGCCTGAAGCTGGTCAGGCGTGATAGGACCACCATACGCCACATCCCATCCACCGTATTCATCAAATATTTTTTTAAACCCTTCCACTGTATTCATACCGTCTGCAGCGACTTGTCCCTGTGTCATACCAGCAAGATGGGCGATCGGTTCCGGAGGAAGGAGGGGGGCAACAGGAACACGGTCAGGTTTTTCCAGCCTTATTGCCGCGGCCACACGTTCTTTGGACGTCATTGTTTCTTTAGGCATGGTTATTCTCCTTTCGCGATTTTCATGCAGTATGCCACACCTGCCATTGCGTCTATGGTCTGGAAGTCAGCTCCCACATATTCTCTTGTATCATCATTGGTTACGCCGCCACCGATCATGAGCTTAAAACCATCCCTTAGGTCTTCATTCTTGAGCATCTCTTCAGCTTCTTTCATTTTTTCAAAAACAGGCGTGATAAGGGCTGAAAAACCGACAAAATCAGGCTTAACTTCTTTTACCTTCTGTATTACAAGCTCTGGTAAAACATCAACACCCAGATCATGAATTTCAAATCCCTGGGCTTTTAACAGATAACCGAGTATATTTTTACCAAGATCATGAATATCACCCTTTAAGGTAGCAAGAACAACCGTACCAGCTTTTTCCTGTTCACGTTCCTTTGACAGGAATGGTTCAAGGATTATCATAGCCTGTTTGAAAATTTCACCGGACAGTAGTAGTTCTGCAAGATAATAATCCCCTTTCTGAAACCTGTCCCCGACAATGGTCATCCCGTTCCTGCATTCTTCAAGGATTTTCAGGGGATCATCCCCTTTTTTCGAAAGATCGGTGACTATCTTTAACACCAAATCTTTCTTTAAATCCACAATACCGTTTACAAGTTCTTCATACATATTGTCCTCCTTTTTATGGATTACAACCTTTCTCTGAAAGCCTTCTTTCCTTTAGACGTCAATATACCTTCATAAATCATTTTCATGGATTCTTTAAAAAGTTCATCCCCTTTTACCTGAATTCTCGGATATTTTTTTAACTGAAAAATACCTTCAACAATAATTGTTACCAAATAAGGGAGGATTTCATTTGAAACATCAGGACGGAACATCCCCTCTTTTATTCCTTTTTCAAGGTATTCACCCGCCATCTCGATAATCTTCATTCGGATCAGTTCAAGGGAATCCTCAATTAAATCCCTTGCATGCTTATTCTTTTTATCTACTGTAAACAACCAACTGTTTGAATCGATTTCATGAAACCCGAACAAAATCAGCCTGTGGATTTTATCAATTGCTCCAACTCTACCGTTCTCGTCAGATGTAATGTCATCCAACCTGTCACAGACATTCTGAACATTCATCTCAATAACTGCCTGGATGACAGCTAGTTTATTTGGAAAATGATTGTAAATGGTCTTCTTAGTGATACCTATAAATTCAGCAATATCATCAACCCTTACTCCAGCATAACCGTGCTTGTAAAATAGCTTTCCAGCACCTTTTATAATCCGTTCTTTGGTTCCTTTGCTCACATTACCCCCAAATTATAATTATACTAATTTTATTTTATAGTGTAATAAGTATACTTTGATTTAACGAAAAATCAAGATAAAAATGTTCTCTTTGGTAAAAAACCAACTTTTTTGCACTATAACTGCTTTAAAGATCAGGATATTATTAGTTTGGGTTGAAAAATCATAAATTTTGTTATTGTATAAAAAATCAAAAAAAAATTACAAAATCGATACGAAAATAAGCGCGTCAATCAATTACTAATGTTAGCTGTTAATGTAGGAAAGGTTAAATATGTCTAATACTGAAAATAAATATGTGATTAACTTAGCGTCGATGGCATTCAAAGACCTTGATAAGGATGTCCACATTGAAGTAGACGTTATTACCGCTGAAGATAAACAGGCTACAGATCCCGAGTTACCACCACAATTCAATGAGATTGATATTAGTGGTTCTGTAAACGGTCTGCTCTGGTTGGCAAAAGAGATTGTAGCTGTCGCATTAAGTGCTGATAAAGGATATCATATACATCTGGATAAAGAAACATGCGCTGGCCACTATCATTCTGAAAAGGATTGGTGGTTAACAATTACGTTAAATGAAAACAGTAAGAAAGCTTCTAAAAAAGGAAAAACCAACTTGAACTAGCTGCTTCAATCGACAGCAAAAGCGGGCTTTTTTTTATTTTCAAGCATCAGTTTTTCCCTATTCTCCTATTTATCATCTACCCTTCTGACAGTAACGGAACTAATAGAAGTTGTGCCTAAAAGCTTTGTCCATCCATTATTCGAAATATTTCCGATATATTCAACAGCCCAAGCCGGCCGCTGGCCGTAAAATACGCAAAGATAATTCCCTTTTTTAGTATAAGCTAGGCCGCCTTCCGGGATTTCCTCCACAGGTTCTTCTTCTCCAAGGTCAATACCGATTGATCCGTAAAGTTCTCCTCCCCATTGGGTTAAGGCCACCTCATAAGGAAGATGTTCAACAAATTTTTTTGCAATTTCAGTGTCGAACAGCTCAGCAGTGCATTTGAATTCACTAAAATCGAGCTCAATTTGAACGTTTCCCATTCTCTTCTCCCCACGTATCTGTTAATTTAAAACAGTTTATCGACCTAATAACTTTTGTTCTAAATAATTAATTGATGCTTTTAAATGACTATATGAAAACAATTCTAATGAAACAACACCTGAAAAACTCCCCAGGATATCCTGAATTTGTGAAAACCTCTCTTTAGACATTCGGTCAAGGGCGACATGGTCTTTTTTTCCCTCCACACCATGTAGGTGAATTATTGTCACCCTATTCATATACTTGTTAAAAATTTCTACACAGTCATCCCCTCTTACCATGAGATGGCCTATATCTATACACACAGAAAGATCAAGCCTGTCAATAATGTTATCAAGTATTTCAAATGGATAATCGAGCGTTTCAACAGATATATCCCTGCTGTTTATTCCATGATCAATCAATTTCCCTACTTTATTATAAACCCGCTCTTCCCATTGCTTAACAGTTTCAATCCTCATATCCTTTTCATCATACGGTATGTGCAAGGTGTATGTGGATGGAGTCAGACTTGATGTAAGTTCATTAACATGCAAAACTGCTTCAACAGCCTTTTCCGCCTCTAGTGCATCATGGCTGCTGATGGATACATCTGTGGGAAGATGGATGTTATATGTAAGTGAGTGTTCATCAGCAATCAGTGCCAGCTCCATTACAGAGTGTGTTGTTGGGAAATCATCGTATGAGCTGTCAAACAGGATCAGCTCGACCTCATCCACATACGGCGCGAGCATTTTAACATTAGGCACATAATGATCAGGATAGATAAAAGAAGTAGTCCCGATCTTGAATGGAAACATGTTCTTATATGATTTTAGTAAAGAAGGATACAATGTTAATTCTACTATATTATAATTTAAGATGAATGCTCAAATAATCAAATTTCTTAGATGATAAAGAAAAGATGCTAGATACTGGATACTAGATTCTGGATGAAAAGGGCTTGGAAACCCCTCCTTTTACCATCTAGTATCCAGTATCTAGCATCCAGCATCTAATACAAGTATTCCCACTCAGTCCTTAATATTAAATATAAACATTTATCAACGCAACCACCAGGCATACTACCATAACCCACAGTAACGACGACAGCCACATCAGGTCACAGGCTTTTTTGATGTGTTTGGTTTCCACGGCACCGTACTTTTCACCAATATAAGGTTTTGACACCAATTGGCCATTATAGAAATTAGGCCCGCCAAGTTTAATTTCTAAAGCTCCGGCAAACACCGCTTCAGGATACCCTGCGTTTGGACTTGAATGATTTTTTCCTTCTTTTACGGCACACTTGAACGCCTGCGCCCCTTTTCCGGAAAGAAAATATGCGGCAGCTGAAATCACAAGAACAGCAAACCTGGCTGGAATAAAGTTTGCCAGATCATCTGTCCGTGCAGATGCTTTGCCAAACGCTTCATATGTTTCATTTTTGTATCCAACCATGGAATCAAGCGTGCTGATCATTTTAAATGCCATGGCAAGGGGCGCACCTCCAATGGCAGCAAAAAAAAGAGGAGAGATAAATCCATCAACAAGATTTTCAGCAATCGTCTCCACCGCGCCCCTGGCAATACCCTCTTCATCAAGATTAGTCACATCACGCCCAACAATCAAGGAGAGCCTCTCCCTTGCTGTTTCAAGCTCATTATTTTCAAGTAGTTTTCCAACCTCCATGGCGTCCCTGCTGAGTTCACCTGATGATATGCAAAAATAGATAAGCAGAATCTCACAACCAATACCGAGCAGAGGGTGTATGGCAGCCATTAGCCAGAGAAATATCGCAGCCGTACACCATGTGCACAAAATCAAAGCACCTGAAAATAATAATCCTGATAAAACCAATCCACAGGATATCCTCCTGAAGCCAGGCTCCAAAATCGAAATCGTTCTCCCCATCCATCGTATTGGATGAAATCGTGATTGGGGATCACCTACAATATAGTCAAGTATAAATGCCGCTGAAATGATGTACCAGTTGCTTATGAAAAACATGTATGAATTCTATTTCTTTTTAAAAAACATTTAAGGATTTGGATCCTTGATGCTAGATACTGGATTCTGGATGAAAAGGGTTGGGAACTCTACCCTTCCTTATCCAGTATCCAGCATCTAGTATCTAGCACATACTAACTGACAATCGATAAAAAACTCTCAACAAACATCCTGTTGTTCTCATGATCCTTAACCGATACTCTGATAAATTGATCGGTCAGTCCCTGAAAATTCGAGCAGTTTCTGATAAGAATTTTTTTGTCCAATAATTTCCTGTATACATAATCGCCTCTAATTCCTTTTGGAAGTTCAATAAGAATAAAAGATGTACAGCTGTCGTATAACTTTATGCCAGATACTGCACTAAGCTCATGTTGAATAAAACCTTTTTCAGTTTCAACAACATTAACAGTCTGTTCGATAAAACTTTCCATCATTGAACTGTTTTTCAAGATATAGTGGGTTGCCGTCTGTGCCAGGCTGTTAACACTCCAGGGCCGGGAAACTTTTTTGAATTGTTCAATCCTCTCATCAGATCCAATAACAAATCCAGAGCGGAGGCCCGGTATCCTAAAGATTTTTGACATGGAATAAAGAACAATAACATTGCCGAGCCCTCTGGTCATCATACTCTCCTCTGCACTGTTCCTGGCAAAAGAAAGGTATGATTCATCAATAATAAAAGCAGTGTCAGGATATTCCCTGCTCAGTTGCTCAATATCATTTGCAGAAAGCAGGTTGCCGGTGGGATTATTCGGATTGCAGATAAAAACAGTATCATAACCACCAATACTCTTTTTTATTATTTCAGGATTCGGCTGAAAAAGGTTTTTTTTATCTGAAAGGCAGAATGATACATCCATGTTTTCAATACTGCAGGCATCTGCATAATCCGAGTAGGTAGGGCCAACGATAACCGCTTTTTTTGTATCAAAAGCAGTAGGTATTAAATAGATGAACTCTGTTGTACCATTACCTGCAAGAACGTTGCTTGGATCAATGTTATAATGTTTAGCAAACGCTCTTATATTTGCGTCAGCATCAACTTCAGGGAGGGCACTGATGTCCTTTAGGTTATCCTTTAAAAAAGAGAGCAATCCTCCAGGTGGTCCTATTGGATTTACATTGCTACTCATATCGATGATGTCAGATGGATGACACGCTAACCGTTTTGCATGGGAATATATGTTGCCGCCGTGTCCTTTTATCATTTTGCCTCCTTATAAGACATGTCTAACCCGCAGGCTAAAGAATGTGTCTATCGTTAGTGATATGATTTTACAAAGAGATACTGGATGCTAGATACTTGATGAAAAGCGTTTTGGTCGGGGAAACCCCGCCCCTACACACCTTACATCTTATATCTTATACCATGTGTCTTTATTTAATCCTTCAATTCACATATTCTTAAAAACCTAAATCTTTTCATCCAGCATCTAGTATCTAGATCCAAACATTTCACTATCCATATTCTAACTTGATACTAGAAGTTAACTGCCATCACCAGAAATAGCACCGCCTCATTCACTTCCACCATAGCACCGAGCATGTCTCCGGTAATACATCCGATCTTTCTTTTGTAAAACATAAGGACAGAAAAAGTTGCTGCAACAAAACAAAGGTTAAGCAGCACACCTTTCCAGCCCAGGAAAAAAGAAAGGACAATAGGGAGTAACAATCCCCAAAATTCTTCATATTTTATTCTTTCTTCAAAAAACCGGCTGCCTGTTCCGCCACTATCTCTGCCATATTCAAGAAACCTAAAACCGAACAGCATGGAGCCCCTGGCATATGCTGGTATTACAGCAAGCAGCAGCATCCGGTCATCAGTAGTAATGCATGTGATACTGCCCCATTTAACTGCCAGACAACAAATGATTGCTGTCAGCCCCATTACCCCTACCCGGCTGTCCTTCATGATTTCAAGGGCCTTCTTCTTCGAGCTTCCGCCGTATAATCCATCTGCTGTGTCTCCTAGTCCATCAAGATGGAATGCTCCTGTAACTAAAACAAGAAAAATCACATCAAGAATGGCGGGAACAGGTCCAAACCAAAGCTGTGAAACAATTGTATCAAACAGTGCCAGACCGAATCCGATTAAAATGCCGACCACCGGGAAAAATCCTGCCATCCCCTTTGGATCAAATGCTTCTGTTTTTCCTGCTGGAAGTATGGTAATAAACTGTATAGCTGAAATCAGTCTTTTCACTTTTCACCTTTTATCATTACCGGGATTCCAGATACCATCCACACTACCTGTTCTGCGCATTGCGCGGCACGTTGATTTGCAAAACCAACAATATCTCTGAAAATCCTTGCAAGCCTGTTTTCAGGCACAATTCCCATGCCTACTTCGTTTGTTACCATAATCACACTGCTGTCAGTACTCTGAAGCGCTTCCATAAGCAGGTTGATACTCTCTAAAACCTTATCTTCATCATCATATTTTATGAGGAGATTACTAATCCAGAGCGTCAAGCAGTCCACGACCATCACATCTGTTTTTTTCCCACTGGCAGCAATGTTTTCAGCAAGCTTTAGGGGTGTTTCAACTGTCTCCCAGTCCTTTCCCCTCTCCTCCTGGTGTCGCTTAATCCGCTGTTTCATCTCATCATCACCAGGCTCACAAGTGGCCAGAAAACACTTCCTCCCATCTTGTATCTTTTCCGCTATTTCAAGGGCATATCTGCTCTTGCCGCTTCTGCATCCGCCAGTGATTAGAATTGTTCTCCCCAAGCTGAGACTCCTTTTAAAAATATTTGTTATACCCGAATTATCGCATTAAATAAGGATCAGGACTGAGTGTGTTGGCTACGCCAAGTGGTATTCTGCCAATCCTAAAAAACATATTTGCCATGGACCGTCGTTGAAAACTATGGTCTACATGCAGACCCACACAGATTTACCCTGTTAAATCCCTCAATTCCTAAATTTCTTAGCATAGTAGGTTTGGGTTGAGCCGACTTGTCTATGTTGGGTTGAACACCTTAACCCAACCTACAAATAATTACTCAATCCATCGCTTATTTTTATTTCATCACTCATTCTGTATTGTTTCGAACATTTAAATTTCGGTCATTCGAATTTGTTTCGGATTTCGGATTTTCCTCTTATCCAGCATCCCCGCTAAACAACAGCGGAATCTCCGCTCCACTCCGACTAGCATCTAGCATCCAGGATCTTTCTTTTAATGTTAATTTTTTTGAGTAAATTCAATCCATCGTTTTTATGTAATAAGCTGTTTTATCGCTTTCCCATCCACATGCTTTTCAAAATGCTCTGCCAGCAGGTCATATTCCCTGTCTCTTGCAGAAAGTCCCGCAGTTTCAGGAATACGTAGATTTGTAAGACCGATTCTCTCCAGCCAGCATCTTGTAATTTCAGGTGTATCAAACATACCATGCATATAAGTTCCCATTACATTTAAATCTTCTGAGATACAGCCATCATGATCATCGCACTTGTTTCCATTTCTTCTTGTAACACTGAACATTGGGCTACCGCCATTTAGTTCTGTCTGTCCCATATGAATTTCATAGCCCATGCCTGCAATAGTGTTCCATGAAAAATCTGTCAAGGTAGTTGTTTTAGGCGCTTTTAATACAGTATGAACCGGCAGCAGGTTAAGCCCAATGGTTGTTCCCGGGCTGCCGTCAACTCCATCTGTGTCATCAATTTTACTCCCCAACATTTGATACCCACCGCATATACCGAGAACATGCCCCCCGCTTTTAACATATGCTTTGATACAATCTGACCACCCTGTATCAATAAGCCATTTAAGGTCATAGCGTGTGTTTTTTGACCCGGGTATGATCACGCCCGAGAATCTCGACAAATCTTGACTTTTTTCAATAAAAAATAAATTCAATCCGTCAATATCTGATAATGGATCTACATCTGTAAAATTGGAGATATGGGGCAGACGTATGACTCCAATAGCAGGCAGATTCATCTCCTTGAATAATACCTTATCTGGCTTTTCAAGCACTACTGAATCCTCTGCTTCAATATTTATATGGCTGAACCAAGGCAGCACACCAAAAACCTGTTTTGATGTTTTCTCTTCTATCCACTTTCTCCCATCATCAAAAAGCCGGAGATCTCCCCTGAAACGGTTAATAATAAACCCTTTTATCATCTCCCTTTCCTGACTTTTCAGGCATTCCAATGTTCCGACTATCTGGGCGAAAACACCGCCTTTGTGAATATCTGCTACAAGAACAACAGGTGCATCCACGTATGAAGAAGTACGGAGATTGACAATATCGTTCTCCATCAAGTTCACTTCCGCGCAGGATCCGGCACCTTCAATAATGACAAGTTCATACGCTTCCCTTAGACGGTCAAGTGCTTTACAGGCTTCAGTAAATAGGGGAGCATTTTTTTTCCTGTATTCAGCAGCTGAAACATCATCAATAGCCCTGCCCATGAGAACAACTTGGGCGCCTGTCTCTGTGGTTGGTTTCAGCAGAATCGGATTCATGTCAACATGGGGCGGAAGACCTGCTGCTTCTGCCTGCACAATCTGCGCCCGTCCCATCTCAAGGCCCGCTGGTGTTACCCCTGAATTGTTGGACATGTTCTGAGTTTTAAATGGCGCAACCTTCACTCCCCTGTTTTTAAAATGCCGGCAAAGGGCGGTAACTACAATACTCTTTCCCACATCCGAACCGGTTCCTAGGACCGCGATGCAAGAGGCTTTTTTCTTTTTTTTCGTCATGGTTTCTTTATAAAGCTATTTAATTAATAAAAATCCTACATAAAAAACACAAAAACCGTGGTTCGATAACTAGATGCTGGTTCCTAGATCCAAATATAAAATTGAGAGCATAGAATAAAAAAGGATTCTTCATTCAGTTATATATATTTATTCAGCATCTAGCAACTAGTATCTCTTTAATATACTGCTCAAAAAATATTTAACTCAAATCCCTTAGCTCTATGCTCCATCCCCCTTTATAAACTTACTTGGCACCGGTGTAATTCTAGGTACTTTCCCAAGTGGGCTCTCATCCACGAGCACGCTGCATCCATATGTTTCTTCAAGGAGTTTATACGTCAGTACTTCTTCTGGTGTGCCCTGGCTGATAACGCTGCCGTCCTTAAGAAGAAGCAGGGTATCACCATACTGAGCTGCCAGGTTTATATCATGGGATACCATGACAACCGTAACCCCCTTCTCATGTTTTAACTTTTCCATCAGATCCATGACCTTTACCTGGTGAGCAAGATCAAGGGAAGCAGTCGGTTCATCCAGAATGATAATTTGTGGTTCCTGACAAATTGCCTTGGCAATAAATACACGCTGCCGTTCACCACCGCTGAGCTGTTCTATTCTGCGCAAAGCAAACTGTTCCGCTCCTGTAAAAGCAATCGCCTGTTCTGCTATTTCAATATCATTCTTCTGGGGTATACCAAGAAGACCCAGGTAAGGTGTTCGGCCCATAAGGACGAGCTCGGAAACTGTAAAGGGAAAATCCGTCTGAACATCCTGGGGCACATAAGCCAATACCTGTGCCAGCGATCGTTTTGAATACGTCTGTATTGGTTTCTCGAGTACATCAATTTCTCCGCTGTCTACTCGGAACAATCCTGACACGGTTTTCATAAGGGTTGTCTTCCCTGATCCATTCGGTCCTATGACAATATAAAATCCACCAGCAGGTACTGTAAAGGATATATTATCTAGTACCTTTTGTTTTTCGTAAGCAAAGCTTATGTTTTTTATATCAATCGCCGTTGTCATCGTACGTTTCTTTTTAACAGATAAATAAATAAAGGCGCGCCAATCATGGCAGTGATAACACCAACCGGTATCTCACCCTGTTCCGGTATCCACCTGGCCAGGGAATCACATATTACCATATAGGCGCCACCCCCTAACACACATGCCGGCACCAGTATCCGGTGGTCTGATCCTGAAATCAGGCGGAGGAGATGCGGTATTACAAGACCCACAAAACCCAGCAAACCGCAATGGCTCACTGTGGCGCTCACCATAAAGGAAGTCAGCACCAGGAGTGTTAGTGTAACGCCTTTTACATTCACACCCATGGATCGGGCCATGTCTTTGCCGAGCAGGAGAATATTCATGGCATTGGACAGCCCGAATATAACGATAAAACAAGGAATAAGAACAACCGCGAGCATACTCGCCTGTTTGACATCAAGGGTAGAAAAGTCACCCATGAGCCAAAAAATGATACTGTGGAGGCGTGTATCCTGAGTCATGGAAATCAGGAACATGATTACTGCGGAACAGAATGCATTTACCATGACACCTGACAGCAGAAGTGAATCATTCTTAAGCATGGAACGGCCAGACGACATGACAATAAGAAGAACCAGCGTCGCGATGCTTCCTGTAAATGCGGTAATACTTACTCCGGGAAACCTGGAGAAACCGAGCAGTATACCAATGATAGCCCCAATGGCGGATCCGCCAGAGATACCGAGAATGTATGGTTCAGCAAGGGGGTTTCTTAAAAGCGCCTGAAACACAAGTCCCCCAAGGGAAAGTGCAGCTCCTGTCAGGGCAGCCAATATAACACGGGGAAATCGTAGCTGCCATATGATTGTATTCAGTGCAGTGTCACTTTCTCCGCTTCCTGTGATCGCGTTCCATAACGACCATGGACCGCGTCCTGATGAACCAATGGATAGACCGATAACAGCTGATAACAGCAGGACAACAGACATGATCAGGGAAACCATGAAAAACCGTTTATATATCGAAGAAGAGTCTTGTGTCATTATTCTTCCCTTGTTTGTCTTTTGTTAAACAGGTCAGGATGAATAACCCTTGCCAGCAATTCAAGTCCGTCAACCATCCTTGGTGTGGGCCGGTCAAGTATGTTGGAGTCAACCAGTATAATCCGATCATCCCTGACAGCAGGTAGCCCAGACCATCGTTGCCATTCTGCCTTTACTTTTTCAAAGATCTCTCCTCGTGCCATGGATGTAATGATAATAACTTCCGGTGACAAGACCAGAACCTGTTCACGTGAAAACCGCGGATAAGTTACATCACCCTTGGCAAGATTCTCGCCACCTGCAAGTGTGATCAGTTCATTGATAAACGTATCCGTACCAATGGAGACAATCGGTGCGATCCCTATCTGGAAAAAGACCTTTGGTTTATGTTGTTTTTTATTAACAATTGTTTTAACCTGCTCAACCCTTTCTCGCATATCAGAAACGATCTCTTCTGCCTTGTTTCCAGCATCAAGAAGATCACCGATCTCAAGAACGGCCTTCATGACTGAATCCAATCCTCTGGGATCAACAGCATAAACAGGTATTTTAAGTGCTTCAAGCCGGAGAACAACATCTTTTGCATTCCCGTCTTTAACAGCTATACATATATCTGGTTGCAATGATACGATTTTTTCAAGATCAAGATTTACATAGGACCCAACCTTGGGAATTGTTTTAGCTTCAGCAGGATAGTCACTAAATATGGTAACTCCTTTTAAGCTATTCCCCTTTCCAAGTGCGAAAACGACCTCGGTAATGCTCGGTGCAAGTGCCACTATCCGTTCTGGTTTTTCCTTAAGTTCAATCTTCCTACCCAGCTGATCTGTAACAATCCTGGTGCCTGCATTAACATTTTCTAAAAACATAATTCCTGAAAATGTTAATATTATTACAATGAAATAAATATATTTCTTCACACTTATCATCTGTATTTATTTTTCTTTGCTCAGAGAGCCAGGTTTTAACTGTTTAAATAAAAAATCCCCGGACCGACGAACACATCGATCCGGGGACATCCCTTTGTTTATCCTCAAGATCATTATAAAAAAATATCTGCAACTCAGGCAGGTCTTCTGACTTACGGATCATCCTAGTCACCACACCTTCCCACCCAGCACTTAACCTGATCAGTGTATCAATAATTATTACACTGATCAGGTTAAGTGCCAGACAGTGGTATCCTGCGGCTTTCGTCCCCGATTACAGCGACGGGACCGTCTCCGAATTTCACGGAGTTCCCTATTAGGCTCTAACCTGGATTTCTTATGATGTTGTAATATTTAAAATGAAATCCGGTTAATAGCACCTGAACACAATGTTAATATGCTACTAATCATAAACAATTAAATGAATCAATATAAGATTTTATCCTCATATTCCTTGACAGATCAGCTTTTTATAAGGTAAATACTTGTTTAAACATGATTATATACTCATTTCAAAAATGTTGGTTCTCAAAACCGCCAAACTTTTACATGGCAACTAACCTCGACTATATTTTGATGGGATAACCTCGGAGTTGCGTATGTCTGACAAACATAACGGAACGGATAAACCTGAAAAGGTTGAACTCCTAAGACTTACACCTAAAGAGGTCGCAGCCGCCTTCACAAACTCTCCCATTGGTATATACATTATCCAGGAAAATAAGTTCACTTTTACTAATACTAGATTTCAAAAAATAACAGGTTTTTCTGAAAAAGAACTTCTTAAAAAAAATCCCCTTGAGCTGGTTATTGAGGAAGACAGAGAAATGGTCAATCAATACGCGGTTCAGATGCTCAAAGGGGAACGTGAAATCCCTTACCAGTACAGGACCTATCATAAGTCAGGCGACCTCAGGTGGATAAGTGAAACCGTCACTCCTATCCTCTTTAACAACAAAAAAGCTGCTCTGGGTAATTTCATGGATATTACCGAAAGCCAGAGATTCAAACGGTCATTCACCATATCACCTATTGGTATATACACCATTCAGGACAATAAGTTCTCATTTACAAACGCTAAATTCCAGGAAATAACCGGTTATTCTGGCAAAGACCTCGGGACCATAAAACCAAATGAGCTTATTTATCCTGAAGACAGGGAGAGTGTCAGGGAAAACGCAATCAAGATGCTCAAGGGGCAACTTAAAGAGCCTTACTATTTTAGAATAATTAACAAAGACGGTGTTGTCCGCTGGGTCATGGAAACAGTGGCTCCTATTCATCATGAGGATGAGCGTGCGGTCATTGGCAATTACATAGATATAACAGAAAGTAAAGAGATTGAAGAGGCTCTTCGGGTTTCAGAGATGAAGTATCGCTCCCTTTTTGAACTAGCCAGAGAGGGTATTGTCATTGTCCGGTATAAGGACGGGACCATTTTGGATTTTAATAAGGAATTCCAGAACCAGTTGGATGCGCCCCCTGAGAATATACGGATGAAAAAGATATGGGAAACCCAGCCCATTGAATTTAAAGATGAAGCAAAGAAAACCTTCTACCGTTTCAGGGAATCATGCGGGGGGATCGTTTCATGGAGGCTTTTTCAGCGCAAGGAGGGAAATATACTTCCTGTCGAGATTATTGCCCAGCAAATGGTGATGAACGATGAGAAAGTTATTTTTTGCATGGTAAGGGACACCAGTGAACGTGAAGCAATGATGCGTGCCCTCAGCCTTGCTTCAGAAGAGTGGCGAAAATCATTTGATGCCATTGATGATGCTGTTCTACTCATCAGCCCTGATTTCAGGATCCACCGGGCGAATCTTGCTGCCAGCAAACTACTGGGTATGGATATAAAAAAAATCGCTGGCGAAAGGTGTCATAAATTATTTCATGGTACTGATGCACCACCCCCGTATTGTCCCCACCTTCGGGCTCAGGATCAAGGGATATATTGTGAAGAGGAACAGGAAGAACCCTATCTAGATCGGATTCTCCATTTTTCTTCATCTCCCATTAAAGATGATGAAGGCGAAGTAACCCATACTGTTGAAATTATCAGTGATGTTACAAGTAGCAGAGAGAATGAACAGGAATCCATACGATTAAGCAAAGCCCTTGCATCAAGTTTTCAGGGTATTACAGAAGCCCTAAGTGACCTTGCTGAAAGTCGTGACCCATATACAGCTGGACACTCTAAGCATGTTGCAGAACTGGCTGTACTTGCCGGGCGTGAAATCGGCCTTACAGGTGAAGAACTACAGGGGCTTAGGGTATGTGCCACCCTCCATGATATTGGCAAAGCAACGGTTCCCGCAGCTATTCTTAACAAACCAGGCAAACTGTCCGAACATGAATGGGGCCTTATCAAAACACATCCTGACAAAGCATATGAAACTCTTCAACACATCCCTTTTCCCTGGCCGGTTGCTGATATTGTACGCCAGCATCATGAGTACCTTGACGGCTCTGGGTATCCTAAAGGCCTGAAAAATGATAAAATCCATCCATGGGCAAAGATCATTGCCGTAGCTGATGTGGTAGACGCCATGACAAGTCACCGCCCCTACCGCCCAGGCCTACCCAGGCAGCAGGCAATAGATGAACTGGTAAAAGGGAAAAACACCCTGTACGACCCAAAAGCAATTGAAGCCCTGATCCGTGTTATGCTTCTTGAAGATAAACGTGTGATGATTATTGATGAAGATTCTGTCATACTCGATTCACTTATGGCAGAGTTAAGCGCAGAAGGTCTTGAATCTATTGGATATCCAGATTCACACCTGGCAGTCACCGCCTTTTCACGCAAACCATATCCCCTGGTCATCACCGAGCTTAACATGCCGGGTATGGACGGCCTTCAAGTATCTAAAAATATAAAAGAACTTAACCCGGTTACAGAAGTTATCATTATCACCAAATCCGGTGGAAAAGAAGAAGCCCTCCGGGCCATGCGGGCAGGCGCGTCTGACTTTCTTGAAAAACCTCTTGATCTTGAAATTCTCAGGAAAAGTGTCAATAGAGCCCTTCAGCGGTTCTCCGGCAGATTGATGTAAAGACCCCAAAATTTGACATATCTGCTTATCGCAACCCATATTGCGATATTGGGCGCGATAAGTTATTATTATTTTAATAAAAAAGCTTTAAAAGAAGACTCTATCTCCCTATACTCTTTCTTTAATAAATCCAGCACAATCGGCATCACTTTCTGGGATATGTGGATATCATCCTTGCAGTAATATTCTGTCTTTACAGAACCGTCTTCATTCATGAGTTTGTCGAAAAAATCGAGGAAAAACATCCCTTCTGGTTCAACAAGGGATTTTAAATAGGTATTGAACAGTTTGGTAACATGATTTCTTTCTTGGCATGTACCGTGAAACAGGTACTCATCTGACACGCTGATCCATGTGTTTACATCAGTCGGCGCGCTTGGGATTACATTCCAGACAATAATCTTATACCCCATATCTTGTACTTCTTTTAACACCTTGAAATATCTGTCAACAACATTCTTAACAATTTCAGATGGTTCCCTCCCCTGTTTCTCAGCCTGAAGAACAATATGCGCCCTGCAGTCTATCTCTCCAAAACAGAACATGAGGTTGCTCCCCTTTGGGATATATTCCAATAGTAAAAACAGCTTTTCCCGTCCTTTTGTAGTGGTATTCTTCCTGCAAAGATTGTAAGCCAGCACCGGACCTATCCAATATGTCTTAAAAAACGGGTATTTACTCTTTATCATATTTGTTTCCGGATCCACCTGAGCCTTGTCATACCCGTTAAAAAAGTTCACATGGCTATCCCCAATGCAGTGGATAACGAATTCTTGTTCGGAGTGTGTCATTCTTTCTAAGTATTCAATTTTCTTTTGTAAACTAAATGAAATGTGACTAAACATCTATAAGCATGTTAGCTGTCTATTGTAAAAACGGATTATTCTCCACTTCATCTTTTTTTGTAGTTGCATCCATGTGTCCTGGATAAATATGGGTATCCTTTTCAATCGCATTTATTAATTTTTTCAAAGAATTAGACATTTCCCTTTTTACAGAACCAGGAAAATCTGTTCTTCCTATACTCCCTTTAAACAGAGTATCACCTGAAAACAGGCTATTTGAATCTTCATGAAAGAAGCACATGGATCCTTTTGAGTGGCCAGGTGTGAATATAATTTCAAATTCCATATCTGCGAACGAAATGATTTGTTTATCATATACTTTTATCAAATTATCGCTGGTTATGGGGATCCCAATTCTCGTCTTTCCCATTTCAATTTGCTTGTCATTCGTTACAATCGGTACATCCATGATATCGCTTAATATATTGATTTCCTTACTATGATCCCAGTGATTATGCGTCAGAAAGATGGCTTTCAGGTCATAATCCTTGCTCTTCAGAGTATTGGCAATTTTTTCTGCCTTTAATGCTGGATCAATAATGATGCATTCTTTATTGTCATTAGAAAGAACATAGACATTTGTTTTTGTTTCTTCCAATAATATCAAATAGAGTTCATAATTATATGATTGGATAGTATCAATTTCTTTCATTGAAACTTCATTAAAATGACAAGAAATGACGAATATGCAAACAAACAGTATCGTATATTGTATTAATCTGTACTTGATTTTACATATAGTGTAAGATTTTATTAATTCTAATGTTTTTTTCATCATTGTAACACTTTAATCCCATTTTTACCTACTGGATATACAATGACCATTTATGTCTAAGAACACCGTAAGCGAGACCTCGAACAAATTCCCCCATTGGGGGATATTTATTGAGGTTCTCTAATCCTTTGTATCCTTGTTTATTATATTATCTATCCGTGTACTATTCTTATCACTCAGTCCTATTTTTAGCTCACCATTTCCACTGATCTCTTGGCAATCTTAGTTTATCGCAATTCCTGCAAAGGGGATTAATTACCTTGTTACTGTTAAACTCCTCTCTTAAAGACCTCATTTTCTCTCCGTTCCATATGTCAGCCAGGGATTCATCATTTGCATTTCCTAGAACCAGTTTTTTGTCATAATCATTGCAGCATGGTGCGACTGATCCATCCCACATCACGGTCATCCGTTCCCATGGAAACGCGCAAGCCACAGGAGCCTCTTTTTTTTTATTATCATTATGGTCCCAACATGCCAACAAGTTTACATCAGAAACACTACCGTTCCATGTGGTAAAACTCTTTACAAGAACATCATCTATCCCTTCAAGCTCTCTCCAATATCTATTTGTTTTTTCAATACTTTCATTGTTTAACATAAAATCGATCATAGACAGTGTGATCTGTGTCCTGCTCTTCATCTTATTCTTTAGATCAAGAAATTTCAGCACATTGTCATGGGATTTTTTATACCCTTTTTTTACACCCCTTATCTTATAAAACGATTTTTCATCATGCCCGTCCAGGGAAATATACAGCATATTAAGACCTGATTTAAGCAGCCGATCAGCAATTTCTTTTTTGAGCATCATAGGGTTGACAGATAAGCCGGTATAAACAGATTTGCTCACAGCATATTTAATAAACCTGTCAAATTCAGGATGAAGCAGGCTCTCGCCAAAATGATGAAGCCATACTGGGTGCCTTCCCTGGTAATCTGGATTTTCAGACACAAGCTCATCAACGATCTTTTGAAACAGGTCAAAGTTCATATATCCTTGCTCACGTGTCATATATTTTGTTCTCGGACACATAACACACTTCATGGGACATCTGTTGGTGAGCTCGATATTGAATATACCAAAAGGATAGTCAACAATTACCGGCCTGATATCTGTTCGCTTAAGCATCTTGTTATTATCAATATATTTAATTGGTTAATGCTATAATATAAAGTTATTGTTTATCTCATCATCCAAATACAGCATACAACATCCTGGCCACAGTCATCCATCCTGGGGATACTTCAAAGCACCTCACCCTGGGCTGCTTGAACACTTTTGAAAATCTCTTTGGTTTGAAACAGGATCTCATCATCTATTTTATTATCATTAAGAAAATTATTGATTTCAATCTCTTTTAAATCTATTGATGAATCACAGATAAAAATTGAAAACCTTCCGAACAAAATCGTATTTGATGGAAATGTCTTTGAATACGAGACGAAAAGCAGAACCTCCTCTAATAATATTCAATATGAATTTTTACGCAAAGAAGAAAACTTATTTATATTTCTGTCTATGACCTGGCCCTGAGGACCATCCTTTAAAATACGAGTAAATCAATTTCCTTTATTTTTTCTTGAGCGGCCATTACCACGTCCTCCGGGAACATTCGGAGCTCAGTATCATCAAATGTATACTCTGGCAAATATTGAACCACCAGGTTTAATACCGCGATTGCTTGTTCAATATCTCTCTGTTTTTTAAGAGGATCTCGATCATGCTGTTTGCTAAGCCACAGTTTATGAAGGGCAAATGCTCGTGGATCAGGAACTTTTAATAAAGCAGGATATCCATCATCTCCGATAACAATCTGGGTAAATTTAGGGGATGAAATCAACCACTGCAAATTTTGTGTTTCAGCTGCTCTTTCGTCATATTTTTCATCAATATTCATAGCTCTTGAAAATATATATTTTGGTTCTGGTTTTACCAGATCAACCACATATCCGTTTTTATTAACAGCTTTAAAAGCACCAGCAGGTTCAAACGACCTGTCTACTTTTTTAAATATACTTATAAGATCGGAATCTTCTGTCTCCCGGTCAATTACCAGCGTTAGTCTTGAACTGACATCCTTATCTTTTAGCATAAGTATCTGATTCTCAAATAAAACTCCAGCTGATGCCTCATATGCGTACATGGCATTAGTTCCTATTACATGCATATTTTTCCCAAGCATGTTCTGCTGATCCAAAATCCTTACAATTCCTGTAACAATTCTTGGAACCCTTTGAATCCTTGCTGCTCTACAAAACCTTGCATGCACGTTAAGTCTTTTTTTTATTTCAGAAATTTGCTCTTTAAGATCTTTTTTTGACTCTTGAAATTCTTTTATTATTTCTTCTGTTTCAGGGCCACGCCTACCAAGACTTTTACCATTTCCATATCGGTCACGTGTCCTGAAAAGATACTGCCGGCCCTTTATCTTCTTCCAATGCATCCCACCTTTATAAGATAGTTCTTTATGGTATAGATCTTTATAAGTATCAAACAGCTTCTGTGTATCGAAAAATATACGATGTTGATCTTCATTCATTTCACGGTAAAGCATCTTGTTTTCCTTTTACGCGTAAAATAACTATTATGAAGGAAAATTTTAATTTTTCCTTCTTTTATTATCTTATATTGTTTTGAAGGGAAACACATTATAAGTCAAGTAAAATCATAACTAACAACTCGTTTATTTTTAAAAAATACAGGTAAACTTTTTGTAAAAAAAAAGAAACTTGACAATAGATCTATATATAACATCATAATAAAGTAATTTATTGAGGGAGAAAACTTTTGAAAAAAGATATCGTCAATAAAAAAAAATCAGAATCAGGACTTGAATCAAACCCTTCAAAGAAGAAAGTACCCAAAATATTTTACTTCATCATGATGATGCTACCGGTACTATTTTTTACAGTCATTGAAATATCATTGAGGATAACCGGTTATGGGGAGGATAACAGGCAATGGGTGGAGAGAGGGGATAAATATTTTATTAACCCTAATATCGCCTCCAGATATTTCAGCAACGTAAAAAGACTTCCTTCACCAATAGAAGATGTTTTTGATATTGAAAAAAAAGATAATGCTTACAGGATCTTTGTATTGGGTGGCAGCACAGCAGCCGGATTTCCCTATCAGCCTATGGGATCATTTTCAAGATATATACGCAAACGTTTGGAAATGAATTATTCAAATAAAACCATTGAGGTGGTTAATATTGCCATGAGCGCGGTCAATACTTATACCGTTCTTGATTTAATTCCCGGTGTTATTGAGCAGGAGCCGGATGTCATATTGATTTATGCCGGCCACAATGAGTATTACGGCGCGCTTGGTGTGGGCTCCATGGAGTCGATCGGAAGTTCAAGGAAGATTGCAAATACCATTTTATACCTGAATCGTTTTAAGACCATTCAATTTATCCGTGATCTTATTGGAAATGCCGCGAAAATAATAGATGAAGATGAAATAAGACCAGGCACATTGATGTCGAGAATGGCAGAGAAAAAATCGATCGAATATCAGTCACCTGTTTTTTATAAAGGAATCAGGCAGTTTGAAGGAAATCTTCGAGCGATAATAAAAAAATGCAAAGATGCCGGTGTGCCGTTGATATTGAGCACCCTAACAAGTAACACAAAAGATCAAAAACCGTTTAAAGATATTAAATCTTCCCAACACCCGTCAGCAAAAGAGATCTTTGAGAAAGCGCGATCAGCGCTCGCTAATAATGAAATTCAATTGGCAGATAAACAATTTATACTTGCCAAAGACTTAGATGGGTTAAGATTCAGGGCGCCGACTGAAATTAATAACGTGATCACAGAACTTGGAAAGGAATTCAATCTCCCTGTTGTTGATGTTGATTCTGCTTTCCGTGCTGCCAGTGACAATAATATCGTTGGTGATAAATTGATGACAGACCACTTACATCCCACAATTGAAGGATATCAATTATTGGGAAAAATCTATTATGAATGTATACATGAAAATGGTTTGCTGCCGGAAGATTTACCCAAATATCCTTATGAAAACCAACATGATCGAATTATTAAAGATTTTATGATAACCGATTTGGATAGAAAAATAGGGGATTTTACAATTTTAAAACTGAAAAATGATTGGCCGTTTATACACCCAAACGAGAAAAAACCTTTAACGGATATTATCAAAATCAGTACCCAAACTGACGCGTTGAGTTTGCTGGTTGTTAATAACGAAATAAAGTGGCTTATGGCTCATATTGAGCTGGCAAAAACCGCATTGGCCCATGAAGATATTGAAATATTCCTTAGGCATATGGATGTGTTATTATATCAGTATCCTATAGATGAAGAGACGTATGATCTTGTCATCCGGGAGTTGTTAAAAAGGGGCAGATTACCAGATGCTTTACCCTATTTGCAAATGCGTTATAAACTGGGTAGTAATGCATTTATCTCAAAATGGCTCGGCATTATTCTTATTACAAAAGGTGAGATAAAAAAGGCCTTTAAATACTTAAATGAAAGCAAGGCGTTTAATCCGAACGATCCTCAAACGTATTATAATCTATGTGTGTGCCATCTATACGAAAAACAGCATGAAAAAGCCATACAGGCGTTAAATAAGTGCTTGAAAATTAATCCGAATTTCCCCGGGGCAAAGGAATTGTTGAAACAAATAGAAAATCATTAATTCCGTAATCTATTTATATTTATTTCATCACGGAAAACACAGAATTTCATGGACAAGATGATGATGATATGTGAAAATATATTTCTATTATGATAAAATACAATAGGTTAAAGATATTTTAACAGGTTTTAACAAATAATTTTCTTGAAAAAGCAATGAATGTCTGAAAGAAAGAAGTAACAGATATATATAGACCGGGTTTTACCCAATGTATATATACACTTAATATGTTAAAAAATATAATGTATTAAATTATTTTTTTAAAGAAAGGTATAGTATGAAAAAACGAGTATTTATCGGGATATTCATTCTTTTGTGCGGTATATCGTATGCTGTGGCACAGGAGATGATGGTGGAGGACAGTGATGATAATCTGTTAATGCAGGTGAATGATGAGGGCACTTCGGGCTCCATTACCCTGCCTCAGAACGCAACAGCGCCGGGGGACACCGCAAACAAATTATATAATGTTAATGGGGTGTTATATTGGAATGATGCCCGGCTCAGTACGGATTGGACCCGTACGGGGACGGATGTGCATCTGACCAATACAGGCGACAATGTAGGGATCGGTGTGGCTGAGCCGGATGCCAAACTGGAAGTCAATGGTCAAGTCAAAATTACCGGTGGCTCACCTGGCGCGGACAAATTGCTCACATCGGATGCCGACGGTTTAGCTTCCTGGGAGACAGTGCATCAGCCAAAGGCCAGTTATGTTGGCGGGAATTCATATGCTGATATAACCGCAAATTATTCCTTTTATCAAAACGTTAAAAATGTTTCCATCACTGTTCCGGCCGGAGGCATAATTCTAGCGTCAGCTTCAGGATATGTACAGTGGAAGAGTGCCAATTGGGATCTTCTGCTGGTCGGTCTTATAGCTAGCCATGAAGGAGACCCGAATCATAATTGGGGGGCAGAAGATACCTGGTGGGATCATCGGACGATTATTACCGATTACAATTGTACTGATGATACGGATCAATATACGTCCTGGTCTGTTCAACGGGGATTTTCTGTTTCAAGCGGTGGCACATATACCATCAACGTTTGGTGCCAAAAATATTCATCTAGTGCAGTGGTCACCGTGGGCGATATCAGTATGGCTACCGAGTATTTTCCGAATTAGCCTGGAGTCCTGGATAATGCCGAACATTTAAGAAGGAAAGACCATGAAAATTCGTTTTATTTTATTTATATTAATAATTATCATCTTTGGCGGGATACAAACGTTTGCATTTGCCCAGAATTTGAGTGTGCAGGACACTGATGCCAATCTGCTCATACAGGTCACTGATGAAGGCAATAGCGGTGCATTGTCCATGCCGCCATCAACATCGGCTCCAGCGACACCAACTAACAAACTTTATAATACTAATAACGTACTCTATTGGAACGATGCCCAGGTTGGCACATGCTGGAACCGTACCGGCACCGATGTTCACTTGATCAATACCGGTGATAATGTGGGTATTGGTGTGACCGATCCGGGCGCCAAACTGGAAATCAATGGGCAGGTCAAAATTACCGGTAGCGTACCGGATACAGATAAAATCCTGACATCCGATGCAAACGGCCTGGCTTCCTGGCAAACCGTTCACAGACCAAAGGCTAATTATGTGGGCGGTAACTCTTATTTGGACCTGCTCGCCACCCCCCAATTGGTTAGATCCGTATCTATCAACGTACCGGCAGCCGGGGTAATCTATGTTTCTGCTGCAGGTTATGCGGACTGGGAAGGTACAGGTGAGGACCGTTTCCGATTGTGTATTTCCGATAGCAGCAGTCCGGATATGGATTCCAATCATCTAGTAGAAGTATCTGATTACGGATGTACTGATGACACGGATCAGTACACATGCTGGCGGATCCAGCGAGGATTTACTGTTTCAACAGCAGGGGACTACACATATTATCTTTGGGCAGATGCGCGGACAATTACCGGAACTGCGCCACCAGGAGACTGTGGTGGGGATGCTAATTGTGAAGCGCATACAGAATTGGGTGATGTCAGTATGTGGGTCAAGTATTGGCCCACGGAGTAATCACATGAACGCTCCAGTTTTAATGATAAAACCAGCGGTTATTGTATTCATGCTGCTATATTTTCTTGCAACCCCTTGTTTGGGAAAAAGTAAGGCAGAAGAAAAAGAACTGCAATTTAACGCCAATGAAGCTGAAAGCATGCTTTACCTGTTCAATCAGACCACGGTTTCCGGCGGTGATGTGGAATTGATTGCTCAATTGGGCGCTAAACTTAAACAAGGCCTGAAAGACGCCAGAAAACTGGATGATCCGAAAAAGACAGTCATCCTGAAGCTGAATGACCAGGAAGGGAGATACTGCCTGTTCATTATCAGAAGAAGCACATTTTCAGCTAAATATGCCGAACTGGTGCTGGGGATGAAACAGAAACTTGAAAAACTGTTTTTACCCATGCCGGTGTGTCTACCAAAAAACAGCAAAACAAATTAATGGATGATAAACGTGTTTAATGTGATGAACCATAAAGGATATAAAATGTTTTGTAATAGAGGTATTACGGTCCTGATGCTGGCCGGAATGTTATTATTTATATGTATGGCCGACCTGGCACATGCCCGGGGTATCACAGTTACCAATGGCGTTCGTGTGTCATTTAACAATGCAGCGATAATTGATGTGCATTGTGATGACATTTCTGTTGAAAACGGGGGAACACTTTCGTTGGGTAATGGCCAAGTCGACAACTGCCGGAATTTTACATTAGACAGCGGCGCTACATTCAATGATGATACCGGCACGCTCAATCTAAATGGACTCTGGACCAACAATACTGATTTTGTAAAAGGTGCTTCAAGCACCATTCAATTTAACACCAACTGTGGTGAAACCAATGATGCCACCGGTACCGGTGATACAGATGATGACGGCGTGGCTGATCAAGATGAACCTGATGGTAACGGCGATGGTTTACCGGACATTCTGGTGTCTAACCCGATCATTCTTTGGCCTACGAATGGAAATATAAATGTGCCGCTTAACGCTATAATACAAACCGATCAGTTTAATGCCTTTAATATTGCCATGTCAGAATGGCAGATCAGCCGTATAAATGATTTTTCTTCCCTATCTATGGGAGTTACCAGTGATACCAGTCTTACTGAATTGAATGTTCCGGATATGGTGCTGACCGGAGATACCGAGTATTATTCAAGGGTAAGGTTTATTAATGATCTTGGAGAACCGTCTTCTTGGTCAGGAGTTGTGTCTTTTGTTACTGAAGCAGACCCGTTTTCAGATTTAAACATGAATGGTGTCCCGGATGATCAGGAAGTTGATGACAATTTGGATCTTGATGAAAATGCTGTTCCGGATGTTGAGCAGGACGGCATTAAATGCGTAAACGTTAATGATAATCAGCAGATATGCGTTAAGGTTTCAGATAATGTAGCATCAATTGACGCACTTAAATATGTTGCACTGTCTAGTATTGATGATAATGCTAACTGTCCTGATGAACTTCCCAAAGGACTGATTAGTTTTAGAGCCAGTTTAATATCATCCACAGATCCGGCATCAGTGATTGTATATTTTTCCGAACAAGTAGTAAAAAATTCAGGATGGTATAAGTATGATACGATCAATGGCTGGCAGGATTATACGGATTATACGTCAATCAATAATAATCGACTGTCAATGATTATCGATTTTCAG
This sequence comes from Desulfobacterales bacterium, assembly GCA_028277765.1. Classification (GTDB taxonomy): domain Bacteria; phylum Desulfobacterota; class Desulfobacteria; order Desulfobacterales; family SURF-7; genus JANQFQ01. The sequence goes on from JANQFQ010000002.1 coordinate 48,086, forward strand.
GATGGTGAATTCGGTGATGCTGATGGGGTAGCCAATGGTGTTATTGTTGATCCATCCGGTCCGGGTACAGAATTAAAAGTGCCTGGTGATAGTGATGATAGAGGTGATAGTGGCGGATGCTTTATTAATAGCCTGACGTTCTAATTCTTCTTTATCAAATACATAAAAAATTTTCAAACAATTGTTCATGAGGTATGGACGCAATATTACCACGTTGTTTAATGGATTCAAATATTTCTATGGCTTTTATGTCTTGCATGACTCACAGGAATTCTGCAAAACACTTTAGATATTAGTTCAAAAAGTCACCTTCCCTACTGAAAAAGCCTCGCTTGATTACGTTTCTCCCAGAAGTGATCTAGCACATACCACTGTCAGAGCAGGTATATCTTCATAAAGTCAAATTTACCTGTCCCCTTTTTTCAATATCTGGGATAATAATACTATTCAATTGTATTAATCATAAGAATTATACTTGAAAATCTTCAAGATAGAAGTTATTACATGATATATCATATTTAACTCACCCATCCCTATTATTCTATTTGGAGCATAAAACATGAGAATTTACATATTTACAATACTATTAATCAGTATGTTTGCGATTCTTGGATGTGAAAAATCAGCAGATATTTCATCTCCAATAAAATATGATAAACAGAACATTCAATTTTTATATCCCGGAAACTGGAAGATTATAAATGAAGCCATAAAGGATGATTTTCGCTATATCACATTGAGAAGCAAGGGGGATGCGATTTTTATCATTCAGATCTACAATAAAAACAAAGCATTATCCCTGAATGAATATGTCAAGTGGTTTATTGAACAGTTCAAGAAGGAACTTCCTGTTGGGAAAGTTGAAAAAAGCTCTTTTACTGATGTAGATAAGCTAATGAAATCAGGCATAGAAAGAGGAATAAAGGAGAATTTTTCGTTAATGTGGAATCGGACCGCGACAAATCATTAATATTTTATGAAAAAGACCTAATAATTAGTATTTTTTGGACCTTTAGAGGTAGTATCATGAACAGAGTATTAAACCTGATGTTATTAGCATGTATAATTTTGTCTAGCTGCTGTTTAAGCATAGATAAATTACGAGAGACCCTAAATTACTATGAAGCTGATGAACTTGATACTAGAATCGGGAAACTAGAGATCAGGTTAAAAGGATATAAGATGAAAAGCGGATACTTTGTTGGTGAGTGGGTCAAAATTCAATACTATGCTATTTATAGAGAGCCCGATCCTGCAAAAGCAATGTGTATCGTTTTTGCTTCATCAATATGTACGTCTGGAAGTGATCAATATGAAAAAATGGTTAAAAAAGTAAAAAAACAGATAAAAGATGGACATGGCCCATACCCATGGCATTTGTTGGAATACAATAAACCAGTTATCCTTTCTCCCATGTATAACCTGGCACATTGGGGAACTGAATATGATTGCCGCATAGGCGCGGATAGAGCTGTGCTCCATAGTATGTCAGGACATGTGAGATATTTTAAATTAAAATCACCTGACTATATTGAGGGACAACCACAATGTAAATGGTGTAAAGAAAACAATTTGCCCAACAAATTATAAAAAAGTGACAGACCAATATTTTCTTTTTGACAGGATGGAAAGGATGTACTGTTTAAAAATAAAAGATTTATTAAAATATTTGAAATTTAATATTTTCCTTCGTTTATTAAAAATATAATTTTGAAGGTAAACACATTATAAGCCAAGTAAAGTCCCCTTCTTAATAACTACTTAATTATCAAAATCCATAAATCCATCATAGACCTCTTCACAGCGATTCCCCTCCTTTTAAAAAGTCATAAATCTCTATTTCCTCTTTTATATGGACCACCTGTCATTCATTACAAAATTTTGAACTATGTTTAAGAAAATTATTGATTTCAATCTCTTTTAAATCTATAGATGAATCACAATCATTATAAAGCTGAGTTGAATGGATGAAATGCATTCTTTCATCCATTCAAACGAAACTTATGCCCTTTTCGGTAAAAGCATAACACTGAAAAACCCATTAAACATAATAAGGTATTTTTTTTAGGGATATTTTTTTAAAATATTGCTGGAGCTCAAGCATAAAAAAGAGAATTGTATTTTCTATTATATAGATTAAACATAATGTCATTACCGAAAAAAAAACGAAGATCAATAACAATAAATGATGAAAGGTTTTATTGGTTAGTAGGCCGACAACGATTTGATTTCTTTAAACGAACTGATATATCAGTTGCACCCTTTGCTCTTCTTCGATTAAATATTGTCATTGAGTCATCTATTAGCGGTGCAAGAATTGTTGCAGAATTTCATGGCTTATTTGCATTGGCTGTTCCTTCTCTTGGCTTTTTAGATGCACAAGATATAGTAATTACACCAAAAATTATAAAAAATATAATTGAATATGCACAAATTAAACGTTCTTGGAAGCCACAGATAAAGGATTCTGAGCTAATTATAAACCATGCGCAAAGTATTTTTCCTGAAGCTATATGGTCTGGGTTTAAAGAAATTGATTTAGGCTATGACGCAAATAAAATAAATGAATATCTAAAAGATGCTGTTAGGATTTGGCTTGAATAAAAATTTGCGCTGAACAAATAAAGGATTAGTTCCGAGTCGAGTGAAACGAGTGCTCGGAACTAATCCATGGTTCAAGAAGCCGCGGAGCATAGGGGAAAAGGTTGATAGTTT
>JANQFQ010000030.1 GCA_028277765.1 Desulfobacterales bacterium
TTGTCATTCAATATCACCGGGCACTCAAAATCCATATCCGGTGTTTCTTCGAAAAATACCGGGTAAAAAAGATCCGGGTCACTGTAAACTTCATACACATAAGTCAGCACATCATTATCCGGTTCTAAACCCGGATGAACCGACAGGATAGGTGTCAGGGTGTTTACCCACGCGTCATGCCCGGGATTTTTTACTTCCGGAACAGACGGGGCGTCGTTTAACAGGTTCACAAAAAAACCGCCGACAGCCCAGAGACTTTCCGAACTCCCGTCCGTGGTTTTCACCCGCCAGTAATACCGGGTATTGTCTGCAAGGTCGGACACCGGCCACACAGTGGTGTCCGTGCCTTCCGTGACAACCCCTGAGGTCTGTTTCGCAGGGCTGTCAAAGGTATCTGTTGTGTCCAGTTCAAAATAATAGGTTAACGGATCTGTATCCGAGGCATTATCTGCCACAAGATCTACTGCCTGGACGTGGATCTCTTCTCCGTCAAACGGAGATGAAATAGCCGGTGCTGAAGGCGCCGGGTTGGAAAGGTTTACATTAAATGAAACCAGGGCGGTTTCCGCCTGGGCGCCGTGCTCATCCAGAGCAGACACTTTCCAAAAATACGAAGTACTGTCTGTCAGGGGCGTGTCCACTGTCCAGGATGTGACGCCTTCTGGTCCAGCCGCCACATCGGTTATGGCGGCAACCTGGGTTACCATGCCGCTGTCTTCATAGACTTCAAATGTATATGTAACCATATCCTCATCAGGATCAGCACTGTTGGTTATTTCAAGCACGGGCGTCTGTGTATCCACATCCTTGGTATCCATGGGATAACTGATGCCAAACGCTGCCGGCGCCTCATTGGCCGTATTTACAAAAAACTCGCCATATACCCACAAACTGTTTGCAGAAATATCTGATGCCCGGACCCGCCAGTAATACCAGGTGTTGTCGTCCAGGATCCCTGTCAAGGTCCATGACGTGGTGTCTGTTGTTTCAGCAACATCCGTCTGAAATTCCACAAGGTTTATAAATTCAGGATCTGAAAACACCTCAAACGTATAGGTCAGAGCATCACCGTCTTCATCATAGCTGTTTTCAACCGACAGGATTGGCGTCTGATCAATTGTTTCACCGCCGATAGCAGGCAACAGAATCACGGGCGGGGTGGGCGCGTGCTCCACCACATTCGGATCCGTGTCATTCAAATATTCATCCAGATCTGAAATACCGTCACTGTCTATGTCTGTCCCAGGACCGGCTACAGTCAGATCGTTATTAAAATTATCGTTTTCCCAGCCATCATCCATAAGGTCACAGTCCGTATCTCCGCTGCTGCATACGGTAATTTTGACCCGCTGGGTGTCTGACAGGACGCCGTCCGAAGCTTTAAAGGTAATATAGTAAACCCCTTCCTGCTCTGTGGTCGGTGTCCACGTAAACGAACCCCAGCCGTTCTCATCGTCCATAAAAGACGCGTGTGCAAAAACCGGCGACGCGGACAACACGGGCGTGGTGCCATTGGGATCGCTGGCTGAAACCATAAATGACAGGGTATTCCCCTCAACCACGTTTTTATCTTCAATAAAATTCAGAATCGGTGCCTGGGGTAACACATCCGGCTCCTCATACACCACCGTATACGACCCGGTGCTATTCATATCAAACAGGTTAATGTGATAGTTCCAGTTCTGGGTTTGAACATCTTCTCTGGATTTAGACAGCCAGACATTATCTGCTTTTACCTGTTTGCCGTCCGACCGGGTGACGCTTTTGAGCACCTTGTTTCCGTTTTTCGGATCATCCAGCTGAACATATATAAACGGCGAGGTAACCGGCACGGATGCTGACAAAGTATATTGTTTGTCCGCTCCGTCTATAGTAAAATTCCCGGACTCATCCATTACTTCCGAATCTTCGCCATCTGATTCATACACCAGCAAATTAGTGCTGTTCTCATCTTGAGTTGCCAGAAAATCCCGGATAGAATCTCTTTCCGGCAAATCAACCAGTACATCCCGGATCAAAAAGTGGGTGTTGGTCGCTGTAATCAAAGAGGTCAGCTCACCGCCCAGCTCATCTGAGTGGGTGAAATCCGCTTCAAATTCCGTAAATTTTCCTGATAACGGGCAGAGCATGATCCAGCGCCCCACCCCGCAGGTATTGGGGGCAATCTCAGCAAAATTGATCAGCAGGCTGTCAGCCCCTGGCTTGCCATTGACCTCGCTTTCTTCAATGCTGAACCTCACCTGAAGGTGCTGATCGTTTTCAACAATTTTAGGCTGGGCAGAATTGATCTTAAGGTCCCGGGCCGTTCCCGGACCGGCATTTTTCACTCGAACCCCCAGCGTAAAAGGCTCCGATGGCTCCACTACCGGATTTCCCGGCCCACCCGTGAAAGCGTCATCACCAATCACATGCTCGGTCAGAAAATAATCCAGGGTCAGCACAGGCATGGGTTTCACATAGATATAATCCGGCGTGACCACCACTTCATTCTCTTCACCGCCGGCCGTATACGTCAGTTTGGCGCCGATAAAATAAAGGATCCCGCTTGCGGCCTCAGCACCTGCACCGGGTGAAGGAACGATAAGCCAGTGAAGATCAGCCGTGGATGTCGGTTCTACATCCGATATGTTCCAGGTGCCGTCCGCATTGTCCGTGATGCCTTCTGAATCTTCCCGGATAAAAAACAGCGGATCTGTCTGCGAAGTATATGAGTTGGTATAAAAATTAACCGGGTTCTCGTCTTCATCTGCAAAAGTCACTTCTGCTTCAATCCCTGTAATTGTAATATTGGAAAGGCCGTTTTTAATCCGCATGTGCGCGTCAAACGCCTGCCGCTCAAAGGTCAGCTCCTGGCTGATTTCGATCTTGACCTCAGCGCACAGGGATTCTTCAGCATGGGCAACTCCCGGAAGCATCAGCATCAGGCCGCATATAAAACATAAAAGCCGCTTCCACACGCTTGACGCCGCATACATTGTTTTTATCATCACCTTTCCCATTTTATTCCTCCAGATGTATTGGTTGTATTGGTTTCATTAGTTTCATTGGTTTAATTGGTTGCATTGGTTTCATTGGTTGTATTGGTTTTGTTGGTTCATCTAATTGAATCCATTTTCATTGTTTTTACATATTGAACAAATCAAACCGCTTTTACGAATTCATTTTCACTTTCAATCCATCGCCAACTACTTTAAACCGATGAAACTGACTTTCAGGATGATCTTTTGATGCACGGATAATCCGGATGGCAATATAGTCGGCATGGTCTGTCATAAACTTCTTTTTCTGGGGGTCTGACAGATGCCAGATGCCGTCATCATAAAATTCCGCCCAGTTATGGTAATCCGCAGGCTTTAACACAGCATCCCCTTTATAGACATATCCGCCCACACCCCTGCAGGGAATACTGTTTGCCCGGCTCATGGCCGCGAACAGATACATGTATTCTGTGCAGTCGCCCTTCTTTCTGGTCATGGCGTAATAGGCACCCCGGTCTCTTTTTACATACCCCGCATAGGCCACATGACCCCCCACCCACTTAAACAGTGCTTTCGAAGTTTCCATAACTTTAGACTGTGCCAGTTCCGCTGCCTTGCTTTTAATGGCATCATGATCGGATTCAATGTATGTCTCGGGCTTTAAAAAAGCAGCCATATCTGATCCCGGAATCCTGTTTGCCTGGTCTGACATCAACAGGTTTGCCTTCACAATAACAATCTGTTTGCCGTATGGCGGCAGGTTATCCAATGTAAAATGAAGGATCTGATTGCCCACTTCGTCTTCAATGAGTTCATAGGGATGCGAGGCTTCAATATGCTCGCAGATCTGATTCGCTGTCAGCTTGACCGGCGCGTATGCCCAGAATTCTGCTTTCTCCATTAACCGGTTGGTGGTATTTGAAACCGTGAATCCATACCGGATCTTTTTGGGAACCGTGTAAGCGGCTCTATCAGGAACTGGCCGTTTGTCTGTTTTTATGACTTGAATGATCCATATCACAACCAGACATAAAACTATCGCTGCCGCTGATATTAAAAATGTTTTCTTATGTTTTTCCATTTTTCCCAAAAACCTTTGCTTGAATTAATTTACGCCATCAAATTGATTTTTATCTTTTCACAAAAATCATTTTTGACAACCCTCTAAAGTTGGGTAGTTTCTAGGGATGCGAATTACCTAGTCATAAACCTGGGAGAATCGAGGGAGAGATGAGGAGAAAGATTAAAGGTTTCAATTGGTTTTAGTTGGTTGAATAGCACACAGGTCGTCGTTGAAAGTTATGAACCGCAGGCGGACAGAACGGATTTGGCGGATTTTCACTGATTAAAACATTTTTTTAACAAGGATATACAGGATGAACAGGATAGGTTTTAATATGTAAACATTAATATCTTTTCCCACGCATTTTAACGATTGATAACAAAATTAGGTTGGCCCCTATGTTTGATGTACAGACGATAAACTTTTTAACATATCTAAAAGGGCAACTGATATAACAATCTTCTTTCAGGTTATCAGATAACAGGTTCGCGACCTCGTACAATTTTAAGACCTGTACCTATGTTTTAAAACTAGCCTTAAAAGCCGCGGAGTTTTTTTTTCACATAAGTTTCTCTTTGTGCCATCTGTGCCTCTGTGAGAGATATATGTTTTAATCCGTATCAGTTCATGGGCAATCACCAATACAAAGCGTGCCATAAGATCTTATTGTGCCGCCTGATCCGCTTTCACCAAGAATAATATTGCCGTTTGTATTTATTTTGTTCATCCACGTCATCCCCATATCATCAATACCCATTATCATTTTTGGAAGACCAAAATTATTAGCACTGTCTATTGTGACAAATTCCATGCTTGTGGTCAGATCACCCCAATATCTATTGATAATATTTATTGCAGCGCCATCATTTTGATACGCGTAAACAGAAGCATCATCCGGCACAACGCAATTGGAGAATACTGACCACACTCCGAATATGGGCAGGCATAATAGCTGGTCTGCATCAATTGTTGTCGCACATGTGCTGGGAATATTCGGGTCTGCTTCTACCTGAAATCCTTTATTCATCCACACGCCTTCTTCTTCCACCATAAGCATAACATCAGAATTCGGCCCTGCCTGTAAAAGGAGCAAATTATCCTCAAGGCTGACGCGGGCGCCATCTGTATTAAAAAATGCTGACAAATGCGCGCCCTCTTCAGAATCATTGGAACTGATCGTTGCATACGGCCCGATCTGCAAGCTGCCGTTTATTTTTACATCGTCATTATCTTCGGCAACTGTAACGCTGTTTTCATTGTTCCACAATTCTGCAAATGATATTGGCGGTAAAAGGCAAAATGTCAGGGCATTTATCAGAAATATGATTTTTACAAATTTAAATGCTGTCATGATTTTTTCCTTAGATCAATTTATTAAAATTCAATGATCACATTATCTTCAATTCCATCAAACGTCGTCTCTTCACATGTCTGTGTCGCCCAATTATCAGTGGAATAGCACACCCGTATTTTTTCAATTGTTGATTTATCATACGCTGGTGCTTCACTGGATGGACAATAACCAACATATTTATAGCAGCTTCCAGAAGGGCAGTTCTCTTCATCCCATGGACAGGTTGTCCACTGATCATTTATTTCCGCTGAATCAATGCATGGTGAATCATATCCAACCCAGCTGTTTTTAATCGGTTTAACATACAACGCGTATTCAGCGTTTGCTGGTTCATCTCCTGGACTGTTCCATTTCCAGTGAATATTCACCGCATTTAAGGATTTTATTCTCCCATCATCATAAAAATGTAATTTGCTTAAATAGACACGCCGAGGATACTGTTCCTTTCCTCTCACAAAAACAGCTTTATGGTATACTGCATAATATTGGTGGTTGACACCGCCAGTTAAACTTACGTTATCTGTTCCCTTGCCAAGGGTCCAAACACAGTTCTTGCAGTTCGTAATGACTGATGCAATGATATCATGCTCGGTCAAAGCATCTGCAATCATCTGTTCGGTAGAATTCCCGTTGTCAATATTAACAGTCATATTACGGCTTGTTTTATCAAAAAGAACAACTTCCTCTCCTGCAACAACGGCTGGATCATCAACAAGATGAATGGATATATTGCCGATGTCGCCAACTTCAGCAATGATGATGATTCTGTTATCCAGATGACCAAATGCGGCAGTTCCTGAACCATCATCAATCACATTGCCGCTGCCGCCTATTTCTTTATATAACCATTCTGACGAACATTGTTGGCTCAGGGAATATATTATATAACTGAACGATGTATTCTGCCCGACATTAAGGTCTGCCATACTGTCTGCCATAATATAAGGAATGCTATAACCTCTGTTGTCATTACTGAACGACCACATTAAATAATATTTACCATTCCGTTTAAAAAAAGCGGGTTCTTCTTCTACTTCATAAACGACATCCGGCACATTGACCACGACCTGCTTTCCAGAAACCATCTCAAACGTGTCATCCATCAAATAAGATATAATGCCTCCAGAATTATAAACATACCAGGTGTCGTCGCCATCTTGAAAAATATGTCCGGCATTCCGCATATCGTGCAAGCAGCCATTAACAGCATCAGGTGTACAGCCGAGATTTACATATGTTCTCGGCATGTTAGTTTTATCCTCATTAATTGCGTGCGGCTCTCCAAAAACAAGATTGTCATCATCGGCTACAGCGTAAAAAACACTTCCATAATCGCCATCACTCCGTTGGCTATTCCAAAACAGATAATATTTTCCTTTATACTTTGATAAACTGCCGCACCATATACCCCGGTATTTATAAGCATGCAATGGAAACGAAGACGGGTCGTAGGTGGTTTTAAGTGTAAAATTAACCAGGTCTGTTGACTCATAAATAGATATGGTTTGCCAGTCAATATTTGATCCTGTCAGATAGTATGTGCTGCCGTCTCTGAAAAGTTCCGGATCAGCATAAACGCCAGGGAAAACACCCAGGACAGGTGTTGTGGAATCGGTTAAAAAATAATTATCAACCTTTGTACCATCTTTTACCAGAACCCCTCCTCCCTTTTGTACTGTAAGATTTTTATGGTTAAAATCGATATTTAAGGAAGCATTGTTTTTCAGGGTCAGTATAACACCAGGCGCCACAATAACATTACCGGGTGCGGTATATGTTTTATTTAATTCGCAACTCTGTGTAACCATCCAGTCGCATCCAGAACAATCATCGCCCACACAGCAGTTTTCATCTGGCAGATTTTCACAGGGAGCAGAAATTGATATGCGCGGTAGGCAAGTCAAACTGATACAACATATAATAAATATTATAAATGGACTTAATTTGAGTTTATTCATAATGCATGCTTAACACTTTGTTTTATATTAATATTTTTTATTCCCCTTAAAACAAATTCTTTATGAGAAATGCGGGCTAGTAACCGCAATAACCTATACAGATATCGCCATCTGAAGTAATTTTTTCACCAGCACTCATATCAATTCCGCCGACCGCTTTTAGATCACCGTCTACTGTTACTTCGTCGGTTTGGCCATTAATTTCCATGTTTACATTGATTGTTTCGGTCTTAGCATCAAAATCAACAAACCGGATGTCCTGGTTTGTAAGGATCACTGCTGAACCATCATTAACATAGTTTAGCGATTCTCCGTCTGAAGACAGCCCATTTGATAAAATTGACCAGACACCATTTACACCTGCATCATGGGTTGTAATATAAGTACTATTAAGAGCCCCTTCTGATTCAACCTGTATGGCATTTCTTATCCACACTCCTTCTTCTTCCGCTATAAGCATGACGTCAGAATTCGGTCCCGCCTGTAAAAGAAGAACATCATCCAAAAGACTTACGCGAGCCCCATCTGTATTCGTAAACGCTGAGAGGTGCGTCCCTTCCCAATAATCTATAAAGCCGACAGATGCATATGGCCCTATTTGCAACTCTCCGGCAATTTTCACATCATCATTATCATCAGTAATCGTTATGCCGCCATCATCAAGCCATAAGTCAGCCAAACCAACTCCTGACATGATAAAAAAACAGACCACTATCTTACATATTAACTTCATTTGTTTCATTCCTTACTCCTCATTTCTCTACAATTTCGCTTGCTTACAGGGGGTATTCCTGCATGCAAAAATATATAGTTATTTTGTAAAATGAATCTTGAAATTTACTTTTATTATTTTTAAAAATCAAGTGTTTTTTGACAAAAAAATGGCGGGATCTCCATTACACTCCGCCAAGTTCTCAAGGGTTATACAATGCTGAGGTAAAGATAACCCCATAATAACCCCGGATGAAGATCCCGCCAAGCTGTTTTCAAAGCCTTGATCAAATTTGTTATTATAATTTCACAAAACATATTTTTATCAACCCCCTAAAATTGGGGAGATTCTAGGGATGCAAATTGCTCAGTTTGAGCGCTGATAAAATAGGGAGTAAAGAGGGAATCACGCAAAGGCGCAAAGACGCTAAGATTATGGCAAGCAGATTTATCCTGTTAAATGTTACCCTTGTAACCCCGCTAGGGATTTAACAGGATGACGCGAATTTTGCGGATTTTCGCTGATTATATCTTCTGTTAAACAAGGATACACACGATGGCCAGGTTAGATTTTATATAATTTTTTAAGAACAAGTTGAAGTTCCGTGGTCTCTAAGTGAAACAAATTATTTTTTGTGCCTTTCGCTTGTGCGGGCGTAGCACCGCGAAGCCCCATGGATTTCATGGTAAAAAGGAAAAAAGAATAAATGTTAAACTGTTACCGTGGCGACCCTGAAACAGTGAAACAGATTAATTTAAATATTTTTCATCCACAACTACCGCCCACCCTGTGCCTAAACCAATTGATCTTGCACGTATAACTTCACTCCAGGTAGGTTCATTTGAAACATTAACTATACAATAGATTATTGCATTAGCACCTTGATCATAAGCGGCTTGTTTTAATTGTTGAAGCGTTCTTTGTTTTGCATTTTCATATCTCGTTAAATTTGATGGTTTATGGTCATTAATTATTATTTCACCTAATATTTTATGGGCATAACCATCTTCAACATGTAACAACTCACTTTCAACCGCAAATCCCTCAGGGGAAGATTTCATATAAACTGCGATATCGTCTACACTTGAAACGATATTCCCTTTTATAGTTGATTGATCCAAACGACCAACAGGATTAAATTCAGTCATCGTTTGAAATGCACTAGTACAAGCTTGTAACATGAATAAACTTATAAAACCAAGTAGCAAAATTATTTTTTTCATAACATTCTCCTAATAAGCATTTAAATTTTCAACCGATTACTTTTTCAAAATTTTAGCCATTCAACACTAATTTTGTTTCAATTAATTCATTTCTGATCACTACCTCATAACATTTTTGCAATCATTCATATATCAAGACGCGTCCCCTTTGTTTTTTTTCAATCACTAAGCTTCCTTGATGCAACCCTCCATTCAAAATTATATATTGAAAGTGTTATCCTTTTCATTACTTGGCATAGGTAACGGAGTACTATGTGTTATTGCATCGTTTAAAAAAATCATTATTTTTTTACACATTTTATAATTAACCTTGCTGACAGCAGCTGAGTTTAAAGGTTTTAATTCATATTTGCAGCGATCTTTAGATGAAAACAGGAAATTAGTAAGAATAAATTTTGTTTTTTTACTATGAGTTTCTAATTTCCTTTTATTTTCACCATACTTGACGTAACACGTCATTTTAATATCAGAAACCAGTTGAGTAGGTATGCTGTCTATCAAAATAGATATTGGAAACAAATAGAGATGTGTATAGTACCTTGAATTGATTTCATATGTTATATTCATGGTTAATGTATTATTGGGTTGGGGCACGGAAGTAGGGTCGAATATATCCATTTCTTTTAAATATTTAAAAAAGATTTCTTGATAGTGTTTTTTTTCTTCCGGCACATTAATATTAAACGACTCTATGATAATATTGACTTTCCCGTTAGCTTGCTCCGGCGTATAATAACGATAATTAAAAACTTCCGAAGGGGTGTGAACGTTGCGTTTTGAAAAACTACACCCTGTTAATAACATAATGAAAAACAATACAAACAAATTACGTATATAAAAAAATCGAAAATGGATCATAATTTATTAATCCTAACTTATACCGAAAAGACATAAGTTTCGTTTGAATAGCAAACAACAATATTCAACTCAGCTTTATACCGAAAATGGCATAAGTTTCGTTTGAATAGTAAACGACACTATTCAACTCAGCTTTATACCGAAAATGGCATAAG
>JANQFQ010000142.1 GCA_028277765.1 Desulfobacterales bacterium
TTCTCCGTTGTCATTCGGGTGGAGCTTATCCTTTTTTATATCTGCTTCTAGCGGCAGGCTGACCGTCATGGTTGTCCCTTTTTCCTCTTTACTTTCGGCTTTGATGGTGCCACCGGCTTGATCTATAATCATGAAACTGACGGACAGCCCGAGGCCTGTCCCTTTGCCAGGAGACTTAGTTGTAAAAAAAGGATCAAAAATGTTTTCCAGGTTCTTTCTGGCGATACCGTGGCCATTATCTATGAAACTAACTTCAAGCATCCTGTGTTTATCGGATTCATCTTCGGCTGTTTCAGAAACTATCCTTGTTTTGATTGTGATGTTGCCGTCTGTTCTGTTTTCAGCGGCAGCCATGGCGTCACTTGCATTTATTAACAGGTTGAGAACAACCTGTCGCAACTGGTCTGGATCAGCCAGCACCGTGTCATCTTCAGCTTCCAGGGTATGCTCAATAGTTATATCCGCCATTATTGGCTGTACCTTAAGAATATCTGTTACTTCGTGAATCATCTTATGGATAGAGACGCTTTCTGTTACTTCAGCAGTGGGCCGTGAAAAGTCGAGAAGCTGTCGTATGATGGTATTGATTCTGTTTATCTCTTTTTCAGCGCGGAGGATATAATCCTTTTGTTCATCTTTGGATATCATCCCTTGTTTCAGCAGTTCAAGGTATCCAAGAACGATACCAATGGGATTCCCGATTTCATGGGCAATGCCAGCGGACAGCCTGCCGACTGATGCCAGTTTTTCTGCCCTTACAATCTCGCTCTGAGCTTTTTTAAGATCAATATTCGCCTGTTTAAGCGATACGAGAGATGTCTTTAGCATCCCTTTATCATCAGATATCCGTTTTAGCATCTGGTTCAAAGACCTTGACAGCATGCCGAATTCATTGATCTCTTTTTCCTGCAGAAAACTGAAGCCGTCTTCATTTGTATATTCTTCAGCCCTTTTAACAAGCCTGCTGACAGGTTTCAGAGTAATCCTGCTCATCCGGAGAAAACCCAGGATAGTTAAGACGATTGTATTGATAATTAAATACATGAATATAAATCTTTGGGAATGTCTCATCTTCTTGTAATATCCTTTGAGATCCTGCGTGACAGTAACCGCAGCAGCAAGGCGGCCGTTAACAAAAAGTGGTCTTGAAATTACCAGATAGCGTTTCTTCTGCCAGAAGACACCCCATGTGCTGCCGGTAAGCTGGACCTTAATTTCCGGCACCAGTTTTTTTGTCATGGTAAGATCTGCAGAATTTTCTGCAGGATAATTGTCAGCAAGATAAGAGAATACAAGATCCTTTTTTCTGTCAATAACCGCAGCATATTGGAAATCTGTCTCTTTAATTAGATACTCAAAATCTTTTTTTAAATTTTCAGGAAGGACGATATGCTCTGCTGTGGCATTTGAAAGATTCCTGGCGATCAGGGAGATTAAAAGCTTACCTTTTGCTACTTCAGACAGGATATATCTTCTTTGTTCCGTGGCCACCATAACAAAGTCAATTAAAAACATCGCTGTAAGCAGGATCGCTGCTAAACTGACAGCTATATTTGTTTTTAGGCTCTGAAGTGTCATAAAAAAAGTGTAACTGTCTTAAAAGATACAGTTGATTGCCGACAGATATCAAGAGGTTAACAAAAATAAAATGGTCTGGCAACAGGGATTATCAAAATTAACCCTAACGTTGCATAAAAAATTTAATCCAAAACCGTAAAACTCGCTCCATATCAGACCCCTACAGGAGGATTTCTCATTTTCAAGAACTCACCGTATGTTTAATACCCTTTTCCCCTTGAAAATGAGAAATCCTCCTGTATTGACCTAATCTAAAGGGTTTTGAACTCAAATTATTATGCATCGTTAGGGTTCTTGGATTTTTTTTAAACCTGTCGATTTCCGGGTCATACATTGAGGGATTTTCAATGATAAACGCGTTGATACGGGGATTGAAAGGATTTTCCAACAGCAGGAACAGGAGTATCTCGAACTTACTAAAGGCGCTCAAACCATCCATATTGATCAGGCTGTTCACTGATAAATTATTGGCCTGAAAAATATCAGTATATGTATCCCTATATTTTTTAACATCTTCTCTTCTTAACCAGCGGATAATTTCCAGCTCAGCTGGTTTATCCTTTAGATAGTCAGCAACGCAGCTCAGGAAGAATGAAAAGGCATTTTTCTGCATGTTTTTTACAGAATCGATGGCAGTGTATTCATAGTAATCGAGCACCCTCTTCTTAAAACGGTTATAGCGTGAAGACCTGCTTTCATTAAAACGGTTCTGAAGAATGATCTCTGTTCGCAGTTTTTTTACGACAGATTTGAAAAGCTTTTTTCTAGACATGACCGCGTTATATTCAAATGTGCTGAAAAATTCCTCAATGCTCATCATTCCTGGCGGACATGGCCCGTCAACACCGCTGTCCTGCATGATATTCTCTATCTGAACGTCAAAGAGCCAGTCAGCTTTAAATGCCCTGCCATTAAGTCCGATACATTCAATCGGTTTGAAATACTCAACAGCCAGAGCGTCTCTCCCGGTTTTTCTTTTAATAAAGACATTGCTGCCAGCTGTTACAGGAATACGGCGCTGCCCTGTTGGATTAAGTCCGCTTGTAAATGCGGGTATAATAATGAACGCGCCTTCAGGTGTTATCTCTACACCATAGTTATCTGTAATCGAAGGCTTGATGTCATCAAAATTTTCATCCAGTCCTGCCGGGATTTCAAGCTCGTCAACATCATGCTGGATGTTTATCTTTTTAGCTGTAGTATTTTTAATCTTTAAAACAGCTGTCCTGTTTTTTTCTGTAACGCTAACAGCCATGTCAGCGTCCATATCAAGAAGTTCCATGAAAACCTTTTCAGTCTTGCCAGGGATCTTTGTCAGGAGGCCGTATAATGGGTTATATTTTTTTCTGGAGAGGAATTTTAGAATATCAGTGATGGTTTTATCCCCGTGTCTCCATTCAAGCGGATCAGATGACCCGTAATAGACGAACGCGTTGTTGCCGGCTTCAAAAAAATCTTCCGTAAACCGTGTGACCGCGTCATAGGTAAAATGCTTTACCGGGCCGGGTAGGGCCCATTCATTACATCTTCTGCAGAAATTACCGCATCCTTTTGATAGTTGAAACAAGGTTACTGTTTCCGCCAGTATACGATATTGTTTTTCTGACAGCCCGGATTTCTCACACCATTCATTATAGCCAACATATAACGGGGTATCCTTATATTTTTTGTAAGTATCTGCTAGTATTTTCCGGATATTTCTGTTGGCCCTGATGAGATCAACCTGGCGCGATTCTACTATCTGCTCTTTGAATTTGTTATAGATCCTCTGGCTCTGCCTAATAGTTTTTTCAATTATTTCAGGTATTTCTTCCATGGTTTGGATATTTTCAAAAAGACTGAGGTAAACTTGACCGGCCCCATGAATATCCCCCTGTATCAATAGCACAAGGAATTCATTTCTTTTTTTTTCAAAATCATTAAGCTGGGAAGCCAGGTGTTTTTGCAAAATAGAATCTCCAGCTTTAATAAAGTTCCGGCCTTCTGTTCGGGAGGAAGTACCTCATCCTGTGATTCCTAACTTTTTCAAGATCATCGGATTTTAGGTCCACGATAATCATGGCTTCTTTGTCCGTCAGTTTTTTCTTGATGACACTGCCCGAAGGATTTAGGGCCATGATAACACCAGGGAAGTGGAGGTCCTTCCTGTTTTCTCCCAACTGATTGCATGCGATGATAAACAGGCTGTTATCATAGGCCCTGGCAGGAAGATGCCGCATCCATGATATGTATTTTTCTTCAGGAGTCCCCCTTGGAGATGCATGGGGCATGAAGATAACATCAGTGCCGTTTTCAGCCATAAAGGTTGAAAGTTCAGGAAAGTGAGCGTCATAGCACAGCTGTATGCCGAATTTTATTTCGCAGGCTTCAAACAGCGGGATGCTGCTTCCGGCTGTAAATATTCCCTTCTCTGGCGGGGCAAGGTAAAGCTTCCTGTAAATGTCCATATTGCCGCCCGGCTGTATGGATAGATGGGTTGCGTATAAACAACCATTATCATCAATTTCAATTATCCCGGCAAGAATAACCATATTGTCCTGGTCAGCGAATCGAAGTAGTTTTTGTACAGCTTGTCCGTCAGACGTTTCAGCAGTGGCGGCTATCTGGTCATTGGAACTGTATCCTGTAATGTTCATTTCCGGGAAGCAGATTATTGAGGCGCCGGCATCTGCTGCCTTTTTTATCCATTTTTCCGTCCGGGAGATATTGCCGTCTGTTTCACCGACTGGCGAATTCATAGTTACGGCTGCTATGCGGATGTCTTTCATAAGTTAAAATGGGCTCTTATTTTAAAAACTTTAGTTGCCGGAAGATTTAGAATATTATCAATACCTGTTTCCTTTGCAATCTTTTTAAGGTTATCCTCAATCTCATCAGTAGAAGGGGAGATAAAGGTGAACCAGATATTATACTCATTGTCCCGCCTGTAATTGTGAGTAACCCCAGGATACTGGTTGACAGCTGCCGCAAACAAATCGATCTTGTCTTCAGGAACCTTTGCAGCACAAAGGGTGCTTACAAAACCGAGTTTTTCAGGTACAAAATTGCCGCCAATTCTTCGTATAATCCCTTTTTCCTTTAATAACAAAACCTTTTTCAGCACATCTTTCTCAGTCAGATTCAGATCTTCAGCTACAGTGAGGAATGGACGCCGGGTAATGGGGAAATCAGATTGAATCCTGTTCAGTATGGCCCTGTCAGTATCATCAAGACCGTGATCAGTTATGCTCATAATATCACCCCGATAAGTGCCTAAAGTTAATGTATCGCTCCGCTCTGTCAGTCACGCTATCAGCGTGATCGTGGTCGGGTTAGAAACAGAATTCTGTGATCAGTATTCAGTGCCCAGTATCTAGCAGTAAGTGCCTAAAGTTATGGTATCCTGCCAATTGTATAGTATAATAGCGGTGCGAAGAGCAATACATTTAAAGAAATCTTAAATGTATTTTTCTGGTTCTGGGGCCGTCAAATTCACAAAAAAATATTCCCTGCCATGTTCCTAGAACCATCTGGCCGTTTTCAATGGCTACCAGTTCTGAAGATCCTACAAGGGTTGTTTTTACATGGGCAGCTGAATTCCCTTCCATGTGACGGTATCCATCTTCCCAAGGTATCAATTTATCAAGGACCATTTGAATATCATCTTTTACACTTGGATCAGCACTCTCGTTTATCGTTACTGCTGCAGTGGTATGCGGCACGTAAATCATACATATGCCGTTGTCCATGCCCTCATTCCTGATTTGTTTGCCAACATCTGATGTAATATCAAGAAGTTGGGTTCTTGCCGATGTTTTAATGGTCATCATCATAAGCGCTCCTTTTACCCCATTTCTCATATAGCTGTGTTATTAGAAAGGCGGGTGATAACCCCGGCTTTATACTTTAATGGCATAAGTTTTGTTTGAATCCCGCCATAGCGGGATTCAACTCAGCTATAAATAAAAAAAGGCCCTGATAAGAACCAGGACCTTTTTTTAATAATCAAATAAGGAATATGAACTATACACATCCGGTCGGTTTTGGAAGACCTGCCATCTTACAAGCGCCCTTACCAGGTCCTGACGGGAAAAGTTCATAAATGTGTTTCAGTTTGAACTTGGTGAGCTTAGAAAGAACACGGACCATGGGAGCAATCCCGTTTTTCTCATAATAGTCCTGAAGGACATCGATAACTTTTGTATGCTCTTCATTCAGTTCTTCAATCCCTTCTTCTTTTTTTACCCATTGTATCCATTCTGGGCAGAAATCTTCATAAGATTCTATGAAACCGTCTTCATCAACTGTAAAAGATTTTCCTTCAAATTCTACTGTTGGCATTTAAATTTCCTCCTTCATTAATATTTTTTAAACCTTCTGGCCGCAGCCTTTCCTTTAATGATAATCGTAAAGGTGATTTTCTATATTAATATTTATCTATTGTCAACACGAAAAAGCATAAAAAGCACTATAAAAGATAATTAAATCATAGTCAGTAACTAGAATTGTAAGTGCCTTGTATAGTGGAAAAATATAGTGCCTAAAGTGCGCTAAAGTGCCTAAAGTTGTGGTATCGTTTTGCTCTGCCATTTTTTATTTTTGAAATTTAGTAAAAATTTCTTAGCTAAAGACACTTACAATCCCGCCATGGCGGGAGCACTTAAAATGGTAGGATTCCACAACTTTAGGCACTTATAACTTTAGGCATTTTAGGCACTTTGTTTTAAGTACCCCAGTCAGTAGCAAAGAAACAAGGACTTTGTCCTCAAATAGCTATTCCGTCATCGTATCCCTTATTAATTTAAAAGTTTTTTCCATTGCCGTAAAAATATCTACGATATCAGGATCAAAACGGGTCCCCTTTCCACTGATAATGACCTCTTTTGATTTTTCATGGGAATATGCTTTTTTATATGGTCTTTCAGATGTCAGCGCGTCATACACATCTGCCAGTGAAACAATCCTGGCTGACAGGGGTATCTCCTCTCCTTTTAAACCTTTTGGATACCCTTTGCCGTTCCATTGCTCGTGATGACAATAAGCGATTTCTCTTCCCAGGGTAAGAAATGACCGTTCTTCAGTCTCAATATCAGCAGCCATGAGTGCGTCGCCCCCTACGGTTGTATGCGTCTTTATTATTTCAAACTCTTCATTTGTAAGTTCGCCGGGTTTGAGTAGAATTGAATCCGGGATGCTGACCTTTCCCACATCATGTAGAATGGATGAATTATAAATATTATCGATATAGTCTTCAGTGATATAGCCCCTGTATTTTGGATGCTGCTTAAGCGTTTCCGCGATGATCTTTACATACTCTCGTATCCGTTCCAGGTGCTTTCCGGTATCTTCATCCCTGTATTCTGCCAGTTTTGCAAGGCCCATAATAGCAGCGGCCCTGGCCCTGTGGATATTTTCGTGGGATTCCAGAAGGTCCGCCTGCATCTGTTTCCTTTCAGTCACATCCCTGATGATCATTACAATGCCTTTAAGCACTTCTTCTTTTTTAATCAGGCTGGCGCTTAGATCGATAAATATCCTTTCACCGTCCTTTTGAAAAGCTTCGGCTTCAACGATACTCCCGGGTTTTCCTTCAATAAGATCATCTATCAGCTTCACATTCTCCTGGAGAGCGTCTGCCCTAAGGGCGGTGATTTCTATAAAACTTTTACCGATGCATTCTTCTCTTTTCCATCCAAAAATATCTTCAACCCTATCGTTTACATCAATCACAAGACCTTCATTGCTGACAAAAACAATTTCGTCTTTAGCATTTTCAAAGATCATCCTGAATTTATCCTCGCTCTCCCTGAGCGATTCTTCAGTCTTCTTTCTTCCGGTTATATCACGTATAATAACAACAAGCCCTTCTATCTCACCATTTCTTTCTATTGCTCTTGAGTTTGCTTCAATAAAAACAGAGGTGCCATCTTTGTGCTTGAGTTCTAATTCATGCATCGGTATTGTTTTACCCGCAATAGCGGCATTAAACACTTTTAACATCTTGTGAAGGTCGTCTGTCTCAAGATATTCAAGCTCTGCCAGGGATTGCCCTATGGTCTTTTCGGTTTCATGTCCCAGCAAATCGAATGCCGTGTCATTTGCGTCGATCACAGTGCCCCTTTTATTAATATAAAAAATAGCGTCATTGGCGTTTTCAAAGATCATCCTGAATTTTTCTTCACTCTCTCTAATGGCATCCTCGGCTTGCTTCTGTTCAGTTATATTTCTTACAATGTTCAGAACACCTTCAACGATGTTACCTCTTTTAACGAGGGTTGAACTGATGCTGATATAAATCGGTGTCCCATCTTTTTGTTTTGCCCTGAATTCCTGTAAATGCGCGGGTTCTCCTAAAAGGGTTTTGATAAAGGCCTCTGAAGCTATCCGTTTCTCTTTTTCATCTAAATGATTAATATCATAAAAATTTTTCCCGATTACCTCCTCCCGTTTATAGCCAGACAGATCTTCAACCCGGTCATTTATATCAATGATGGTACCGTCTTTGCTTATGAAAACAATCTCATCGTTTGCGTTTTCAAAAATCATTCTAAACTTATTCTCGCTTTTGCGGACCGCTTCTGCAGCTTGTTTTTGTTCGGTAATATTCCTTATAATATTCAATACCCCTTCAACATGGTCACCCTTTTTTATTAGTGTTGAACTGATACTAATATAAATTGGTGTTCCATCCTTTTGTCTTGTTTTGAATTCCCGGAATTGTGATGGTTTGCCTAAAAGCGTTTTTATAAATGTCTCAGAAGCCTTACGCTTTTCATCCCCCTCAAAAGGAATAATATCATTGAAGTTTTTTCCAATCGCTTCTTCCCGTGTATACCCAAAGATATCTTTAATCCGGTCGTTTGTGTCGATAATATAACCGTCCTTGCTAACAAAAACAATTTCATCATACGCTTCTTCGAAAATCATCCTGAACCTTTCTTCGCTCTCATGGATAGCCTCATCTGCGAGAATACGCTTGGTAATGTCGCGGACGATGACAATTACTCCCTGAAGTTTTTCATCCCGGATAATCGCTTTAGCGTTTATGTCAATGTAAATTGAAATCCCGTCTTTGCGGGAAGCGATGAGTTCAAGCATGGGAACAGGTTTACCATTAAGAATGTTGTCAAGCGCTTCACGCGCTATCTCTGTATCTTTTGGTCCAAAGATATCAAGCTCGGCAAAAAGTTTTCCTGTTATTTCTGAAGGGGTGTAACCGAAGATCTCCCACAGTTTTGTATTTCCTTCAATAATGCGACCTTCTTTGTCCATGTAGATGATTGCGTCATTGGCGTTTTCAAAAATTTTTCTGAATTTTTCCTCGCTCTCTTTTAGTTCGCGTTCCGCCTGTATCCGTTCACTGATATCACGTGTTGTCCCCAGGACCGCAATAGGATTCCCCTCCTCATTACTCAGAAAATTGAGTGTTATCTCTGTCCATATGCACGAGCCGTCTTTGCGATACTGCTCCATTTTCAATATATGCGGAATTGAAGTAAAGGAGTCAGCTTCAAGTTCATTGTCAAGTTTTTCTTCAAGCATTTTCATTGCGTATTCAAAGGATTCTGGCGTTACATACTCATTCAGTTTCAGGTGCTTCATCTCTTCAGGGGTATAGTTTAATATGCGTTCAATAGAGGGGCTGATATACGTTAGCTTAAGGTTTTCCAGGTCAAGAATCCAAACCGCGTCAGAGAGGTTTTCCGCAAGAAGACGGTACCTGCCCTTGCGGAGTCGTATGATGTCTTCCAACTGCTCCAGCAAGTTACTTAAGTTCCTTGAAGGCGCTTTAATTTCATCCGTGGACTTGAACAGGTCTGACACAGGAATATCATCTGCCCCTTCACTTTCATTTGCAAATGATATAAGGCTGGAGATCTGCCGAATAATCGTGGCCCGTATAAGAAACAACATTATACAAACAATGACGAATCCGGCAGTTAGATTTGAAAATAGCGCGTAGTTTATGATAGAGCGCCCCCTTCCTGTGATTCTTTTGGGGACTGCCGCGCTAAGCAGAAAAGTCCTGTTCCCTTTAATATCGGGGAAGGCAGAATAAACCGTCATCAGGTCTGCGGATTGATCCTTGAAGAAATAGGGGGTTTTAGGGGAAAGCTGTCCGGAAATGTCTTTCAATATCCCCGTTAGGTTTTCCGGTGTTGCCGGGATAACCCGGAAATCAACCTTAATCTGTTCAGAAAGCGTTTTTGTCAGTTCATTGCTGAGAAACCGGCCCATAATCAAGTTTCCGCGGATAGGTTTCACTTTAGTACTATTTATAATTGGCCTGGAGGAGACCATCATGGGGCCTTTTTTTGTATTTACAACGCCGGTCACACGTATTTCAGACAGGGGCGTATCCCCGGTTTTATAAGTTATTAAGGGGTGTGCTGATGGAAACGCGTCAATGGGGAAATCAGGGATATGTATCTCCTGTTCTGTTTCAAGGTCAACTATTTTACCCCATACAACCGTGCCTGCTGTATCGCACAAATAAATGAGGTTTAGTTTGTTGTTCGTAAAGGAACTTAAAACCAGATTCGATTTGATATAATCTTCTGAAGGGTTTTCTACGAAATCATATGTGTCGTCCCAGGCGGACCAGTCATGGCAGAGAGAATCAATTTGATTGATTTCATTTCTGACTGCGTGCATTGAGCGTTCCATATCTTTTTCAGCTTCATCCTGTTCAAGGGATATGAAGCTCGGAAAGATAATGAAACGCTGGATCCCGTAATCGACTGCGCCGTATAAAACAAAAATAATCATTAGCAGCAGCACAATCTTTTTTATGAGTTTCATATGACACCCCCACTATCAATAACCGTGGTTTATATTTTTAAAACAATATGTAAACTTTACTTTTTTTTATCCAGAACGTTTTTCAGCTCTTCAAAAAACAGGTTACTGTATTCGGTAAAGAGATCACATATTTTTTTTTCTTTATCATTCAGCTGATCATAAAAGGAAGTTGTGACGTCACCAATAGCATATGCTCCTCTTTCTTCAATATTTTTCAGTACTGAATATTTTGATATTGTTTCGACAGCGGATATTATTTCACCTGACAATTCCATAACATTGTCTCCTTTATTTCTATCTGTTATCCACAACAGACATGATTGTTTATGGCAACAACCAGAGTAGCAAATAAGGTAACACTCCTTAATTTAGAAATCAATTTAGAAAGGGGTTTGTGATTGTAAGAAGGGGAGGTAGTGACTATCTTAGCTTATATGGTGAATTATTTGCTGTAGCAGCTGTTTTTTTATCCTGCTGTTCCCTTAACTTGGGATTATTTTGAAGCTTGATGAGGACCTCTTTTGCCTTTGGATCAACTTTAATGAATTTCAGGCCGGCCCTGTGGTACCGCTCATGATGCTTCCCGGTAAAAGGCTTGCACCAAATTGTTTTTGCCTTAATTTTCAAGGGATCAAAACGGGGTACAACGATTTTGATATTATAACATTTGCCTATCTTTAGTGGCTGAGCAGATACAATCTGGACACCCTGAATACTCATGTTGACTAGGGCTATTTTCGGCTTTTCACTTTTGAGGAAATCGATAATGCCAACGGTGTCAAATTCGATGGTTGTATTAAGACACTGAAATCTCTTATTCTTCCTTTTTCCTATAGGTTCAGCGTCTTTACCCATGAATAGTTATCCTTAAATTATGGTGTAGTGACAGCCGTCATTAATTTTTTGATGCTAATAAAAGAATACCATGAAGTAGATTGTCTGTCAACTCAGGAGTATACAGAAAGTATTTTCCCCTGGATTTACTTAACTTTTATTTTTTTTATTATTCAGGGAAGCCCTGATAAAGTCCCTGAAAAGAGGATGCGGATCCATGGGCCTTGATTTAAATTCAGGATGGAACTGGCACCCAAGAAACCATGGATGGTCCTTGATTTCTACAATTTCTACAAGCTCTCCGCTTGGAGATATGCCGCTGATGACGAGTCCCGCCTCTTTTAGCGTTTCCATGTATTCATTATTGAATTCATACCGGTGGCGATGCCGTTCTGAGACATTGTCAGAACCGTAAGCGTCATAAGCCAAAGTCCCTTTGACAACCTTGCAGGGGTATGCGCCGAGTCGCATAGTACCGCCTTTTTCAGACGTAACATCCCTTTTCTGAATGGATTGGGTTTTATCATCGAACCACTCTTTCATCAGATAAATTACCGGGTATGGGGTTTCCTTGTCAAATTCTGAACTGTGGGCAGAATCCATACCAGCAATATGCCTGGCAAATTCAATAACAGCAATCTGCATGCCCAGGCATATGCCGAAATACGGGATCTTATTTTCCCTTGCATATTTTGCGGCCAGAATTTTTCCATCGGTGCCGCGGGGGCCGAATCCGCCGGGAATGAGTATCCCGTCAGCCTTGGCAAGCTTGGATGTATAATTCTCCTGGTCAAGGGTTTCAGAATCGATAAACTCGAGATTAACCTTGCTTTCATTCGGAAGACCGCCGTGGTACAGGGCTTCATTCAGGCTTTTGTACGATTCTGTCAGGTCCACATATTTCCCAACAATAGCTATCGTTACGTTTCCTTTAGGGTTTTTTATGCTGTATACCAGCTTTTCCCAATTGTCCAACTTGGGTGCCCTTGTCCAGATATTCAACTTATTTACGATTATTTCATCCAGTCCTTCCTTGTTGAACACTAGGGGGACTTCGTAAATGTGGTCCACATCTTTTGCTGTTATTACTGCTTCAGGTTCCACATTACAGAAGAGAGCTATCTTGGCTTTTAAATCAGGAGACAGGAACCTGTCCGTCCTGCACAGGAGTATATCAGGCTGAATACCGATACTGCGAAGTTCTTTAACACTATGCTGGGTCGGTTTTGTCTTTACCTCACCAGCTGTAGAGATATATGGGACCAGGGTCAGGTGAATATAAAGGACATCATCCTTTCCCTTGTCTGCCTTAAACTGGCGTATGGCTTCAAGAAAGGGGAGGCTTTCAATGTCACCGATCGTTCCGCCTATCTCAACAATCACCACATCCACATCTGATGCCACTAGCATGATGCTCTCTTTGATTTCGTTGGTGATATGCGGTATGACCTGCACTGTGCCGCCAAGGTAATCACCTTTACGTTCCTTTGAAATGACGGAATGATATATTTTTCCAGTGGTAAAATTGTTGTCCTTGCCCATTCTGGCATGGGTAAACCGTTCATAATGCCCGAGGTCAAGATCGGTTTCTGTTCCGTCATCAGTAACATATACTTCTCCGTGCTGGAATGGATTCATTGTGCCTGGGTCAACATTAATATACGGGTCAAGTTTTTGAATGGTGACAGTAAGCCCTCTGCTTTCAAGAAGAGAACCGATTACAGCCGATGCGAGCCCTTTACCAAGAGAGGAAACAACGCCGCCTGTTGTAAAGATGAATTTCGTGTTAAAAGCCATAAATTCTTCCCCTGATTAATTTGTTTGATTATTTTACAGTATCCAAAGATGTTACGTCAATCAAGTCAAAAAAAAGTGCCTAAAGTTGAAGTGTCTTAAGTTACAAGTGCCTAAAGTGCCTTAAGTTGATGTATCGCTTCGCTCTGCCAGTTTAAAAAGAATCGTGGTCGTGATCAGCGAAGCGGTGGTCGTGGTCGTGATCGAAAATGGTGGGCACAGCCCACCATTCTATGAGGACCCTTGTCAAGCCCTAAGTTTTGGTTTTGCTCTGCTTTTTTATAAAAATGGTAGAATTCCACAACTTAAGGCACTTGTAACTTATAACTTAAGGCACTATGTTTTTTAGCCATACCCAGTAATTACTCAATTATCTTTTTTTTTCTCCTTTATATCAGTAATGTTTCCAAAATCCCTTATACTCCGCTCTACATCACTCAGGTCACTCTCCACGGGTTTGATGTCTGTTTCTTCAACAAGGGATGGATAAATTGACTTAAGATAGGAAATATCAAAATATTTTTTTGAAAAAGAAGGGTTAACAATGACATCATTAACAGTTATCAGTCTTATCAGCCGGCTGCCGCTGTAAAACTCAATATGGACAGGGTACCATATTCTTTTGGTTTGCTGCCATTTATTATAGCGGATTTCAAATTTTCTATTATTCCCCTCACCCTCCTGTATGATCAGCCAGCGGATCGGCCGGAGTGTTGTTTTATCTACCCATATCTGGGAGACGGATTCATCAGGATATTTTGCGCCTATTATAAAAACGACCTTATCCTGGAAGCGTCCCAGGCTTGAAATCGTTACGTCCACGCCGAGCATGGCAAGATGATCATTGAGTAGAACCCGGTCGCGGTAAAGAAGAATATCTTTATAAAGATCGATCCAGGTTTCAGGATTGGATGTAACCTTGCCATTAATGATTTTCAGAACCTTCTTTGAGGAGACAATATGTATGTTCTCCGAGGAGTCGATTTTTATGTCAGAACGGAATTTTTTTGGGAATTTGTAACTAACTTCTTCTTTTACAACCTTTGGTTTTGTTTGAGAAAGGGAGCTGGAGGGAATTGCCCCGTAATGCACCATTTCCTGTCTGGCAAGAAGCCTTTTCGGCTTACCCAAGTTCTTCGTCATCAGATCAAGAATATGGGCAGGATGAAGAACATATGCCCCGGCAGGCGAACACACTAACAGTACAGCTGCTAGCCATATGGTGTTAAAAAATATTTTTTTCATGTTATTTTACGACAAACTGACTGTTTGAATAAATTGCGTTTTCCCCCAGTTCCTCTTCGATTCTGATCAGCTGATTATACTTGGCAACACGATCTGACCGTGACATTGATCCTGTTTTAATCTGGCCGCTGCTGACACCAACCGCAAGATCTGAGATAAACGTGTCTTCAGTCTCACCGGATCTGTGAGAGATCACGGTTGTATACCCAGCCTGTTTTGCCATTTCTATGGTCTTTAAAGTTTCAGAAACAGTCCCGATCTGATTCAGTTTGATAAGGATGGAGTTTCCCACTCCTTTTTTTATGCCCCTGCCAAAAATGTCGGGATTGGTCACAAATGCGTCATCTCCCACTATCTGTATGGTAGAACCAAGCCGGTCTGTCATTTTCACCCAATTGTCCCAGTCCTGTTCTTCAAGGCCGTCTTCTATTGATAGTATAGGATACTTATCGACCAGTGCTTCATAGTAATCTATCATGGCTGAAGGGGAAAGCTTTTTATTTTCAGCCTTAAGTATATATTTGCCGTTTTTGCAGAATTCACTGGCTGCCGCGTCAAGGGCAAGCCCCACGTCTTTGCCTGGTTTGTAGCCGGCTGATTTAATGGCTGTCATGATCAGTTTAATCGCCGCTTCATTTGTTTCAAGGTTGGGGGCGAACCCGCCTTCATCACCTACAGCGGTATTAAGCTTTTTTTTCTTTAGGAGTGTTTTCAGACAATGAAAAATCTCAGCGCCCATTCTGATTGCGTCAGCCATTGTTCTAGCCCCCACTGGGATAATCATAAACTCTTGTATATCCAAGCTGTTAGCTGCATGGGCACCGCCATTGATAATGTTCATCATCGGTACAGGGAGGTGCCGCGCATTGATACCTCCGAGATACCTGTAAAGCGGCATGCCGTAAGCTGATGAAGCAGCCCTGGCCGCGGCCATGGAGACGCTGAGAATCGCGTTTGCCCCGAGTTTGGACTTGTTTTTTGTACCGTCCATATCAATCATATGGCTGTCAAGGGTCTGGAGATCATCCGCATCCATTCCAATAACCGCATGGGCTATTGTACTGTTTACATTTTTGACTGCTTTTCCCACACTTTTCCCATTGTATCTTTTCGTACTTTTGTCACGAAGTTCAAGGGCCTCCCGTCTGCCTGTTGACGCCCCAGAAGGAACAGCCGCACGCCCAACAGCACCGCATGCCAGAATAACATCTGTTTCAACTGTCGGATTTCCCCTGGAATCGATAATCTCTCTTGACTTAATATCAATAATTTCAGTCATGACATCCCCTTAAGACGTTACATGGTTATGGTATAATGAAAACGTTACGGACTTGACAAATTATGAGAAATTGTTACTCTTTTTATACTTTCATGTCAAGATGCCGAATGGATGAAAATAGGAAATTTTATGAAAAAAGCCGGTTTATATGAAAATGCCCATCTTTTTTTGGCAGCAGTCAGGATTTTTGAGCATAGAAATTCTTCTGTTCCATCTGTAGAGGATATTTGCAGGGAAATATCTTTTTCTTCAGAGGAAGGGCATAGGATATGCAGAAAACTTGAAGAACTGGGGGTTGTTAATGTTGTTGAAGGAGCATATGGGGCAAGAATCAGCATCAGGAATCACCTCATTATTGAGGAGATTCCCCGGGATGATGACCAGGACAGTTTACTAGAAGAACTGGAAAAATTTCAAAGCTCAAGAAAAGAGCTGACAGAAAAAATTGAAAACATCCAGGCTGATCAGGACAAAAAGAAAAAAGATCTTTTTGCTGAACTTGACCGCCAGATTAAGAAAGGTTTAACGGATAAACCATGAACTGTTTCACACTATAACAACCTAATATATTTAATAAAATTAAACAAAACGCCTGGGTTTATATATAAACCCGGGCGTTTTGTTAACTAATGATATGATTGGTTAAAAGCGGGGTTACTAAAGCTTTGAAAGGAGTTCTGCTGTAATCTCCTGAATCGCCGGTGCCCCGTCCACGGGAACATAATTAATTCCCTTTTTTCCCGCAATATCCTTGAAATAATAAGCTGACGCGAGCGTGCCGGTGTCTGTGTCATAATAAATACCATGACGTTTATTGATCGCCTCTTCATCCTGGTCATCATCGCGAGTGGTAAGTTCACCGCCACATACACGGCATTTGTCGCCATCCGGTTTGATAGCGTCTATAAAGATATTGTTCGGGTGATTGTTATCATTTGCACAGAGTCTTCTTCCCATAATCCTGTTTTTAGCAATTTCACGGTCAAGGACAATTTCAACCACAATATCCAGCTTCATTCCTGCTTCAGTAAGGGATTCATCAAGCTTAACCGCTTGTACCTTGTTCCTGGGAAAACCGTCCAGCAGCCATCCGCCTTTACAATCATCTTTTTGCAGGCGGTCGAGTATCATGGGTATGGTAATGTCATCAGGTACCAGCTCTCCCTTGTCAATATACTCTTTGGCTTGTGTACCCAGTTCCGTGCCACCCTTGATGTTGTCACGGAAAATTGCGCCGGATTCAATATGGGGAGTGTTATATTTATCCTTTAATATCGCTCCTTGTGTTCCCTTGCCGCTGCCGTTTGGGCCAAAAAATAGAATGTTCATTTTTAATCTCCTTAAATTATTTATTAAAAATCAAAACCTATCCACCGGACGCTCCGTGTCCCACGGAATTATTTCCTTTGTACTGAGTATTAATGACAAAAATTTTAAGCTATATCTTATAAAAGAGAACGCAGATCATTGTCAAGACTGTAATGGAGAAAAAACCGTAAAAGCGCTTGACAGGTAAACAATCATGTTATATATATATCTAAAGTCAATCGACTTTTTAGTTTGTCTTGAGGGTCTGCGTCAGGGCGCAATTCTGAAAACATTTAATTCCTTCTTAAAGCAAACCATGGGTTCAATTCGCTGACTACCGTTAAAATTTACTTTCGGTATAATAAACAAACAAATACACGGAGCAGGATTAATGAACATTACTGAACTGAAAGAGATGAAGATCAAAGAGCTTACAAAGCTCGCCAAAGATTTTAAAATTGACGGCGCTGCCGGCATGAGAAAACAGGAACTTATTTTTACGCTACTCCAGGCGCATATTGAAAAAGACGGCCTGATTTATGGTGAAGGGACCCTTGAAATTTTACCTGACGGGTTTGGTTTCCTTCGGGCGCCTGGGTACAATTACCTTCCAGGACCTGATGATATTTATGTGTCACCTTCGCAAATCCGGAGATTTAATCTCAGGACAGGTGATACCGTGTCCGGCCAGATCAGACAGCCTAAAGAGGCGGAACGTTATTTTGCTCTCTTAAAGGTAGAGGCGATTAACTATGAGGATCCTGAAATCGCAAGGGAGAAAATGCTTTTTGATAACCTTACTCCTTTGTATCCTGACAGAAAAACATCTCTTGAAGACGGCAGTGACAATTATTCCATGAGGATTATGGACTTGATGACGCCTATCGGGTTTGGCCAGAGAGGACTTATTGTCTCTCCTCCGCGATCAGGTAAAACCATGCTGCTTCAGGCGATTGCGAACAGCATTATCGCAAGCCACAAAGATGTTGTCCCTTTTGTGCTCCTTATTGATGAGAGGCCTGAAGAGGTAACAGACATGGACCGGAACGTAAACGCCGAGGTGATCAGTTCAACTTTTGATGAACCAGCTGAAAGACATGTCCAGGTGGCTGAGATGGTGATTGAGAAGGCAAAACGGCTGGTTGAGCATAAGAAGGATGTTATTATTCTGCTGGATAGTATTACCCGTCTAGCCAGAGCATATAACTCTGTCATGCCGCCTTCAGGAAAAATTCTTTCCGGTGGTGTTGATTCAAATGCGCTGCACAGACCAAAACGTTTTTTTGGCGCGGCAAGGAATATTGAGGAAGGGGGGAGTCTGACGATTATCGCTACCGCGCTGATTGACACTGGAAGCCGGATGGATGAAGTGATCTTTGAAGAATTCAAGGGTACCGGCAACATGGAGCTTGTGTTGGACAGAAAACTGGCTGACAGGCGCATGTTCCCGGCAATTGACATTAAAAAGTCCGGTACAAGAAAAGAAGAACTGCTGATGGATCAGGAAGTGTTGAACAGGGTTTGGATATTAAGAAAATTGCTTGCAACGTTGAATCCTGTTGACAGTTTGGAATTTTTACTTGATAAAATGAACGGAACAAAGGATAATAAGGACTTTTTGGCATCAATGAATGCGTAAAGTTTATATAGGAGGTTGAAATTACAATGAAAAACAGCATTCATCCGGATTATTCGGATACAATCATTAAGTGCGCCTGCGGTGAAGAGATACAGGTCGGCTCTACAAAATCGGATATAAAGGTGGAAATTTGTTCAAAATGCCATCCTTTTTATACTGGTAAGCAGAAGCTGGTCGATACTGCAGGGCGGATTGAAAAATTCCGCAAAAAATACGCAAAATTCGAGAACCAGGAGAAACAGGGTTAACTTGTCTGTTTTTATATAACAGCGGTTTAACGAACTTGCTCCCTGGATGTAAGCACAGACGTATTTTTAGATTACCTGCAGCTGATATTTGAAGAGTGGATAGCTAGAATAAATGGAGTTAAAAGTTTATTCTGGCTTTTTTTTTGTTTTTAATGAGAAAAAAATCCGGTGATTAGATTTAACGTGGACAGGGGGAACGATAAAAAGAATTTTGCTTAAAATTGAGATGATTAAATATGTTTGATAAACTTATCGGTGTTGAAGAAAGATTTGAGAAAGTAGAGCAGCTGTTGAGCGATCCCGCCGTGCTCCAAGATCGCGAGGCATACCAGAAATACGGCAGGGAACATGCTGATCTTAGTAAGGTGGTTGATGTCTTCAGGGCCTACAAGCTGGTTGTTGAGGAGCTTGAGGACAGCAAAGAGATGCTCAAAGACAATGATCCTGAGATCAGGGAACTCGCTAAAGAAGAGATTGAAACACTTACTGCCAGAAAGGAAACCTTTGAGGAAGAACTCAGAAAGCTGCTGCTGCCAAAAGACCCGAATGATGAAAAGAATATTATTATAGAGATTCGTGCCGGTACAGGCGGTGAGGAGGCAGGGCTGTTCGCCGGTGATCTTTTCAGAATGTACAGCAGGTATGCTGAAAACAGAAACTGGAAAGTTGAAGTCATGAACCAGCATTTCACGGGTGTCGGCGGTTTTAAGGAAGTTGTTGCCATGATTCATGGTAAGGGTGCTTACAGCAGTTTTAAGTATGAAAGCGGCACGCACCGGGTACAGCGGGTACCTGTCACAGAGGCACAGGGAAGAATTCACACATCAGCGGTTACGGTGGCGGTGCTGCCGGAAGCCGAAGACGTGGAAGTTCACATTGACCCTTCGGAAATCAATGTGGACCGATACCGATCAACCGGCCCCGGAGGCCAGAGTGTCAACACCACGGATTCAGCGGTAAGGATTACCCATCTCCCCACTGGCCTTGTTGTTACATGCCAGGATGAAAAGTCCCAGCACAAAAATAAGGCAAGGGCAATGAAGGTCCTCCGTGCCCGTCTTCTTGATACGATGATCAGAGAGCAGAATGAAAAACGGTCTGAAGAACGGAAAAGCCAGGTAGGGACTGGAGACAGAAGCGGAAGGATCAGGACCTATAATTTCCCCCAGGGAAGGGTCACCGACCACCGAATAGGCCTGACATTGTATAAACTGGACAATATCATGCAGGGTGATATCGATGAACTGATCGATGAACTGGCCACTTATTTTCAGGCAGAAGCGTTGAAGAAAGAAGAGGATGGTACGTGATGCTGAAAGCTGGTCGCAGGCTTCTTGATATACATCCAAGATACTTTATAAAGGATTTTCTTGCATCAAATATGAAATATCTAGAATTAAGAAAATAATTTGGAGTATAGAACGATATGGGAGGACAGCATAACCCTGTAATGCAAGACTGGACTATTCTAAAACTCCTTAGCTGGACAACCGATTATTTTAAAAAAAACAGTATTGACAGTCCCAGGGCTGCGGCGGAGATTCTCCTTGCCCACGCGCTTTCGGTGAAACGGATAGACCTTTATCTGAGGTATGATCAGCCGCTTACCGAAGATGAGCTAAGCGCTTTTAAAAAGCTTATCCAAAGGAGGCTGGAACGAGAGCCTGTGGCGTATATTACCGGTGAAAAGGAATTCTGGTCCAAAGGTTTCTCGGTATCAGAGCATGTGCTAATTCCAAGGCCGGAAACAGAATGTTTGGTTGAGGAGACGATTTCACTTATTCGTAAAGACTCAGGGCCTGATGCTGGCCGG
Organism: Desulfobacterales bacterium; assembly: GCA_028277765.1. Taxonomy (GTDB): domain Bacteria; phylum Desulfobacterota; class Desulfobacteria; order Desulfobacterales; family SURF-7; genus JANQFQ01. Next base: position 20,520 of record JANQFQ010000142.1, read on the forward strand.
ATGAGTGTGTTTGAGCCTGGAACAGGTTCAGGGGCGGTCATCATCACCATCGCATCAGAATGCCCTGGTCACAGGTTTATCGCTTCAGATGTTTCAGATAAGGCCCTGGATCAGGCCAGATATAATTCCCGACGTTACGGCCTGGAAAACAGCATCAATTTCTGTTCCGGCAGCTGGTTTGCACCTGTTCAGGACAGCAAAGAGGCTTTTGACATTATCGTATCAAACCCGCCGTATATCCCTGCAGGAGATATCAGCGGTCTACAGCCTGAGATCTGTAAATATGAACCGGAAATCGCCCTTAACGGCGGAGATAGCGGGTTTGATTCAGTCGGGTATATTGTCAGAAACGCATGCATCTACCTCAAGCCCCAGGGTTACCTCCTGCTTGAAATCGGATATGACCAGGAAGAAGGGGTTCGTGAAATCATTGATTCCAGTGGCAGTTATGAAAAACCTGTTTTTAGACAAGATTACAGTGGACATTGCAGAGTGGTGAAGGTGAGAAAAAAATAGATGCTAGCATCCAGTCGCTATAACAAAAACCTTCCATAAACAACAAAAAATCATTGCGTAAAATCATTTAATTTGTTAAATGCCATAAGTTTGACTAGGTAGGAAAAAAGTCGATTTTTAATAACACACGTCTTTTGACCTGTATCCTGGTGCTTTACATGTAAAGTCGGGTGCGGGGATGAAAAAGGCGGCGGTATTAACCATTAAACGTAAAGGGGTAAAAAATGTCTTACGTAACCATGAGGGAACTACTGGAGGCAGGTGTTCATTTCGGGCACCAGACCAAAAGGTGGAACCCGAAAATGAAGCCCTATATTTTCGGGGCAAGGAACGGGATCTACATTATCGACCTGCAGAAAACAGTCCATATGTTCAAGGACGTGTATAATTTTGTAGTTGATACAGTGGCAAGCGGCAAGTCGGTACTTTTTGTTGGCACAAAAAAACAGGCCCGGGAGTCAGTATATGAAGAGGCGAACCGCGCGGAGATGTTCTATGTCCATAACAGATGGCTGGGCGGTATGCTGACGAATTTTCAGACAATAAAGAAGAGTGTGGCCAGGTTGAATCATCTTAATGACATAGAAAAAGACGGGTCGATCAGTTATTATCCAAAAAAGGAGAGACTGAAACTTGGAAAAGAGAGGATGAAACTGGACAATAGCCTTGGCGGGATAAGGAGTATGACAGCCCTACCAGGAGTTATATTTATCGTAGATCCGAAAAAAGAATCAATTTCAGTACATGAAGGTAGGAAGCTCGGTATCCCTATTGTGGCAATTGTGGATACAAATTGTGATCCTGATGAAATCGATCATATTATTCCAGGTAATGATGATGCTATTCGTTCAATACGGCTGATTACATCGAAAATAGCTGATGCCTGTATTGATGGCCGGAAGCTATACAATGAGAAGAAACAGGCGGAAACGGATAAGACTGCAAAGACTGAAACATTGGAAGAAAAAAAGGATGAGCCTGTGGAAAGGGAGGTTGTTTCTGATGGTTCAGAAGGTCCTATTGTAGAGATAATAAGAAGATCAGCTCAGACGTCTTCAGAGGATTCCGAAAGCACAACAGCTGAGGAACCGGATGAAACCGAAGGCGTGGAAGAAGCTGGTACAGAAGAGGCAGGAGAATAAAAATGGGAGAAATCAGTGCAGGAATGGTAAAAGAGCTTCGGGGCAAGACCGGTGCCGGAATTATGGACTGCAAGAGCGCTCTTGGAGAGTGCGACGGCGAACTTGAAAAGGCTATTGATTATCTTAGGAAAAAAGGTCTGGCTACCGCAAAGGAAAGGGCGGGCCGGGAGACATCTGAAGGGGTCATTCATTCATATATTCATATGGGCGGTAAGATTGGCGTGATGGTTGAGGTGAATTGCGAATCGGATTTTGTCGCAAAAACCGATGATTTTATAGAGTTTGCCAAGAATATCGCCATGCATATTGCTGCATCCAGCCCTGTCGGTATTACCGAGGAGGATGTGCCGGAAGAGGTTCTAAGTAGGGAGAGAGAGATTTATCGTGAGCAGGCGATTGAAACCGGGAAACCTGAAAACATTGCTGAAAAAATTGTTGAGGGAAAGCTAAAAAAGTTTTACAAGGAAAGCTGTCTGATGAATCAGCCTTATGTGCGGGACCCTGATATTACAATCGCTGACCTGCTGAATGATGTTATCGCGAAAATCGGTGAAAACATAAGAATAAAACGGTTCGTACGCTATCAGCTGGGAGAATAGATTTTGGCATTTCCAAAATATAAAAGAGTTCTATTAAAACTGAGCGGTGAGGCTCTGATGGGCGAACAGAGTTACGGCATCAGTCCTGAAATGATAAGGTTTGTGGCTGACGAAGTCCGCTCGATTGTTGATCTTGGCGTTCAGTTAGGTATTGTCGTGGGCGGTGGAAATATTTTCAGAGGGCTTGCGGGGAGTTCGCAGGGTATGGACAGGGTTTCCGCTGATCATATGGGTATGCTGGCGACAGTGATCAACAGCCTGGCGCTCCAGGATTCCCTTGAAAAGAAAGGTGTGCAGACGAGAGTAATGACAGCGCTTTCAATGCATGCTATGGCGGAACCGTATATTCGCAGGCGGGCATTGCGTCATCTTGAAAAGGGGAGGGCGGTCATATTGGCCGCAGGTACCGGCAATCCGTATTTTACCACAGATACAGCTGCTGTCCTGAGGGCTCAGGAAATTCACGCTGAAATTCTTTTCAAGGCCACAAAAGTTGATGGCGTTTATGATTCAGATCCTGAAATAAATAATGATGCTACTTTTTTAAAGAAAACTACCTATATGGAGGTGTTGGAGAAACAGCTTCATGTGATGGATATGACCGCTGTTTCTCTTGCCATGGGTAATAAATTGCCCCTTGCGGTATTCAGCATGAAGGAAAAGGGGAACATACGGAAAGTTGTTTGCGGAGAAGGGGACGTGGGAACCTGGATTGATAGTTGATGGTGGAAACGGTTTGCTATAAAGCTGAGTTGAATAGTGTTGTTTACTATTCAAACGAAACTTATGCCTTTTTTAGGTATAAAACGTGTTAGTTGGTCGCATTCTGTTTTTTTAAATTATACCAAACATAGAGGTGGCCTCATGATTGATGAAGTCTATGATGACACAAAAGATAGTATGGGAAAAACAATCAATTCACTTAAAAGGGAACTGCAAAAAGTAAGAACCGGACGGGCTTCTCTGAACCTTCTTGACGGTATACAGGCTGACTATTACGGTGCCATGACTCCCTTGAATCAGATGGCGACCCTTGCTATCCCTGAGAGCCGGCTGATAACCATACAGCCATGGGATGCTACAGCAGTAAAAGAGATTGAAAAGGCGATCCTCAAGTCGAATTTGGGGATTACCCCTACTAATGATGGAAAGATCATCCGTATTGCCATCCCACCCCTTACAGAAGAGCGGCGCAAAGAGATCGTAAAGACCGTTAGCAAGACATGTGAAGACCATAAGGTTGCCCTCCGAAATATCAGGCGCGATTCAAATGAGATGCTAAAAGAGTTGAAAAAGGACGGTGATATTTCAGAAGATGACTGTTTCAAAGGCCAGGATCAGGTCCAGAAGATTACGGATGATTATGTAAAGCAGGTTGATGAAATCTATAAGGAAAAAGAAAAGGAAATCCTTGAATTCTAGTGCCGAAGATCCGACCTCTCAGGAACTTGATCCATCAATAATGCCTTCCCATGTCGCCATTATCATGGACGGTAATGGGCGGTGGGCAAAAAAACGGCTGTTCAATCGTACAATGGGGCATGAAAAAGGGGTTGACACCGTCCGTACCATTACACGGGCCAGCCGCCGGCTCGGTATCTCCGTGCTAACCCTGTATGCGTTTTCAACTGAAAACTGGCAGCGGTCAAAACTTGAGATTGCCGCTCTGATGACCATCCTTAAAAAATTTTTAAAAACAGAGCTTAAAGAGATGATGGATAACAATATCCGTCTCACGACCATCGGTCAGACCAGCCGCCTCCCTGATGATGCAAGACACCAGCTTGAGGAGACAATGCAAGTGACAGAACAGAATGACGGAATGCTTCTTAACCTTGCACTCAGCTACGGATCAAGGACGGAAATCACGGATATGACCAGGCAGATTGCTGAAAAAGTAAAAACCGGTGATATGGATTCAGCGACAATAACAGAAGAGACCGTGTCCAATCATCTTTACACGAAAGGCATGCCTGATCCTGATCTCCTTATCAGGACAAGCGGGGAGATGCGGATCAGCAATTTTCTCCTATGGCAGATTGCCTATGCTGAGATATATATTACAAACACATTATGGCCTGACTTTACGGAAGAAGAGTACATATCTATTTTGAAAGAATTTCAGAATCGGGATAGACGATATGGGAAGGTTAAAAAAGAGTAAAATCCGAAATCCGAATATCGAAATCCGAAACAAATTCAAATGACCAAAATACAAATGATCAAAACATGGCAACAAGCTAAACAGGGAAGTGAATGGAGGAAAAGACAAGATGTCAAAAGAAACAATAAAATATGACCTTGAGGACCGTACTGCCGCATTTGCTAAAAATGTAAGGGATCTTGTAAAAAAAATAAATAAAACAATTTCTAATGTTGAAGACGGAAAACAGGTCGTAAAATCATCCGGTTCAGTTGGTGCAAACTATATTGAGGCGAATGAGGCGCTTAGTAAAAAAGATTTTTTGATGAGGATCAAAATATGCAGAAAAGAAGCCAAAGAAAGCAGTTTTTGGCTGAACCTGCTGGATACAGGAAAAGAAAATTATATTGATAAAACAAGGTTATCTTTAATACAAGAAGCAAAAGAACTCACAAACATTTTCGGTGCAATTTTACGTAAAAGTGAATAATGAGTTAATATCAATGATTTTTCGTCACATTATATATAGTTTAATGTTCTAAAATGGTTCAATATGTAGTTCTTCAACATCTTGTTTTGAGCCTTTGTTTTAGACATTTGGTCATTTGTTTTTTGAATTTGTTTCGGATTTCGATATTCGGATTTCGGATTTTTTGTATGGTGTCTCTTTTTAATTAAACGAGATATTGTTTCGAATATATTAAAAGTTATTTGGTAAGAGAGAGAAGTTGCACTTAAAGCGTATCCTAACAGCAATCATCGGCATACCCCTGCTAATCCTTTTAGTATTAAAGGGCGGAACAGCAGGTATGGCGCTGTTTCTTGGGGCTGTGGCCCTGATATCGTTGCGTGAGTATTATCATATTGTTTTTAACGGTTCTCCCCAGGCAGCAGGTGGAATCAGGATCATCGGATATGTGTCAGGCCTGGCAATTATCTGGGGCGCGTATGTATTGTCTTTTGACATTATTGCTGCCAGTATCACATTTAACTTCCTGATTTCAGGCATGGTTTCAATCACATGGTTTAAAGCTGACCAGGGGGTTGCCGGCATGCTTCATAAGCAGATCACCGGCCTTTTATATGTCCCCCTGCTTATCGCTTTTTTGCTATTATTGAGAAACCATCCCCAGGGATGTGACTGGTTTTTTTTGATTCTTGTGGTTGTTTTTGCCAATGATACAGGCGCGTTTTACACTGGAACGTTTATTGGGAAAAACAAGCTTTGCCCTTCAGTGAGCCCCGGAAAAACTATTGAAGGTTCAATCGGCGGGATTATTGCGGGTATTCTGGGTGGATCGATCCTTCAGTATTATTTGCTGCCGGAACTCTCATGGGTGATCAGTATCCCATTATTTTTGTGTACAGGAGCAGCTGGTCAGGCAGGGGACCTGTTTGAATCCATGTTAAAAAGGAGAAGCGGAGTCAAAGATTCAGGCACATTACTCCCCGGTCACGGCGGCATGCTTGACCGGATTGATGCATTGCTTTTTGCTGCACCGGTTGTTTATTTGTTTAGGGAATACCTCCTTTGAAATAAGGAAATCCGAAATCCGAAGCACGCCAAATTATAAAATCTGGCCGAAACAAATTCGAATGACCGAAATTCAAATGTTCGAAACAATGCAGAATGAGCAACGGAATAAAAATAAACGATGGGTTGAGGAATTAAATAAAAAAAATTGTGTAGGGGTGGGTTCGTAACCCG